>JBFMCQ010000191.1:0-1543 GCA_040754295.1 Pseudomonadota bacterium | reverse complement strand
CGGGTGGTCCCGCGTCACAGCACCTACAGGCGTGGCCGATTTGCCTCGGAATGGGCGGCCGATTTGCGTCGGAACGGGTGGCCGATTTGGCTCGGAATCAGTGGCCGATTAGCGTCGGAATACGCACCCTTGGCGGGCGCCCGGCATCCGGGGCGCTCAACTACGACCTGTACAGCAAGACCAGCTCGGCCTCGACCTACAACCTGAGAGGCCAGGGGGAGTTCTGCCCCCATGCCGTGCTCGCGGTAGATGTCGGCCAGGCAGTGACCAGCACGATCACTTACAACGCCCAGACCGACATCGACCTGATCACCGTCGGCGGGTACGCCTACCTCGATGACGAGGTGGTGGCCGTCACCGCGATCAACACGACGACCAAGAGCCTGACAGTGAATCGCGGCGTGCTCGATACCGTGCCGGTGGCCCATGCGAGCGGCAGCCGGATCTGGTTCGCGGACGGTTTCCAAGGGGTCGACCCGACCGAGTACGCCGCCGGCGAAACGGTGAACGCACGCCTCCTGACGGTCACGGGCAAGGGTACGCTGGCGCTGGCATCGGCTCCGACCGATTCCCTGGCGATGAATCGCCGGCAAAACCGGCCGTACCCGCCCGGCAACGTGAAGATCAACAACGTGGCCTATCCGGCGGTCGCCAAGGGCGATCTGGTCATCTCCTGGGCGCACCGGGATCGGCTTAGCCAGACGGTGACCCTGGTGTCCCAGACCAACGGCAATATCGGCCCCGAAGCCGGCGTGACCTACACGCTGCGCATCTACGGGGAAGCGGGCAGCCTGCGCCGCACCTACAGCGGCCTGACCGGTACCAGCCAGACCTACACCCTGGCCGACGATACCGCCGACTCCAGTCTCGGCCGCCCAAACGCCGCGCTGCGCATCGAGCTCGAGTCCAACCGCTGGGGCGTGATCAGCCTGCAGAAACACTCGGTCGCGTTCGAGCGCGCCGGCTACGGACTTTCCTACGACAAATACTACGGAGGCATCTGATGCCCGCAGTCACCGATCCGAACCTTGGACTCAATTACGGCTGGACACTCGGCGAAAGCGGCTGGGGTGCCGGCATGGACGCCAACCTGAAACGGCTGGGTGCCGTCGTCAGCCTGTCGGTCAAAGACCGCGACCTGGCGATACCGCCGGCCAGCCCCGCGAACGGCGATCGCTACATCGTCCCGGCAGCGGCCACCGGCGCCTGGGCGGGTCGCACCGACCAGATCGCGGTGCGCGTTGCGGGCGCTTGGGAGTACCACGCCCCCAAGATCGGCTGGACCTGCTTCGTCGAGGACGAGGGCGTGCTCTCCGTCTACAAGGCGACCGGCTGGAGCCCCGGCATCGCCGTCTGATCGCTTCCCTTTCCATCATCCACCGAACCCGCCGCCCGGCGGGTTCTTCGTTTTCGGAAACCAACGATGAGCCCACCCACCCTGCAAGACGGCATGGTCGTCATGCCGCGCGATGAATTCGAGGAGCTGCTCGCACGCGCCGCCGAGCGCGGTGCGAGGCGCGCCCTGGCCGACGTCGGCCTCGAC
>JBFMCQ010000190.1:0-1643 GCA_040754295.1 Pseudomonadota bacterium | reverse complement strand
GCGAGCAGCAGCGAAGCGGCGACCGCCGCCGCGAGGATCCTGTTGCTTGTCATGTGCATGACGCTTCTCTCCGCCCGAAGGGTGTTCTATTGAGAATCCGATAAATGCGTGACAACCGTTGCGTACCCTTGTGCGTTGAGTCGACAGGTCATCTGTCGAGGGCGACGCATGGCGACGAAACGGGACTTGGAAGCGATCGAGGCGCGCCGCATCGAGGGGGCACGCCTGCTCAAACGGAAGGTGCCGCAGGCGGAAGTGGCGCGTCGGCTCGGGGTTTCGCGGCAATCGGTCAGCCGGTGGGCGCAGCAGTTGGCAGCGGTCAACGGTGCCGTCGGCAAGCTCAAGGGCAAGCGGCTGGGGCGACCGCGGCGACTCGATGCCGCCCAATGCGCGAGGCTGCGCGAAGCGCTGCTCAAAGGCGCGCTGCACGCCGGCTTTCCGACCGAGCTGTGGACGGTCAAACGGGTGCGGGTACTGATCAAGCGGCAGTTCGGCATCGCGTACAGCAACACCGGCTGCTGGGAGCTGCTGCGCGGCCTCGGGTTCTCGCCGCAGAGGCCACAGAAGCGGGCACTGCAGCGCAACGAGCAGGCGATCGCCACCTGGAAGCGCAAGACGTGGCCGGCGCTAAAAAAAACGCCAAACGCCAAGGGCGAACCATCGTCTTCATCGACGAGTCGGGGCTGTCGGAGAAGTGCCCCGTGACGCGCACCTGGGGCCTGCGCGGGCGCACCCCGGTCATCCAGCAAAGCTTCACCTGGAAACAGATGTCGGCCATTGCCGGCCTTTCCTGGTGGCGCTTTTACTTCCGCTTCGTCGACGGCGCGGTCAGGAGCGAACAGATCATCGAGTTCCTCGCCGCGCTCAAGCGGCAGATCCGGCGCAAGCTGCTGATCGTCTGGGACGGTGTGGGCGCCCACAAAAGCCGACGCGTGCGCGATTGGCTCGAACAGCAAAACGGCCGCATCGCGATCAGCTTCCTGCCACCCTACGCCCCCGAACTGAATCCGGTCGAGGCGATCTGGGCCTACCTGAAGAAGCACGAGATCGCCAACCTGTGCCCGACCCATCTCGCGCAGGTCAGCGACTTCGCGCGACGTCGCCTCAAATCGATGCAACGTCGGCCGAAACTTATTCGCGCGTTCTGGCAGCAAGCTGAACTCGCACTGTGATCCGTCACCCATTTATCGGATTGTCAATAAGTACGTCTGTCTGGGAGGACTCGCATGAGCAACACGGGCAAGCTCAACGCGCAGGGTTCGCTGTCGATCAGCGGACAGGTGATCGTCAAGAGCGCCGCGGGCGCGGTGCTGTACGAAGGCGACAAGACCTGGCTGTGCCGCTGCGGACAGTCCGCCAACAAGCCGTTCTGCGACGGCACGCACAAGAAGGTCGGCTTCGCGCACGACGGCATCGCCGCGCCGTGCGCGGTCGTCGAGCTTGCGCCGGGGCCCGTGACGGTCACCGCAACGGCCAACGGTCCGCTGCACGTGACGGGCCCGCTGACGCTCGTCGGTGCCGACGACAAGCCCGTCTACTGCGGGACCGAGACGTGGCTGTGCCGCTGCGGACAGTCCGCCAACAAGCCGTTCTGCGACGGTTCGCACAAGAAGATCGGCTTCACCGCATAGCGCCGCGCGGCG
>JBFMCQ010000189.1:0-1654 GCA_040754295.1 Pseudomonadota bacterium | reverse complement strand
GCGCCGCGGCTCAACAGCCCGCCTCGCCTCACTTCGTCCCGATGTGCTTGTCCGCCGGCACTCCCCTTTGATGATCAGGTCGGAAACCGGCTTGAGCGCCGTGATCGTGGAGGCGGCCCAGCCCCCCAACCGGATCGTCCGCGAGCAGATCGATCGGACGTTACCGTCCACCAGCACCCGATTCAATTCTCACCTCGGGTCAGCGCCATGATTTCGGCAGTGCTGTAGCGCGGCCGCTTCAAGGCGCCGCGCAGGCGTGCGACCAGTGTACGGCCGACATCCTCCTTCGACAGCGCCGGCCGCAGCTCCACAGTTTTGCCCCTGACAACGAACTCGACTTCGCTCCCCGGCCCGATCCCCAGCTCGCGACGCACATGCCGAGGGATGGTCACCTGGCTCTTGACGGTGAGGCGCATGGCAGGTCTCCAGCACGAATGGCTTCGGATCGTCGGCCGGCAACAAACAATCGGCGATCTTCTGCACCTTCCCGGTGCCGAGGACATCAAATTGGCGCTACCCGCCCGCAAGGACAGACCGCGCGCGGCGAAGCTCTAATGGAACGCTATCTGCTCGACACCAACGTCGTATCGGAACTCCGCAAAGTCGGGAGCGGCAAAGCCAACAAAGCGGTCGCTCGCTGGTCATCCGAGTTGAACGCCGGCGATCTCTACTTGTCGGTGATCTCGCTGCATGAAATCGAGATCGGCGTGTTGCAGAAGGAGCGACGCAACAAGGCGCAAGGCTCAGTCCTTCGTCGATGGATGACGGAAAGACTCCTGCCGGCCTTCCGGGGGCGCATCCTGCCGGTGACGCAGGACATCGCGCTCACCGCGTCCGCCTGGCACGCACCCGTCACGCGGTCGTTTCAAGACAGCCTGATCGCAGCGACCGCCGCCGTGCACAACCTCACAGTCGCAACACGCAACGTACAGGATTTCCGCCCCTTCGACTGTCGAATCCATGATCCGTTCACACAGAAATAGGGCTACCCGTAAGCTACCCGCCTTTACCCAAGCGCGCGACCAGTGCACGGCCGGCATCCTCCGGCCTGGCCACCATGCCGCTCCACACCGGGTTCAGCTCGATATACCGGCAGCAGGCCAGCAGGTAGGCGTCGGCCTGGACCAGGCTCGACTTGTAGCGACTTTCCCAGAGGGTTCCTGATCGCCCCTCGAGACGGTTGCGGTACCGCGTCGCGCGGCCGGCCAGCGCCTTCATGAACGAGCCCAGCGCCAACCGGCTCTCGCGCGGCCCCAGCAGGGTGCACGTGATTCGTCATCAGGCAGTAGCCGTATACCCGGATGCCGAAGGCGTCCTTGAGCTCCCGAAGATCGCCCAAGTAGCGCACGAAGTCCTCCGCCCCCGCAAACACCACCTGCCGGTTGTGCCCGCGCTGCACCACGTGGTGCGGATAACCCTCAACGACCAGTCGCCCAACGCGAGGCATGGCGCCCCTTTCAACGGATATCGCAGCGGAAGGCTACATTGGTTTGAGGAGAAGAATAAGTCTGTCCCCTTTTTGGTCCTGACGCCGTCCGCGCCGCGGCTCAACAGCCCGCCTCGCCTCACTTCGCCCCAATGTGCTCGTCCCGCGGCGCTCCCCTTTATGGGGGCGAGATCGCGCGCGGCCAGGCAGCGACAAGTTCGCTGGCGT
>JBFMCQ010000188.1:0-1668 GCA_040754295.1 Pseudomonadota bacterium | reverse complement strand
TCCGCGAGCTGCAGCAGCTGGTGCGCAGTTTCGGCGGCGAGCCGGCCGAGTCCGGCAGCATCGCCGGCGCGGCACATCGCGGCTGGGTCAGGGCGCGTGCGGCAGCGGGCGACAACAACGTCGCGGTGCTCGAGGAAGTCGAGCGCGGCGAGGACGTCGCCAAGGCGGCCTACACGCGCGCGCTGCAGGCGCCCCTGCCGACCGACGTGCGCTCGCTGCTCGAGCGCCAGTACCACGGCGTGCTGCGCAACCACGACAGCGTGCGCGGCCTGCGCGACCAGTACCGCGCCGGGGCCTGAGGACCGCGGCCTGCTGCGCCAGGAGGACGCGGCGGGATCGCCGTCGGCGCCCGGCAGCCGCGAACCGGAGTAGACGCGATGCCCGATCCAGACCTCCGGCCGCATCAACGGCCGCTGCACGAGCACCCCGACGCCGCCGGCAGGATGCGCGGCCGCATCGCACCGCTGGACCGCCAGACGCAGTCGGGCATGGCCGGGTCCGCGGCGGCGGTGGTGTCCGGCGGCGGCCTGATCGACCACGCCGCCGCGGCGGCGGCGCTCGCGCGCGTAAACGGCACGGCGATCCCCTGAAGCGTCAGGCCAGCCGCACGCCGCGCTCGTGCAGCCGGCGGTGCAGCTCGAGCAGCAGGCGGCTCTGCGCCTGCGCGCGCAGCTGTGTGCCGGCGCGCACCCACAGCTGCAGCTCGAAGCCGATGCCGCCGGCATCGACTGCGGTGCAGTAGAGGATCGGCGCGAGCGCCGTATCGCCGAGCTCGCGGGCGACGTCGAGAATCAGCGCCTGCGCGACGCCGAGGTCCTGATCGCGCGCCAGCCTGAGTGAGCACTGGATCGAGCTGCTGCCGTCGGGCAGCGCCCAGTTGCGCACGTATTCGGTGATGAACTTCTGGTTGGGCACGATCAGCGCCGCGCCGCGGCTGGTGCGCAGCACGGTGCTGCGTGCGTTGATCGAGACCACGTCGCCTTCCATGCCGCCGATTTCGATGCGGTCGCCGATGCGCACCGGACGCTCGACCATCACGATCAGGCCGCTGATGAAGTTGCTGATGATGTTCTGCAGGCCAAAGCCGACGCCGACGCCCACCGCTCCGGCGAGCAGGCTGAACGCGCTGAGCTTCAGACCAGCGTTCTGCATGATTGCCGCGAGCCCGATCACGACGGTCATGTAGTAGACCAGCGCCGCGACGGTCTGCCGCGTGCCCGGATCGAGCGGGCTGTGCGCGAGCGCGCGCGCGAGCAGCCGCCGGCGCATCCAGCGCGCGCCGACGAGCAGCGCGAGCACCGCGAGCAGCACGCCCAGCAGCGTGCCCACCGTCACCGGGGTGTCGCCGGCGGTGAACAGCGTGACGTCGAGACTGCGGAGAAGGTCGGGCCAGCGCTCCATCGGGCGCATTGTACGAGCGGCGCGGCGCAGGAAGGACCATGCCTGCAGATGCCGCTTCCACCGCAGCCTGCGGTCGGCGGTGGCGCCGCTTCCTGCAAATCGCTCGATTTGCGGCCGCCTACGACGGCGCTGCGGGAGGAACGAAGAGAAGCGCTTCCCCAGTTGCACCGGCGCCACTTCTCCGCGCTGGCACGAGGACTGCTGTAGCCGCTGCAACGCGCGGGTTTGCGCAGACCGGAGACCAAGTCCATGCAACGCATCGCGATG
>JBFMCQ010000187.1:0-1830 GCA_040754295.1 Pseudomonadota bacterium | reverse complement strand
GGGTGGTCCCGCGTCACAGCACCTACAGGCGTGGCCGATTTGCCTCGGAATGGGCGGCCGATTTGCGTCGGAACGGGTGGCCGATTTGGCTCGGAATCAGTGGCCGATTAGCGTCGGAATACGCACTCCGCTATGCCGAGGAACAGCGGCGGCTTGGCCGCGGCAGGCACGGGTTGCTCGACCTCGACGTATTTCGGGATCGTGATCTCTTGGACACGCTCGCGAATCTCGACCAGCTGCGCGGCGCCGGTTGTCGGGTGAGTCTCCAGCTTGCGCCGCTCGGCCCAGTGATACGCCTTGTCGTGATGGTCTACGTAGCACAGCAGCAGGCTCGACTCCGTGCGGTGGACGATGATCCGGATGTCGCTGCTGACGCGCACCGACCAGAAGTGCTTATCCTTCGCCCGGTCGAGCTTGTGGAAACTCAGGGACGGGTGCGCAGGATTTGTCTGAAGATCGAACGCCGTCGTCTTGACAGCCTTCTGCTCGTCGCCGGTGAGCCGAGCGAGGCTGTCTGTGAACGTATCGGCGATGCGGAACTGCATCGCTATCTCGCTCCACCGGCGCCTGCTGCGCCGAGCACGAAGCGAGCCCGCTCCAGCCTCAGCATCTCGAACGGATTCATGAACCGAATCCCAAGTCCCACACAGACGTTGGGAATCTTCACTCTTCTCAGCGCACCGTCCGGCTTTTCCTGCGTTACGACAGTATGTCCGTGCGCATGAGCCGTCGCCACCAGGTAGTAGTCGGCAACCTGCAGAAACGTGTTGATGGCAGCAGGCTCGTAGCCCTGTTGCGTCACCCACTGCGACACGGCTGCCATCGACCGGACGGTCGCTGCATCGGGCTCAGGGAACAAGGCGCCGCGTTCTGCGGCCCAATCGGCCAGCCGGTCGTTGCCGGCGCCGAGTTCACGCCCGACCTGGGCCACGCTCAGTACTTTTCCGCCCGCATGTTGCGCTTCGATCCAGTCCCAGAATCCCGGGCAAATGTCGAATGCGTAATGGAAGCGGTTGGCCTGGATAAGCACGTTGGCGTCGAGCAGGTAGGCCATTCAGACGGGTACCCCCACACTGCGCCCGAGTTCGTGGAACGTTTCGACTCGGGCGACGCCGACCATCCGCATCGCGTCGCGGTAGAGCGTATTGCCTTCCAGGGCACTTTCCACCAACGCACGGGCAAACCTCTTGCTCACCCGCGCCGCCTGCGAAAGATAAAAGTTTCCGCCACTGCCCGCCTGCTGAAGAGCGATCAGCCGTTCCACCTCGGCCCGATAGCGCTGCCAGAACTCGTCCGTTGGCATACGCCTGGCGTCGAGAAGCCGGCGCAGGATAACCAGGGTGCTGACCTTGAACTGGCGAGCCAATCGGCGTAACGACGCATCAATATCTTCGCCCCGCACCATGGCAGCCTCGAACACGGCCATGGGGACAAGTAGTTCCGCCGCAACCTGGTTGCACCAGCGCTCGACCCGGTTCCCTTGAGCGATCGGAACGTCGGCATCCGAGAGCGCCGATTGGCCGAGCCAAAGATGGGCCAGCTCGTGGGCCAGCGTGAACATCTGTGCGGCCCTCGTGTCCGCGCCGTTGACGAACACCAGCGGCGCCAGTGGGTCAGACAGCGCGAAGCCGCGAAACTCCCGCGGGTTCAGGGCACGTCGGTTGTTGCTGCCCACCACGCCGCTGCACATCACCATGACGCCCGCCTCGTCGGCCTGGCCGATGAACTGGCGCAGCGCTTCTTCCCAGGTTCTGCATTCCCTGCGTGCGTCCAGATCAAACTTCAACCAGCGGCGCATGCGTTCCGCCGCTTCGACCGGTGGCGTTTCCA
>JBFMCQ010000186.1:0-1835 GCA_040754295.1 Pseudomonadota bacterium | reverse complement strand
CCGCCGGCTCTGCCGGCGGCCCCCCCCTGTCCCGTCCGCAGCGGGGCGCGAGCCGCCGCGCTGCGACGGATCGGATCCTGGGTGATCTGGTGATCTGCGCGCCGGTGGTGGCGCGCGAAGCCGCCGAGCAGGGTAAGCCGCCGCGCGCGCACTGGGCGCACATGGTCGTCCACGGTTGTCTGCATCTGCGCGGCTACGATCACGAGCGCGAGGACGACGCGCAGCGCATGGAAGCGCGCGAGATCCGGATTCTGGGCAAGCTGGGGTTTTCCGACCCGTATCGATGAACCAACAAGACAGCAGTCAGCGGCACGAAGATACCGGTCTGTCGCAGTGGTGGCGGCGCGTCACGCAGCGCCTCGCCGGCGGTCCGCGCACGCGCGAGGATCTGGTCGAGCTGCTGCGCGAGGCGCGCGCCGCGGAGCTCATGGACGCCGATGCGCTGGCGATGTTCGAGGGCATTCTGCAGACCTCGGAAACGCAGGTGCGCGACGTCATGGTGCCGCGTGCGCAGATGGTCGTCGTCGATCAGGCGTGGTCGCTCGACCGGATCGTCCCGGTCGTCGTCGAGTCCGGGCATTCGCGCTTCCCGGTCATCGGTGAGTCGAAGGACGAGGTCGTCGGCATCCTGCTGGCGAAGGATCTGCTCAAGTTCAGCTCGGGCGTGCCGGGCTTCGATCCGGCGACCTTCGAGATGCGCCGGCTGATGCGCCCGGCGGTGTTCGTGCCGGAGTCCAAGCGCCTCAACGTGCTGCTCAAGGACTTCCGCCGCGGCCGCAACCACATGGCGCTGGTCGTCGACGAGTACGGCGGTGTGGCCGGACTGGTGACGATCGAGGACGTGCTCGAACAGATCGTCGGCGAGATCGACGACGAATACGACGAGGCCGAAAGCGCGCCGATCCTGCGCCAGGACGAGCGTCGCTATCTGGTCAACGCGCTGACGCCGATCGAGGACTTCAACGCCTACTTCGGCACTGCATTTCCGGACGAGGAGTTCGACACGGTCGGCGGTCTGGTCATGCACCGCTTCGGGCACATGCCCAAGCGCGGCGAGAGCGTGCGTATCGACAGCTTCAACTTCAACGTGCAGCGCGCGGACAGCCGTCGCGTCTATCTGTTCCAGGTCACGGTGTCTCCCAGCTGACGTGCGCGCCCTTCTCGTCTGGCTGGCGCTCGTCGTGCCGGCGATGCCGGCGCTCGCGGCCGGCTCCACTGCACCGCAGATCAGTCTGCTGACCTTCGCACCCGGCGAGATCTACTGGCAGCGCTTCGGCCACAACGCACTCGTCGTGCGCGACGGCGCGCGGGCGCAGGTCTACAACTACGGCATCTTCGACTTCCGCCAGAAGAACTTCTTCCTCAACTTCGCGCGCGGCCGCATGGTCTACCGGCTCGACGTGGCGCCGCTCGACTGGACGCTGCGTCAGTACGCCGCCGAGGGGCGCTGGGCGGTCGAGCAGTTGCTGGCCTTCGACGCCGCGCAGAGCCGCGCGCTCGCGCGGTTTCTCGCCTGGAACGCGCTGCCGGAAAACGCCGAGTACCGCTACGACTACTTCCTCGCCAACTGCTCGACGCGCGTGCGCGACGCGCTCGATCGCACGTTGGCCGGTGCGCTGCGCGCTGAGCTGGCGTCGCGCGCCGGCAGCGGGACGTATCGCAGCGAAGTGCTGCGCCTGATGGCGCCGATGCCGGCGCTGATGATCGGCATGGACCTCGGCCTCGGCCCGCGTGTCGACCTGCCCTTGAACCAGTGGCAGGAGGGCTTCATCCCGATGCGGCTGATGCAGGCGGTCCGCGACGTACGCGTCGACGGTCGGCCGCTGGTCCAGGCC
>JBFMCQ010000185.1:0-1970 GCA_040754295.1 Pseudomonadota bacterium | reverse complement strand
CACAGCTTGTCCGCGTGAGCGCGCCGTTGATCAACGCACTGCCGGCGACTCGGCGCTCGGCCACGTCACGCGGGGCGGCACGCCCGGGCCGCGGAGATCGTGCGAGGTGGCGCAGCGCCGGGGGGCTTGGCCGCTAGGAGTCTGTCCCGGTAACGGGACGTGACGGAACTATGGTCGGCGGGATCATTGGCAAAGACGTCGAGATCGCGGTCTGGCGGGACGAAACGTCGCGACACGGCGGGGCAGATCGCCGCCCGTCGCGATCGCGAGCGCAGCGCGCCGCACTGGTGAGCTCATGTGCTGACCCTCGCTGCATAGAGCTTCAGAAGGTTATGGCTCAGGCACACCAGCGCCCATTCTTCACCGACGCGTCGGACGCCGCGTCGCAAGAACTGGCGAAAGCCACGCGCATGTTTGATCTGCCCGATGACCGGTTCGGCGATCGCCTTGCGACGGGCGTAGATCGCGTGGCCACGCAGCGTCGCCAGCGTGCGCTGCATCCGCTCCTTGACGCTGAGCCCCGCCGGACGTCGACCGCGGGGCGCCGTTGGTGCCGACTCGCCATGCTTGCGCCGGCCGGTGGCGATGAAGGGCTCGATCCCCGTGCGCTCCAGGGCCTGCACATTGCTCTCGGCCCAGTACCCGGCGTCGGCAAGGACCTGCGCCGGTTTGCGATGCAGCCCTTCGGTGATCGCGCTCACTAGCGGCACCAGCTGGTGGACGTCGGGGGCCGCGGCAGTCACGTGCTGAGCGACGATGATCTGCGCGGCCGCATCGACCGCAAGCTGGGCGTTGTAGCCCTGGATGAAGCCATCACTCGTCTTCTGGATCTTCGCCTCGGGATCGGTGAAGTTCCGCTGCGCCTTGTCCGGGGGCGTGACGTCCGCGGGCGGCTGGCCCGCGGCGGCGGCCTGCGCGCGCGCTTCCGCTTCGAGCGCCGCCTTGGCTTCCCGAATCTTCCGCAGGCGACTTTCTCGCCGCGCCAGCTCCGCCGGCAGTTCGTCCCCGCGGCGATCCGCCCCGTACCGCTGGTCCTCGTCCCGATCCGCCGCCTCGGCGCGGCGCAGCAGTTCGGCCACTTCGGCGCTCAACGCCGCTTCGGCCTGCTTCATCCGCCCATAGCTCATCGCCTTGTGCTTGGAGGCGTTGGCTTTGATCTTCGTGCCGTCGATGGCCACCTGCCCGAGCTTGACGAGGCCGGCCTTCCGACACAGACGCAACACCTGCGTAAACAGGGCGGCGAGGGCGGCGCCATGGCGCTGACGAAAGGCGCTGATCGTCCGAAAGTCGGGCTGGTTGCCCGCGGCGAGGAAGCGGAACGCCACGCTGTCCGCCAGCTTGCCCGCGATCTTGCGGGACGAGTACGTCCCCGTGCAGTACGCGTAGAGCAGCACGCTCGTCATCATGCGCGGGTCGTACGGCGGATACCCGCGCTCCTCCGTATAGGTGTCCTCGATCGCACTGAGGTCCATCGTCTCGACGACGTCGGCGATGAAGCGCGCCAGGTGGTCCTCGGCAATCCAGTCCTGCAGCGAGGGCGGCAGCAGCAGCATCTGATCGCGGTCGAACGGCCGGAACGTTTTCGCCATGCGCGCATTATCACCGGCCACCCATGCTCCCGGGCACTAAACGTGATTACCGGGACAGACTCCTAGGCGGCGCGTATCCTCGGAGGACGGGACGATCCCATCGTGCTTAACCCGGTCCCGCAGTCGTCGCAGCCGCTCTAAGGGGCCGGCGTGCGACGCGAGGTCGCGCCTTTTCTGTGCAAGCTGAAGTAGATACTCCGTCAGCGAGGCGTCGCGCTTCGGCCGTTCCTGCAAGAGTGGCAGGAGAGTGAGAAGGACAAGTTCGCAGGCATCATCGAGCGCCAATACTGCCCTCATACGCTGGATTGGGGCAGGATCACTGGCGGTGACCGTGCCCTCGTCGAGCCATTTCCGGGCGAGATATAGGCGAAACAGAACCGG
>JBFMCQ010000184.1:0-1980 GCA_040754295.1 Pseudomonadota bacterium | reverse complement strand
TGCGATGAGCCGGCAAGACGGAAAGCAGGAACAGTCGTGCACGATCGCCGTGAACCGGCGCGCGCGCCACGATTACCACATCGAGGACCGCTACGAAGCCGGCCTCGTGCTCAAGGGCTGGGAGGTCAAGAGCCTGCGCGCCGGCCGCGCGCAGATCACCGAGGCCTACGTCGTGCTGAAGAACGGGGAGGCGTTTCTGATCGGCGCGCACTTCACTCCGCTCAAGCAGACGTCGACGCACGAGATCGCCGACGCCGTGCGCACCCGCAAGCTGCTCCTGCAGGGCCGCGAGCTGTCGTCGCTGATCGGCAAGGTCGAGCGTGCCGGCTACACGCTGGTGCCGCTCGACCTGCACTGGACACACGGCCGCGCCAAGCTGGAGGTCGGCCTCGCGAAAGGCAAGAAGCAGCACGACAAGCGCGCCGACATCAAGGAGCGCGACTGGCAGCGCCAGAAAGAGCGCATCCTCAGACACAATGCCTGAGCGGTTCCCGCCGCCGGTCCCGAATTGCGGCGCGCCGGTCGCATACCCCGTAAACCGGGGGAGCAACGCGCCGCCGACAGCGATACAGTTTGCCGCTGAACCCGGTGGCAGGCGATGGCGCGGACCGAAAACTTGACCGTGATGTTCACGGACATCGTGGACTTCACAGAGCGCACGATGCGGCAGTCGCGCGCCGAGTCCGAAGCGATGCTGGCGCATCACGATCGCATGCTACTGCCGCTGATCGCGCGCTTCGGCGGTCGCCGCGTCGCCTGCCTCAGCTGGGCCAGCGAGCTGGCGGTGCCGCTGATCCGCCGTTATCCGGGGCCGGAGGTCATCGCCGCGCTGTCGGCGCGCTCCGGCGAACTGGGCACCCGCGGCGCCGAGCGCGCCGTGGCGCTGCTCGAAGAGCTCGGCTACGCCGACCGTATCGACCCGCTGTATCTCGCGACCAGCGACCTCGGCACGTCGACGACCTGCGAAGGCAAGCGTGATGCGATCCGCCGGCTGCGCGCGCTCGGCGATCCGCGCGGCCTGCCGGCGCTGCGAGCGAGCGTCGGCAGCGGCGTGCGCGACTGGTTCAGGAACCGCTGCTTCCGCTCGGAGGCACTCGCCGCGATCGAAGAGATCGAGCAGGCGCAGGCCAGCGACCCCGGCTGAGCGGAACTTTCCCCGGCCGTGCTAGTCTTATGCGGACTTCGGGGCTGACCGGTTTCGACGCTGGTAACGGAATCCGAGGTGCATGCCGAGGCGTCACGTCCTCGTAAATCCCGTGGCAACCAAAGCTAGTTGCGAACGACGCGAACTACGCCCTCGCCGCCTAACTCCGGCGAGCGTTTCACTCTCTGGTTCCGATGCCGGAGAATTGAAACGTCGACTCTCATCGGATCGCGATAAGGCTCGCCCTTAGCCAGACTCGCCAGAACCCCAAGGGGATAAGCGGTGGCGCTCCGTGCCGGTCCGGGAACCACCGTCGAAAACCAAAGACCTGCTAAGCATGTAGAGCCGAGGGCTACGAATCGGCGGACGCGGGTTCAATTCCCGCCAGCTCCACCAATAACAAAACCCCAACCATTCTCGGTTGGGGTTTTTTCTTGCCTGATCGCGCCGGCTCCCGCGTGTTCGCGGGGACTCCTGCGGAAGCCTGCGGACTTCGGCATCCGGCCCATGGCCCCGTCCAGGGCCACCTTCCTCTCTCTCCCGGCCGTTGTTCTCTCCGGCCTCGCTCCGGGAAACTGGCCCGAAGTCCGCAAAGGCCGCAATCGCCACGCCTAAAAATCAACGAGTTACGCGCGGACGAATCAAGCGGTTGGATCGAAGCATCGCCCGACCAAAGGAAACCACACCGTTCATGCCGACGCCGAGGCGGTTTGAAAGATGTCAGAAAAAGATATATACTTCTGACACACGGAGACCGCCCCATGAGCCACCTCAGCGAAGCCATTCTGTCCGCCGCCCAGGCCCTCCCGGAGGGAGGTTTGATCTCGCCCAAGGAA
>JBFMCQ010000183.1:0-1986 GCA_040754295.1 Pseudomonadota bacterium | reverse complement strand
ACGACGTCGTGGAACTCGCGCACGTCGAAGCGCTCGCCCAGGGCATGCTCGGCGCGCGTGCGCAGCTCGCGGATCTTCAGCTGGCCGATCTTGTAGGCGAGCGCCTGGCCGGGCCAGGCGATGTAGCGGTCGATCTCGTTGACGATGTCGTGCTCGGACTTCGCGGCATTGGCCTTGAAGAAGGCGATGGCCTGGTCGCGCGTCCATTTCCGGTGATGCATGCCGGTGTCGACGACCAGGCGCACCGCGCGCCACATCTCGTAGGTCAGCGCGCCGAACTTCGAGTACGGATCCGCGTAGAGCCCCAGCTCCTCGCCGAGCGACTCCGCATACAGGCCCCAGCCCTCGACGTAGGCGGTGAAGCGGCCATGGCGGCGGAACTCGGGCAGCTCGCCGAGCTCCTGCGCGCGCGCCAGCTGGAAGTGGTGCCCCGGCATGGCTTCGTGCAGCGTCAGCGCCTCCATCTCGTACTTCGGCCGCGTCTCCGGCCGGTACAGGTTCACGTAGTAGTAGCCGGCGCGCGTGCCGTCGGCGGCGCCCGGCAGGTAGTACGCGGTCGTCGTGTCGGGCGCGACCTTGTCGGGGATCGGCCGCACGCCGTAGGGTAGGCGCGGGATCGTCTTGAACAGCCGTACCAGCTCGGGATCGACGCGCTTGGCGAGCGCACGGTAGGCGTCCAGCAGCGCATCGCCGGTCGCGTAATAGAAGCGCGGATCGGTGCGCAGGAACTCGACGAAGGCGTCGAAGCCGCCCTCGAATCCGACCTGCTCGATGATCGCGTCCATCTCGCCGCGGATGCGCCTGACCTCGCGCTGGCCGATCTCGTGGATCTCGTCGGGCGCCAGCGGCGTCGTCGTGAATACGCGCGCGCGGTGCGCGTAGAAGTCGGCGCCGTCGGGCTGCGCCCAGGCGCCGGCGTCCTCGGGACAGGCGGGCAGGTATTCGCGGACGAAGAAGTCGCGGAAGCGGCGGTATGCCGGAATCACGCCGTTGCCGATCGCCGCCCTCGCGCGCCTGGCGTAGGCGGCGCGCTGCTCCGGCGCGATCGTGTCGGAAACATTCAGAAACGGCTTGTAAAAAGGGCTCTGCTCCGGCGCGTCGACGAGCTGCTTGTCGATCTGCGCCGGCACCCGCTGCATGACGATCCTCGGGTTCATCCGCCCCTCTTTCATGCCGGCACGCATCAGCGTCTCGGTCTGCGCGATCAGTGCCGGCAGCGCTTCGAGTCGTGCGAGCCAGTCCTCGTAGGCCTTCGCGCCGTCGAAGCGCAGGACCTCGAGGATTTCGTCCTGCGTCTGGATGCCGCCGCGCTGGTTGAGCGGAACGATGAAGCGGCGGAAGCGATGGCCCTCGATCTCGTCGGCGTACTGGCGCTCGAAGAGGTCGTAGTTGAGCTGCTCGGCCGGCGGCAGCGCGGCGTGGTCGATCGCGCGCAGCTTCGCCAGCGCGGCACGGTCGGCCTCGTGGCGGGCGGCGATCGCTTCGAGCCGCAGATCGGGCCAGCGGTCGTTGTAGCGGGCATCGCCGAGATAGGTCGCGCGCTCCGGGTCCTCGCGCAGGCCGCGCTCCCATTCGGAGTCGAACAGCGCGTGCAGCTCGGCGACGGCGTCAGCCGCGGCGGCGCCCGGCAAGAGTGCGGCGAGCGCCAGCGCGCCGGCGGCGATCCAATCGGACATGGGCGGTCCCCCGGTTTTTTCAGTCTTCGCTCAGACGCGAGGCGAGCGCATAGAGTTCCTTCCTGCGCACGCCGGTGATCTCGGCGGCGAGCCGTGCGGCCGTCGACGCCGGCAGCTCGCGCAGCAGCAGGCGCAGTACGCGCTCGCCCTCGGCGCCGGCGGCGCCGGTGTCCTCCGGCGCACCGGCGATCAGCAGCACGAACTCGCCGCGCTGGCGGTTGGCGTCCTCGCGCAGCCAGCCGGCGAGCGCAGCGGCGGGCAGTACGACGCTCTGCTCGTGCAGCTTGGTCAGCTCGCGCGCGAGGCAGAC
>JBFMCQ010000182.1:0-2054 GCA_040754295.1 Pseudomonadota bacterium | reverse complement strand
AGCAGGTCCGCCCACCAGTATCCGGCGGTGATGACCGCCTGGTTGACCACGAAGAATGCGGCCAGGTTCGCCTTCATCACGCGGGGCGACCATCCCTGCGCGGCGATCCAGACTCATTTTCGACAGTTCGCTCCCCACGGCTCGGTGGTGATCGCAGCGGAATCGCGCATTTCGCCGTCGCGGTGGTAGCCATCGAGCCAAAATGTAGTGGTACGAGTGGTGGCTGCGGCGCGGCGATTCTTCTTGTGTTTCGCGTCGGGTGCGGCGCATGATCGCCCCATGTTCGTGCGCCTCAAGCGTAGTGGTCCACCAGGCGCCCCCCGTGAGTACCTCCAGATCGTCGAGTCGTTCCGCGACCAGGGCAAAGTCCGGCAACGACTGATCGCCACGCTCGGACGGCGCGACGAGCTGGTCGCCTCCGGCGCGCTGGACGACCTCATTCGCAGCCTCACCAAGTTCAGCGAGCGGCTGCGCGTCGTGGAGCGCGTCCGCCAGGACGGGCTCCAGGCCCATACGGCTCGCGCGTGGGGCCCGGCGCTGATCTTCGGGCGCCTGTGGGAGCAGCAGGGGGTGCCCGAGATCCTCGCCCGCCTCGCCCAGGGCCGCCGCTTCGGGTTCGACGTCGAGCGCGCCTGCTTCCTGCTCGCGCTGCAGCGGCTGTGTGCGCCGGGCAGCGACCTGCAGGGTGCGGGGTGGCTGCGCACGATCGAGTGCCCGGGCGCCGAGGGGCTGGAGCTCCAGCATCTGTACCGGACGGTCGGCGGCTTCCTGGCCGGGGCCCGGGCGGACCTGGAGCGTGAGCTGTTCTTCCGCGATCGGGATCTCTTCGCGCAGACGCTGGACCTGGTGTTCATCGACACGACGAGCACGTTCATCTGGCGCGCCGAGGAGAGCGAGCTGCGCCGGCGGGGCTACTCCCGCGATCGCCGCCCCGATCAGCCGCAAGTGATCATCTGCCTGGCCGTCGACCGCCACGGCTGGCCCATCGCCTGGGACATCCTGCCCGGCAACACCGACGACCGCACCGCCTTCACCGAGATGATCGCGACCCTGCGGACACGCTTCCACATCGGCCGGGTGATCGTCGTCGCCGATCGCGGGATGGTCTCTCAGAAGGTGCTCGACCTGCTCACGGGGGACCCGCGGGCGCCGTTCGACTACATCCTGGGCTGTCGCCTCCGTCAGGACAAGGTCGTCACGGAGGAGGTCCTGGCCCGGGCGGGACGGTACCACGCGGTCGACGGCCAGGCTTCGCTGCAGGTCAAGGAGGTCCACGTCGGGGACCAGCGGTACATCGTCTGCCGCAACCTGGATGAAGCCAAGAAGGATGCGGCCGCCCGCGCGGCGATCCTGGCCAAGCTCGAGCACACGCTCGCGCACGCCGGGCCGAAAGCCGTGATCGGCAATGTCGGGTTCAAGCGCTTCGTCACCGTGACCAAGGGCAGTGTGGCCATCGACCGGGCGGCGGTGGAGCGGGACGCGCGGCTGGACGGCAAGTTTGTCCTGCGCACGACCACCGCGTTGAGCGCCGCGGACGTCGCCCGCGCCTACAAGAGCCTCTGGCGCGTGGAGCGCGCCTTCCGCGAGACGAAGTCGACGTTCGAGGTGCGTCCGATCTTCCACCACCGCGACGACACTTCCACCGGCCACATCGTGGCCTGCTTCCTCGCCCTCCGGCTGGAGGTCGACTTGCAGCGTCGCCTCGACGAGCGGCAGGTGGACGTCTCGTGGCCCGATCTCATGCGCGATCTCACCGAACTCCGTGCGGTCGAACTGACGCTGGACGGGCAGCGCTATCGCCTGCGCACCGATCTGCGCGGCGCCGCCTACCACGCCTTCGCGGCGGCCGGTGTCCGGCCTCCGGCCGTCGTCACGCCGCTGGGGGCGGCGACCGGCGCACCGTCACCACCCGCAGCTGAGAGCGACGTCGAGGTCCCGGCGTAGTGGTAAAGTCCGCCGGCCGCCGCGTAACTATCCGGAATTCCGGCAGTCCCGAAACGCAACTGTCGAAAATGAGTTTGAAATCGCGCGCGACGCCGCGTTTCTGGGCGGCG
>JBFMCQ010000181.1:0-2184 GCA_040754295.1 Pseudomonadota bacterium | reverse complement strand
CCGAACGCGCCGCCACCACCCCCACCGCCGCCCCCGGGCTCCGGGCTGCCATCGTCGATGATGCGCAGCCTGCGGTCGGCGCCGCCGGTGTCGGTGTCGCTGCGGCCCTGCTCGTCGTCGTAGCCGATCCAGCCGGCGCTCCAGTCGACCGGTGTGGCCGGATTCGCATCGAGCTTCTGGCCGCTGGCGTCCTGCACGTCGACACGCAGATTGATGCGGCGCGCGTTGGCGAGCGGCAGGCTCGCGGGCAGGCGGAAGTCGATCGCGTAGGCGTCGTCGGCATAGCGCAGCATGCCGTCCGGTGCGCCGCTGCCACTCGCGCGCCATCCGGCTTCCGTCGTTGCCAGATTCTCGCTGAAGCTCGCACCGCTCGCGCTCAGACCCTCGATCGCGATCGAAGGGGCGAGCGTTGCGGTGTGGCCCCGAAACGCGACGATGTTGCCCTGCGCGTCGCGCAGGCGCATCGGCTTGTCGAAGGCGAGCCACAGCCGGTAGTCGAGGTCGGCGGCGAGGGTCCCCCGTGCCTCGATCTGCAGCGCGCGCGAATCGCCGCTGCGCTGCCAGCGCGCGGCGTAGACGATCCCGCCGCCGTCGAGACGGCGGATCTCGGCGGCGAGGAGCGCCGGCGGTCCGGCCATGCGGTACAGGCCGAGGCTGTAGGCGTCGGCGAGCTCTTCGCGCACGCGCGCGATCTGCGACGCCGGCAGGATGAAGCCGTCGTGGTGGTAGCCGAAAGAGCCGTAGTCGGCGGCGCCGTTGCCCGTCGGTTCGATCTCCAGCGTGTACGCCGGAATCTGCTCGCCGAAGCCGAAATACTCGTCGGTGCTTCCGATGCCGTAGTCCGGCGGCGTCGGATCGTAAGGGTAGCGGTTGACTGCGCCGGTCGTCGCCGCGCTCATGCGCTCGGCAAGCATGCGCGTGAGCGCGTCGCGGCGTGCGTTGCCGGTGTTGACGCCGAAGAACACGCGCCCGAACGAGTGCGTGTCGGAGTAGAAGCGCAGGCGGCTTTGCGGTGCCATTGCCGCGGCGGCGTACAGCGCCTGCGTCTCCGGCTCCGAGCCGGGTGCATCGCCGCGGTGGAGCAGCGCGCGCGCGTCGCCGCTGTTCTGGTTGCCGGACGCGAAGAACGGCTCGTTGTTGCGATTGAGATCGATGCCGAGCATGCCGTCGGCCACGCAGCCCGCATCGCCGGCTGCGCACAGCACTTCGTCGACGCCGCGCATGTTCTTGCGCCGCATGCGACCGTCGCGCGGGTAGTTGCGGTACTCGGGCGGCTGGCCGGTCTGATCCGCGGGCTGAGGATCACCGGGGAACTCGGTCTGCAGCGTCGCGTCCGGATAGCGCTGCGTCTGCAGAAAACCGTCGACGTTGAGCACCGGGATGATCACGAGACTCAGGTTGTCGAGCAGGTAGCGGTGGACGCCGCCGTCATCGGCACGCCTGGCGAAGCGCTCGACGAGCGCGGTCACGACTTCCGGGCTCGCCCACTCGCGCGCGTGGATCGTGCCGTTGATCAATGCCGACGGCTCGGCGAAGCCTTCGGCAGTCGTCGTGTCGGCGTCGCCGAGGCGATAGGCGTAGATCGCGCGGCCGGCGATCGTCGTGCCGATCTCCTCTTCGACGATGTCCGCGCTCGTCAGTGCCAGCGCGCTCAGCTGCGCCTGCAGCGACGCGTAGCTGCGAAAGCCCTCGACGGCGCTCAGCGACTCCACCGGCAGCGGCACCGGATAGCCGAGCGGCACGAGCTTGTCGCCGTCGTGGTCTTCGGTGAAGCGCAGCACCTGACCGCCGGCCGTGGCGATGTGCAGACCGAGGAGCGCCGCGACGAGGCTGCGGCCGCTTTTCCGGGACACTACCGCAGCCATGCGCCGACCTCGTCGCGCAGGGCCGCCGGCCGCGCCTCATCGGCCGCAAACCGCGCGAGCAGCGCACGCGCCTGTGCATCGCCGCTCAGCCGCAGCGCGAGCAGCGCGTGGCGCAGGCGCCGGCTGTCGCCGGTGCTCGCGAGGATCCCGGCGAGTGCGGCGAGCGTCTGCGCATCCATCTGCCGCGCCAGCGCCGTGGCGCTCGACGCACCCTCGCCGTCGCCGAGTGTGGCCAGCAGATGTACGCGGGCCGCTGCGTGCTCGGGCGTGAGCCGACCGATGGCCAGCCGCGCCGCGGAAACGTAAGCGGCATCCAGCC
>JBFMCQ010000180.1:0-2366 GCA_040754295.1 Pseudomonadota bacterium | reverse complement strand
CGTGGAGAAGTCCAGGTGCGCAACCCACGGCTCCTCGACGTAGCCGTGCAACAGGTCTCTGATCATCTGCGGATGCGAGAACAGCTGCCGATAGCCGGAATCGTGGTCCACCTCGGTCCCCCCTTCGGCAAGGCGTTGCCCTGCACGTGTAGTGCGCCAATCATAGCGGCGGCGGCGCAGTGTGGGCGCACAGGGTGTGCGCCGAGCGAAGCTGCAGGCGGGAGCGTCGGAGCCGTGCTGGCGCTCGCCGCGTTCGGCCTATCCCGGTAAGCCACACACGAACTGGTTGCCGTCGCCGCACGGCGATCCCCCCAATCGGGGGTAACGGGGTCGCGCGGCCTTGATTATTCTTTGCTAGCCTGTGGATCGCGAACTGTACGCTGGCACGGTCCATGCGGATAACAACGCAGTCGTTGGGGTGTGGTTACAAGGGACGGGACCACAGTGTTGACGCTCACCGCGGAAATGCCTATACGGATGAAGATACAGGCACGGTTGGGTGAGCCTTAAAGGGGGGCGCGCTTTCGCGCTTATCTGGGATGCCTTTCGACGTCACGCTGCAACAGGCTGTCGGCACGGTGGGGCAGGCGCACGCGCTCGGCCCTGTATGGAAACGTGTGGTGGATTTCTCCGGCGCTGCGCTGCTGCTCGTGGCGCTGTCGCCGCTTCTGATCGCGATCGGCCTCGTGGTGAGATGCGGTGGCGGCAGTGCGCTGTTCCGGCATCGGCGCATCGGCCAGCGGGGGCGCGAGTTCGATTGCTTCAAGTTCCGCACCATGGTGCCGAACGCCGAAGCCGTGCTGCACGAGCTGCTGGAAAAAGACCACGCCGCCCGTGAAGAATGGGCGCGCGACCACAAGCTCCGCAAGGACCCACGCATCACCGCCATCGGCAGGTTTCTGCGCAAAACCAGCCTCGACGAGCTGCCGCAACTCATCAACGTGCTGCGCGGAGAAATGAGCCTGGTGGGCCCGCGGCCGATCGTCCTTCAGGAGCTGCCGAAATACGGACGCACCGCGTCGAAGTACCTCGCGGTCAAGCCCGGCATCACCGGTCTGTGGCAGGTGACCGGCCGAAACAATACCGACTACCAGGAGCGGGTCGCGCTGGACCGCTACTACATGAGCCATCTCTCACTGCGGCTGGATCTCGCCATCCTGTTCAGGACAATCCCGGCCGTACTGCTGCGTAGCGGCGCGTATTAGCCCCTCGCCCTGCCTCCGTCGATGGGCGCACATCCATAAGCATGCTCTTGCTGCGCGCCACGCTTCCCGCTGGCGGCCGGACAATTTGAACGACACCGAATCAGGAGGCCTTCATGTCCACCACCGTCGTCGATCTCTTCAAGGCAGCCTCGCAGCTGGACGAGGCGGACCGTGCGACCCTTGCCGGCTTGCTGCTGGAGAGTTTCGATCAGCCACCGAGCACGGGTGTAGAGGCGGCCTGGGCCGAAGAGATCGAGCGCAGAATCGCGCAGATTGACGCCGGTGAGGTCGAGCTCGTGTCATGGCACGACATCAAGGCGCGCCTCCTGGCCCGCGACCGTGCCGGCCAGAAGCACGCTTGCTACAATTGTCACGAACACAATACGCAGGCAGAGCGCGTGAACTTGCGACATGCCCAACCATGGGTACGCATGCGTAATATGGACGGAGGCGCATAAACATCATGATTACCGAATATATCGAGGCCGCGCTGCAAAAGGCCCGCTATGAGCGATTGCCGGAGAAAGATAGCTACTACGGTGACATACCGGGCTTCGAGGGCGTCTGGGCAAGCGCAGCTGATGCCGACAAATGCAGAAGCGAGCTTCGCGAAGTCCTGGAGGAATGGCTGCTCTTCCGTATTCATCGCAACCTGCCCTTACCTGAAGTGAACGGCCTTAATCTGAAGATCAAAGAAGTGGCCTGAAGGTGCCGCGCGTGGCCCCGGTCAAGCGCCGTGAGCTTGTCAGCAGGCTGCGGCAGCTTGGTTTTGAGGGGCCATACTCAGGAGGAAAGCATTAATTCATGGTGCGTGGCGAAGTCACACTGCGGATACCGAATCCACACACTGGTGATATCGGCACAGAACTGCTCGTAAGATTGCTGCGCCAGGCAGGGATCGAGCGAAAAGAGTGGGAGGATCTTTGAGGGTCGTGCGGGCACATAAATCGCCGCGATTCGGTGCGAACCTCATCTGCTCTTCATCCGCTGGTGCAGCGAACGCCCGCAGACCTGTCACAAAACCGCTATTGACCTCCCCCATCCGGCCCGTATCCTGCCGTTCAACTGTTGAACGACCGCACCCTGGGGATGGGGATTGGAGCCAGAAGAAGTCCGCTACCGCCTGCTGCGACTCATCGAAGCGCGGCCCGAGCTCACGCA
>JBFMCQ010000179.1:0-2380 GCA_040754295.1 Pseudomonadota bacterium | reverse complement strand
CGTCGTCACCGCGCTGTGCCGCAGCCTGCTCGAAAACGGCGCACCGGGTCTGCATTTCTACACGCTGAACCAGGCGGAGCCGACGCTGCGGCTGTGGAAGAATCTGGGACTTCCGGTCCCGCTCACCTGATGCTTCGGCGTGGGCGGGGCATCGACAGGACGTCGCCGATGAACCACAAACGCCCCCGTACCCCGCCGAGCCTGGAGCCGACGACAAACCGCGGCGCGGTCGCGCCCAACCTGTTCGTCGCGCCGCGACGCCGCGCTCAAAAGCCGGGCTTGGCCGACGCGCCGGGCGCGCCGCCACGCCGCCGCGGGCCGATCCTGCCGCTGCTGCTGTGGACCGTGCTCGCGGCAGTTGCGCTGCTGGTGCTCACGATCCTCGCGCTGCGCTTCGTGCCGCCGCCGACGACCGCGTTCATGCTGCAGAGCCCGACCAAACCGGTGCGCTACGAATGGGTTTCGGCGAAATACATCGCCGACAGCGCGCGCCACGCGGTCGTCGCCTCCGAGGACCAGAAGTTCTTCGAGCACCGCGGCTTCGACTTCGAGGCGATCGGCGATGCCCTGGAGGAAAACCGCAGCGGCACCCGGCGCCGCGGCGCATCGACGATCAGCCAGCAGACGGCGAAGAACCTGTTCCTGTGGCAGGGCGGCGGCTATTTCCGCAAGGGCCTGGAGGCGGTGCTGACGGTGCTGCTGGAAACGCTATGGTCCAAGGACCGCATCCTCGAGGTGTATCTCAACATCGCCGAGTTCGGCCCGGGGATCTACGGCGTCGAGGCCGCCGCACACGCCTTCTTCGACAAGCCCGCGGCGCGCCTCAGCGCCGCGGAATCGGCGCGCCTTGCGGCGGTGCTGCCGAGTCCGCGGCGCTGGAGCGCGCGCAATCCCGGCCCCTATGTGCGCCAGCGCAGCGCCTGGATCCTGCGGCAGATGGGCTACGTGCGCACCGGCGACGTCGATGGCGAGGAAGCCGCCGATCCGATGCCAGCGCGCGATCCGGCGCTCGACGACTGGGAGACGCTGCCGCAGGGCGACGCCGATACGACGCTCGAAACCGCGCCGCTCGACGACGCGGCCGCGCAAGAGCTCCAGCCGATCCCGGTCGAGCCCGAGCCGGCGCCGCCGGCTGGCGCAGAGCCGGTACCCGCCGCGCCGGACTCGACCGGGCTGCCCGAAGCCCCGTGAGGCTGTGCGAATTGATTGCACACCATGATCTCCCCGAGGCAAGGCGCAACTTGAAGACACAACGCTAAGCGACGCTTATATAAAGGAAACTCCTTCCTTGCTCACAGCAGTTGTGGATAAGTGTGTGCACAAGGCTGCGACGAAGCGCCGCAAGTCCCCGTCCTGCTTTGGTTTCTGCCCTCCGGCAGCGTTCTGTCCATGGCCGCTTATTGCTTGATAATCAAATATTTGTGGAACTCTTACGTTATTCTTACAGTGAAATGGCGCTAAATCGCGGCTTTTGCGGGCGCTGCGCGCGCATTGTGTATAACCGGATTTGTTGCAGCCACGGCGCCCCTGGGTTTGTCAAGCGCTCGCGGAAAGCCCGGGGCTGCACCGGGCGAGTAGACTGCGCCGCATGAGCCGGCCCGCTGCGATACCGATCGTCCTGTGCATCTCGGGCCACGACCCTTCGGGCGGCGCCGGGCTGCAGGCCGACATCGAGGCGGTCGCGGCGCAGGGTGCGCACGCGCTTGGCGTGATCACCGCGCTGACAACGCAGGACAGCCGCGATGTGCGGCGGGTCCAGGCGGTCGCGCCGGCGCTGCTCGCCGAGCAGCTCGAGCTGCTGCTCGACGACTGCCGGCCGCAGGCGATCAAGCTCGGCCTGCTCGGCGACGCCGCGCAAATCCCGACTATCCTCGCGGCGATCGAACAGTGCCGGGTTCCGGTCGTGCTCGACCCGGTGCTGCGCGCCGGCGGCGGCGGCACGCTGGCGGCAGCGGCGACCGCCGCCGCGCTGCTGGAGCGGCTGCTGCCGGCGGCCAGCATCGCCACGCCCAACGCCGCGGAAGCGCGGCGGCTGGCGCCGGCTGCCGCCGGCCTCGACGGTTGCGCGGCCGCGCTGCTCGCCCGCGGCTGCGGCGCCGTGCTGATCACCGGCGGCGACGAGCAGACGCCGGACGTCGAAAACCGCTGGTATCGCCCGGATGCGGCGCCGCGCGTGTTCCGCTGGCCGCGCCTGCCCGGCGGCTTCCACGGCGCCGGCTGCACGCTCGCGGCCGCGCTCGCTGCGCGGCTGGCGCGCGGCGAACCGGTCGAGGCCGCGGTGGAGCACGCGCAGGGCTACGTGCACGCCTGCCTGGAGCACGCGCTTTCGGTCGGCGGCGGCCGGCCGATTCCGAACCGGCTGTGGCGCAGCCGATGAAGC
>JBFMCQ010000178.1:0-2414 GCA_040754295.1 Pseudomonadota bacterium | reverse complement strand
CGGCTTGAGCGTCGATCCGGCCTGGCGCAGCGCGGCGGCGCCGTCGACCGCCGCTGCGGTCGAATGCGGCCCGGCGCTGCCGACGTAAGCCAGCACGTCGCCGCTGGCGTTGTCGAGCACGATGGCCGCGGCATCGCGCACCTCGCGCGCGTCGAGCGCGGCGAGCTGGTTGCGCAGCGCCTCTTCGGTGAGTCGCTGCAGGCGCGCATCCAGCGTGCTGCGCACGCGCTCGCCGCCGCGGCGCAGCAGCGCGCGCGCCAGGTGCGGCGCCAGGTCGGCGTCGAACGCCGGTCGCCGGCCGCGCTGGAGCGCGTCCTCAGCCAGCGTGGCGACGGTGGCACAGTCCGCGGCGCCGAGGATCGCGCAGGCGCGGCGAGCGACGACGGCGGGCTGCGCCGCAGGATCGCGCAGCAGCGCGGCAAGCGTCGCGCTCTCCGCTGCCGAGAGCTGGGCCGGACGCTTGTCGAACAGCGTCGCCGCCGCGGCCGCGATGCCCTGGGTCTCGCCGCGGAAGCCGGCGAGGTTCAGGTAGGCCTCGAGGATCTGTGCCTTGCTCCAGTGCCGTTCGAGCTGCCAGGCCAGACGCATCTGCCGCAGCTTCGCCAGCGTTCCGCGCCGCCCGCGCTGCGACGCCAGTTGCGCATCGAGCCGCGCCACGAGCTGCATCGTCAGCGTGCTGGCGCCGCGGCGCAGGCCGTGCCGCAGGCGGTCGCCCAGACTGCCGGCGATCGCCAGCAGGTCGACGCCGTGGTGCCGGTCGAAACGCCGGTCCTCGGCACGTTTGACGGCATCGATCAGCGCCGGCGCGGTATCGGCGAGCGCGGTCCACGCCAGCCGCCGGCCGCCGAAGTCGAGACGCCGCTGCGCGACGATCGTGCCGTGGCGGTCGAGCAGCCAGGCGTCCGACGGCGCATAGGCGGCGCGGGTCTCGCCGAACGAGGGCAGGGATGCGGCGGGCCACGCGAGGAACGTGCCGGCGACGAGCGCGAGCGCGGCCAGCGCGCCGGCGCCCAGCATCGCTGCGCGCCGCCGATTCATGGCATGCGCACCTCGATCGGCGGGTTGGGTCGCTCGCCGAACATCTCCGGCGCGTACATCGCCTCGACGCGCGTCGCCGGCAGCTCGAAGCGGCCCGGCGTGTTCAGGCGCAGCGTGTACTCGAGCGTGAAGCGGCCCTTGGGGACGAACTCGTAGTACGCGCGGAAGCTGTCCTGTCGCCGCTCTTCGTAGGCCGGCCAGGCGCGGCCTTCGCGGCGCTCGCCGCGCGCGAGCAGCGCGGAGTCGCCGCCGAGGCCGGAGCCGAGCACCATCGCGCCGGGCGGAATCGGGTCCTCGACCGCGACCCAGGTCATGTCCGATTGCGCGTCGATCTCCAGGCGCACGCGCCACAGGTCGCCGCGCGCGTAGCCGTCGCCGCTGGCCTCGAGCGGTGTCATCGTTTTTTCGATGCGATAGCCGCTGGACAGCGGCGCGCGCAGCGGAATCGCCGCGCGCGACTGCACGATCGCCCACGGCGCGCCGCCGCCGGCCTGGCGCAGCTCGAGCTGCGCGGTGCCGGCGGGCCAGTCGAACTCGAGCGTGCCGGCCGGCTGCTGCCAGTCGTGGCGCTGCGCGGCGTCGCCCAGCGTCGCCACCGCCTCGCCGACGACTGCGGTTTTCTCGAACTTCCGTGCGAAGCGCCGCGCCGCGAGCACGCCCCAGGCATTGGCTGGCGTCGTGTCCCAGTGGCCGCGCTTCTGGCGCATCCACGCACCGCGCCACAGGCGCGGCAGGTCCGCCTGCCACTGCGGCTCCTCGAGCACGCGCAGCACGCCGGTGACGGCGTTGCGGTCGGCGCTCGCCATCAGCCACCACCAGGCGTCGTCGGTCTCGGTCGAGAAGCTCATGACCGTGCCCTGGAAGTCGATGCGCGCGCGCAGGATCTGCAGCGCTTCGGCACGCCGCGCGGCGCGGCGCGCGATGCCGTCGACCCGCTGCAGCACGCCGATCCAGTCGAGCAGCGCCGAGGTCGGCAGCAGGGCCGGCTGGAAGTCGAGCGCGTCGATCCATTCGGCGCGTGCGGCGCCGAAGCGCGACAGGCTTTCGAGCGCGGCGAGCTGGCGCTCGACCCGATCGTCGCGGTCGAGCGGATTGCCGCGCAGGATGCGGCCCTGGGCGACGCCCTGCAGGCCCTCGATCAGCAGTTGCCGCGCCGGCTGCGGGATCTCCCAGCCGGCCTCGTGCGTCAGCGACAGCACGTATGCGGTCAGCGTGTCGCTGCCGGCGAGCCAGGGCACGGCGTAGTAGCGCAGCAGACCGTCGCGATCGGCGTACAGCGGCAGCTCGGCGCGCACGCGCTCCCAGCCCGCCGTGTCCTCGAGCACGACGGCCTGCGACAGGCGCTGTTCGAGGCAGGTCCACGGATAACGGTCCAT
>JBFMCQ010000177.1:0-2429 GCA_040754295.1 Pseudomonadota bacterium | reverse complement strand
CGAAGCCTTGCGCGATTGGACGCTCAAACGCAGCGTCCAGAAGCAAGGCCTAGAGCATCTGCGTCAGCTGTGGAACGAAGCGATGCACGACGCCAGCCCGGGCTTGCCGGTGGACGACATGCTAGAGCGCCTCAAGCGCAAGTATCAGGCGATGGCCGACAACACAGAGCACACATGATGCGGCTTGAGCGTGGCCGTTTTGTCGAAGCCGACCTGCAGGAAATCGCCGACTACATCGCCCAGGACAATCCCACCCGCGCTGTTTCCTTCATCGCCGAAATCGGCGCCCGGTTCCATGTGATCGCCGACAGCCCGTGGATCTATCGCTTGCGCCCGGAGATCGGCGAGACGGCACGCCTCTGCACACACGGACACTATGTGATCCTGTTCCGCATCGTCGACGACGTGGTACGTATCGAGCGCGTCGCTTTCGGTGGGCGCGACCTAACCAGCCTGTACAGCGAAACCGATTGAGCACACAAGAGCACCACACGTCCCACCTGCGCCCCACGACGTTGCAAGTGCAGCAGATGCGGCCAGCAAAAGCGGGTTCGAATCCCACCCTCTCCGCCAAATACTGCCACGCCGTGCCACACGGCGTAATGCAAGGCAACGCTGGATCAAGGACTTAGCTTAAAGCGGTCCTTGGTCCGCGTTACAGGGCGCTGACTCGGCGTGACGCGCAACGCCCCAGCTACGCCCCGCGCATTAGAGCTAGCTAGACGACACTCTTCTGTAAGAGTGGAAGAGTGGAAATTACTCGCCGGGTGGCCGCGGGTGATCGCTCACCCGCGGCTCCCACAGATCCGGACGTGCGGGATTCCCGCATCCGGCTCCTCGGTCAAGTGGGGTGTGCGTGACGGTAGACACTGTGAACGACTCGTGCAGCAGGCAGGCGGTAGCGTCGCAACAGCCGGTTGAAGTCGGCCCACGACGCCCATGCAGCCCGCGAGCGCCGGCGTAGCCAGAAGCACCAGCGCCGTTCCACTTCATAGCGAAAGCGGTTCAGCGCCCGACTGTTGCCGGTGATGCCGTAGTACGCATAGTGGCCTTGCAGCTTGCGGCTCAGCGCCGCGTGCTGTTCGGCCAGCGGGCGATGCCGATGCTGCCAGCACCACTGGGCGACGCGCTTGAGCGCAGCGCCAAACCGCTTCGTCGCCGTCTTGCGCGCGACGATCCAGCGGCCCTTGCGTGACCGCCCCCAATAGTGGGTGAACCCCAGAAAGTCGAAGCTCTGCGCCGAAGGCGCAGGGCCCGACCCGCTCTCCGGCCGGCCAAACGGCACCAGCCGGGTTTTCTCGGGGTGAAGTTGCAGACCGTACTTGCCGAAGCGCTTCGGCAGCACCTCCAGCACGCGCCGTGCGTCCTCTTCGTGCTCGAAGACGAGCACGGCATCGTCGGCGTAGCGGACCATGAAGGCCCGGCCGCGTAGACGCACCCGCACCTCGCGCTCAAACCACGTATCGAGCACTGCGTGCAGGTAAAGGTTGCTCAGCAGCGGGCTGATCACCCCGCCCTGGGGCGTTCCCACTTGCGCGTAGCTCACCGCGCCGTCTTCCATGACGCCGGCGTTGAGCCACTTGCCCACTGCGCGGACGATCACGCCGTCGCGCACCCGTTGCTCCAGAATGTGTCGAAGCTGCGTGTGATCGACACTGTCGAAATAGCTCCGGATGTCGAGGTCGATGATCCAACCCCCATCCATCGCCATCAGCCCGCGCCACAGCGCTTCCAGCGCCTGGTGCGCGCTGCGACCCGGCCGGAAGCCGTACGAGCAGTCCAGAAAGTCCTGCTCGAATACCGGCTCCAGCACCATCAGCACCGCCCGCTGCAGAATCTTGTCCTCCAGCGTCGGAATGCCGATCGGCCGGGTCTTGCCATCCGCCTTGGGGATGTGAACCCGCCGCACCGCCGGCGCCCGATACCGCCCGGTCTTGAACCGGTCGAGCAGGCTCGACAGATTCGCGTCCAGGTCGGCTTCGTACTGCGCCGCCGTCACGCCGTCCACGCCCGCCGCGCCGTCCTTGCGCGTCCGCCGGTAGGCTTCGCGCAGCCACATCTGGTCGATGTGGTGCGCCAGCGTCGTCAACACTCGCTTCGGCTCCATCCGAGCCAGTTCCACCAGCTTCTCTTGTCGCGTTGAGATGAGACTCCGGCTCGATGTCCCGGTCATCTGTCCCTCGAAAAGCACCCTTGATCCGATCCGCCGCTTCCCTCCGCCGGGTCGCCTGGGGCGGCTTCCCCGACCTCGCCGGTACTATCGGCAGACTCCGACTTCTGGCTTCCCTTCCCGCCGCGCTTCGTTGCCTTCGCTTGGCGGTACCACGGCTGCGCCGACATTCGCTCCGATCCGGCGCGGCGCGCACCGGTCGGCCCGGACCTTGGTCACGCGGCTACGTCCGCTCCGCGATCCACCGTGGAGAAAACCA
>JBFMCQ010000176.1:0-2476 GCA_040754295.1 Pseudomonadota bacterium | reverse complement strand
GATTTCGCTGCACGGCATCGAGCGGGCGACGATGGACATCGACGTGACGGTGGCGATGACGCCGGAGAATCTGTCTGCACTGGTCGGCATGGCACGCGAACTGGGTATGACGCCGATGCTGCCGGTTGAACTGGATACCCTGACCGACCCCGATCAGTTGGCGCGCTGGCACCGGGAACGCAATCTCGAAGCCTTTGCGCTGCGCGCGCCGGGCGCTGCTGGGGTGACGCTGGATGTGTTGTTGTTTCCGCCGGTCGATTTCTCAGCCTTGCGCGAACACGCCATCACGCTCCAGGCGAGGGCTGTGCCGGTCGTCGTCGCGTCCATCGACGATCTGATCGCGCTCAAACAGGCTGTTGGCCGCCCCATCGACCTGGCCGACATCGAACACCTTATGCGTCTAAAGGGAGCTTGAATGGCTTTTGATCGCGGCGACCGCACTTACTACGTCAGCGACGAACGCCTGAAGGCGTTCAAGGCGTTGTCCACGCTGGAAAAACTGCACTGGCAGGAGGAGGTTGCGACGTTTATCCGGCTGACGCAGTTGAGTCGGGAAAATCCCGCCAGCAAAAACGGTGAACCTGCGCCCGAGAAATCTACGCGTTGAAGTTGCTGCCCGTGTCGCGCGCACTGCAAGCCTTCTTCTTCCTGCTGATCGTCCGCCCCTTCCTCGCCCTGGTTCTGGGCGTGAACCTGCGCCACGCCGAGCGCTTGCCGCAAGCCGGCCCGGCGATTCTCGCGGCCAACCACAACAGCCATCTCGACACGCTGCTGCTGATGAGTCTCTACCCGCTGGCGAAGCTCTCCCGGGTGCGGCCGGTGGCGGCGGCGGATTATTTCCTGAAGAACCGGTTCATCGCCTGGTTCGCGCTCCACATCATGCACATCCTGCCGCTGTCGCGCCGGCCGAAGCCGGGCGCTTCCAGATCGGGCGCGGCGCCGCTCGCCCACATCGAGGCGGCGCTCGCGGCGGGCGACATCCTGATCCTTTTCCCCGAGGGATCGCGCGGCGAGCCGGAAAAGCGCAGCGCGCTCAAATCCGGCATCGTGCATCTGATGGAAGATGCGCCGACGGTGCCGGTCATCCCGATCTATCTGCGCGGGCTGGGCAAGGTCTTGCCGCGCGGGGACTGGCTGCCGATCCCGTTCTTTGCTGACGGCTGGGTGGGCGAGCCGCTGGTCTGGCAAGGCGAGCGCGCGACGACGATGCGGCTGCTGGAGGCGCGCTTCGCGGAACTGGAACGCGAAGGGCGCGCGCCGGCATGGGAATGACAATGGGCCGGGTCGAGGCGCGCGTGCTGGCGGGGCTGACGCTGGCGGCGCTGGTCGCGTCTGGCGTGCATCCTTACGATCGCCTGACCTGGGTGCTGGAAACGCTGCCGGTGATGGTCGGCTTGCCGCTGTTGCTCGCCACGCATCGCCGTTTCCCGCTCACGCCCCTGGTCGTGCGGCTGCTCTTCGTGCACGGGCTGATATTGATGCTGGGCGGGCACTACACCTACGCGCGGGTGCCGCTGGGCTTCTGGGCGCAGGACGCGTTCGATCTGGCGCGCAACCACTACGACCGACTGGGCCATCTCGCGCAGGGCTTCGTGCCGGCGATGCTGGCGCGCGAAATCCTGCTGAGGCAGACGCCGCTGCGACCGGGCGGCTGGCTGTTCCTGTTGACGACGTCGGTGATCCTGGCGTTTTCCGCCTGCTACGAATTCATCGAGTGGGGGACGGCGCTCGCGATCGGCGCGGAAGCCGATGCTTTCCTGGCGACGCAGGGCGACGTGTGGGACACGCAGTGGGACATGTTCCTCGCACTCGTCGGCGCGATGACCGCGCAGTTCACCCTGGCGCGGGCGCACGACCGCCAGCTGGGGGGATTCAGCCGTCGAACAGACGGATGACCCCGGTCCGGCCGGGCGTGCACCGCGGGCCTGGCGCTGGCACGAGCGTCCCGGCGGGCTTCAGTTTCCGCCGCTCCGGCCGTAATGTCATCAAAGGCAGATTCCTGCCCGCGCCCACCGGGGAGAACAATTTGCAGTTCGGCTTGAGCGCCAAGCTCATCGGGTATGTCCTGGCCAGCGTGCTGATCACATCGGCTGTCGTCGGCGTCGTGCGCGTGCAGAACGAGCGTGGATCGCTGGGTGAGCTCATCGACCGCGCCGGCATGAGCGTGGCGACGGCCACCGCGTCGGGGGCCGCGTCGCTGGTGGCCGGTTACGACTACGGCAATCTCGAAATCCTTGCGCGCAACGTGGCGCGCCAGCCCGACGTGATCCGGGTCGGCATCCGCAATCTGGCCGGGCGGGTCATGAGCGAGGCGGCCGGCGAGGCAGCCGGCACCTACAAGCGCTACGAGGCGCCGATCGTGTTCGACAGCCAGACCATCGGCAGCGTCTCCGTCGACATTTCGACGAAAACGCTGGAAAACGCGCTTGCTGCCCTGTACTGGCGGGTATTCATCGAGCAGGCGGTGTTCGGCCTC
>JBFMCQ010000175.1:0-2518 GCA_040754295.1 Pseudomonadota bacterium | reverse complement strand
AGCCGACCCAGGTGCCGGACGATCGCCTCGCCGCCTGCCGCCTGCTGTTCACGATCCGCCATCAAAGCGCCATCTTCACCCACGGGTGCGCGGTGATCTCGCGGTACAGCGCGTCGAGCTGCGCCTTCGAGGTGGCGCGCACGACGAAGGTGAGCGAGACATAGTTGCCATTGCGCGAGGCGCGCATCTCGACCGTCTCCGCGCGGAAGTCGGGCGCGTGGCGCAACACCAGCTCGACCATGGCTTGCGCGAAATCATCGCCCCCATCCGGGGACGCGCGCCGCTCGCCCATGATCTTGATCGGGAAATCAGCGGGAAAGGTAAGCAGGGTATCTTCGCTCATGCACGCATCACCTGTTGCTTGAAGGTTTGATACAACGCATCCATCCGCTGCGCCAGCGGCCCCGGCACGCCAGCGCCGACGGGAATGCCGTCGAGCTTGACGATCGCCATGATCTCCCTGGTGGACGAGGTCATCCACAGTTCGTCGGCGGCGCGCACTTCGGCTTCGGGAATCGCCCGCACCTCGTGCGGTATGGCGTGCGCTGCGGCCAGCTCCAGCACCACATCGTAGGTGATGCCGGCGAGCATGAGGTTCGACCGCGGCGGCGCGACGAGCACGCCGTCCCTCACCAAGAAAATGTTGCTCGCCGCGCCCTCGGTGAGAAAGCCGTCGCGCAACATCACCGCTTCGGCGCAGCCGGCGTCGATCGCGCGCTGGCGCAGCAGCACGTTGGCGAGCAGCGAGATCGCCTTGATGTCGCAGCGCAGCCAGCGGTCGTCGGCGACGGTGATGGCGCACGCCCCGGCGGCCTTCTGCCGGGACGTGGCCACGACCAGCGGCTGGGCGAACATGAACACGGTCGGCGACGGGGTAGCGGGAAAGGCGTGGTCGCGCAACGGCTGCCCTGGCGCGGGGGCGCCGCGGGTGACCTGCACGTAGAGCGACTGGTCGGGAAAGTCCTGCAGCGCGATCAGCTTCAGCACCCATTCGCGCCATTGCGCAATGCCGTAGGGATTGGCGAGCCGGATGGCGTCGAGGCTCGCCTGCAGGCGGGAAAGATGCGCGTCCAGGCGGAAAGGTTTCCTCGAGTACACCGGCACGACCTCGTAGACGCCGTCGCCAAAGACGAAGCCGCGGTCGAGCGCCGACACCTTCGCGTCGGCAAGCGGAAGGAAGGTGCCGTTGAGGAAAGCGTTCACTGCCCGAAGAGCAGGCGAAGGCTGTCCCAGCCCCGGCCGAAAAGGCCAGCGACCGACACGTCGTGCAGGGCCACCAGCGGGTACTCGCCGAGGCGCTGGCCATCGAGGGTGAGACGCAGCGTGCCGAGTTCCTGCCCGCGCCGCACCGGCGCGAGGATGGGCTGGCGGGTAACGACGTCGGCCTTGACGCGCGCGGCACTCCCACGCGGCACCAGCAGATGGAAATCCCCAAGGAAACCCATGCTCACCGACGTGCGCGCGCCACGGTAGAGCTTGGCGACCTTGACCGGCTGGTGGGCACGGAACAGCAGCACGCTCTCGAAATTCTCGAACGCGTAGTTGAGCAGGCGCAGGCCGTCCTGCGTGCGTTGGGCATCGCTGCGCCCCCCCAGCACGACGGCGATGCGTCGCTGGTCGCCGCGCTGAGCGGAGGCCGCCATGCAGTAGCCGGCCTGCGCGGTACGGCCGACTTTGAGGCCGGTCACGGTGCTGTCGCGCCACAGCAGGCGGTTGCCGTTGTAATAGGTGATGCCGCGAAAAACGAGTTCGCGTTGGGCAAACAGGTTCTGCCGCTCGGGAAAGTCACGCAGCAGGGCCCGCGACAACAGGGCGAGATCGCGCGCGCTCGACTCGTGGCCCGGTTCGTGAAGCCCGGTCGCATTGCGGAAGCGCGTGCGCGTGAGCCCGAGGCGCCTGGCCTCGGCGTTCATGCGTTCGACGAACGCGGCCTCGCTGCCGGCGACGCCTGTCACCAGCGTCAGGGTCGCATCGCTCGCGGAATGCAGCAGCATCGCCTGCAGCAGCGTTTCGACGCCGACCTGCTCGCCGGCCTTGAGGAAAATCCGCGCACCGTCGATCTGCGTCGCCGCCTCCGGTACGCTGAAGCGATCGTCGAGGCGGAGCTTGTTGCGCTTGACGTCGCCGAGCAGCACGTAGGCCGTCATGAGTTGCGTGAGCGACGCCGGCGCCAGCGGCAGGTCGGCCTGTTGCGACGCCAGTTCCTTGCCGCTTGCCTGGTCGATCACCACCCAGGCCCGCGAGGTCACGCCGCTCGGCGCGCCCCAGGCCGGCACCGACAGCAGCAGCGCCAGCCCCCACAACACCCCCTTCATGTTCAATCCTTCATTCAATCGCGTTTGAGCAGGACAGCATCGAGCGCGAGGCGTTCCCGGATGCGCACGCGGTCGGCGTGCGCCGCGTCCTCGCTGGCGTAGGGGCCGACCTGCACGCGGTGCCAGTCACCCGCCATCACCACGCGTGCGCGCTCGGCATCGAATTCCGGTTCGCGCGTCAGCCGTTCGACCAGGCGCTGCGC
>JBFMCQ010000174.1:0-2536 GCA_040754295.1 Pseudomonadota bacterium | reverse complement strand
CCGTACGGGCAGTGTCCGCTGTCGGCGTAGTAGATCAGGTGCTCCGCCGGCAGCTGCGCACGAAGCTCCCGCAGCACCGAAATGCCGCCGACTCCCGAATCGAATACGCCGACGGGCGCCTCGCTCATGCGCTCTCTCAAGTAAACGTTCTGTAACGCATTGGTTTTCTTCGCGAACGTCGGGCACGCGCATGCGGGGGCCTGGGATGCTCAGAAGTGAGCCTTGCGACGGCCGGCGCCGCCGCGCCTCCTCGGCCTGCCCCTCCGCTGGCGGCAAGAGAAGAAGGCTTTCCCCTGTAGGGCGCGCCCGCTACAGAGCGCGGGTAGCGGGCGAGCATTTTCGGTGGCGAGCAGCTGCTGTAGCGTCAGCAGTCCCTGCAGCTCCTCGGCAGTGAACCAGACGCCGGGCAGCTCGCAGGCGGCATCGGTGTAGCCGTAGCCGCGCGGCTCGTCCGAACTTTCGGTCGGCGCACCGAGAAAATCGCGCACGTTCCGCGCACGATGTGCTTTCCAATGCGCGGGACGATCTCGTCCACGGATCTTTCAACAGCTCGGACATAGGCAACCTCGGGTTGTGCGTGCCAATTATGGGCGAGGCCACACAGTAAAAACCCGAATGAAGACAGACTCGCACCAAACTGCGGTGTGCGACAGATCACAGTTGCACCGGCGTCTCCCAGGAAGGAATCTTGTCAACGAAAACACGGGGGGCAGGATGCGAATCGCTGAAAGCGAGTGCCGCGCACAACTGACGGGTTCGGAACCGCTCGCTTGCAGTAGCGGGCTGGATTGATGTTCCGGCTCGGACCAAGAACTTTCTTCTCCACGGAGTCCTTATGCGAAATCATCACCTCAAGGCCTTTGGCGTAATCGGGGCGTTTGCCGCTGCGGCCCTGCTCGTTGCATGCAGCTACAGCTTGGTAGTCGAGTGTTCAACCAGTACTCGGAGCTGCACAGCCAGGGGAGAAATCAAGAACAAGAATGCGACGGTAGCCGATGTCCAAAGCTTTGACGCGGTGCAAGCCAGTTTGCAGTTGTCCGGGAATGTCCCCGTGGTTGCGACGAACGGATCGGTCATCTTGCATCTGTATAACGGAAGCACGCTGGTGGCGGCGAGCGGTTTCGGCTGGTTGCGCAGCGGAAGCGTGGTCCGGTTTGCGAGTCCCGCGGTCGTCAACGCGTGGATACAAGCGCACGCCCAGCCGACCTACCGCTTGGAGTACTCTCTGGATGGAATGACCTATTCCCCGGTACAAGGCAGTAACACCTTAGCCGTCTCGCTTTACTACGCCGGCAACCATGTCGCGACTTCGAGCAGCGGCTGGTCAGAATACGGTGGGGACTGGAGAGACGAGCCCTGAACAGTTCTGGGGTGCTGGCAGAAAAGGTCGGATCCATCTTCGAGCGCTCTGCACGCATGCTTCGACCAAGCGCCGTGTTTCTGCTACCCGCCCTGCTTATGCTCGGCGGCTGCACCTGGCCATCGCGCTTCGGAGGACAGGCGGTGCTCATGATACGTGATCGGGCCGGTGTCTCGATACAGTCGTTGAGCTTCATCCGAGCGGCAGGTCGCCCGTGCAACAACCCCGCGACAGAAACGCTCGACAGTTTTTCTGCGGATGGGATTCGCCTCGACCTGAGTTGGGTCGTTGATCCACGAGGCTGCGGCGAATGGAGCCGCGAGACCGTAACGCTCGACGCCGAAACAACGAAACGACTCGCCGCACATACGGTCCCGGCAGCCGCCAAGATGATGGCGGGACGCATCAAGGCCAATCTGGAGCTCACGTTCGCTCCGGGATTTGCCGCAATCGAAGGCAGCTATAAGCATCGTGTCGAAAACGGCGTCATTTCGCTCCATCACATCGTGATGGCACCGCTCAATGTGGACAACGCGGTTCTGGTGCCCAACGAAGGAGCCTTCGGCGCGGCATTCCACGAACTCCTGCACGCTGCTCGCAAGGTGCTTGGCCTGGAGCGTCCCTACATTATCCGCGCGCCGGCTAGTGAAGAGATTCTTGCCAGCCTCTTCGGCTACTGTGTAGCGGTCGAAGAGACGGGGCTCGGCCGATATTCGGCCGAGTACGCGGAACGCGTGGTCGAGTACTTTGACAGCAGGCCGGTCTTCGCCGCGCCGCTGGCTGACGCAGTCGCCGCCCCTGGGGAACTCGACCGGGCGATTGATGCGTCGGCCTATGCCAGTGTGCGTGGGCACCTTGGCGCCGTGCGCTGGTTGCTGTCCGCCGAGGGCCGAAGACATGGATGTAACATCGACTTCTTCACACCATGGTGGGCGCTCGATCGCTACTTTCACGAGATCGGTCTGGCGATCTAACCAAGAGGCGCGCCATCAACCTCACGTTCATCGCTGACAGCAGCTTGCGCCGCTCGGCCGGCAGGTGTCGAGGGGGCCGCCGCCTTGCGCACGCGCGGCGCCGGCCCTTCGAGGAAGCGCTGCAGTACCGCGTTGAACGCTTCCGGCTGCTCCATGGGCAAGCCGTGGTGCGCGCCCTTGAACACGTGCAAGCGAGCGCGCG
>JBFMCQ010000173.1:0-2558 GCA_040754295.1 Pseudomonadota bacterium | reverse complement strand
CCCACGCCGTGGACGAGGGGCTGCGCGCCGCGGCTCCCGAAGCGGCTGCCGGGCGGGCCGGCGAGGCGGCGGCCCCGGCGCTTGACGGGCTCGACGCGGCCGCCCCGGCGCGCAGCCGGCTCGAGGTGCGGCATCTGCGCAAGGCCTACGGGCCGCGCGTGGTGGTGCGCGACGTGTCGCTGCGCGTGCTCGAGGGCGAGGTGGTGGGCCTGCTCGGGCCCAACGGCGCGGGCAAGACCACGTCGTTCTACATGATCGTCGGCCTGGTGCGGCCCGACGCGGGCGAGATCCTCATCGACGACCAGCGCATCGAGCGCCTGCCCATCCACCGCCGCGCGCGCCTGGGCCTGTCCTACCTGCCGCAGGAGGCGTCGATCTTCCGCAAGCTCTCGGTCGAGGACAACGTGCGCGCCGTGCTCGAGCTCCAGCGCGACGCCGAAGGCCGCCCCTACCCGGGCGCGGAAATCGAGCGGCGGCTGACCGCCCTGCTCGAAGACCTGCGCGTGGAGCACCTGCGCGACTCGCCCGCCATCGCGCTCTCGGGCGGCGAGCGCCGGCGCGTGGAAATCGCCCGCGCGCTGGCCACCCAGCCGCGCTTCATCCTGCTCGACGAGCCCTTCGCCGGCATCGACCCGATCGCGGTGATCGAGATCCAGCGCATCGTCGCCTTCCTCAAGTCGCGCGGCATCGGCGTGCTCATCACCGACCACAACGTGCGCGAGACGCTGGGCATCTGCGACCACGCCTTCATCATCAGCGATGGCAGCCTGCTCGCCCAGGGCACGCCCGCGGCCATCGTCGACAACCCCGAGGTGCGCCGCGTCTATCTCGGCGAACACTTCCGCATGTAAGCCATGGGTGCGGTTCTGCCATGAAGCAGGGCTTGTCGCTGCGCGTCTCGCAGCATCTGGCGCTCACGCCGCAGCTGCAGCAGTCGATCCGGCTGCTGCAGATGTCCACGCTCGAGCTCGAGCAGGAAGTCGGCCAGATGCTCGACGACAACCCCTTTCTCGAGCGCGTCAGCGACGACGCCGAGGCCGAGGGCCTGCCCGCGTCCGACACGCCCGCCGAGGCCGATGCCGACGCCGCCGCAGCTTCCAGCGCCGCCGAGCCCCAGGCCGACCGCCTGTCGGACGATCATTTTTCTATAGCAGAACCTGACCATTCGGCGCTGGCATCCGAAGAGAAAAGCGCGGAAATCGACGTCCCCGAGCGCTGGGAGGCCGACGAAGGCGCCAGCGATGGCGCCGACCCCGACGACTGGGGCGCCGACACCCAGGCCCGCGCCGGCAACGCCCCCGAGGACGACGACGAAGCGCAGGCCGGCGAACTCGCGCGCACCCCGCTGTCGCTGCACGAACACCTGCACACCCAGGCGCTGGCGCTGCGGCTCGACGCGGTCGATGCCGGCGCGCTGTCCTTCCTCATCGACTCGCTCGACGACGACGGCTACCTCGAAGAGCCGCTCGAATCCCTCGCCGCCGCGCTGGCCGGCCATGACGACATCGAGCGCTTCGACGAAGTCGTGCACCGCCTCACCGTGGCGCTGCGGCTGCTGCAGTCGCTCGACCCCGCGGGCGTGGGCGCGCGCGACCTCGCCGAGTGCCTGCGCCTGCAGCTGCAGGACCGCCTGCGCCAGCACCCCCGCGACGTCACCGCGCGCGTGGCGCTGGACGTGGTCGCGCAGCCGCTGGGCTTGCTCGCCAAGCGCGACTTCAAGCGCCTCATGGCCGCCACCGGCCACACCGAGGCCGAGCTGCGCGCCGCCGCCGCGCTCATCGCCCGGCTCGAACCCAAGCCCGGCCGGCGCTTTGCCGATGCCGAGCGCAACGTCATCATCCCCGACGTCATCGTCACCGCCAGCGGCGAGGGCGCGCAGCAGAGCTTCTCCGTGCAGCTCAACCCCGCCGTCATGCCCCGCCTGCGCGTGCAGGACGTCTACGCCCGCGCGCTGCGCCAGCACAAGGGCGAGGGCAGCGCCGCACTGCAGCAGCGGCTGCAGGAGGCGCGCTGGTTCATCAAGAACATCCAGCAGCGCTTCGACACCATCCTGCGCGTCTCGCGCGCCATCGTCGAGCGGCAGAAGAGCTTCTTCGTGCACGGCGAACTCGCCATGCGCCCGCTGGTGCTGCGCGAGATCGCCGACGAACTCGGCCTGCACGAATCCACCGTCAGTCGCGTCACCACCGCCAAGTACATGGCCACGCCGCGCGGCACCTTCGAACTCAAGTACTTCTTCGGCTCCGGCCTGGAGACCGACGCCGGCGGCAGCGCCTCGAGCACCGCCGTGCGCGCGCTCATCCGCCAGTTCATCGACGCCGAAGACCCCGCCCACCCCTTGAGCGACGGCCAGATCGCCGACATGCTCAAGGAACAAGGCATCGGCTGCGCGCGCCGCACCGTCGCCAAGTACCGCGAAGCCATGCGCATCGCCCCGGCCAACCTGCGCAAGGCGCCGTGACGCGGCCCGCCTGACAACGCCCCCGCCCAACCGCCTCCCCGCACCGCCGCCGAACCGGCCGCCCACCGCCCCTTGAACGACCTCTCCCTCTTTCTGC
>JBFMCQ010000172.1:0-2578 GCA_040754295.1 Pseudomonadota bacterium | reverse complement strand
CTGCGGGCCGTTTCAGCGTTCACCGGAGTACCGAATTGGCCAAGGCAAAGCCCAAGCCGACCACCAATCCCAAGCTGAAGCTGCTCGGCTTCAACAATCTGACGAAGTCGCTGTCGTTCAACATCTATGACATCTGCTATGCGCGCACCCGCGAGCATCAGCAGGAGTACATCGAATACGTCGACGAGGCCTACAACGCCGAGCGTCTGACCGCGATCCTCACCGAGGTCGCGCGCATCATCGGCGCCAACATCCTCAACATCGCGCGCCAGGACTACGATCCGCAGGGCGCATCGGTGACGATGCTGATCTCCGAGGGCCATCACGACGGCCTGCCGACGCCGAAGAAGAAGGACTCCGTCGTCGCGCACCTGGACAAGTCGCACATCACCGTGCACACCTATCCGGAGACGCATCCGGATGCCGGCATCTCGACGTTCCGCGCCGACATCGACGTGTCGACCTGCGGCAAGATCTCGCCGCTGCGCGCCCTGAACTATCTGATCAAGTCCTTCGAGTCCGACATCGTCGTGATGGATTACCGCGTGCGCGGCTTCACCCGCAACGTGCGCGGCATGAAGCACTTCATCGATCACAACGTCGAATCGATCCAGGACTTCCTGTCGGCGGACATCAAGGACCGCTACCAGATGATCGACGTCAACGTGTATCAGGAGTTTATCTTTCACACGAAGATGCGGCTCAAGGAGCTGGACCTGGACACCTATCTGTTCGGCGAGGGCGCCTCCGAGCTGCCGCCGCGCGAAGCCAAGAAGATCCGCGAGCGTGTGAATCACGAGATCCTGGAGATCTTCTACGGCAAGAATATTCAGCGGTAGGTATCGCTCGGCGCGCGGGCGGTGAGCCGCTATCCTGTCGCGCATGCCGCACGACCACGCGCACGGACATCACCACGGGCATCGGCACGGCCACGCCCATGAGGCAGCGGCCTCGCCGCGCCTGAAGCTGGCGCTGGCGCTGACCATCGCTTTCATGCTCGCCGAAGTCGCCGGCGGGCTATGGTCGGGCTCGCTGGCGCTGCTCGCCGATGCCGGGCACATGCTCGCGGACGCGCTCGCGCTCGCGCTCGCGCTGTGGGCGCAGGCGCAGAGCCGCCGCCCCGCGGATCCGCTGCGCTCCTACGGCTACCACCGCGTGCCGGTCCTCGTCGCCTTCGTCAACGGCCTCGCGCTGCTGCTGGTCGTGGGCTGGATCACCGCCGAGGCGGTGCAGCGCCTGCTCGCGCCGCCGCAGGTCCTCGGCGGCGTCATGCTTGCGGTCGCGCTGGGCGGTCTGGTCGTCAACATCGTCGCGTTCCTGATCCTGCGCGGCGGCGACGAGGCCGATCTCAACCTGCGCGCGGCGCTGCTGCACGTGCTCGGCGATCTGCTCGGCTCGGTCGCCGCGATCGTCGCGTCTGTCGTGATCCTGCTGACCGCATGGACGCCGGTCGATCCGCTGCTGTCGCTGTTCGTCGCCGCGTTGATTCTGCGCGGTGCCTGGCGGCTGGTGCGCGAGTCTGCGCACGTGTTGCTCGAAGGCACGCCGGAGGGTTTCGATGCGGCGAGCTTCGGTCAGTCGCTGTGCGCCGGCGTGCAGGGCGTGCGCGGCGTGCACCATGTGCACCACTGGATGCTGACGCCGCAGCGCTCGGTGATGACGATGCACGCGGTGATCGAGCAGGGCGCCGACGATGGCCGCGTCGTGCGCGAGATCAAGCGCTGGGTGCACGCGCACTACCGCGTCGGCCACGTCACCGTGCAGACCGAGCGCGACGGCTGCGTCGACGAGCCGCACGCGCATTGAAGCCGCCTACAGGCGATACGCGCCGAATTTCATGACGCCGGCGACGCGCCGCATCAGCCGCTTCACCGGCTGCGGCAGCTCGCGTCCGCCGGCTGCGCGCGCGTCGCGGCCGTGGCGCTCCTCGTCCTCGCGCATGCGTTCGAGAATCGCGCGGCTGCGCGCGTCCTCGGGCGGCAGACGCCGCAGATGCTCGCTCAGATGCTCGGAAACCTGGCGCTCGGTCTCGTCGATGAAGCCGAGGCTCCAGCGGTCGCCGGCCAGACCGGCGACGGCGCCGATCGCGAACGAGCCGGCATACCACAGCGGCTGCAGCCGGCTCGGCGTGTCGCCGAGCTCGTGCAGCCGTTGTTCGCACCAGCGCAGATGGTCCTGCTCCTCACGCGCGGCGGCGAGCAGCTGGCGGCGCGTGTCTTCGCGGCGCGCGACCAGCGCCTGACCGTGATAGAGCGCCTGCGCGGCGACTTCGCCGGCGTGGTTGACGCGCATCAGCCCGGCGACATGCCGGCGGCTGGCGTCGTCGAGCGCGGCATCGGTCGCCGCTGCCGGGCTGGCGCGGCCGGCGCCGCGACGCCGCTCGGCGATCAGGTCGAGGCCACGGTTGAGCGCGGCGAGGACGTGGTCGGTGCGGGAAAGCTGGCGCGACATGGCGCCCATTGTATGCCGGGCGGGTACAATGCCGTCTCCCGCCCGGGCCCCGCCGTGCAGCTCAAGCCCCAGCAGATTCAATCCCATCTTTCCAAGGGACTGGCGCCGATCTATGTCGTTGCCGGCG
>JBFMCQ010000171.1:0-2599 GCA_040754295.1 Pseudomonadota bacterium | reverse complement strand
CGTCGAGCGCGCCTTTCGCACGATGAAAACCATCGATCTGAAAGTGCGCCCGATCCATCATCGCCTGGCCGATCGCGTGCGCGCCCATATCTTCCTGTGCATGCTCGCCTACTACGTCGAGTGGCACATGCGCGAAGCCTGGCGCGAGCTGCTGTTTGCCGATGAAGATCAAGCCGCCAAGCAGACACGCGATCCGGTTGCACCCGCCACCCGCTCCGACGCCGCCAAGGCCAAAGCGGCCGCGCACACGCTCAACGACGGCTCCCCCGCCCACAGCTTTGCCACCTTGCTCGCCGAACTCTCGACCATCGTGCGCAACACTTGCCGGGCTCCAGCGGTGGCTCAGGGCCAGGCGACCTTTCAAGTCACCACCCTGCCCAACTCCAAACAACAGCGGGCTCTCGAACTGATCCAGCGCCTACACTTGTAGCCAGTCAATCGCACCGAGATTTCAAGCTATCCGCCTGAATCAACATGGAAACTCGTTCGGCAGGATTGGCAACTTCAGGCTAGCAGCTCATGACCGCGCCGCGCTGAAGGGCCCGCACCGCGGGCCCTTCCCATATGCACTGGCTAGGCGCTGCGCGCGTTGCGCGCGCGCCGCTGCTCGACGCTGTTGGCCAGCTGGCGCAGCAGCTCGAGCGTGTCGTCCCAATGGATGCAGGCGTCGGTGATCGACTGGCCGTAGATCATGCGCTCGCGCGGCGCGATGTCCTGGCGGCCTTCGACCAGATGCGACTCGATCATCACGCCGATGATGCGCTCATCGCCGCCGGCGATCTGGTGCGCGACATCCTGACCGACCAGCATCTGGCGCTTGTGTTGCTTGTTGGCGTTCGCATGCGAGAAGTCGATCATCACCTGCGGCCGCAGGCCGGCCCTGGTCAGTGCCGCGCAGGCGGCGTCGACGCTCTTCGCGTCGTAGTTGGTGCCGGCGCTGCCGCCACGCAGGATGATGTGGCAGTCCTCGTTGCCGGTCGTCTCGAAGATCGCGACGTGGCCCTGCTGCGTCAGCGACAGGAAGCGATGCGGGTGCCGCGCCGACATCACCGCGTCGACCGCGACCTTCACGCTGCCTTCGGTGCCGTTCTTGAAGCCGACCGGGCATGACAGGGCGGATGCCAGCTCGCGATGCAGCTGCGACTCGGTGGTGCGCGCACCGATCGCGCCCCAGCTGACGAGGTCGGTCAGGTACTGCGGCGTCAGGATGTCCAGATATTCGACGCCCGCGGGCACGCCCATCTCGTTGAGCCGCAGCAGCAGCCGGCGCGCGACACGCAGGCCCTTGTTGATGTCGTAGCTGTCGTCGAGGTCCGGGTCGTTGATCAGGCCTTTCCAGCCGACCGTGGTCCGCGGCTTTTCGAAATACACGCGCATGACGATTTCGAGCTGCTTCGCCAGCTGCTCGCGCACCGGCCGCAGGCGCTCGGCGTATTCGAGCGCGGCGTCGATGTCGTGAATCGAGCACGGCCCGACGACGACGAGCAGGCGGTCGTCTCGCCCGTAGAGGATGTCCTGGATGTCGCGACGCGTGTCGAAGGTGGTCTTCGAGGCGGCGTCGGTCAGTGGCAGCTCGGCCTGGATCTCGGTCGGCGTGGAGACTTCACGGACCGAGCGGATCCGGGTGTTTTCGGTGACGAAACGCATGACGCGGGACTCTGGACAGCACAAAGGGGCAGCGATGCTATCAGATGGCGGCCTGGCGGACACCGTGGCACGGCTGTCAAGCAAAAACGGCACAATGCGCACCGCTTTGACGCCGGGGACGCCATGAACCGCCGAAGAGGACTGCCTGCCTGCGCCGCCGCCGTGCTCGCCTACTGCGGGCTCGCCCAGGCGCGGGAGCCCTTCGTCTTCGCCAGCTTCAACCAGGGCGCGCTGGCCCGGCACGCGGCGCTGCCGGCGCCGCAGGCGGCGACGCCGCGCGCCGGCTCGCGCATCGTCTTCGACTGGACCAATGAAAGCCTGCTGGAGCAGCGCGGCACCGAAACGCTGCGTCTCGACGGCGAGGCGCTGCGCATCGGCGTGGAGCAGCGCTGGCAATGGGGCGGCACACTGCTCGCGCTGGAGCTGCCGCTGCTGATTACCGGCGGCGGCGTGCTCGATTCGATGATCGAAGACTGGCATGACTGGTTCGGGCTGCCCAACGGCGGGCGCGAGCAGTTGCCGCGCGACGACTACCGTTATCAGTACCTGCGCAACGGCGCGCTCGTATTCGACATCGACGAGCACGGCCCGGCGCTCGGCGACCTGCGTGTGAGCGCCGCACGCTGCGCGCCCGCCGGCGGCTGCGTGCGCGCGATGGCACAGCTGCCGACCGCGGACGCCGACGAGCTGCTCGGCGGTGGCCTCGGGGCTTCGCTGTGGTACGAGCGCGGCTACGCGCTCGGCGGCGCGCAGCGCTGGACCGGCGCCCTGGCCGCCGGCGCCAGCGCGATCGACGGCGACGGCCCGCTCGCGCCGCTGCAGGAAAGCGTGGTGCCGTTCGGCTGGCTGTCGATCGGGTATGCGCTCACCGACGCGCTCGATGCCGGCGTGCAGTTCTACGGCCACGCGCCGCTTTACGACGACAGCGCGCTCGATGCGCTGACCAAGAGCG
>JBFMCQ010000170.1:0-2801 GCA_040754295.1 Pseudomonadota bacterium | reverse complement strand
CCTCTCCACGAAAAAAACGGACCGGCGACGGGCACCGCCGCGCCGCCGGCCAAGGCTGTGTCACCACAGCGAGGAGACACGCGCACTGCAAAGGCGCCGCCGGCGCGCAACTGTGGATGCGGCCGGCGGCTGATCGCGCGGAAGGAGGACGCGCGATCGGGAGGACGAGTGCCGCGGATGCGGCTTGTGTTCGATTGCCTTACCAGCGGCGGCGGACAAAGCTGCCGCGCTTCGGAAGCGTTTTCCTTTGCGTGCCGGTGGCTGCGTGGACTTCGCTCTTCTGCTCCGGCGCTTGCTGTACCTGTTCGACTTGCGTGGCAGTGCTGAATAAGTCGGGACGAAACCGGTCACGCAGCTGTTGCCAACGCCGCGCAGGCCAGCGAGGGATTCCGAGGTACCAGACGGCCGCGAGGCAATACACCTCGAGATCGAGCGCCTCGTTGCGTTTGCCGGCGGGCTTCACCCATTCCAGTTTCGGCCGGCCCTTGACGTAGCGGGTCACCAGCCGCTCGCTCGTGAGCTGCTCGTAGTACTCGGCCGGCAGATCCGGCGTGTGATGACAGTAGCCTGGGCCAGGCTGCTCGATGCGCAAGCGGCCATAGATGACGCTCTTGGCGGCAGCGGTGCCGACGATCCACACCTGGGCGCCGCCCTTGATCTTTTGTCCGCGCCAGTTGAACTCGACCGCGCTCGCCTTGCCGAGTATCGGCCGCGTGTGATCGCTTGCGCCCTTGACGGCGATGACGTGGCGCCATTGCAGTCGCCGCGCGAACGCGTAGACCTCTTGCGTGTGGTGTCCTCCGCTGTCGATCGCGCACGCCTCGATGTGCATGTCGCGGCCACTCGCGTGACGGTATGGCGCCTTGATGCGTTCCTCAGCCTCTCCACCCGGCGCGAGAAGCTGCGCCGGATCGCCGTGCAGGATCTGGTAATCGACGGTCCAGCTTTCTTCGCCCTCGCCGTAGCCCTTGACCTTGAGCTCGAGGCGATCGCCTTGCACGTCGATGGCAGCCACCAGCACCAGCGCGGCGAGCGGAACCTCTCCGAGCCGGTACGTCTCGGTCTTTGCGCGTTCGGCGAGCTTGTGCTGCTCGACGCGATCGCCTTGCTCTTCCCAACACTCTGCGAGGCGGTTATTGATGAACGCCTTCAGCAGCGTCGTGTCGCCGTTGTCGGCTTTGTGCTTCGCGTCGACGAATTGCTGCACAAGCGCGGCCCAGCTGCGCCATCCGAGCGGGCTGTACAGCGACGAGAGATGAAAGCCGACGTGCTTGCCGTCGGTGTCTTTGCGTTCCGCGCGCCACTGGCCTCGCGCAAGCATCTGCGTCTTGTGGCGTTCTTCGATCATGGCGCCGCAGTGTTCGCAGACGTAACGCGCCGTTTTCGGCAGCGCGTTTCCGCTTTCGTCTTTGTCCCAGCGGATGTTTGCCCACTTCAGCCACTGGAATTCGCCGCAATGCGGACACGGCACCCAGTAGCGCCGCATGTCGCTGCGCTCCCAGCTCGACCAGATCCGAGAAAACCCGGCGGTGGTCGGCGTGCTGGTCTCGAGGATCTTTCGCCGCGCGAACGTGTCGGTGCGGTTTTCAGCCAGCGAAGAAGGGTCGCCCTCGCCGTCGACGTCGAACGGATAGCCGTCGATCTCGTCCTTGAACAGCTTGCGCACCGGCATGCTTCTGAGATCTGCAGCGCTGTTGGCGCCGGCAATCACGAGCATGCCACCTTCGAAATCCTTCATGAGCGTCGTGTTGCTCTCGTCGCGAGAACGCACCGGCGCCACTTTTGCCGCGAGCGTCGGCGACTCGGCGATCAACGGCGCCAGGCGCTGTCGGCTCCAGCGCTTGGCCAGCGAGCTCGTCGGCATGACGACCATCATCGGGCATGGGTCGATGTCGATCGTGTGGCCGATCCAGTTGTTTCCGGCCTCGGTCTTGCCGATCTGCGTGCCGGCGACGAGCGTGACCTTCTCGCACGGATGATCCGGCGACAGGCAGTCCATGATCTCGCGTAGGTAGGGCGTGCGCTCGGTCCTCCACCGGCCAGGCTCCGAGCTGCTCTTTTGCGCGAGCATGCGGTATTCGTCGGCCCATTCGCTCACCGATATCCTGAGCGGCAGCGCAAAGCCTTCCGCCCAGGCCTTGCCGAGCACCTCGAACGCGTCGCGGTACACGCCTACTGCTCCGTAGGCGGCACGCTCGCGAGCTGATGGCAGATTTTCCTGATCTCGTCGTCGAGTAGGCGCTCCACCTCGGAAGCGTCGGTGATTGGCGCAATCAGTGGAGCGAGTCGCGGAGGCAACGCCAGCAGGGCGTTACGCGTCGTGCGCGCCAGGTTGAAATGCACGCGCCGCGCCTGATCGGCCTCGATCAGTTCGCCGCGCCGGCGACGGAGATCGTCCTCGAGTATCTGCGCGCGCAGGCGTTCGGTGCGCGCTTTCTCGCGCACGAGCACCGGATCGGACAGCGATTGAGCCGCGGCGCCATCAGCGATGAGGGCGTCAGATGCTCGGCGCTGTGTCACCTCGAACTGCTCCGGAGCTCCACGCTCCTGCTGCACAGGGTCGGTGTTGCGTGCCCACTCACGGTCGGCCAACTCAGGGTCGACGAGACCATCGATGAGCGTGAGCCTGCCAGCTTTCACCGCCTTCGAAACGGCCTGCTTGCTGCAACCACGCCGTCGCGCGTATTCAGCTTGCGTGATCAACGCCATGGCAGTCAACACCACAAGTGTACCGTCAACCCATGCAGGTCAACCCCAGTCAACCCACATGAACTACATCAACCCCGCGCTCGCTTCGTAAC
>JBFMCQ010000169.1:0-2807 GCA_040754295.1 Pseudomonadota bacterium | reverse complement strand
CATCCGCGCGAGCGGCAGATTTCCTTTGGCCATTATTTGACCGCTCAGGCATCAGTCGCGCGGCGTTCGTGAATAATGCGGGCTAGTGTAGTGCGAGTGTAGTGCTTCGCAATCAGAGGGCATTATTCGGGCTGCGCCGGAGTGGATCTTCGGTGCGATCGCGAGCATCCCGACCAGGCGGCGGAGCCGCGCTTGCGTTCAGATTGGCGAAGCGGTATTTTCGTGCGTAGTGCGACCCCGCACGCCACACGCGGATCGACCCGCAACAGGAGGCTCACGATGGCACTTGCAAATCGAAAGATCGGCTACGATGAGGTGGAACCGCGCGACCTGCGCTTCAATCTGGGCACGGACCAGGTTCCACGGTACTGGATCAACGGCGATCCCTGGACCACCCACTTCTTCAATTCCATCATGGCGGCCGTTCCGGACGGCGAGCGCTGGGTCATGCAGTGCGTGCGGCGCAGCCTCACCCGGCTCAAGGACGACACCGTGCGCAAGGCCGGCATCGCTTTCATCAAGCAGGAGCACTACCACGCACGCGAGCACGACGACATGAATCACGCGCTGGTCCAGCAAGGCGTGCCCCTGGATGTCGTGGAGCGCAACTTCAAGATCATCCGCGCAGTGCTGGAAAAGCTCACGCCGCCGAGCATGCATCTGTCGATGATGGCGTCGTTCGAGCACTTCACCGCGACGATGGCGGCGGTCTTCATCGATCATCCGGACATGCTCGACGATTCGGATCCGCGCATCGCGGCGATGCTGTTCTGGCATTTCGTCGAGGAGACCGAGCACAAGTCGGTGACCTTCGACGTGTTCCAGGATGCGGTCGGCAGCTACCCGCAGCGCGTGCTCGGCATGCTGATCGCCAGCGCGATCTTTCTGCCCATGGTCGAGAGCCATATGCTGTACCTGGCGTGGAAGGACGGGCAGTTGCGCAACTGGCGGTCGTTGCTGCGCTGCCTGGATACCCAGTTTGGCCGCAAGGGTGTGCTCACGCGCCTGTTTCTGGGTCACTACTTGCCGTACTACAGCCCCAATTTCCACCCCTGGGACGCGGACAACCGCTCCAAGATCCGCCCCTGGAAGCGCGCTTTCGCCGCCACCGGGGACACGATGACGGCCTACGCGAAATTCCGCGAGGCGGCGGGGCTGCCGGCGAGACCCGACCTGATCGCGCAGGCCGCGTAGAACGGCGCCATCGGCGCCTGCGCCGCCCTATAATGCGGCGCTCGGGCGGGCGGCGGACCGGGACGACACCGCGATGCCCGACGGACGGGACGGTCCGGCGGGCGTTGCGGTGTTTTTGCTGACGGCCCGGCGCCTTTCCGCGGCGTCCTGCGGCTTCGCCGCACCACCCCCTTCGGTCTCGAAGCATCGAGAAAGTGAGAAAACCGTGCAGCAATTACAGATTGTCGAAAACGTCGATCTTCCACCGGACGAGATGTTCGCCCGGCTCGCCGATCACGAAAACCTCGGCAAGGTGCTCGGGGTTCCGGTCCGGCGCAGCCGCGATGGCGAAGGCGACGTCAACGGCCGCTCGTCGGTCCGCACCCTCGGCTTCTGGCCGCTGGACTTCGATGAAACGATCACGGCCTTCGAGCCGCCGAGGCGCATCGAGTATTCGATCACCCGCGGCTCTCCGCTGCGCAATCACCACGCGGTCATCCTGCTGTCCCCGAGCGGCAGCGGGACCGAAGTCCGCTGGAGCATCGACTTCGATACCGCGATCCCGTTCACCGGCAGACCGATCCGGACCCTGATGCGCATCGCCCTGACCCAGGGCATCCGGAAACTGGCCAGAACGGCATGACGACGCCCATTCATGTAGACTTCATCCGCTATTCATAACTGCGGCTGGGTGCCTGATTCGAGCGTGGCCGAAAAACCTACTTACCGTATGGCGGAACTGGTCAGCCGCAGCGGCGCCAGCCGCGAGGCGGTGCGCTACTACATTCGCGAAGGCTTGTTGCCGCCGCCGCACCGCACGGCCAGGAACATGGCCTGGTATTCCGACCGCCACCTGGAGCTGATCAAGCTCATCCGCGTGCTCCAGGAGGAGCAGTTCCTGCCGCTCAAGGCGATCAAGTCGCTGCTCAACAAGGACCAGGAGTACAAGTTCACGCCGCGGCAGCGCGAGATTTTCGCCAATGTACTCGCCGAAATGGACACGCAGTCGCGTCGCGGCCTGCCGCGGCCGAGCGGGCGCAAACTGGCGAGCGCACTGGGGCTGAGCGATGAAGACTACGATGAGATCGCAGCCATGGGTCTCATTCGCTCCGGCGACGGTCCCCTGACGCGCGACGAAGAGGAGCTGCTGCGTCAGTTCGCCGTTCTGCGCCAGAGCGGTGTGACGCGTGAGCGCGGCTTTGCGCCACAACATATCGAGATCGTGCAGGCAGCCGCCGATCTGTTGTTCGATCAGGAACTGCGCATGTTCCAGGCGCTGCTTGCCAATCTGCGCGACGACGAAATTCCGGGGATCATGGAACGCGTCGTCCCGGCCATCAACCGGATTTTCGGGCTGCTGCACGAGCGCAAGCTCCGCGCCTTCGTTGCCCGGTTCGCCGCGCAGAAAAACGGTGCTGCGATGAGTGCCGCTGCGGCGGAAAAGCCGTCACAGTCCAAGCCGGCCCGCGGACGGCGGCGGCGGCCGCCTGCGGTTGCCTGAAGGTCGGCCGCGGTTGACTCTTTCGCGCATCGGCCGCATCCGCACGTAAACCCATGCTCGGACCGTGCCCGGCGGTCACGGCCGCGGCCGGCGTGCAAGATCGCTCCGCTGCAAGGCGCGTAGCCTCGCAGCG
>JBFMCQ010000168.1:0-2821 GCA_040754295.1 Pseudomonadota bacterium | reverse complement strand
CAACGAGCGGCGCGCGGGTCGCAGCGATCGCAGCGCGGATTTCCGCCGGCTCGCCGTCTGGTTCGCACAGACGCGCGACGAAGGTGAAGCGCACCGGCTCTGGCGCGCCGCCTTCGGTCTGTCGCCGGCGCGGCATCTGACCGTCGCCGTCGCTGCCGAGGTCGCGGCGACGACGCCCTGGGGCGCGTCACCGGCCTTGCCGATCCACCCGCAGCTGCGCGCGCAGGGTCGCCTGCCGACCCGTGGCGGCCCGCCGCCGATCCGCGACCGTAGCAGGGCGCGTGCGCTGCTGGCGGCGCAGATCGGCGAGCAGTCCGCGCAGCTTGCGCGCGCCCGTGCGCGCCTGACGCGCGCCGGGTGCACGCGGCTGTCGCAGCTGGGCGTGCTCGACGCCGACACCTTCCGCCTGTTTCTGAGCCTGCTCGGCGAGGCGCTCGCATCGCAGCAGCGGCCGGACCAGCCGGTCGAGCGCGGCAGCGCCGACGGCCTGATGCGCGTGCGCCTGGTGCCGCTGCCCGACGGCGGCGAGGCGGTGATCGAGACCGAGCTCGGTCGCTTCGCCGGGCGCGACCATTTGATCGAGATCACCGAGGTCTGAGGCATGACCGCCGAACGCGCCAAGCTCACCGACGTGCTCGCGCGCCAGCAGGCGGCCGAGCAGGAGCAGGCGCTGCGCGCGCTGCTGATGCGCCCGCTGCTGCCGGCCGCCGACCCCGACTACCCGCGCGTGCGCCGCCACGCCGCGCATCTGCGCGACTGGCTGATGCGCGAGACCGGCTGGCCGCTGCTGGTCGAGCGCGAGTGCGCGCGCCTGTACAAGCGCCCCGGCGCGCTCGACGACGCCACGCGCGGCGCGCCCGGCTTCGACGGGGCGCTCGCGAAAGAGCGCTACGTGCTGCTGTGCCTGGTCTGCGCCGTGCTCGAGCGTGCCGAGCCGCAGATCACGCTGCAGATACTCGGCGAGCGCGTGATCGAGGCCGCGGCGGATCCGGAGCTGGCCGCGCAGGGCTTCCGCTTCACGCTCGAAGCCGCGCGCGAGCGCCGCGATCTGGTCCACGTCTGCCGTTGTCTGCTGCAGCTCGGCGTGCTCGCGCTGGTCGCCGGCGACGAAACCCAGTACGTCGAGCGCGGCGCCGAGGCCGACGTGCTTTACGACGTGCACCGCCGCGTGCTCGCCGCGCTGCCCGGCAGCAGCCGCGGCGCGAGCTGGCTCGCGGCCACACAGCCACAGCTCGATTTCGAAGGCCGCCTGCACGCGCTGGTCGAGGAATTCGTGCCCGACAGCCCGCAGGGCCGGCGCGAAGCCGCGCGCCATCGCATCGCGCGCTGCCTGCTCGACGATCCGGTGATCTACCACGACGAGCTTTCCGAGGCCGAGCGCGAGTATCTTTCGAGCCAGCGCGGGCCGATGAGCGCGCGTCTGGCCGAGGCCGCGGGTCTGGTCGCCGAGCTGCGCGCGGAAGGGCTGGCGCTGGTCGATCCGGACTCCGAGCTCACCGACGAGCGCATGCCTGCGGTCGGCACCGAGGCGCACGCCACGCTGCTGATCGCCGAGCACCTGGCCGCCTGCGAGCGCGCGGCGCCCGGCCGCGCGCACACGATGACCGAGCTCGCCGCCTTCATGCGCGGCGCCGCGGACCGGCACGCCGCGCACTGGAGCAAGACCGCGCGCGAGCCGGGCGCGGAGACCGCGCTCGCACAGCAGGCCGTCGAGCGCCTGCGCGCGCTCAAGCTCGTGCGCCTCACGGACGGCGGCGTCGCTGTCCGGCCGGCGCTGCTGCGCTACGCCTTCGAGGGACCGGACATCCGCGGCGCGGCCGCACCGGCGCAGGCGGCGCTGTTGTGAGCCCCCTCCGCAACCGGTGCGACTTGTCCGGGGACCGCCGCCGGAGTACGGTAGACCCATATCTGAAAGTATGGGCGACCCATATGAAGACAACGATCGAAATTTCGGACGACCTCCTGCAGCGCAGCCGTAGGCTTGCACGCCAGGAAGGCTTGAGCTTGCGCGCGCTTGTCGAGGAAGGCTTGAGGATGTCCCTCGCCGCGCGTCGCCAACATAAGCCCAAACCGTTCCACTTCCCGGTTTACGGCAAGGGTGGGATGAGCGAGGAGTTTCGCAGCGGTGGCTGGGAAAGCATCCGTGATGAGATCTATCGCGGTCGCGGAAGCTGATGATCGCTCTCGATACGAACATCCTGGTCTACGCCCACCGCCCGGATCTGCAATTCCACGCCGAAGCTGCCGCGGTTCTGGAGCGCTTGGCGACCGGTGTCGAACGATGGGCACTTCCGTGGCCATGCGTTCACGAGTTCATCTCCACGGTCACCCATCGAAAGGTCTTCCCGAAGGCCCCTACGCCTCTGGCAGTGGCGCTGGAGGCAGTTCAGGCCGTGCTCGACTGCGGCAGGGTCGAGGTGCTGGCGGAAGGCGAGGGATATTTCCCGCACCTGATTGCCTTGTCGCGGTCCGCCCGCATCGAAGGTCCGCGTATCCACGACGCCCGCATCGCCGCGCTGTGCCGGTACCACGGCGTTAGCGAGCTCTGGTCGGCCGACCGGGATTTCAACCGCTACACCGGCATCAAGGTGCGCAATCCGCTACTGTGAACGACGCCGCCCGCCGCCCATCCCTGCCCGAGCCGGTGCGTGACCGCTGGCAGCCGCTGCGCATCGGCCTGGTCGAGCTGTACTACTACGATGCCGAGGAGTTCTGGTTCCGCGACGGCCATCTGCTGCTGCGCGGCAACAACGGCACCGGCAAATCCAAGGTGCTGTCGCTGACGCTGCCGTTCCTGCTCGACGCCAGCCTGCGCTCGGAG
>JBFMCQ010000167.1:0-2844 GCA_040754295.1 Pseudomonadota bacterium | reverse complement strand
TCAAGATAGCGATCCACCATGGTTCGCGCAGAACGGAGATGCTGGCTGGCGAGCGCGCGGCGGGCAGCTTCGAGCTTCTGCTCGTAGATGACCGCTTGATTAGGATAGCACCGTCGAGCTTGAGCAGGATTGCGGGTCTGCGGGGTCCGCTTATACCCGCTCGATCTGCCGCTGAAGAATGGCGCAGCGCGACAGCAATGACCTGTCGGAGGTAGAAGAACATGCCGGTGTGAGGATCTTTGTGCGGGGCGGCCATACGGAGCACTTTGTACGCATCCTTTGTACACAAGGATGGATAAAGGTAAGCGTCCGGTGAAGGTGTCGCGTCAGGCGGTGCGGTAGTTCCACGGCAGCAGTTCAGCGACCCGTCGGGCCGGATGGTCGGCGATACGACTGATGGTGTCGGCCAGCCAGGCTTCGGGGTCGACGCCGTTGAGCCTGGCGGTTTCCACGAGGCTGTAGATGCTGGCGGCGCGATGGCCACCCTGGTCGGAGCCGGCGAACAGCCAGTTCTTGCGCCCGACGGCAATACCGCGCAGCGAGCGCTCGGCGGCATTGTTGTCGATCTCGAGGCAGCCGTCGTCGACATAGCGGGTCAGCGCCGTCCAGCGGCTGAGCGCATAGCGGATGGCGACCGCGAGGTCGGAGCGCCGGGACAGCTTTGGTCCGGTCGCGTCGAGCCACTGGCGGAACGCATCGAGCAGCGGTCCGGCCCTGGCCTGGCGCGCGTGTCGTCGTTCGGCCGGGGGGCGACCACGCACATCCTGTTCGACCGCATAGAGCCCGGCGATATGGTCCAGCGCCTCGCGGGCGGTGGCGGAGCCGGTTGCGGCATGGACGTCGAAGAACTTGCGCCTGACGTGCGCCCAGCAGGCCACCTCGCGGATGCGCTCGCCATAGAGCCGGTCGAACCCGACATAACCATCGGCGTGCAGATCGCCCCGGAACCGGGCAAGATGCCCGGCAGGGCGCTCCCCCTTGCGGTCGGGCGCGTAGCGGAACAGCACGGCGGGCGGGGCCTCGCTGCCAGCCCCGCGCTCGTCGCGCACATAGGTCCACAGCCGGCCCGTCCTGGTGCGACCGGCGCCGGGGGCCAGCACCGGCACGGGCGTGTCGTCGGCGTGGAGGGTCGCACCGCCCATGACGTGGCGCTCGAGCGCGTCGACCAGCGGATCGAGGAGCTGGGCCGAGCGCCCGACCCAGTCGGCGAGTGTGGAGCGGGCCAGGTCGACGCCCTGGCGCGTGTAGATGCCCGACTGGCGGTAGAGCGGCAGGTGGTCGGCGTATTTGGACACCAGCACATGCGCGAGCAGCCCGGCGCCGGGCCGGCCCCGCTCGATGGGCATGGACGGCAACGGCGCCTGCACGATGCGCTCGCATGACCGGCAGCTGAGCCGTGGCCGGACGTGGCGCACGACCCGGAACGAGGCGGGCACATAGTCGAGTTGCTCGGTGACATCCTCGCCCATGCGCCGCATGGCACCACCGCAGTCGGGGCAGACGCACGGTGCCTCATGCACGACCTCGGTGCGGGGCAGATGGTCGGGCAGCGGCTGTCGATACGGCTTGGCGGTCTCCCGTGTCCGGGTGGCTGCCGGCATCGTCGCAGTGGCGGCTTCCGCCTCGCGCTCTTCCAAACCGAGTTCCAGCTGGTCTGCCTGATGCGTCAGCTTCTCCGACGAACGGCCGAACGCCATGCGCCGCAGCCGCGCGACCTGCATCCGCAACTGCTCCAGCTCGGCGCCGGCAGCAATGAGCATGGCCTTCAGAAGGGCGATATCGTCAGGCAGCGAGGCGGCATCGGGCGACACACCCGCTTATACCAGAACAGTCGTGCCGATACACGTGAAAGCCGCAGGAAACCGTGCTTTCTACCAAGCCAGCGCCGGCTGCGAGGACCGGATCGGATGCCGCCAGTCCACCCCTTCGAGCAGCATCGACAACTGTGCGGGCGTGAGCACCGCGACGCCGTCCGCGGTCGCCGGCCAGGTGAACCGGCCCCGCTCCAGGCGCTTGGCGTGGAGGACGAAACCCTGACCGTCCCACCACAACAGCTTGACCAGATCGCCGCGCCTGCCCCGAAAGGCATACACCGCACCGCCGAACGGATCTTTATGCAGCCGCTGCTGCACCAGCGCCGCCAGTCCGTCGAAGCCCTTGCGCATGTCCGTGACCCCGGCCGCCAGATACACCCGGACGCCGCCCGGCGGCCCGATCAAGCGAACCCGGCCAGCACGGCCTTCAGCACCCGCGCGTCGATGGGAGGTGCCAGGCGGATGCGTTGCCCGGCCGGACCGGCCACTTCCACCACACCCGGTCCGAGCGGTTCCTGCTGCGGCGTCACGGAGACGTTCGCCACCTCGACCGGCACGAACGCCGCGCCCGGCAAGGGCAATGCCTCGCTCGCCACCCCGTCGCACAGCAGCGTGCGTCGCCAGCGGTACACCAGCGACGTGCACACCCGGTGACGCCGCGCCACGTCCAGCACGCTTGCCCCCGGCATCATCGCCTCCGACACGATCCGCGCCTTGTCATCGTCGCTGAACCGTCGCCGCGGTTCGGTACCAACCATCTCGATAATTCGCGTTGCCATGATGCCACACCGGTGTCTGCCACAGTGCCGCACCTGTGGCTTGCAGATCACCGCGCCAGCAAGGCGGAGAAGACCGGACGCTTACCATGGCTAACCAGCAGCATCAGATCGTCGCCACCGACATCCACTTTTACCATAACAACGATGAACGGGCATTCGTCGAATGGATCGAGCGCATGCCGTTTGTCCGCGAGAGCTACGGTGCTGGCCGAGATATGTTCATCCAGTTCAATCGCTTCCCAACTGATGAC
>JBFMCQ010000166.1:0-3133 GCA_040754295.1 Pseudomonadota bacterium | reverse complement strand
CTGCGTGCTGATCCGCAGCCTCGCGGCCGGCCCGCAGCCGGCGGCATCGGACTGAAGGGGTAATGGCGGAATGGCAAGGGGGAACGCAATGCGCGCAAGCTGGCTGTTTCGCCTTGGGCTTCCGGGTGCCCTGCTCGGCGCCGTCGTGACCGGCGCAGCAGCGGCGGCGCCGATGCCGTTCGAGGACAAGTGGCAGCACATCGGCGTGGCGACCTGCGCCGGCAGCAACTGCCACGGCTCGCCGCGCCCGTTCGAGGATTCGCCGGTGTTGCAGAACGAATATTTCCTGTGGCAGCGCGAGGACGCGCACTCCAACGCCTACAAGCTGCTGCTCAGCGCCGACGGCAAGCGCATCGCCGCGAACCTCGGGCTCAAGGACGCCGCGTCGGCGCCGGAGTGCCTGACCTGTCACACCGATTACATCCCCGAGAAGCTGCGCGGCCGGCGCTATTCGATGACCGAGGGCGTCGGCTGCGAGGCCTGCCACGGCGGTGCACAGGACTGGCTCGGACCGCATGTGTCCGGCAATACGCACCAGCAGAACCTGGACGCCGGCCTGTACCCGCTGGAAGAGCCGGTGGCGCGCGCGCGGCTGTGCCTGCACTGTCACATGGGCACGAAGAGCAAGCCGATCGACCACCGCATCATGGGCGCCGGCCATCCGCCGCTGGAGTTCGAGCTCGACACGTTCACCAACATCCAGCCGGGGCACTTCCGCGTCGACAAGGACTATCGCGAGCGCAAGGGCTATGTGCCGGGCGCGAAGGTCTGGGCGATCGGCCAGCTGCTGGCGGCAGAGACCTTCCTCGACGGCCTGCTCAGCGACCGCTTCGCCGATCGCGGCATGTTCCCGGAGCTGGTGTTCTTCGATTGCAATGCCTGCCACCACACGATGCAGCAGCCGCGTTGGAATGCCGGCGTCGGCGGGCCGCTCGGTCCCGGCGAGCCGCGCCTCGCAGACGCCTACCTGGTCATGACCGGCGTCGTCCTGTCGGTGCTGCAGCCCGACGCCGCCGAAAAATGGAACGGCGCGCTGGCGGAGCTGCACCGTGCGTCCGGGCAGTCGGTCGCCAAGGTGCGCGAAATCGCGCAGCGGCTGCGCGGCATCGCGACCTCGGCGCTGCCGGCGGTCGCGCGCGGCCCGCTCGGCAAGGCGCAGGCGCTCGAGCTGCTGGACCGGGTCGCCAAGGCCGGCCTCGACAGCCAGGCCGGCGACTACACGGCGGCGAAACAGATCTACTACGCGAGCGATGCCCTGTTCGCCTATCTGCGGCAGGAGCACGGTGTGGGCAAGGAAACGCTGCAGGGACCCGTCGACGACCTGTTCGCCGCGGTGGACAACACGCGCGCCTACAACCCGGACACGCTGCGCAACGCGCTGAAGAAAGTGCGCGCAGCGGCCGAGAAGCTCCGCTGACGGGCCGCGCATGTTACGTTTCCTGCGCCGCATGAGCGGGAGTCGTCAACTGAAGATCGTACTGGCAGGTGCGACGCACCACGGCAAGCAGCGCGACCACAACGAGGACGCGTTCGCGGTGCTGCAGGATCAGCTGGCCGCGGTGGTCGCCGACGGCATGGGCGGGCTAGCGCGCGGCGAAATCGCCAGCGGCATGGTCGCCAGCGTCGTCGCCGAGGCGATGCAGCAGGGCCGCAGCGCGGCCGAAGGGCTGGTCGAAGCGCACCGGCGCATCCGCGAAACCAGCATCTCCGCAGGCTCCGAACGCATGGGCTCGACCGCGGTGACGCTGCACGTCGTCAATGGCGAAGCGATCGTCGAATGGGTCGGCGACAGCCGCGCCTATCTGTGGCGCGACCAGACGCTGCGCCAGATCACCAAGGATCATTCCTTCGTCGAGGAGCTCGTCGCCGCCGGCGCGATCAGCGCCGACGACGCCGAAACGCACCCGAACCGCAACGTGCTGACGCGCGCCGTCGGCATCCGCGACACCCTCGAGCTCAAGGTCGACAGCACCAAAGTGGCACTGCAGGCCGGCGACCGCCTGCTGCTCTGCACCGACGGCCTGCACGGCTACCTGCCGCGCAGCGCGATCATCGACTGCCTCAAGCAGGGCGGCGATGCCGATACGCTGGTGCAGCGCCTGATCGAGCACACCCTCAACGAAACCGAAGCCGGTGACAACATCACCGCCGTCTGCGCCACGGTGGAGGGTTAGCCGCTCGTGCTTCCTGCGGGGACCGTACTCGGCAACTACAAGATCCTGCGCCAGCTCGGCTCGGGCGGGATGGCCGATGTCTACGAGGCCGAGGACCAGATGCTCGGCCGCCGCGTCGCGCTCAAGGTGCTGCCGCCCGAGTTCGGCCGAAATCCGCAGCTGGTCGCGCGCTTCGAAAAAGAAGTGCGCGCCGCCGCCTCGCTCAACCACGCCGGCATCGTCACCGTGTTCGAGGTCGGGCGCGCCGAGGGGGTGCATTACTACTCGATGCGCCTGCTCACCGGCGGCGATCTGCGCGGGCGCATCGAGCAGGGTCTGAGCGAGATCGAGGCGCTGTCGATCCTGCGCGAGATCACCGACGCGTTCGTGCACGCGCACGCTTCCGGCTTCGTGCATCGCGACGTCAAGCCCGAAAACATCCTGTTCGACGAGCAGGGGCGCGCGGTGCTCACCGACTTTGGCATTGCCAAGGCGATGTCGTCGGAGTCGAAGATGACGGCCACCGGCGTGTCGATCGGCACACCGCGCTACATCAGCCCCGAGCAGGCGCGCGGCCGGCCCGTGGACGCGCGCGCCGACCTCTACAGCCTCGGCGCGATCCTCTACGAGATGCTGACCGGCAAGCCACCGTACGACGCCGAGGACTCGCTGGCGGTCATCTTCAAGCACGTCACCGAGCCGATTCCGCGGCTGCCGGAGAACCTCGCGCAGTACCAGCCGCTGGTCGATACGCTGATGGCCAAGGAGCCGGCGCAGCGCCCGAGCTCGGCGACCGAGCTGATCGCGATGCTCGATCCGTTCCTGCCGGTGCAGCGCACGACGACGCTGCCGAAGTACGCCACGAGCACCTTCCGGGCGCGCACCAACACCAGTGGCAACAGCCTGCCGACGATCGTCACGACCGGCGGCGCGAGCGCGGAGCGCGAGGCGGCGAACCAGCGCCAGAAAGCCGAGGCAGA
>JBFMCQ010000165.1:0-3313 GCA_040754295.1 Pseudomonadota bacterium | reverse complement strand
GAAAACAGGCAAGGTCTGCACTACACCGCGTTTTGACCGCTTATCCACAGATCGGCCCCTGATCCGAAACGAAAATATTTCGGCGCATGCTCAGAACCGGGGGGGAATCCGCCAAGTCGGGTTAGCGAGGCGCGCAGAGCGCTTAGCTTGTTTTGAGAGGCGGGGCCACGGATGGCCCCGGCTTGCGCAGGATGCGCCCTTTGTACTCGCACAGATCGACGATCGGGCAGCGCCAGCATTCGGGCTTGCGCGCCTTGCAGATGTAGCGGCCGTGCAGGATCAGCCAGTGGTGCGCGTCCTTGCGGAATTCTTCGGGCGTGACCTTCATCAGCCGGTCTTCGACTGCGCGCACCGTTGCACCAATGGCCAGGCCGGTGCGGTTGGCGACGCGGAAGATGTGCGTGTCCACTGCAATCGTCGCCTCGCCGAAGGCGGTGTTGAGCACCACGTTGGCGGTCTTGCGGCCGACGCCGGGCAGCGCTTCGAGCGCTTCGCGCGTGCGCGGCACTTCGCCGCCATGCTGCTCCACGAGGATGCGCGAGAGCGCGATGAGGTTCTTCGCCTTCGCCTGGTACAGCCCGATCGTCTTGATGTAGTCGCGCAGCCGCTCCTCGCCGAGTGCGAGCATCGCCTGCGGCGTGTTGGCGACAGGGAACAGCTTCGCCGTGGCCTTGTTGACGCCGACGTCGGTCGCCTGCGCGGACAGCACGACGGCGACGAGCAGCTCGAACGGCGTCGTGTAGCGCAGCTCGGTCGCCGGCGCCGGGTTGGCGTCGCGCAGGCGCCGGAAGATCGCCGCGCGCTTGCTCGCGTTCATGCCGGAGCGGGTGCGGGTGCTGCGGCCCTTGTGCGCGCCGCGTAGCGGCGGTCGATCCAGTTCTTGCCCGCGATCAGCACGCCGAGGCCGATGAACGCGCCGGGCGGCAGAGCCGCTAGCAGCAGGCCCTGGAACTGCCCAACGAGCGTCAGGTGCACGCCCCTGAACGATTCGCCGAGGAGCAGGTGCAGGCCGTCGCCGAGCGTGCCCTGCGAGAGCAGCTCGCGCAGCGCGCCGAGCAGGACCAGCGCGAAGGCGAAGCCCGCGCCCATCATGAAGCCGTCGAAAGCCGCCCGGCCGACCGGGTTCTTCGACGCGAAGGCCTCCGCGCGGCCGATGATCACGCAGTTGGTCGTGATGATCGGCAGGAAGATGCCGAGGATGTTGTACAGCGCATTGAAGTACGCGTTCATCAGCAGCTCCACGATCGTCACCAGCGAGGCGATGACCAGCACGTAGATCGGAATGCGGATTTCCTGGCGCACGATCGGCCGGATCAGCGAGACGATCGTGTTCGACAGCAGCAGCACGAGCACGGTCGCCATGCCCAGCGTGAAACCGTTGACGACATTGTTGCTCGTGGCCAGCAGCGGGCACAGGCCCAGGAGCTGCACGAAGCCCGGGTTGTTGGTCCACAGCCCGTCACGGGCGATCTTGGCGTAGCTCATGGCTGACCTGCGGCTGGCGCGAACAGCGCCTCGCGATTCTGCTCGAAGTACTGCAGCGTCCGGTAGACCAGCTTGACGACTGCACGCGGCGTGATCGTCGCACCGGCGAACTGGTCGAAGACACCGCCGTCCTTGCGCACGGCCCAGCCGCGCGCGTTGGGCTCGCTGAGCGAGCGCCCGTTGAAATCGAGAATCCAGTCGTTGCGCTCGATGTCGATCTTGTCGCCGAGCCCCGGTGTTTCCCTGTGCGCGAGCACGCGCACGCCGCTGATCCGGCCGTCGCGCGTGATGCCGACGAGCACGGCGATCGGACCGCTGTAGCCGTCCGGTGTCGCCACGCTGAGCACGGCCGCGACCGGGGCACCGGCGCGGCGCGCGCGGTAGACGGTCATCGGTCCGCCGGCGGTCAGCGCCGGCGCATCCAGCACGAGCGCGTCGGCGGCGATGTCGTTGTCATAGGCGCCCTGCGGCAGCACCTGCTGCAGCTGCTCGAGCAGCCGGTGCTGCTCCGACTCGCGGATGCGGTCGGCCGTCAATGCATAGGTGCCGGCGAGAACACCGGCGGCGACGGCCGCGAACAGGCCGAGCACGGTGCCCGCACGCAGAATCTGTCCGGCGCTGCGGGTCATGGATTCGGCGCCGAGCCGTGGCCGTAGACGCGCGGCCTGGTGTAGCGGTCGATCGTCGGCGCGCAGATATTGAGCAGCAGCACCGCGAAGGCGACGCCGTCCGGATAGCCGCCCCAGGTGCGGATCACGTAGACGAGCACGCCGATCATGAATCCATACAGCAGACGTCCGCGCGGCGTCGTCGCCGCGGATACCGGGTCGGTGGCGATGAAGAACGCACCGAGCATCGTCGCGCCGGAGAGCCAGTGGAACAGCGGCGACGCGTAGCGATCGCCGTCGAATGCCCAGAACGGCAGCGCGACGAGCGCAACGCCGGCGAGCATCCCTAGCGGAATTTGCCAGCGGATCGTGCGCCGCGCGAGCAGGTAGAAGCCGCCGGCGAGCCAGGCGAGCGCGATCCACTCCCAGCCGCGCCCGGCGATCCAGCCGATTGGCGCATCGCCGCGGATTTCGCTGAGCGTGCGCTGCAGCCTCAGCTGCGTGCGCACGTGGTCGAGCGCCGTGGCGCCGGAGACCGCGTCCGTTGCACTCTGCCATAGCGGCTGCAGGGCCGGCCAGGTCGTCATCTGCACCGGGAACGAGATCAGCAGCACGACGTAGCCGACCATCGCCGGATTGAACGGGTTGTAGCCCAGGCCGCCGTAGACGTGCTTGCCGAGCAGCATCGCGAACACGCTGCCGACGACGGCGATCCACCACGGCGCGATCGGCGGCAGCGCCAGCGCCAGCAGAATGCCGGTGACCAGCGCGCTGGCGTCGAGCAGGAACGGCCTGAGCGCTTTGCCGCGCGCCTGCAGCACCAGCGCCTCGACCAGCAGGCAGCTCGCGCAGGCCAGCGCGATGTTGCGCAGCACGCCGAAGCCGAACAGCAGCACGTAGACGGCGACACCGGGGACCAGTGCGATCAGTACGTCGCGCATCACGGCGCTGACGCTGTTCGCCACCGGCAGGAACGGCGAGCTCGGTTTCATGTCGCGTCGCCGCCGTCCGCTCTGCCGGCGGCGTCGCGGGCGGCTTTCTTTGCCTTGGCCGCGGCGATTGCAGCCGCCACCGGATCAAGCTGTTCCCCTTTCCCAGTGGGAGACGGGTCAGGGGCGAGGGCAGCCGCCTCGGGCGCGCGCGTGCTCTGCGCTTGCGCGGCTGCCTTCTTCGCCTTCGCTGCCGCGATCGCGCGCGCCACCGGATCGTCGCCTGCGGCG
>JBFMCQ010000164.1:0-3374 GCA_040754295.1 Pseudomonadota bacterium | reverse complement strand
GAGGATTTCCGCGCCGCGCGCCGGCATTTCGAGCAGCAGAACGCCGATTCGCTGCTGACCGCGGTGCGCACGCATCGCTTCTTCTGGACCGACGACGGCCGCCCCCTGAACTACGATCCGGGCCTGCGCCCGCGGCGCCAGGATTTCGGCGGCACGCTGATGGAAAACGGCGCGTTCTACTTCACGCGCCGCGCGGTGCTCGAAGACTCGCACTGCCGGCTCGGCGGCAAGATCATCGTCCACGAGATGGCCCCCGACAGCGCCGTCGAAATCGACGAGCCGCAAGACTGGACGCTGATCGAGCGCCTGCTCGAACCGCGGCGCTAAAGGCGAGTAACCGCGCCGACCTACGACGCCGCGGCCGTACCCAGCGCCTGTTGCAGCCGGTCCAGCGCGATCCAGAAGCCCTCGCCCTCGTTTTCATGCCCCTGCCAGATCTCCGGCAGGAACGAGGCCTGCGGGGCGACTTCGTCGAGACGCCGGTACAGGCTGCAAAAATCGATCTCGCCTTCGCCGATCTGCAGGCCCTCGCCGTCCATGCTCTTGGCATCGGCCACGTGCACGTGGCGCACGTGCCGGCCGACGAGCTGCACGAAGTCGTCGAAGGAACGCCTGAGGTGGTTGCAGGCGAGCTTGGAATGCGAGACGTCCAGGCACAGGCCGAGCCCGAGCCCGCTGCACAGCGCGTCGATTTCTTCGGCCTCGACGAACAGATTGTGGAAGCGCTGGCCGCCGAAGTGCCAGGGGTAGGGCGGCATCGTCTGCGGCCAGATCGCGACCTCGGCGGTGTCCAGCTCGGCGAGGCTGCGCTCGAGCGCCCGGCGCCGCTGCTGCCGCTCCGAGGGTGTCAGCGGCCGGTCGATCGAGAAGCCGCCGACATTGGTGACGATGCCGGTGACGCCTCGCGTGTCGAAAAAGCGCCGCAAGGAACGGGTCTTGTCGATCACGCGCCGCAGCTCGCGCAGGGAATGCTGGCGATAGGCCTCGTCGGGCGCGCACAGGTCGAGCACGTGATCGCCGGCGAAAAGCTCCGGCGCGTGCACGACCAGATCCAGCGGCAGCGGCCGCGGGAAGTATTTCTCGTCCTCGAGCTCCAGATCGCGGTAGCTCAGATGGAACTCGAGAAAATCCGGTGCGCAGCGCTCGAGCAGCCGGGCGTAGTCGTGATGCCGCACCGGCAGGCCCCAGGGGCGGCCGAAGCGGTAGCTGCGCCGGCCGCCGGCGGCAGCGCTGCTGCTGCCATCGAGGTCGGATGCGAAGAACGGCGTGCCCGCATGCACGGCGCGCGGCAGCCGCCGGCCGATCAGCTCCAGCATGCGATTGGGCTGCAGGCCGCGGCCCGGACTGCGCACCTCCAGCATGTGTTCCTCGATGACCTGCCCGGTCGGGATGTCGACCCGGGCGAACACCGACTTGGCGAGCGTCACGCGGTTCATCATCTCGCCCTGGCTCACGCGCCGCGGGCCGTCGCTGCCGATCGACTGCTCGATCTGGCGGATGCCTTCGACCATGCGCGCGAATTCGTCCGGCAGCAGGCTCACGCGGTGGTCGCTGCCTTCCATGTCGCGGTCGAAGGTCAGGTGCTTTTCGACCACGCGCGCGCCGACCGACACCGCGGCGATCGCCACGAAGATGTCGCGCTCGTGGCCGGAATACCCGACCGTGCATTGCCCCAGTTCTTCGAGCCGGCGGAGGTAACTGAGATTGACGTCGCGAAAAGGCGTCGGATACGTCGAATTGCAGTGCAGCAGCACGTACGGCGAACCGCAGCGTTGCAGCAGTTCGGTGCTCTGGCGGATCTCCTGCTCGGTGCTCATGCCGGTGGAGCAGATCAGCGGCTTGCCGGTGCTGCCGAGCGCCTTGAGCAGGCCGTGATTCGTGAAGTCCGCGGACGCGACCTTGAACGCCGGCAGACCGTAGCGCTCCAGCTTTTCCAGGCTCGCCTCGTCCCAGGGCGTGCACAGCGGCACGAGGCCGCGCCGGCGCGCATGGTCGAAGCAGCGGAACAGATCCTCGGCCGGCAGCTGGTAGCGCGCGAGCAGATCGAGCACGTACTGCGTGCCCAGATTCTCGCCCGCGGCGCGGCCGTCCTCGGCGCCGCCGTAGAGCGTCTTCATGTCGCGCATCTGGAACTTTGCGCAGTCGGCGCCCGCATCCGCGGCGGCATCGATCAGGCGCAGGGCCAGTTCCAGGCTGCCGTTGTGGTTGTTGCCGATCTCGGCGATCGTGAACACCGGTGCGTCGCGCGCGATGCGCCGGTTCCCGATCACCACGCCTTCGCCGGGGCTGCGGTGCCGCGCCACGGCCTGCAGGCGCCCGCGCGCATCGAGGATCGGCACGTAGAGCACGTCTTCGAGCAGGGCTTCGATGCGCTCGCGCGCGTCCTGCGGCCCGACTGCCTTGAACACGCGATTGGCGATCGACAGCGCCGTCGCCTGCAGGCCCTCGGCACCGCCGGCGGCGAGCCAGCGGATCAGGTCGCCGTTGGAAATCGTGCCGAGCAGCACGCCGTTGTGATCGACCACCAGCGCGATGCGCCCCTTCTTCTGCGCGATCAGCTGCGCGACCTCCTGAATCGAGGCGGTGTCGCGCGTGCTGTACTGCGTCAGGTTGCGATCAATCAGCATGAATTCTTCCCTGCGTCGTCGGGTCGGCCCAGGATCGGCGACCAAGCGCGCACTGTGCTGCAGGCTCTGGGCCGGCGCGCCGGGCAGGGCAACCGCGGGCCAACGCAGCCGGATGATATCGCCGAACCGCTCACCCGGCTTGCTGCAGGCGTTCCCGCACGAGCTTGCCGGTGGCGTTGCGCGGCAGCTCGCTGACGAACACGAAACGCTTGGGCAGCTTGTAGCTCGCCAGATGCGCCAGGCAATGCCGGCGCAGCTCGGCGCTGCTGGGTACCGGATCCCGCGCGATGACGTAGGCGGCGACGACCTGCCCCTGCTCGGCCGCATCCGGCACGCCGGCCACGGCGACATCGATCACCGCGGGATGCAGCAGCAGCACGTTTTCAACCTCGGCCGGATACACGTTGAGACCGCCACGGGTGACGATCTGATCGTCGAGCCGCCCCAGATGATAAAAGAACCCTTCGGCATCCTGCTTGCCGGCATCGCCGGTATGCAGCAGGCTGTTGCGGATGCGCACAGCGGTCGCATGGGGATTCTTGAGATAGCCCTTCATCAGCATCGGCCCGCGTGCCACGATTTCACCGACCTGCCCCGCGGGCAGCGGCCGGCCTTGCGGATCGGCGATGAACACCTTGCCCATCGGCACCGCGCGGCCGATGCTGTCGAGGTGGTCATCGGCATCCGCCGGCGGCGTCAGGGTCAGCAGCGGCGAGGTCTCGGTCAGGCCGTAGCCCTGCAACACCT
>JBFMCQ010000163.1:0-3395 GCA_040754295.1 Pseudomonadota bacterium | reverse complement strand
GCCGCTTGCGGCGGCGCGTCGGTGTAGGCGGCGACGCCGGCGAGTGCGTCGCAGCGGCCGACCGCGCACACCAGCTCGGCGAGATGCGGTGCGAGCGTGACGATGCGCTCGGCGGCGGCCGCGGCGCTGCAGACCAGCGCGAGGCCGGCCGCGAAACACAGCCGGATCACAGCAGCGTGCCGGTCGCGACCAGCGCGAAGCCGGCGAGCATGATCAGCAGCGCGCGCCACTGCATGCGCAGCACCTCGCGCAGCATCGCCTCGACGCTCGCCGGCCCGACGACGGCGCCGTCGGGCCCTTCGGTGCGCAGGGACGCGGCCGGCACCTCGGCGAGCACCGCCCAGGTCTGCGTGCGCCACTCGTGCTCGGGCTCGCTCAACAAACGGCGCCAGGCGCCCAGTGCATCGTCGAGGCTGCCGGCGAGCCCGTAGACGAGCGCGGTCGCGCGCGCCGGAATCCACGCCAGCGCGGCGTGCAGCCAGTCGGCCAGCTGCAGCGCACTGCTCTGCGGCGCATGCTCGGCGAGAAAGCGCGGCAGGCGGCTCGCGAGCCGGTAGGCGATCGCACCCGCCGGGCCGAGCGCGAAGAACCAGACCAGCACGCCGAACAGCTTCTCGTGCGACTGGATGAACAGCGCGCCCGCCAGCGAGCGGTGTGTCTCGCCCGGGCTCGGCCCGCGCTGCAGCGCACGCTCCAGCTGCGCCGCGCGTGCCTGATCGCCGGCGGCGCGCGCGCGCAGCAGCTCGTGCACGTCCTCGGCGAGATCGCGCGGGCCCAGGCACAGCAGCAGCAGCGCCGCCGACAGGCACAGCCGCAGGATCGGCCCTTCGATCCGCTCGAGCAGCCACCATGCCAGCGCCGCAGGGCCCAGGACGACTGCAAGCGGCATCAGCCACGAGCGCCACAGCGCGGCGGGCGTCAGGCGCTGCAGCCCCTGCATCGCCGCGAGAAACAGCACCGGACGTCCCCATCCCGGCAGATGACCGAGCAGGCGCTCGAGCGCGAGCGCAATCAGAATGCCGATCAGCGTCATGGCGAAACCTTATAGCAGCGCACGATAGCGCGCCCAGTCGAATGCCGGTCCGGGATCGGTCTTGCGCCCGGGGGCGATGTCGCTATGTCCGACGATGCGCGCGCCGGTGATCTTCGGGTAGCGCGCGGTGATCGACTGCGTGATGCGCGCCAGCCGCGCGTATTGCTTCGCCGTGTACGCGATCTCGTCGCTGCCCTCCAGCTCGATGCCGATCGAATAATCGTTGCAGCGCTCGCGCCCCTGGAAGCTCGAGGCGCCCGCATGCCATGCGCGCTGCGCGAACGGCACGTACTGCGTGAGGCTGCCGTCGCGGCGGATCAGCAGGTGCGCGGAGACGCGCAGCGCGGCGATACCGGCGAAGTACGGGTGCGCAGCCGGATCCAGCGTATTGGTGAACAGCGCGTCGATCCACGGCCCGCCGAAACGTCCGGGCGGCAGCGAGATGCCGTGGATCACGAGCAGGCTGATATCTTCGGGATCGGGCCGCGCGTCGCGGTTCGGCGACGCGACGCGGCGCGCCCCCGCGAGCCAGCCCGCTTCATCGATCCGCGGGGAACCTTTGCGTCCTGCGGGCGTCTTTTCCATCATTGGCCCGTTCGGTCCATTTTTCCCAATCATTCCCAATCGGGGGAGTCATGAGACACTGCGTCATCGCGGCGTTCGCCGTCCTGCTGTCGGCCACGGCCCATGCGAAAACGGCGGATTTCCCCGACATCCATATCCCCTACGAGCGCCATGTCCTCCCCAACGGCCTCACGCTGCTGATCCACGAGGATCACAAGGCGCCCATCGTAGCAGTCAACGTCTGGTATCACGTCGGCAGCAAGGACGAGCGTCCGGGGCGCACCGGCTTCGCGCATCTGTTCGAGCATCTGATGTTCAACGGCTCAGAGCATTACAACGACGAGTTCTTCCGCCCGCTGGAGCCGGCCGGCGCGACCAAGATGAACGGCACCACCTGGTACGACCGCACGAACTACTTCCAGAACGTGCCGACCAGCGCGCTCGATCTGACGCTGTGGCTCGAATCCGACCGCATGGGGCATCTGCTCGGCGCGATCGACCAGGACAAGCTCGACGAGCAGCGCGGCGTCGTCCTCAACGAGAAACGCCAGGGCGAAAACGAGCCCTACGGCAAGGTCTGGGAGCTGATCGCCAGCGCGACCTACCCGGCCGGCCATCCGTATTCGTGGACGACGATCGGCTCCGAGGAGGATCTCGAGGCCGCCGAGCTCGACGACGTCAAAGCGTGGTTCCGCGGGCACTACGGCGCCGCCAATGCGGTGCTCGTCATCGCCGGCGACGTCGATCCCGCCACGGTCAAGGCCAAGGTCGAGCACTACTTCGGCGCGGTCTCGCCGGGGCCGGTACAAAAGCGTCATCAGGCGTGGATCGCGAAGATGGAGGGCGAGAAGCGCGCGACGATGCAGGACCGCGTGCCGCAGACGCGGCTGATCAAGGTCTGGAACATTCCCGGCTTCTGCGAGACCGACGCCAACATGCTCGGCATGGCGGCTGCGGTGCTCGGCAGCGGCAAGAACAGCCGGCTCTACGAGCGCCTGGTCTACCGCGACCAGACGGCGACCAGTGTCGACGTCGGGCTCGGCCCGTTCGAGATCGGCTCGCAGTTCATGATCGACGTGATGGTCAAGCCCGGCGGCGACGCCGCCGCGGTCGAGCGTGCCGTCGACGAGGAGCTGGCGCGCTTCCTGCGCGAAGGCCCGACGAAGGACGAGCTCGAGCGCGTGCGCACGAAGGTGTTCGCCAGCGCGCTGCGCGGCCTCGAGCGCATCGACGGCTTCGGCGGCAAGTCGGCGACGCTGGCACAGTACCAGGTCTACTGCGGCACGCCGGATCGCTACACCGAGGAGCTGCGCGAAGTGCGCGAAGCCAGCCGCGAGCAGGTGCGCGACACCGCGCGCCGCTGGCTCTCCGACGGCGTCTTCGTGCTGACCGTCGTGCCCTTCCCGGAATACAGCCGCATGGAGACCGACGTCGACCGCTCCGCGCTTCCGGCGCTTGGCGAGCCGCCGCCGCTGCGGCTGCCGCCGCTGCGCCGCACATCGCTGGCCAACGGACTGGAGCTCGTCGTCGCCGAAAGCCATGCCGCGCCGATCGTGCAGCTGAGCCTGATCGCGGACGCCGGCTACGCCGCCGACGCCGGCACCAAGCCCGGCACCGCAAGGCTGACGATGGACATGCTCGACGAAGGCGCGGGCAAGTACAGCGCGCTGGAGCTCGCGGCGCGCATGGAGGAGCTGGGCGCGCAGATCTCCGCCGGCTCGAATCTCGACAGCTCTTTCGTCAGTCTCAACGCGCTCAAGGCGCGGCTGGAGCCGAGCCTCGACCTCTTCGCCGACGT
>JBFMCQ010000162.1:0-3436 GCA_040754295.1 Pseudomonadota bacterium | reverse complement strand
CGGTCCGCACCGGCGACCGCATAATCCATCCTCCCCGCGAGCACAGCCTTACGGGGTGGCCGATTCACCTCGGAATCCCCGGCCGATTTAAATCGGATTCGGTGGCCGATTTCGTCGGAATGCGCACAAGGGTCTGCAAATAGCAGTCGGTGGCATCCAGGTAGGCGAGTTCCGACGCGGTCATGGCGCGCGCGATGTCCCAGTACGGCGCCTCGACGAGGCGTCGCGGCGTCGTCGCCGAGGGCGCCGGCACCGGATCGGTCCACCCCGGCGGTTGCGGTGCTGTGTAGCTCGCCTGCGGCAGACCGAAGACATCCTCGACAGCGTCGATGCCGATCGCCCCCTGCGTGAGCGTGCCGCCGTCGATGGCGGCGATACGCATCACCAGGTTCTCGATGCCGAGCGTCGGCCAGGAGAGCTTGAACACGTCCCCGGGCGTCAGACTCCAGGCCCGTCGATTGACCTTCAGCCGCACCTTGGCGAGCGGCGTGGATACTGCCGCCAGGTCGCGCATCGCCACGCGGGCTGCCAGGGCATCGGAGGTGATGCCGGGATAGCGCCGCGTCTGCGACACCACCGCGCCCTGGGCCTGGATGTTGGCCAGGTCCTGCACCGTGATGCTGGTTTCCTTGAACGTGTCCGACTTGGTGTAGATGAGCACCAGCTCATTGGTCGTCTCGCCCCACGCCGCGCGTTGAAAGCTCTCCAGCTCGATCACGTTGGTGGGATCGAGCACCGGCAGGCTCGCTACCGCATAGTTCGCCCGTACCAGCTTGAGCACGAAGCGTCCGGTCGAGGGCGAGGTGGTCAGCACGCCCCCGATGTGATCCAGCACCTCGCGCACGAACTGCTCGATCGTGCTCTGCTGCAGCCAGATCAGGTTCAGCCCGAACCCCTCGGACGAGAGCGTATCGGCGACCGCCTTGAAGCTCGCGTCGTCGATGCTGACTGTCGGATACCCCATGCCCCAGGCGGAATTCGTGAGGCACTCGTAGAGGATGTGCGCCGGATTGGCCGCGCCCGAGATTTCCGCCTTGGTCGAGTACCAAGCCCGAAAGCAGCGCTTCACGCGCACCGCCCAAGGCTTGATGTAGGGGTTGTTGGCCGCGATGTAGACCTGGCGCAGGATCAGGCTCAGGAGGCCGCGATACGCCGGCTGCGGGGTTCCGATCGTCGAGGCCAGGTAGTCGTTCGCGCCCTGCGTCGATTCCCCGAAAGCCGCATCCACTGCGCCCGAGATCCCACCCTCGCGCTTTTCGCCGCCGAAGAGCTCGGGCGCATTGACGGTGATGCGCCCGCTGGCCGTGAGGTTACCGCTCCAGGCCTGCCGCTCGCCGACCTGGATCTCGGTGACGGCGTCGACCGGCCCATGGCAGATCGCCAGATGCATGCCCAAGTAGTAGCGATAGCCGACCGTGACGCTCTTGCTGCTACCGCCCATCCTCTCCCCCGGCATTCATCCGTCGGGTGGCCACTTGCACCACGTCCTGGGCCATGCTGTCGCCGTTGGCGAGCAACACGTCCGCGGGCAGCCCCTCGTCGATGAAACGCGACCAGTCGAGCCTGTGACGGGTGAACCATTCCCGCGCGCCCCGGTTGCAGTACCCGAGGGAACGCATGTCGGCATGGGTCACGATCAGCTCGCTCATGGCGCACCTCCCTGTGCGCCACCCTGACGGGCGCCCTTCGGGCGTGCAAAACGCCAGTCCTGTCGTTTTGTCATTTCTTGCCGCCCTTGGACTTGATCGGCGTCGTGCGCAGGTCGCCGTACCACACGACGTTGGCGCTCTTCACCAGCACGGTTCCGAACACCACCGGCACGGGACGCCCCTCGTCGGCGGTCGGTGCATCGAAGTCCTTGAGCTCGGCGGCCTGTGGCTGGGGCGGCTTGGGCGCGAGGGCATACTGGATCAGCGCCGTGACGATCCAGACGACGATTTGCATCCAGGGCATGGGACACGCTCAGTAAATCGGACTTCCCCCGAAGGGGTTCTTGGTCGGAATGAACGGAAAGCCGCCGAAGTTGGCGCTGTTGCCGAACTTGCTCTCGCAGGTGCTCAGGGTGTGATCGCACCCTGGATAGAGCACGACCGTCGCGCCGACCGAGAGCCCTGGCGGCACCGCCGCGAGGGTGATGCTGTCGGCCGAATGGGCCACGATCATCCGCTTCTCGGTGATGCCGCTGGCCGACCAGGTGGCGAAGCCCGGCGAAATGGCCGGGCGCGAAGCCGGCGGCGGCCGGCACGCTGACGACCGTTCCGGCGATCGACCCGACCGTTCCCTGCACCCGATGGACGATGGGGCTCCCCTGGCAGACACCTCCGTAGAGCACGTGCGGACAGTTGCGCTGGTACAGCCGCCGCAGCCCGGTGCGCTGCAGGCTCGTGTAGACCGGCTCGCAGTTGAGCTCGACCTCGGAGCCCCGCCATTCGGCGTTGAGCACGCGCCCCATCCAGACCACCGCCGTCTCGGGGTCACCACGGTGCTGCCGATACACCGTCAGCAACGTCACCTCAGACGGCGGGGTCGCGATGAGCTCACCGACGACTTCAACGTCCCGGGCCAGGGTGATCCGCAGCCCCGCGCGCCCGATCTCATTGGTCTGCTCGATGCTTCCCCGCTTGAGGAGCACGGCGGTGTAGTTGAAGGCGTTATAGACGACGTCCTGCGATGCGCTGGTATAGCGCCACGCGTTCGAACCGCGCCGAAACTCGTAGAGTTCGACGGGGCTGGCGGCGTCTGTCGAAACCTCCCGGTCTGCGTAGGTCATAGGTCGTCCCGGAGGCTTCGCAAGGGCAGCACGACCTCGGCCACCTCGTCGGTGATGTGTGCCGCGCATTGCGGAAACAGAAGAAGCTCAGCCTTGAGCAGTTGGCCGAACTGACCGACTCCAGCAAGAGCTACATCTGGGAGCTGGAGAACAAGGACGAACCGAAGCCCTCGGCTGAGAAGATCGGCAAGATCGCTGCCGTACTCGAGGTGACTACAGAATTCCTGCTCACCGAGTCGGCGACCACGCCGGACGAAGAAGTGCTCGATGAGGCCTTCTTCCGTAAGTACAAAAGCATGTCCGAGCCGGACAAGAAGAAGATCCGTAAGATACTCGACGCGTGGGAAGATGAATGACAGAGGCCAAGAAGCCCATGGCCGAGGCCAACCGCATCTCGGCCATGCTCAACACGGTTCTCGGGGCGGATCGGTTTCCCGTCAAGGTCGATGAGCTCGCCCTGGAGTACTCGCGCCAGTGTTTCGCCGACTCGCCGATCGACAAGATCCGGGGGGAGGATCTGGACGGCTTCGACGGCCTCCTGGCGGCCAACAAGACGCGGTCGAAGTGGCTGATCCTCTACAACAGCGCCACTCCATCGGAGGGACGCAAGCGCTTCACGATCGCGCACGAGTTCGGTCACTACATCCTCCATCGCCATCAGCAGGA
>JBFMCQ010000161.1:0-3447 GCA_040754295.1 Pseudomonadota bacterium | reverse complement strand
CCGCCTCGTTGACCGGCACGCGCGCCTCTTCGAGGTGCAGGCCGAGCCCGGTCGCGCGCACGATTTCGTGGGCCACGGTCGCGAGCCCGCCGCGTGTCGGGTCGCGCATGAAACGCAGGCCGTCGATGCTCATCAGGGCCTGCGTCAGCGGCAGCACACTGGCGGCGTCGGAGCGCAGGTCGCCGCGCAGGCCGAAGGCCTCACGCGCGAGCAGCACCGCCGCGCCGTGGTCCCCGACCGGGCCGCTGACCAGCACGCGATCGCCGGCGCGAATCCGGTCGAGTGCGTAGCGCAAGCCGGGCGGGCGAAAGCCGACGCCGGTGGTCGCGAGATAGATGCCGTCGCAATCACCGCGGCCGACGACCTTGGTGTCGCCGGCGACGACCGCGACGCCGGCCGCGCGCGCGGCCGCGGCCAGCGCCTCGACCACGCGGCGCAGCAGCGCGATTTCGAGCCCTTCCTCGAGGAAGACGTTGAGCGTCAGATAGCACGGCCGCGCGCCGCTGACCGCGAGATCGTTGACCGTGCCGTGCACCGCCAGCGAGCCGATGTTGCCGCCCGGAAACTCGAGCGGCTGTACGGTGAAACCGTCGGTGGTGATGACCAGCTCCTGACCTTCGGGCAGCGGCAGCGGCACCGCGTCGGCACCGAGATCGAGCTCGGGGTTGGCCAGCGCTGGCGCGAACAGCGTCTCGATCAGCTCGCGCATCAGGCGGCCGCCGTTGCCGTGGGCCAGGGCGATGTGGCTGTCGCGTAACCCCGGGCCCGGCATCATCGTCCCAGGGTGCTGCGCGCCGTCTGATGCGCATCAAACGGCGTTTCATCCTGGAGCGCGGCCGCTTCGACGAGCTGGCCGAACCCGATCGCGGCATCGTTGGCCGGCAGTCCGCGCGGCATCCACACCTCGAAGCCCGCCGCGCGCAGTCCGTTGCAGGCGCGCTCGCCGAGCACGCGGTTCTGGAATACGCCGCCGGTCAGGCCGACGCGTTGCACGCCGCAGTCCTCGCGCAGGCGCAGCGCCTGCGCGCACAGCGCCTGCGCGAGGCTCGCGTGGAAATCCGCGGCGCGCTGCGCCACCGACTGCGAATGGTCGAGCAGCCGCGGCAACAGCGGCGCCCAGTCGCTGCGCCAGAGGCCGCCGGCGTCGCGCGCCAGCGGCAGGGGCAGCGGATGGCCGGCGACACCCTCGCTGATCGCTTCGAGGCGCATCGGCGCCTCGCCCTCGTAGCTCGCCTCGCGGCAGACGCCCAGCAACGCGGCCGCGGCGTCGAACAGCCGGCCCACGGCGGTGGTCGCCGGCGCATTGAGGCCGCGCTGCCAGGCGTGCTGCAACAAGGGATCGACCTCGCCCGCCGCCGGCCAGTCGCTGCCGCTTTCCCAGCACAGCGCCAGCGCGCTGCGCCAGGGAGAGCGCGCCGCGCGCTCGCCGCCGGGCAGCCGGAACGGCCGAAAGCTCGCGACGCGGCGCCAGGCGCCGGGGCGGCCGAGCAGCGCCTCGCCACCCCAGAGGCTGCCGTCCGGACCGAGGCCGACGCCGTCCCAGGTGAAGCACAGCAGCGGCGCCGCATCGTCAGGGGCATGCTCGCCCCACAGCGCCGCGGCGTGCGCGTGGTGATGCCAGACCGCAAGCCCCGGCAGACCCGTTTCGCGCGCCCAGCGCGTGTTCGGGAAATCGGGGTGCGCGTCGTGCACGAGGCGCTGGGCGCGCACGCCGTAGAGCCGCTGCAGGTCCCCGGCGACCTGCGCGAACACCGCGCGGCTGCGCGGGCTGTCGAGCGTGCCGATGTGCGGCGAGATCACCGCGCGGTCGTCCCAGGCCAGCGCCACGCAGTTCTTGAGAAACGCGCCGACGGCGAGCGTCGGCCGTGCCACCGGGCGCGGCAGCTTGAGTTCCAGCGGCGCGTTGCCGCGCCCGAGCCGCAGCGGGCGCAGCGTGCCGGCGCATTCGCGCAGCAGCGGATCGTCCGCGGGCCGCGCGATCGGGCGGTCGTGATGCAGCCAGCCGTCGGCGATGCCGGCGAGTCGCGCCTGCGCCTCGACGGGCTCGGTCAGCACCGGTTCGCCGCCGCGGTTGCCGGAGGTCGCGACCAGCGCACGGCCGAAGGCCTCGAGCAGCAGATGATGCAGCGGGCTGTACGGGAGCATCAGGCCGATCTCGCGCAAGCCCGGCGCGATGCCGGCGGCCAGCGGCGCATCCTCGCGGCGCCTGGCCAGCACGATCGGGCGGACCGCATCGCGCAGCGCCGCGGCCTGTGCCGGCGACAGCTCGGCGAGCGCGCGCGCGGCCTGCAGGCCGTCGCCGCCGCGCCAGGGCAGCATCAGCGCCAGCGGCTTGGCCGGTCGCCGCTTGCGCGCGCGCAGCGCGGCGACCGCGTCCTCGCACGCCGCGTCGCACATCAGGTGGTAGCCGCCGATGCCGCGCACCGCGATGATCCGCCCCGCGCGCAGCGCGGCGAGCGCCGCTGCGAGCGCCGCGTCGTTGCCGCGCAGGGTCTCCGCGGCGCCGTCGCCTTGCCAGTAGAGCCGCGGGCCGCAGACCGCACAGGCCAGCGGCTGCGCATGAAAGCGGCGGTCGAGCGGATTGCCGTATTCGGCGGCGCAGTCCGCGCACAGCGCGAAGCCCGCCAGCGTCGTGTTCGGACGGTCGTAGGGCAGCGCGCGCATCAGCGTGAAGCGCGGCCCGCACTGCGTGCAGTTGATGAACGGATAGCGATAGCGGCGCGCGGCCGGGTCGCGCAGCTCGGCGAGGCAGTCGTCGCAGGCGAACAGGTCCGGCGGCACATGAATGTCCGCGGCGCCTGCGGCCTCGCTCGGCAGGATGCGGAACGCGGTCGCCGCGTGCGCCGTCGCCGCGCCGCTGTCCAGAATCTGCGGTCGGGCGGCCGGCGGCGCCTGCTGCAGCAAGGCCTCGCCGAAGCGGCGCAATTGCCGCGCCGTGCCCTCGGCGTGAACGTCCACGGCGCCGCCGCGGTTGCGCACCCAGCCGTGGACCCCGTGCGCGTGCGCGAGCCGGTACACGAACGGGCGAAAGCCGACGCCCTGGACGCGGCCGCCGAGGCGCCAGTACGCGGCCGCCACGGTTTCCCCGGCGGTGCGCGCCCTCATGCGGCGGCCGCGCCGGGCGCCAGGCGATGCCGCGCCAGGTGCAGCGGCGTCCAGGCCAGCGGCGTGCGGTGCACGAAGCGGTGGCGCGCGACGTGGTAGCTCGGGTCGAAGCCGTAGAAGTTGAGGCGCATCTGCTCGAGCTCGGCGGCGCGGTAGTCCGCAAGCGGCCGCAGCCGCTCGTCGCGGCGGCGGCGTTCGCGCTTGGCCGCCAGGCGCTGCGCATGGTCCGGCGCGGCCGCGAGCGCCGCGGCGCGCGCTTCGACCCAGGCGCGAAACGCGGCGGGATCGCCGCCGGCGTGCGCGTCGATCAGACCCAGCGCCTGCGCTTCGGGTGCGCCTAGC
>JBFMCQ010000160.1:0-3509 GCA_040754295.1 Pseudomonadota bacterium | reverse complement strand
ACGAAGAGAAGCGCTTCCCCAGTTGCACCGGCGCCACTTCTCCGCGCTGGCACGAGGACTGCTGTAGCCGCTGCAACGCGCGGGTTTGCGCAGACCGGAGACCAAGTCCATGCAACGCATCGCGATGATCAGCGAGCACGCATCACCGCTGACGCCGGTGGGGAGTGTCGACAGTGGGGGTCAGAACATCTACGTCGCGCAGCTCGCACGCCGGATCGCGGAAAAAGGGCATCGCGTTGACGTCTTCACGCGGCGCGACAATGCCTTCGTGCCGCCGTCGCTGGAGTGGCTGCAGAACGTGCGCGTGATTCACGTCCCGGCCGGGCCGGCGCGCTACGTGCCCAAGGAGGAACTGCTGCCGATGATGGACGAGTTCGGCAGCTTCCTGCTGCGGCACTGCCGCCGTCAACGGCGGCCGTACGACGTGATCCACGCCAACTTCTTCATGTCCGGCCTCGCCGCCCGCCGCGCCGCCGCGGCCTGCGGCATTCCGCTGGTCATGACCTTCCACGCGCTGGGCCGCGTGCGCAGGCTCCACCAGTCGACTGCGGACCGCTTTCCGATCGCCCGACTCGCGATCGAGTCCGAGCTGGTGCGCTGCGCCGATCGCATCATCGCCGAGTGCCCGCAGGACCGTCACGACCTGCTGTCGCTATACGACGCCGATCCGGACAAGCTCGACGTCGTCCCCTGCGGCTTCGACCCCGACGAGCTGCCGCCGATGGATCGCGCGCATGCACGCCGCTCGCTGGGCTGGGATCCGCAGCGCTTCACGCTGCTGCATCTGGGCCGCATCGTGCCGCGCAAGGGCATCGAGAACGTGATCCGCGCGCTCGCGCGCCTGCGCAGCAGCGGCGTCGACGCCGATCTGTACGTCGTCGGCGGCAACGCCGACACGCCCGAGGCGCGCGCGACCCCGGAGATCGGCCGCCTGCGCGACGTCGCGCAGCGGCTCGGCGTGGCGCAGCACGCACATTTTCTCGGCCGGCGCGGCCGCGAGTACCTGAGCTTTCTCTATCACGCCGCCGACGTGTTCGTGACGACCCCGTGGTACGAGCCGTTCGGAATCACGCCGGTCGAGGCGATGGGCTGCGGCGTGCCGGTGATCGGCTCCTCCGTCGGCGGTGTGCGCACGACCGTCGTCCATGGCGTCACCGGCCTGCTGGTGCCGCCGGAGGACCCGGCAGCGCTCGCTCGCGCGCTGACGCGGCTGTACGAGTCGCCGGAACTGCGCACCGCATACGGTCGCGCCGGGCAGCAGCGCGCACTGGCGGGCTACACCTGGACGCAGGTCGCAGCCGGCGTCCTCGACAGCTACGCACGCGCGCGCCAGCAGCGGCGCGCGCTGCAGCGCAGCGTACCGAGCACGCTGCAGCCGGCGCTGCGGCAGGTGGCGGGCTGATGGGCGCGCTCGACGGACAGGTGGTGCTCGTGACCGGCGGCGCACGCGGCCTGGGCGCCGCGATCGCGCGCGCGGTTGCGCGCGAAGGCGCAATCGCCGCCGTCGCCGACATCCGCGAGGAACAGGCGCAGACGCTGGCCGCGGAGCTGGCCGCCGAGGGCCTGCGCGCCGGCGCATTGGCGATGGACGTCACCGACGAAGCCTCGGTCGCCGCCGGACTGGACACGGTGCGCGCCAGCCACGGCCGCATCGACGTCGTCGTCAACAACGCCGGCATCGACCTCACGCTGCCGATCGAGGAGATCGACAGCGCGCGCTGGCTGCGCGTGCTGCACACCAACCTCTACGGCCCCTTTCTCGTCGCCAGGCTGGCGCTGCCGCAGCTGCGCGAACGGCGCGGTCACATCGTCAACGTCGCCTCCACCGCGGCCAAGCGCGCCTGGCCCAACGCATCGGCGTATCACGCCAGCAAGTGGGGGCTGCTCGGGCTGTCGCATGCGCTGCACGCGGAGCTGCGCGCGCACGGCGTGCGCGTGACCGCGCTCGTCGCCGGCGGCATGCGCACGCCGTTCCTGCTGGAGCGCTTCCCGGACATCGATCCGGCAGTGCTGCAGGATCCGGAAGACGTCGCCCGCGCCGTGGTCTTCGCCATCACCGCGCCGCCGGGATCGGTCGTCGCCGAGATCATGGTGCTGCCGGTGCGCGAGACGTCCTGGCCGTGAGCGCCGCCGCTGCCAAGCTCGCGCAGGCGCCCGCCGGCTCGGGACGCCCGGGCGTGTTTCTCGACAAGGACGGAACCGTGCTCGAAGACGTGCCGTACAACGTCGATCCCGCACAGATGCGTCTCGCGCCCGGCGCCGCGGAAGGCCTGGCGCTCCTCGCCGGCCTCGGCTGTCCGCTGGTCGTCGTCAGCAACCAGCCGGGCGTCGGCGAAGGACGCTTCGACGAGCGCGCGCTGTCGGCAGTGTTCGGCCGCCTGCACGAGCTGTTCCTCGGCTGCGGCGCCGAGCTGCGCGGCTTCGTCTACTGCCCGCACGCGGCCGGCACCGACGGCATGCCGGCGTGCACCTGCCGCAAGCCCGAGCCGGGCCTGCTCTACGCCGCCGCCGCACGCTTCGACCTGGCGCTGGAGCGCTCGTGGATGATCGGCGACATTCTCGACGACGTCGAAGCCGGCGTGCGCGCCGGCTGCCGTACCGTGCTACTCGACAACGGCCACGAAACCGAATGGCGCGTGACACCGCTGCGTCGTTCGCACTACAGCGCCGGCGACCTCGCGGGCGCGGCGCGCATCGTGCGCAGCGCCTGGCACACCAAGGTGCTGCCATGACCGCGGCGCACAACGGCACGGACGCCTGGCGCAACGCGCGGCGCGTCCTCTGCGTGCGCCTCGACAACATCGGCGACGTGCTGATGACGACGCCGGCGCTGCGCGCACTGCGACACGCCCTGCCCGGCCGCCGGCTCACTCTGCTGACCTCGCGCGCCGCCGCGACGCTGGCGCCGCACCTGGCCGACGTCGATGAAGTCATCGCACATGAAGCGTCATGGGTGCGCAACACCGCCGCCGACAGCGTCGACGCCGATCTGGCGCTGATCGACACGCTGCGCGCCGGCCGCTTCGACGCCGCGGTGATCTTCACCGTCTACAGCCAGAGTCCGCTGCCGGCGGCGCTGAGCTGCCGCCTCGCCCGCATCCCGCTGCGGCTCGCGCACTGCCGCGAGAATCCGTACCACCTGCTCAGCGACTGGGTGCGCGAAACCGAGCCGGCCGCCGGCGTGCGTCACGAGACGCAGCGCCAGCTCGATCTGGTTGCCACGATCGGCGCGCACTGCAGCGACACGCGGCTCGCGTTCGCGGTGTGCCCCGGCAACCGCCAGCGCTGCGCGGCACGGCTCGCGCGCCTGGGCATCGCCGACCGCGCGCCGTGGATCCTCGTGCATCCGGGCGCGACCGCGCCGTCGCGGCGCTACCCGGCGGAGGCGTTCGCCGAGGCGGTGCGCGGGCTGTGGCAGCGGCTGGGCCTGCCGATCGTCATCGGCGGCGACGCCGACGAGGCCGGCCTCATCGAAGAGATCCGCGCGCGCGCCGCGGTTCCGGCGCGCA
>JBFMCQ010000159.1:0-3612 GCA_040754295.1 Pseudomonadota bacterium | reverse complement strand
TGCTCGATGTCCTGCAGCAGGCGGGCCGCGAACCAGCGCAGCAGCCCGAAGACCCCTCCTAGGACGGCCAAGGCCACCGCTACCGCCGTGGGCATGTTCAAGGCGCCCATCAACAGATCACCTTCCATCGCCGCGCGCTTCCCGGGCAGCTACCGCGTCCCGCCACAGCCTGATGGCGTCGATCCTGGCGCGGCACTGCTGGTACAGGCTTGCGACCTCGATGGCCCAGGCGGCGACATCGGAGTCGGAGGACTCGGCTGCGGCAGTGTGGCCGGGATCGGCGGCAGCGGCGGCATCGGTTCGATCAGCGCCGGCGGCGGCAGCGGGCACGGCGCCACGGAAAGCGCTCGAGGTGTGGAGCAGCCCGCGAGCGCGAGCAGACAGGCAGGCACGGCCAGTGGTAGCGGACTGAATCGCATCTCGAATGCTCCCGTGGGCGATCTCCAGCTCGGCGAGCGCGCGGTCGACGAGTTCTGTGGCCGTTTGCGCGGCGTTTTGCGCGGCTTCGAGGCGGCGCCGGGCGTCGTCCGCGGCCTTCGCCTCGCGGGCGGCGACCTCCGCTCGCATCCGCGCGATCTGCGCATCGGCCAGCCAGCCGCGCGTGGTCCAGCCGGCGGCGACGGCGACGACGATCGCGGCGGCGGCTGCCCATGCCGTCGGGTTCGGGATCACTTGTCCTCGCCGCCGCCCCTGAACCAGTAGCCGAGCGCCATGCCGAAGGATGGCCCCAGCCCGGAGATGAAGCTCTGCACGTCCAGCCGTTCGTTCGCCAGCGCCCAGACGAGAGCGCCGACGTACACGGCGCCCAGCGCCAGCGTCGTCACCGCCTTGAAGTTGAAAACCCGATTCATTTCACTGGCTCCCCACGCACAAGGCATATTCCGCCTGCCGTCGCGTCACGAGCCCCGGCAGCTCGCGCCCGCCGGCGCGCGTCCAGCGCAGCAGCTCGCGGCATGCGCCGGCGTAGTCCGGCGGCTGCTGGCGCAGGCGCGCCACGAGCGTGGAGCGGCACGCCGCGCCGGATCCGACGTTGTAGGCCCAGGAGACGAAGGCATCCCACTCGTGCGGCGCCAGCGGCACGTCGCCGATGCACGCGGCAAGCTCGCGGGCGATGCGGTCGGCACCGACGGCGAGCATCACGACGGCACGGGGCGGCGTCACCGTGTCGCCCGGCGCGACGGGACGGCCGTCCTCGTGCCGCGTGCTGCCGAAGCCGACCGTCTGCACGCCCACACCGTCGTCGTATGCGCGCGACGAGTAGCCCTCGTGCAGCGCGATCATTGCGATGACAGCCGCGCTGGCTCCCAGGCCCGCGATCGACATCCGGAATACGCCTTTCATCCGGCGCACTCTGCTTCAGGTGCGGCCTGGATGCGCCTGCGACGATGGTCGTCAGTCCTCGCCGAAGGCGAGCAAGCCCTGCGTGGAGTCGGCGGTGCGGCTGGGCTCGCTCGCCCGCGCTTCGGCGGCGAGCCGCTGCACCTGGCGCACGTGAAGTCCCAGCCGGCGGGCGATCTCGCAGTGATTCAGGCCGGCGTCGCGCAGCTCCGCGACGCGCCGCACGATGCGCGCGCGGCGCCAGGCCGCACCCATTGGCACGACGATGCGCTCGCCGCCGTAGATGCGCACCATGACGGCGGCGGCCGCGGGTCCGGCCAGCGCCACGAGCGCGTGTTCGGCTGGCAGGGATCGCGGCACGTACACAGGCAGCCCGCCGAAGTTGTCCAGGAGGCGGTCGATTTCCGCCTCCGGGACGCCGGCGGCGGCGAGGGTATCAATCAGCGTGGCGATCGCTTGCCTCCATGCGCTTGAGCCCCTGCAGCAGCTCGCCGAGCGCACGCTTGATCCGCTCTCGCTCGCGCGGATCGGGCGCCGGCGCGGACAGCGCTTCGGGCGGCCGCGGCTGCGGCAGGTGATCGAACAGCATCGCCGGCGCCGGCCATCGCACGGCGTGCGCGGCAAGCCGGCGAAACGCTTCGTTCAGCCTGGGCGCGTCGCGCGCTTCGATCCAGCAGGAACGCGCCGCAAGCGCATCGGCCCACGCAAGCGCGCAGCCCTCGATCGCATCGGCCGCGGGCGCGCCGTCCAGGCGCAGCAGCACGAGCCGCTGCAAGCCGGCTGCGACCGCCGCGACGAGCCATGGCTCATGCGCCCTTTGCTGCATCCTTGAGCGTCTGCAGCCGCTGCAGGGCGTCCATCGTCGCCGACCGTGGCGCCGGGCTCGCCGCCTGCGCGGACCGAGCGACCGGCGACGGACGCGCCTGGGCGGACGTCGATTCGATGACGCGCCGCAGATAGTTGTGGCTTGCCAGCGGGCGGGCATCGCCGGCGTCGCGTTTTGCGGTGATGGCCTCGACCGTCTGCGCGAGCGCCTCGGCCAGGACTGCCGCATCGGCGTGCAGCTCGAGCGCTTCGCGCGCCAGCCGCAGCGCCCGGTCGAACGATAGCGCGCGGCGCTCCGGACGCCACAGCCCGAGATAGGCCACCAGCGGACGGCCGAGCTCGGCCGGCAATGCGGCAAGTAGCGCCATCAGTTCGCGCGCCGCGTCATCCTCGGACCACGCCTGAAGCGACGCCTCGGCGTGGCACGCAGGGCACCTCAGCCGCAACGCAGCGCCTCCGGCGTGAGGCTGGCGAGCATGCCAGGGGGCACGTCGGCGCGATACTCGTAGCGGCCGCGCCCTGCGCGCCGGCAGTGCACCGGCACTCCGTTGGCGCGCAGTTCCGCCACCGCGGAGTTCACCGCGCAGATCTGCGCGCGCTGCACGATGTCCAGCGTGCCGTGCCACTGGCCGTCGGCCAGGAGTACGAGCAGCCGCTGCAATCGGTCGCTGCGGTCGATGCGGGCGTAATTCATTTCCGCTCCCGCCTCCCGTTGCGCCGCATCTTGGCGTCGTGGCCGTTGTGGCACTTCTGGCACAGCGCCGCGAGGTTCAAGAGCTCGGCCGCTTCGGGCCTGTGGTCAAACACGTGCGCCGTGGTCAACACCACTTTGCTGCCAGTGACCGGGTGCGGTTTGCCGTTCTCGGCTCCGCACCACTCGCAGCGGTTCCGTGCCCGGTAAAAGCGAACGAACCTGCTGCGAAGTTTCCAGTCGTGCGGGTAGCGTGCGCGCATCTCTGGGCGTATCGGCATGGCAGTTCTAACCCAGCGTTTATTCGGACTCGCTTCGGTCGATGCGGCGCAGTTCATGGCCGCCCGCTCGCCGCGCGACGCCGCTCGGCGTAGACCATTGCGGCGACGACCTTGCGCAGCACCTCGGCCGTGACCCACTCGATGCGCTGCACCTCGTGTCCGAGCATGTGCCGCACGATGCCCAGTGCGTACTGCGGGAACGGCCAGCCGTTGGCATCGGACAGCGCCCGGATCTTGCCGATCAGCGGTGCACGCTCCTCGGATGCCCGCACCAGAGGCCCGGGCAGCGTCACGCGCGCGCCGGCGCGCTGCCAGTAACGGATCACCGCCTGCAGTGCCGACACGTCCATCTGCGCGCACGAGTCCACGCCGGCCACGCGCCGCTGCACCTCGCGTCGCGTAGCATCGTCCGCCCCGCACTGCTGCGCGGCGATGTGCGCCAGCGCGATCAGCCGCCGGCGCATGCCGTCACGTCCT
>JBFMCQ010000158.1:0-3612 GCA_040754295.1 Pseudomonadota bacterium | reverse complement strand
ATGTACGAGCCGATCCACGGCAGCGCACCGGACATCGCCGGGCAGAACAAGGCCAATCCGCTGGCGGCGATGCTGTCGGTGGCGATGATGTTCAAGTACAGCTTCGATCGTGCCGATCTGTCCGAGCGCATCGAGGGTGCCGTGAGGCGCGTGCTGCGCGAGGGCAGGCGCACCGCCGACATCGCGCAGCCGGGCGAGGCGGTGATCGGCACGAAAGAGATGGGTGATGCAGTGGTGAACGCGCTGAGGGTCGTGAGATGAAGCAGGTAGGTCTGGTCGGCTGGCGCGGCATGGTCGGCTCCGTGCTGATGCAGCGCATGCACGAAGAAAACGACTTCGCGCGGATCGAGCCGCATTTCTTCAGTACCTCGAACGTCGGCGGCGCCGGCCCGCGGATCGGCGGCAAGGACACGCCGGCGTTGAAGGACGCGAACAGCATCGGCGCGCTCATGGCGATGGACGTGATCATCACCTGCCAGGGTGGCGACTACACGAACGCGATCCACCCGCGGCTGCGCGCGGCCGGCTGGGCGGGCTACTGGATCGACGCGGCTTCCGCGCTGCGCATGAAGGACGACGCCGTCATCGTCCTCGATCCGGTCAACCTGCCGGTGATCGAGGAGGCGCTCGGCCGCGGCGTGAGGAACTACGTCGGCGGCAACTGCACGGTGTCGCTGATGCTCATGGCGGTCGGTGCGCTCTACAAGCGCGATCTCGTCGAGTGGATGTCGGCGATGACCTACCAGGCCGCGAGCGGTGCCGGCGCACCGAACATGCGCGAGCTGCTGCAGCAGATGGGCACGCTCAACCAGGCCGTCGCCGCCGAGCTCGCCGATCCGGCCTCGGCGATCCTGGACATCGACCGCAAGGTCGCGGCCGTGCAGCGCTCGGCCGGGTTTCCGGCGCAGCAGTTCGGCGTGCCGCTGGCGGGCTCGCTGATTCCCTACATCGACCAGCCGCTCGACTCCGGCCAGTCCAAGGAAGAATGGAAGGGCCAGGCCGAAACCAACAAGATTCTCGGCCGCGAGCACGATCCGGTGCCGGTCGACGGCATCTGCGTGCGCGTCGGCAGCATGCGCTGCCATGCGCAGGCGCTGACGATCAAGCTGCGCCAGGACCTGCCGCTTGCGGAGATCGAGCAGATGATCCGCGAGGACAACGACTGGGTGCGCGTCGTGCCGAACACGCGCGAGGACTCGCTGAGCCGGCTTACGCCGGTGGCCGTCACCGGCACTCTGGAAATCGCCGTCGGCCGCCTGCGCAAGCTCAACATGGGCGCGCAGTACCTCGGCGCCTTCATGGTCGGCGACCAGCTGCTCTGGGGCGCGGCCGAGCCGCTGCGGCGCATGCTGCGGATTCTGCTCGACGCCCGCGCGTAAGGCCGTCGGTCGCCGACGAGCGCGGCGCCGCCGCAGCGCGCGGTTCTGTACACTCTGCGCCCTTTCACAGGTGAAGCCGAATGGATCGCCGCTACGATGTCGCGGTTCTCGGCGCCGACAGCGCCGTCGGTGAAGCCCTGCTCGAGCTGATCGCCGAGCGGCGTTTCCCTGCGGGCGAAGTCAGCGCACTCGCGCTGCAGCCGGACGAAGAAGCGACGGTGGAGCTCGCCGGCCACGCCGTGCCGCTGGAGGACGCGGCGAGTTTCGACTTCGCGCAGGTGCAGCTGGCGTTTCTCGCCAGCGACGACCCACGGCTCGTCGCCGAAGCCGAGCGCGCAGCCGATACCGGCTGCACGATCGTCGACGCCAGCGGAGCGGCGTGGTCCGATCCGGCGATTCCGCGCGTGATCGCCGAACTCAACGCCGACGCGCTCGCCGGCTTCGCCGAGCGCGGCATCGTCGCCGCACCCGACCGCATCGTCGTCGCGCTGATGCCGGTGCTCGCAGTCCTCGATCGCCTGGGCGGCATCCGTCGCGTCACCGCGACCGTGCTCGTTCCCGTTTCCGACGGCGGCCGCGCTGCGTTCCAGGATCTGGCGCGCGAGACGACGGCGCTGCTCAACGCGCGCCACTATGCGCGCAGCCATTTCGCGCAGCAGATCGCGTTCAACGTGCAAGGCCAGATCGGCGCCGCCGGCAACGACGGCGCGACCGCGCGCGAAGCGCGCATCGCCGGCGAGCTGCGCGATTTCCTGCGCGCGCCGCAGCCCGCCGTCGGGCTGCAGCTGGTGCAGAGTCCGTGCTTCTACGGTTACGCGATGGGGGTCGAGATCGAGCTGGCGCAGCCGCTCGAGCTGCTGGCGGCCGCCACCGCCCTGCGCGCCGCCGCGGGCGTCGAGCTCGTCGACAGTCCGGATGCCGCCGACTGCCCGTCGCCGGTCGCCGACGCCACGCGCAGCGCCGCGATCCGCGTTGCGCGCCTGCGTCCCGGCGCGGGGCCGACTGCGCTGGCGTTCTGGCTGACCGCCGACAACATCCGGCGCGCGGCGGCGGGTAATGCGCTGGCCTGCGCCGAGCGGCTCGTGGCGGACCACCTCTGAGGTCGCCCCGGTGACGATCGCGGCCAGGAAGGCATAGAGTGCCGCTCGTAAATTTTGAGGGAGTTCCAACGGCTTCTGTTGCCGGATCAATAATTCATCGGGTATAAAAGGATTTATACGCGCAAATTAACCTGCCGCATGAACAGGGGGTTGCAGGTTGGCTTTCGGAGACGACATGACGCGTTTACTCCCACGCATCGCGGCGCTGCTGCCGGCACTGTGGATCGCCACGGCGGCCGCGATCGGGCTGGGCGAAATTGAGGTTCGATCGCAGCTGAATCAGCGCTTCGCCGCGTCGATTCCGCTGCGCGCCGTTGCCGAGGAAGAACTCGGCAGCGTCAGAGTGTCGCTCGCGAGCAACGCCGAGTTCGAGCGCGCCGGGCTGGAGCGGCCGGCGTATCTCTCCACGCTTCGCTTCGAAATCAAGTCCGACGGCGCCCCGCGCATCGAGATCACCAGCGAGCAGCCGGCGCGCGAGCCGTTCCTGGCCTTGCTGCTCGAAGTGAGCAAGGGCGGCAATCGCATCATCCGCGAGTACACCGTCTTTCTCGATCCGCCGAACTACTCGCCGCCGCCCGACCCCGGCTCTGCGTTCTACGAAACCGCCGACGAGCGCAGACAGAGCGCCATGCCACCGGCGCCGACGGCTGCGCCGCGCGCGCCGGCGACGCCCGAGGCGCCTACCGAATTCTACGAAACCGCAGCCGAGCGCGACGAGCCGCGGGCGGTGACGCCGCCGGCCGCCGGGGCGGGCACCAGCGCGCCGACCGTGGTCGCGGACGGCCGCTATGGACCGGTGCAGCCGAACGAAACACTATGGAGCATCGCCACGCAGCTGCGTCCGCCGGCGGCGACGATGAGCCAGATGCTGCTGGCGCTGTACCGCAGCAACCCCGATGCGTTCCTCGGCGGCATCGACGGCCTGCTCAAGGGCGCGGTCCTGACCATACCGTCGACCGATGAGATTGTTGCGGTCCCGGTAGCCGAGGCGCGCGACGAGGTGATGCGCCTGCGCGGGAAGACGGTCGCTGCGGCACCGCGCGCCGAAGCGATCCGGCCGACGCCGGCGCCGGTCGCAACACCGGAGCCGCAGCCGGAGCCCGCGCCGACGCCGGTGGTCGTCGAGCCGGAGC
>JBFMCQ010000157.1:0-3626 GCA_040754295.1 Pseudomonadota bacterium | reverse complement strand
GCAAGAACACCGACATCGCCCGCGCCAAGCAGCAGGAAGGCGAGAAGATCCTCAAGGCGCTGCCGCGCGACAGCCACGTGATCGCGCTCGACGAGCGCGGGCGTGCGCTGAGCAGCGTCGACTGGTCTGCCGAGCTGCAGGCCTGGATGCAATCCGGCCGCGACACCTGCCTGCTCGTCGGCGGCGCCGACGGCCTCGCCCCGGAGGTGCTCGCGCGCGCCGATGCGACGTGGAGCCTGTCGCGGCTGACGCTGCCGCATGCGCTGGTGCGCGTGCTCGTCGCCGAGCAGCTGTTCCGTGCGTGGAGCCTGCTCGCCCATCACCCCTACCACCGCGCGTAGCGGGAACCCCTTTACGCGCTTTCACCCCGCAGCGCGCGCACGCGCCGCTCCAGCTCCGCAGCGGTGACCTGCTCCGGCGGCAGCGGATCGGAGGCGACGATCTCGATCTTCGACCAGAAGCGCCGCGGCAGGCGCGCGCGCTTCAGGAAGCTGTCGCGGCGCGAGAAGATGCTGCCCCAGAGGCCGCGCAGCGCCAGCGGCACGACCGGCACCGGCGTCGTCTGCACGATGCGCTCGATGCCGGGGCGGAACGACTGGATCTCGCCGTCGCGCGTGATCGCGCCTTCCGGGAAGATGCCGACGACCTGGCCGTCCTTCAGCGACGCTTCGACTTCGGCGAAGGCTTTTTCCATCAGCGCCGGATCCTCCTTGGCGCCGGCGATCGGAATCGCCTTGGCGGTGCGGAAGATGAAGTTCAGCAGCGGAATGCGGAAGATCTTGTAGTACATGACGAAGCGCACCGGCCGGCGGATGCTGCCGCCGAGGATCAGCGCGTCGACATAGCTCACGTGGTTGCAGACGACGACCGCCGCGCCTTCGTCGGGAATGTGCTCGAGCCCGGTCTTGCGGATGCGGTAGAGCGTGTTGATGAGCATCCAGACGAGGAAGCGCATCAGGAACTCGGGCACCAGCGAGTAGATGAACACCGCGACCGCGGTGTTCATCAGCGCGGTGGTCAGCAACAGCTGCGGGATCGTCAGGCCGGCGTTGAGCAGCACGATCGCGAGCACCGCGGCGATGACCATGAACAGTGCGTTGAGGATGTTGTTGCCAGCGATGATGCGCGAGCGGTGGCTCGGCTCCGAGCGCGTCTGGATCAGCGCGTACAAGGGCACGATGTAGAAGCCGCCGAAGATGCCGGTCAGCAGCAGGTCCCAGAGCACGCGGTGATTGCTCGCACTCTTCAGAAACTCGCCGGCGGACAGGCCGGTCACGGTCGCTGCGTCGGGTTGCGCGAAGAACAGATCGATGCCGAACAGCGTCAGCCCGATCGAGCCCAGCGGCACCAGACCGATCTCGACCTTGTGCCCGGACAGGCGCTCGCACAGCAGCGAGCCGACACCGATGCCCAGCGAGAACACCGTCAGCAGCAGCGTCACGACGGTCTCGTCGCCGCCGAGGTAGATCTTCGTGTAGTTCGGCAGCTGCGACAGGAACATCGCGCCGTAGAGCCAGAACCAGGAGATGCCGAGCACCGAAAGGAACACGGTGCGGTTGGTCTGCATGAAGCGGAAGTTGCGCCAGGTCTCGGTGACCGGATTCCAGTTGATGCGCAGCTCCGGTGCCGTCGGCCGTGCCTGCGGAATGCGGCGCGAGGACAAGTAGCCGAGGATCGCGATCGCGACGACGGTCGCGCTGACCCATTGCGCGCCGCCGTGCTGTGCCATCAGCCAGCCGCCGAGCATCGTGCCGAGCAGGATCGCGAGGAAGGTCGCGGCCTCGACGAGCGCGTTGCCGCCGACCAGCTCCTCCTCGCGCAGATGCTGCGGCAGGATCGAGTACTTCACCGGGCCGAACAGCGCCGACTGCGTGCCCATGAGGAACAGCACGCCCATCAGGAAGGCGACGCTCTTCGTCATGAGCCCGATCACCGCGAGCGCCATGATGCCGATCTCGAGCAGCTTGATGCCGCGGATCAGCCGTGCCTTCTCGTACTTCTCGGCGATCTGTCCTGCGGTCGCCGAGAACAGAAAGAACGGCAGGATGAACAGGCCGCCGGCGAGATTGACGTAGACGTTGACGTCTTCCGGCGACAGTCCGGCGATGCCGAAGGTGACGAGGATGACGAGCGCGTTCTTGAAGACGTTGTCGTTGAACGCGCCGAGCGTCTGCGTGACGAAGAACGGGCCGAAGCGGCGTGCCAGCAGCAGCCAGAACTGACTCTGATCCTGATCGCTCACGTGGTGCCCGCCCCCGATGCGCAGTGCGCGAAGCACGAAGCATAGCGAAGAACCGCTCCTCGTCCGCAAGCGGGGGAGGCGCGCGCCTCTGCTACGCTGTGCCCGATGGGATCGCATCGATGAAACCGCACGCCGACTGGCTGCTGCGCGAGCTGCCGCGCCTGGTCGAAACGGGCGTGCTCGACGAGGCCGCCGCCGGGCGTCTGCGCGCGCACTACGCCGCGGCGGCCGCGCAAGCCGGCTGGGGCCGGGTGCTGTTCCCGGTGCTCGGTGCGCTGCTCGTCGGTCTGGGCGTGATCCTGCTGGTCGCCCACAACTGGGACGGCTACACGCGCACGCAGCGGCTGGTCGCTGCCTTCCTGCCGCTGCTCGCCGGTCAGTTCGCCTGCCTGTGGACGCTGCTGAAGGCGTCCGGCTCGGTCGCCTGGCGCGAATCGACGGCGCTATTCACAGGCCTCGCGTTCGCCGCCGCGCTCGCGCTGGTCGGGCAGATCTTTCATTTCCCCGGCGACCTCGACCGCTACCTGCTGGCCTGCGGCCTCGTTGCGCTGCCGCTGGTCTACCTGCTCGACGCGAGCCTGCTCGCGGTTCTGTGCGCAGCGGCCTTCGCCGGCTGGAGCTTCGCCTATCCGCGCGCCGACCCGAGCGTGTTCGCGGTCCTTGCCCTGTTCGCGCTGCTGGCACCGCAGCTCTGGCGCATGCAGCGCCGGGATGCCGCAGGCCTGCGCACGGCGCTGCTCACGGCCGCACTGGTGCCGCTGTTCTTCGCGGCGGTCTACGCAGCGCTGCCGGCGATCTCGCGGCTGGGCCTGTGGTGGCTCGCCGAGCTCGGCGGCCTCCGGGTGATGATCGAGGCGCTGCGGCCGGGCGCGGCGCCGCTGTGGCGGCGCCCGCTGGCGATCTACGGCGCTCTGGGCACGGCGCTCGCCGCGCTGATCGGCAGCTTTCCGGACGTCTGGCGCAACTGGCACTGGGCGACGGAGCCGACGGCCTTGCCACAGGCCTGGCTGCTGCTCGGCGCCGGCCTGGCGGTGCTCGCCGTGCTCGCCTGGCGCGCGTGGCGTGCGCGCCAGCGGCTCGCGGCGATGCAGGCGCTGCCGGCTTTCGCGATGGCCGTCGTCGCGCCGCTCGAAAGCCAGCCGCTGGCCGTTGCGCTGGCGCTGCTGTTCACCGCTTACGTGCTGGTGCTCGGCCTCGCGCTGGTGCGCGACGGCATGGCGCGGCGCGACAGCGGCGCGGCGACGCGCGGTCTGTTCCTGATCGCGTTGCTGGTGCTGCTGCGCTTCATCGACAGCGACTGGTCGTTCACGGCCCGCGGCGTCGCCTTCGTGCTGGTCGGCGCGGCCTTCATCGCGGCGAGCCTGTGGCTGCGTCGGCGGGTGTC
>JBFMCQ010000156.1:0-3644 GCA_040754295.1 Pseudomonadota bacterium | reverse complement strand
GGTCCCCCCCTCCCCCAGAGAGGGAGGGACGGCGGTGTGGCCTCCGGCGACGCCCAAGCTCGCGAGCGCTACCGCGAGTCGGCGACGATCGCCGCCGGGGATGCGACGCCGGTCGTCGTCGACACGCCGCTCGGCCGGCTGGGGCTTTCGGTGTGCTACGACCTGCGCTTCCCCGAGCTGTACCGCGCGCTCACCGCGGCCGGCGCGGAGGTGCTCTGCGTGCCGTCCGCGTTCACCGAGCGCACCGGTGCCGCGCACTGGGACATCCTGCTGCGTGCGCGCGCCATTGAGAACCTCTGCCACGTGCTGGCGTCCAACCAGTGCGGCACGCACGCCGGCAACCGCCGCACCTGGGGCCACAGCTGCATCGTCGACCCCTGGGGCAGCGTGCTCGCCGCCTGTGGTGCGGAGCCGGGCATCGCCGTCGCCGAGCTCGACGCCGGGCGCCGCACAGCGCAGCGCCGCAGTTTTCCGGTCCTCGAGCACCGACGTCTGTAGAAGCGGTTTCCAGTTTCCAGTTTCCAGTAAGCTGTTCCGTCTCACGTCTCACGTCTCACGTCTCACGTCTCACGTCTCAACGTCTCCCGACCCATGACCGATACCCTCGCGCTTGCCCGTCGCGCCCTGCTCGAACCCACCGGCCTCGACGAGCCCGCGCTCGAGCGCGTGCTCGGCGGGCTGATGAAGCCGGGCGTCGAGGCCGCCGATCTGTATTTCCAGCAGGCGCTGACCGAGACCTGGTCGCTCGAGGACGGGCTCGTGAAGTCGGGCGCGCATCACGCCGAGCACGGCGTCGGCGTGCGTGCCTGTGCCGGCGAGAAACAGGGGCTGGCGTACTCGGATGCGATCGAGCTGCCGGCGCTCGTCGACGCCGCGCAGGCGGCCGGTGCGATCGTGCGCCAGGGACAGCAGGGCAGCGTGCGCGCCCGCGATGCGCGAGCGGTCACGCCGCTGTACCCCGCGCTCAGCCCGCTGCAGACGCTGGAAACGCCGGCCAAGCTCGAGCTGCTGCACCGCGCCGACCGTGCCGCGCGCGCCGTCGATCCGCGTGTCGCGCAGGTGATGGTGTCGCTGGCCGCGAGCGCGGAAACGGTCCTTGTCGTCGCCAGCGACGGCACCTTCAGCGCCGATGCGCGGCCGCTGGTGCGCATGGACGTCAGCGTCATCGTCGAGCAGCACGGCCGGCGCGAGCAGGGTCATGCCGGCGCCGGCGGCCGCGGCGCATATTTGAGCTTTCTGGGCGGCGACGTCCCCGAGCAGCTGGCGCGCGAAGCCGTGCGCATCGCGCTGGTGCAGCTCGAGGCCGTCGCCGCGCCGGCCGGCACGCTGATCGTCGTGCTCGGCCCCGGCTGGCCCGGTGTGCTGCTGCACGAGGCGATCGGCCACGGCCTCGAAGGCGATTTCAACCGGCGCGGCAGCTCGGCGTTCTCCGGGCGCATCGGCCAGCAGGTCGCCTCGAAGCTGTGCACGGTCGTCGACGACGGCACGCTGCCCGGCCGCCGCGGCTCGCTGACGGTCGACGACGAGGGCACGCCCACGCAGTGCACGATGTTGATCGAAAACGGCGTGCTGCGCGGCTACATCAACGACAAGCTCAACGCGCGGCTGCTCGGCATGCCGCCGACCGGCAACGGCCGCCGCGAGTCCTACGCGGCGCTGCCGATGCCGCGTATGACCAATACCTATATGCTGCCGGGGCCGCACGATCCTCAGGAGATCATCGCCTCGGTCGACAAAGGCCTGTATGCCGTGAACTTCGGTGGCGGCCAGGTCGACATCACTAGCGGCAACTTCGTGTTCTCGACCTCCGAGGCCTATCTGATCGAGAACGGCCGCGTCACGCGCCCGGTCAAGGGCGCGACGCTGATCGGCAACGGCCCCGAAGTGCTGACGCGCGTGTCGATGGTCGGCAGCGATCTGCAGCTCGACCCGGGCATCGGCGTCTGCGGCAAGGACGGCCAGAGCGTGCCGGTCGGCGTCGGCCAGCCGACACTGCGCATCGACGGCATCACGGTGGGCGGCACCGGTTGACGCCGGGCGCTATGCCGCTAAAGTCGGCGGCATGAAGGATTCACCCCAGTCTGCCGCTTGTTTTGGAAGCCGGCGCCATGGATGGCGCCGGCTTGCGCAGGACGCGCGATGACCCGCGGAGCGGGAAGACTCCGCGTGATCGGCGGGCAGTGGCGCTCGCGCATCATCGACTTCGACGCGACCACGGGCGTGCGCGCGACGCCGGATCGCGTGCGCCAGACGATCTTCGACTGGCTCGCGCCGGTGATCGACGGCGCGCGCTGTCTCGATCTGTTCGCCGGCAGCGGCGCGATGGGGATCGAGGCGCTGTCGCGCGGCGCGGCGCATTGCACCTTCGTCGAGCAGGGCAGCCGCCAGTGCACGCGCCTGCGGGCCGCGCTGCTGTCGCTCAAGGCCCAGCACACCGACGTCGTGACGATGGATGCGGTCTACTTCCTGCAGCAGACCTGGCATCGCTACCACGTCGTCTTTCTGGACCCGCCGTTCGAATCGGACCTGCTCGACAGGGCGCTGCCCGAGCTGCCCAAGGTGCTGCACCCGGCCAACCGCGTCGTGCTCGAATGGCCGCTGGGGAAGCATCCGCAGCTGCCCGAGCGCTTCGAGTGGCTGCGCGAAAAGCAGGCCGGACAGGTCGGCTTCGGGCTGGCCACCTACCACCATCCCGCAGCGTCCTAGTGGACGCGCGCCGCGCTTCCGGCAGCCGCATGCGGCCGGCTGCTATGCTGCGCTCCATTTGGAGGAGACCCGATGACGATCGCCGGCTACAGCGGAACCTTCGATCCGATCACCTACGGTCACTACGACATCATCATGCGCGCGTCGCGGATGTTTCCGAAGCTGATCGTCGCGGTCGGCCTCAATCCCGCCAAGAATCCGCGCTTCGACCTCGACGAGCGCGTCGCGCTGATCCGCGACGTGGTCAAGGATCTGCCGAACGTCGACGTCAAGGGCTTCTCCGGCCTCGTCGTCGACTTCGCGCGTGAGAACGGCGTGACCGTGCTGGTGCGCGGCGTGCGCACGGTCGGCGATTTCGACTACGAAAAGCAGATGGCGGTCATGAACCGCGACCTGTATAAGGAGCTCGACACGATCATGCTGACGCCGGCGCCGGAGTACGCGCACCTGTCGTCGTCGCTGGTGCGCGAGCTGGCCGGCCTGGGCGCGCCGGTCGAGAAGCTGGTGCCGCCGGCGGTGATCCCGGCGCTCAAGGCGCGCATCGGTCGAAAGTAGGATCGGCCTTTCGGCCGCGAGCTTGCCCGGACGAAACCCGGCGCCTTTGGCGAGCGTCGCCGCGCAGGTTGAGTCGGTCGCGCAAGGCTTTCGGCAGCACCAGCCGCCCGCTCGCATCCATTCCACATGGCATCGGGCAACGCCGCGACGCCATGTCCGCGCAAGTGGGCGCAGCCGCAGGCCGCGACGCCCGTTCGCTGATTGCGTCGTTCGCCAGCGGATCAGAAATCCGCCGCCGTCTGCGCCAGCCATTGCCGCGCGGCCTGCCAGGACCGCCGGTCCGCTGCTGCGCGCTCGAACAGTGCGCGGGTTTTCTCCAGGACCAGCGTGTAAGGCCGTCCGCTGCGGCGGGTGGTGTGGACCACCGGCAGGTCGTGGTCGTC
>JBFMCQ010000155.1:0-4026 GCA_040754295.1 Pseudomonadota bacterium | reverse complement strand
CGCTGCATGCGGACGCCGGGCACCGCCAGCGCGACGAGGCTGTCGTCGAGCATCGAGCGCGGCAGCACACTCCAGCCGAGCCCGATCGCGGTGAGCAGCTTGAGCGTCTCCAGATAGTTCGTCGCCAGCCGCACGCGCGGCTGCAGGCCGTGCTGCTGCAGGGCCTGCTTGACGATGCGGTGCGTGTATGTCGCCTCGTCCGGCAGCACGGCCGGATGCTCGGCGAGCTGTGACAGGCGCACGCGGCGCAGGCTCGCCAGCGGATGCTGCGGTGCGACGACGATGGCGAGCGGATCGGGCCAGATCACGCGCGTGTCGAGGTTCGGCGGCGGTTGCAGCGGCAGCGTGACGATACCGAGCTCCAGCTTGCCGGCGAGCACCGCTTCGCAGGCGACTTCCGAATCCATGAAGTGCAGGTCGAGATCGACCTGCGGGTAGCGCTGCGTGTAGCTGCGCAGCACCGGCGGCAGGCGGTGCAGGCCGATGTGGTGGCTGGTGCCGACCGACAGCCGGCCCGCGACCTGCTCGGACAGCTGTGAAAGCGCGCGCCGCCCGTCCTCGATGTCCTGCAGCACTTTGCGCGCGTGCGGCAGCAGCGCGCGGCCCGCGTCGGTCAGGCCGACCTGCCGGCCGATGCGGTCGAACAGCGGCGCGCCGATCCGCTCCTCGAGCGCGGTGATGCGCTTGCTCACGGCCGGCTGCGACAGGTGCAGGGTTTCGGCCGCCTGCGTGAAGGAGCCGCAGTCGGCGATCTCCACGAAGGCGGCGAGCCATTGGGTGTCCATGGTTCGGGAATCGGGAATCGGGAATCGGGAATCGGGAATCGGGCCAATCATGCCATGATGGAATGGACATTATGAAAACCATTTATTGGAGTTATCTGAATTCACCACCTAAGATACGCGCATGTGCATGGTTCGCGAGCTCACGATGGGCAAGACACTCTACGAAAAGATCTGGGATGCGCATGTCGTCGAGGATTTCGGCGACGGCTCGGTTTTGATCTACATCGACCGCCATCTGCTGCACGAGGTCACGAGTCCGCAGGCCTTCGACGGCCTGCGCCTGAACGGCCGCAAGCCGTGGCGCGTGAGCGCGAACCTCGCGGTGCCGGACCACAACGTGCCGACGCTGAACCGCGCGCAGGGCATCGCCGACCCGATCGCGCGCGCGCAGCTCGCCGCGCTGGACGCCAACTGCGCCGAGTTCGGCATCACCAAGTTCGAGCTGATGGACGTGCGCCAAGGCATCGTGCACGTGATCGGCCCCGAGCAGGGCGCGACGCTGCCGGGCATGACCGTCGTCTGCGGCGACTCGCACACCTCCACGCACGGCGCCTTCGGGGCGCTGGCCTTCGGCATCGGAACGTCGGAGGTCGAGCACGCGCTGGCGACGCAGACGCTGGTGCTGAAGAAGGCGAAGACGATGCTGATCCGCGTCAACGGCCACGTCGGCCCCGGCGTGACGGCCAAGGACATCACGCTCTCGATCATCGGCCGCATCGGCACGGCCGGCGGCACCGGCTACGTCATCGAGTACGCAGGCGAGGCGATCGAGGATTTGTCGATGGAAGGGCGCATGACCCTATGCAACATGGCGATCGAAGGCGGCGCCCGCGCCGGCCTGGTCGCCGTCGATGACAAGACCATCGCCTATGTGAAGGGCCGGCCGTACGCGCCCGCGCCCGAGCACTGGGATGCGGCGGTGGCGAGCTGGAAGCAGCTGAAGAGCGATCCGGACGCGAAGTTCGACGCCGTCGTCGAGATCGACGCCGCGAGCATCGAGCCGCAGGTGACCTGGGGCACCTCGCCGGAGATGGTCGGCCCGGTGTCGGCGCGCGTGCCCGATCCGGCGCGCGAAACCGATCCGGTCAGGCGCAGCGGCATGGAGAAGGCGCTGGCCTACATGGGCCTGTCGGCGAATACGCCGATCACCGGGATCCGCATCGACAAGGTGTTCATCGGCTCCTGCACCAACTCGCGCATCGAGGATCTGCGCGCCGCCGCGAGCGTGGTCAAGGGGCGGCGCAAGGCGGACAGCGTCAGGCTCGCGATGGTCGTGCCGGGCTCGGGGCTCGTGAAGCAGCAGGCCGAGGCCGAGGGACTGGACCGCATCTTCGTCGAGGCCGGATTCGAATGGCGCGAGCCCGGCTGCTCGATGTGCCTGGCGATGAACGCAGATCGGCTGGAGCCGGGCGAGCGCTGCGCCTCCACGAGCAATCGCAATTTCGAAGGCCGGCAGGGGCAGGGCGGGCGCACGCATCTGGTTTCGCCTGCCATGGCCGCCGCCGCCGGCATCGCCGGTCACTTCGTCGACGTCCGGAGCTTCCGCTGATGCGTGCCTTCACCGTTGTCACCGCCAAGGTCGCGCCGCTGGACCGGCCCAACGTCGACACCGACGCCATCATCCCGAAGCAGTACCTGAAGTCGATCCGCCGGACCGGTTTCGGTCCCTTCCTGTTCGACGACTGGCGCTATCTCGATCCGGGTACGCTGGACATCGATCCGGCGACGCGCCGCCCCAATCCGGACTTCGTCCTCAACGACCCGAAGCACAGCGGCGCGCAGATCCTGGTTGCACGCGACAACTTCGGCTGCGGCTCCTCGCGCGAGCATGCGGTGTGGGCGCTCGCCGACTACGGCTTGCGCGCGGTGATCGCGCCGAGCTTCGCCGACATCTTTCATTCGAACTGCTTCAAGAACGGCGTGCTGCCGGTCGTGCTCAAGGCGGACGAAGTGCAGGCGATCTTCGATCTGGTCGCGGCCGATGCAAACGCGCCGCTCACGATCGATCTGCCGGCGCAGCAGGTCAGGCTGCCGGACGGCCGCGCCTTCGACTTTCCGATCAATCCGCACCACAAGCACAACCTGGTCAACGGCCTCGACGAGATCGGTCTGACGCTCACGCGCGCGGACGCGATCCGCGCGTACGAGGCGAAGCGGCGAGCGGAGGCGCCGTGGCTGTTCTGACAAGCCGGGAATCGGGAAGGGGGAATCGGGAATCGTGGGAATGCGGCCTCGCTTCTGCTTCTACGATTCCCGATTCCCGTCCTTTGATCGATTCCCGTTGCGAATGAAATGAGCAAAAATATCCTCATCCTCCCCGGTGATTACATCGGCCCCGAGATCCTGGCCGAGGCGGTCAAGGTGCTCGAGGTCTTCAAGGCCGAAGGCGAGGCGCTCGACTGGCGCTTCGCGCATCTGGGCGGCGCCGCCTGCGACGCCGAAGGGCATCCGTATCCGCCGTCGACGCAGACGGCCGCGCGCGCGGCCGATGCGATCCTGCTCGGTGCCGTCGGCGGGCCGAAGTACGACCAGCTTCCGCGCGAGCTGCGGCCCGAGCGCGGCCTGCTCGGCATCCGCAAGGATCTGAACCTGTTCGCCAACCTGCGCCCGGCGCTGGTCTTCGAGGAGCTGGCCGACGCCTCGTCGCTGAAGAGGGAGCTGATCGCAGGCCTCGACATCCTGATCCTGCGCGAGCTGACCGGCGACATCTATTTCGGTCAGCCGCGCGGCCGCCGCAAGACCGCGGACGGGCACGACGAAGGCTTCGACACCATGCACTACAGCGTGCCGGAGATCGAGCGCATCGCGCGCGCGGCCTTCGAGGCGGCGCGCAAGCGCAGCCGGCGCGTCTGCTCGGTCGACAAGGAAAACGTGCTCGAGACCTCGCGGCTGTGGCGCGAAGTGGTGACGCGCGTCGGCGGCGAATACCCGGACGTCGAGCTCACGCACATGTACGTCGACAACGCGGCGATGCAGCTCGTGCGCCGGCCCAAGCAGTTCGACGTCATCGTCACCGGCAACCTCTTCGGCGACATCCTGTCGGACGAGGCCTCCATGCTCGCCGGCTCGATCGGCATGCTGCCCTCGGCCTCGCTCGACGAATACGGCAAGGGTATGTACGAGCCGATCCACGGCAGCGCACCGGACATCGCCGGGCAGAACAAGGCCAATCCGCTGGCGGCGATGCTGTCGGTGGCGATGATGTTCAAGTACAGCTTCGATCGTGCCGATCTGTCCGAGC
>JBFMCQ010000154.1:0-4124 GCA_040754295.1 Pseudomonadota bacterium | reverse complement strand
TCTCTCTCCTCTCCTCGCGAAGCCCCTGGATCTTTTCGATCTCATTGTGGGCCGTGTCTTTCACGCACCAATATTTCGAAATTCCCCTCTCATAACCGTTGTTCGGTGGCGCTGCGCGCCATCCGCTGCCGGATGAAACTGGGTTTCATCCGGGTATTTCGATTGGACCTGCCCGCCCGCGCGGCATCTACGCGGGCAGGCAGGCCATGATGGAGCGGCGCCTTAACTTTATTTGGCCGCGCGCTGCTGAATGGACGAAGGCTCAAAATAGCTGTCCGGGAAATCCACGGATGCGTCGCCGGGCTGGTCCTCGTTGGCCATCGCGGTGACGAAGTAGCGCCCGCTGTTGAAGTGGTAGATCACCTCGGGAACCGTCGTGCTGGCCATCACGTTGGATGCATAGATCAAGTGCCCTTCCTGGAGCTGCATCAACTGGCCCTGGTGGTCATAGTTGTCGCGCGCGACGATGTTCCAGCTGTCCTCGTCGATGTAGAAGCGGATCTTGGCGAAGGTGTGGCGCAGGTTGGGCAGGTTGTCCGCCTCGACCACCCAGACGCGGTGCAGCTCGTAGCGAGGGAGATCCGGATTGACGTGCTTGGGGCGCGCGATGTCGGCGTACTTGATCTTGTTGCCGGCGATCCGGTACGAGTTGTACGGGATGTAAATCTCTTTGCGCCCGACCAGCTTCCAGGTGTAGCGCTCGAGCACGCCGTTGAACATGTCCACCTGATCGTAGAACTGGTGGCCGTCGGTGCCCTCGTAGGGGTTGTCGCAGCAGACTGCGGGCGCGCGCCGGATGCGCTTGATGGCCGGGGCGTACAGCCAGGCGGCACGTCCCTGCGGACCCGTGCCGGCCTTCTCGTGCGCGAGGATGAAGGTGCCGGCAAGCCGGGGCGGGTTGGTGATCTCCGAGACGTACTTGATCGATACCACGCCCGGCTTGAGTTCGAGCGGCGGCTTGATCGACGGGTTGTTGTAGTAGAACTTGACGTCCTCGACGATCTTGGTCAGCGTGTAGTCGCCGTTGACCTGCACGATCATCTGGTTGTTGTAGCGCCGGAACGCGTTGCCGCGATACTTCATCTTGTGGTTCCAGATCGGCTCGGCGCCCGATTGCGGAATCGGGAACGGCACGCCAAGAAACGCGCCGCGCGGCTCGTCCGGGTTGTCCAGCACCGCGTTGGCCGCATTGACGATCGAGCCGTCGAAGATCTCCTGGGGAAAGTTCGCGACGCGATGCGTCGGGTAGACGTTCATCCGGTAGGAATCCGGATAGCGCTTGAGCAGCTCCTTGTGTCCCTCGGTGAGCTTGTCGGCGTACTGAGCGGCGTTCTGGCCGGTGATCGTGAACACGGGCTTCTCCGCCTCGAGGTCCGGATAACTCGGCCAGAAGCCCTTGAGCGGACCGTTCTGCGGCCGGGGCTTCCACTCGGGGATCGAGCCATCCTGGTTGCCGGCGCGGATCGCACCGACCGGGGTCAGCTCCTTGCCGAGCTTGGCAACTTCCTCCGGTGGCGCCTTGGCGGCGGCGGGCAGCACGACTGCAGCAAACAACGCTGCCCACAGCAGGGACTTGCTTTGAATATGCACCTTTCAGCTCCTCGTCTTGGGTGGTTCTGGATTCTCTATGCGCCCAGCCAGCCTACCAAACGCTTGATAGACAGCCTAGCACCGCGCAGCGATGCTGCACAAGGCTTTATGGCGTGGACCGGTGAGCGGGAGAGTAAGCCCGGCACCGATCGAGCGTCAACAGCCGTCACGCGGGTTCTGCCTCGACGGCGTCAGAACTGGTATTTGATATAGAAGCCCAGATTGTCGCGATCCGCCAGCAGGTTGTTGGCCCCGGCGCCACCATACAGGTTGTAGACGAGGTTGAAGGACAGCGCCTTTTCGTAGCGGAATTCCGTAACCGAGGTCAGCGAGTAGCGGCCCTCGACGAAGTTGAACAGCGGCGCCGGCGAATTGCCATGAACGTCGTGCTGCCAGAGCAGCAGCGGCGCGATGCTGATCGACGGCCAGACCGATTCGTAGAGGATGCGTGCGACGACCCGGTAGCCCGTCGAGAACGCATCGGCGTAGGCATCCCGCGGTGCCTGCCAGGGGTTGAAACGGATGCCGTCCGGGCCGATCGTGCAGGCCACATTGGTTGAGCAGGCCAGCCGCGAACCGTCCGCACCGCTGCCGTCGGCGCCGGCCGAGGCGTGCGTGTAGGCGGTCAGCGGGCCTTCGATCTGCAGCTCGTCGAAGTCCGGCATGTTCAGCACGTGCGTGGCGGCGAGCTCGTAGACCATCAGGATCTGGTCGGCGCCGATCAGCCTCGCCGGCCAGTCCGACACGCTGTACAGCCGCGTCGCGCCCAGGGTGTACTGCAGTACGTCGAATTCTTCCCAGCCGCGAATGCGGCTGTTGGGCGCCGGATCGTCGCCGAGCGTGCCGCCGCGATACGGCACCAGAAAGCTGGGGAAGGAGCGAGCCGGAGACGGAACGCCGGCGAGCAGCAGGAAGCTCGTGTCATTGAAGTACACATTGCCGTTGGCGTCGGTGGCGTCGCTGCCTTCGTAGACGTAATACTGGCCCGTCGTGTTCTGACCGCCGCCCGGCACCCCGCCGCTGTTCTCGGCAAAGCCCACGGCCGCGACGGTGCCGTCGCAGCCGTCCTCGGGACCGTTGCAGTGCCCGAGCGCGGGCTGCATCGCGGCAAAGAGCACGTCCACCAGGGCCACCTGCAGCGGCAGATCGGGCCGGTAGGCGAGCTCGCCCTGAAACGAGTAGTCGCCGTAGGTGGTGTTGAAGCTGAAGCCGAACAGCTTGAGGTCTTCGGGGTAGGTGAGCTGGAGATTGGCCGTGTCCAGCGGAATGATTTCGCTCTCCGGCAGGCCCGGCCGCGGGGCCAGCAGATTGGCCAGGCCGGTCGCGAGATCAAGCGGCGTGTCGTCGACGCCCAGGGTACTGAGCACCTCCGGCCGCGCGCTCAGCAGGCCTACGAGATCCGAGACGACCTGGAGGACACCAGTCGGATAACCGTTTGCGACGACGTTCAGATTCGGACAGAGCGTGAGGATTTCCAGCGTGTTCTCGGCGTTGCGGCCCTGCGGGTTGCCGGCTGCGCGCATGCAGCTCGCATTCGTGGCGTAGGCGTCCACATACGGCAGCTTCGAGTGGTAGTTCATGAAGTACAGGCCCAGCTCGGTGCCGTAGTTCAGCCAGTCGGCGTAGTACTTCAGGCTGATGCCGTACTCCCCGCCGTCCCGGGCCCGATCATCCGGCACGCGACCGACGGAGAGCGTGGTCTTCGAGACCAGACCGAAGGGGTTCGAAATCCGCGTCCCCAATTGATCGAGGTCGTCCGTCGCCTGGCCGAAGCTGGCGTTGAGTCGATCGGGACCCAGATTGTCGGTGCCGGCGTCGAGAAACGAGTAGAAGGTGCCCGGCGCCGGGATCTCCACCGGCTTCCACTCGAAGGCGTAGTGGGTCTGCAGGCTCAGCGAGTCCGTGAGGTTCACGAACACATTGGCCATGTTGACGGGGATGAACAAATCCTCCAGCAGGGCATTGCCGAGCCGGTAGATGTTGTTGGCGTTGACCGGATTGGCCTGGGAGAGGCTGTTGATGATCGCCACGGTGCTTTCGCCCCAGTTCACGACCTGCTTGCCGACGCGAACCGTGACGTTTCGATCGAGCAGCGTGAAGGGCACCGTCAGGTGCAGGTCGAGCAGATCGTAGAACAGGAACTCGTCCGCGATCTCGTCGGGCCGCTTTTCGCGCACCAGCGCGCCGCGGGCGAGCACATCGGCGTAGTAGCGATTGGCGTAGGGATCGCCGCGCGTGGCCACCTGCTCGTAGTTTTCCGGCGTGGTCTTGTTCGGGTAGGTCTCGATGAAATCGTAGTTGACCGGATCGTAGACACCCCGCCCGCGCACGAACAGCTCCATGTCCGCGAAGCGGAACTTGACGTCGGTGTTCAGCACCAGCGGCGCCTGCACGATGTCGCCCTTGTCGTAGTTCAGATTGCCGTTGTCGAAGTTCATCGAGGCCTGGCCCGGCGCGTCGCGCAGATGCGCGGCCGGCCAGTCCTGATCGCGGATGACGCCCTGGCAGAGCTGGTAGACGCCGGTGCAGACGTC
>JBFMCQ010000153.1:0-4271 GCA_040754295.1 Pseudomonadota bacterium | reverse complement strand
ACCGCGAACGGGTCGGCGGCCGGCGCCGCCGGGCGGTTCCCGGCGCCGGCCGGCGTTTGCGCAGGGGTGCTCGCGGCGGCCGCCGCCGCGGCGCTGAGCGGCGGACCGGCGGCGGCGCCGGGATAGCGGCGCAGCAGGCGCCGCACCAGGCGCTCGAGCTCGGCCGCCGCTGCCGGCCGCTGCCCAGGGTGCTTGGCCATCAGCTGATCGACCAGCGGCTGCAGATCGGCATGCTCCGGCGGCAGTTTCGGCACCGGCTCGGTCGCGTGCATCAGCACCACCGACAGCGGGTCCGCGGCGCTGTATGGCGCTCTGCCGGTCAGCATCTCGAACAGCACGACGCCGAGACTGTAGAGGTCGGTGCGCGCATCGACGGCGCCGCCGCGCGCCTGCTCTGGGCTCAGATACTGCGGCGTGCCCATCGCCGTGCCGATCGCCGTGAGCTGCTCCTGCGCGCGCAGCACCTTGGCGATGCCGAAGTCGGTCAGCACGGCGTGGCCGTCCTCGTCGAACAGGATGTTCTCGGGCTTGATGTCGCGGTGGACGATGCCCTGCTGGTGCGCGTGGTCGAGCGCCGATGCCAGTGACGCCAGGATCTCCAGCGCGCGCTGCGGCGGAATGCCGCGGCCGATCTGCTTGCGCAGGTCGCCGCCCGGCAGCAGCCGCATCGCGTAGAAATTGAGGCCATCGGTCTCGCCGACGGCGTAGATCGCGACGATGCCGGGATGATTGAGCGCGGCAACGGCGCGCACTTCGCGCTGGAAGCGCGCCAGCATGTCGGGGGTGCGGCCGACCTCCGGCGCCAGCACCTTGAGCGCGACCGGGCGCTGCAGCAGCGGGTCCTCCGCCTCGTAGACTTCGGCGAACGCGCCGGTGCCGAGCAGGCGCACGACGCGGTAGTTGCCGAGGATCTGTCCGGGCTGTGGCATGGGCTGCAGCGTTTCGACGAAGAACGCTGGCGACTATAGCGCCGGGCGCCCGGGCGTTTCGTGAACGAGCCCGCGTTTTCGATCGCGTACAATGTCCGCCGCCGCGACCGGGGGCCGGCGCCGCCGCTTTTCAATGCCGCATCCCGAGCGTTTTGGCCGCCGGCGGCTTCTTCAACGTATGTTCAATCAGCTCATCGTCATCTGTACCGGCAACATCTGCCGCAGCCCCATGGCCGAAGCGCTGCTGCGCGTGCGCCTCGGCAATCGCGTCCAGCGGGTGATTTCCGCAGGCACCGGCGCGCTCGTCGGCTATCCCGCCGATCCGCTCGCGGTGGAGGTCGCACAGGCGCACGGGCTCGATCTGTCCGGGCATCGCGCACAGCAGGCCACGCTGCCGCTGCTGTCGTCGATGGATCTGGTCCTCACGCTCGATCAGTCGCACAACGACTGGCTCAATCGCCAGTACCCGCAGCTGCGCGGCCGCGTGCACAAGCTGCTCAAGTGGCGCAACGACGCGGACGTCGAAGATCCGTACCGGCGCCCGCGCGAGGCTTTCTGCAAGGCCTTCGAGGACATCGAGGCCGGCGTCGAGGACTGGCTTGGCAAGCTGTAGGTCGGGGCCGTCGGATGCAGGTCGGGCTTCAGCCCGGCAGCCACCCAAATCCCGTGGCTTATACTACCCGGCCGCTCCGACCGACGGCCGTTCGCGGCCGCATTCGATGTCCAAAAAGCTGTACCTGATCAGCTACGGCTGCCAGATGAACGAGTACGACTCGGCGAAGATGGCCGACGTGCTCGCCGCCTCGCACGGCTATCAGCGCACCGATAATCCCGACGAGGCGGATCTGCTGCTGCTCAACACCTGCTCGGTGCGCGAGAAAGCGCAGGAGAAGGTGTTCTCCGAGCTCGGCCGCTGGAAGGACTGGAAACGCGCCGATGCCACGCGCGTCATCGGCGTGGGCGGCTGCGTCGCGTCCCAGGAAGGCCAGGCGATGACCGAGCGGGCGCCGCTGGTCGACATCGTCTTCGGGCCGCAGACGCTGCACCGGCTGCCGGAGCTGCTCGATCGCGTGCGGCGCACGCGCAAGCCGGCGGTCGACGTCAGCTTTCCGGAGATCGAAAAGTTCGACCGGCTGCCGGAGCCGGTGGCCTCCGGACCGACCGCCTTCGTCAGCATCATGGAAGGCTGCTCGAAGTACTGTACGTTCTGCGTCGTGCCGTACACGCGTGGCGAGGAGGTGAGCCGGCCGCTCGACGCGGTGCTTGCCGAGATCGTGCAGCTGGCCGAGCAGGGCGTGCGCGAAGTGACGCTGCTCGGGCAGAACGTCAACGCCTACCGGGGCCCGATGGGCCGCAGCGGCGAGACCTGCGATCTGGCGCTGCTGATCGGCTACGTCGCGCGCATTCCCGGCATCGAGCGCATCCGCTACACGACCTCGCATCCCTCCGAGCTCGGCGATGCACTGATCGCCGCGTTCGCCGAGGAGCCGAAGCTGGCGAGCTACCTGCATCTGCCGGTGCAGTCCGGTTCGGATCGCATCCTCGGCATGATGAAGCGCGGCTACACGCGGGCGCAGTACCTGGAGAAGATCCGCCGCATCCGCGCGGCGCGGCCGGACATCTCGCTGTCGAGCGATTTCATCGTCGGCTTCCCGACCGAGTCCGACGCCGATTTCATGCAGACGATGGATCTCATCGCCGAAGCCGGCTTCGACTGCGCCTTCAGCTTCGTCTACAGCCCGCGACCGGGCACGCCGGCGGCGAACTTGCGCGACGGCGTGCCCGCCGCCGAGAAGCAGCGCCGCCTGGAGATTCTGCAGACGCGCATCCGCACGCTCGACGATACGTTCAAGCGCGCGCTCGTCGGTAGCACGCAGCGCGTGCTCGTCGAGCGGCCGGCGCGCAAGGGCGGCGGGCAGATGGCCGGGCGCACGTCGACGAACCGCTGGGTCAATTTCGACGGTCCGGAGTCGCTGATCGGTCAGTTCGTCGATGTCGAGATCACCGAGGCCTTGAACAACTCGCTGCGCGGGCGGCGCGCCGGTGCGGAGGCGCTCGCATGAACGCCAGGGCCGCCCAGGTCCGCGCCGACATCGTCCTCGAGCCCGGCGACCCGCAGCGCCTGGGCAATCTGAACGGCCCGTTCGATGCGCACCTGCGCCAGATCGAGCTGCGCCTGGGCATCGAGATCCGCAACCGCGGCAACCGCTACCAGCTGCACGGCGCGCGCCGCGACGTCGCTGCCGGCGAAGCGGTGCTGGTGCAGCTGTTCAACCAGACCGTCGACGAGACGGTGACGACCGAGCACGTGCATCTGGCGCTTTCCGAGCAGAGTGCGGACGCCGACGAGGCGGTGAACGACGACGCGGCGCCGACCAGCAGCCACGACGAGGTCGTCATCCGCACGCGGCGCGGCGTGGTCCGCGGGCGCGGGCCGCAGCAGAAGGCCTACCTCAAGGCGATCGCCACCAACGACCTGAACTTCGGCGTCGGCCCGGCCGGCACCGGCAAGACTTATCTCGCCGTCGCCAGTGCGGTGCAGGCGCTGGAGCGCGACCGCGTGCGCCGCATCGTGCTCGTGCGGCCGGCGGTCGAAGCGGGCGAGAAGCTCGGCTTCCTGCCCGGCGACATGGCGGAGAAGATCAATCCGTATCTGCGCCCGCTCTACGATGCGCTCTATGAGATGCTCGGTTTCGAGCGCGTCGCGCGCCTGGTCGAGAAGAGCGTCATCGAGGTCGCTCCGCTGGCCTTCATGCGCGGTAGAACCCTTAACGAATCCTTCGTCATCCTCGACGAGGCGCAGAACACCTCGGTCGAGCAGATGAAGATGTTCCTGACGCGGATCGGCTTCGGCAGTGTCGCCGTGGTCACCGGCGACATGACGCAGATCGACCTGCCCAAGCAGCAGATGTCCGGTCTCAAGCACGCGCTGTCGGTGCTCCACGGCGTGCCGGGGATCAGCTTCATTCATTTCCGCAAGGAAGACGTCGTGCGCCATCCGCTGGTGCAGGCCATCGTGCAGGCCTACGACGACTACGAGCAGCGTCAGCCCGCGCCGGCGCCATGAAGCGGTCGAAGCCTCCTCCTGCGAGCGGAGACATCGTCGTGCAGCGCGCGGTCGGCGCGCGCGGTCTGCCGTCGAGCGCCAGCCTGCGCGCGTTCGCCCGTGCCGCGCTGCCGGCGCGCCACGGCGAGCTGACGATCCGCATCGTCGACGAGCGCGAGAGCCGCACGCTCAACCGCGATTATCGCGGCAAGGACAGGCCGACCAATGTGCTGTCGTTCGCCGGCGAGGGTGTCCCTCACCCCACCGCCGGCTCTGCCGGCGGCCCCCCCCGGTCC
>JBFMCQ010000152.1:0-4301 GCA_040754295.1 Pseudomonadota bacterium | reverse complement strand
CCTCGTACGCGAGTCCCGGCGCCGACTCCGCCAGCAGCGCCAGGGCATCCGCATTGCGCAGACCCGTAGCGCTGCGCCCGCAGCCCGCGGCGACCGGCTTGAATCCGCAGGCGCGCAGTCCGCGCCAGCGCGCGCGTCGCAGCAGCGCACAGGCGACGAGCGTCTTGCCGACGCCGGTATCCGTGCCGGTGACGAAGATCGTGCTTGGCACGATCTTCAGTTTCCAGTTTCCAGTTTCCGGTTTCCAGCAACAGCAGTTCCTTCCTGACTGGAAACTGGAAACTGGAAACTGGAAACTGCCGTACCGAGTGCCTCGACCAGCCGGTCCACCTGCTCGTCGCTGTGCGCGGCCGAGAGTGTGATGCGCAGCCGCGAAGTGCCGCGCGGCACCGTCGGCGGGCGGATCGCGGCGACCCAGAAGCCGGCCTCGAACAGCGTGCGTGACAAGGCCAGCGTCGGCGCCTCGGGTCCGATGATCAGCGGCTGGATCGGCGTCGTCGATTCGCCGAGCGCGATGCCGAGCTGCGCGCAGCCGCTGCGAAAGCGCGCGACGTTCGCGAACAGCCGCCGGCGCAGCGCCGCGCCCTCGTCGCCGGCGACGATGCGCAGCGCTGCACGTGCCGCCGCTGCAATCGCCGGCGGCGGCGCCGTCGAAAACACCCAGCTGCGCGCGCGCTGGATCAGGTACTCGATGAGCGCCTCCGATCCGGCGACGAAAGCGCCGGCGCAGCCGAGCGATTTGCCGAGGGTGGCAACATGGACATCGGGAATCGGGAATCGGGAATCGGGAATCGTTTCTAGGCAATGCTCGACAAGGCCGCGACCCCTCCGGCCGAGCACGCCGAAGCCATGGGCGTCGTCGACCATCAGCGCCGCGCCGTGTTCGGCGCACAGCTGCGAAAGCTCGGGCAGCGGGGCGAGATCGCCGTCCATCGAGAACACGCCGTCGGTGGCGAGAAGTGTGAGGCCTGAGGCCTGAGGCCTGAGGCGCGACAGCGCGGTCGCGTAAGCAGCTATATCTGCGTGCGGCACCCGCTCGTAGTGCGCTCCACTGAGCCGCCCACCGTCGATCAGCGAGGCGTGATTGAGCTCGTCGGCGATGAGCACGTCGTCCTTGCCGAGCAGTCCTCGCAGCACGCCGAGGTTCGCCGCCCAGCCGGTCGAGAACAGCAGCGCCCGCGGTCGCTGCAGGTAGGCGGCGAGCTCCTCTTCGAGCAGGCTGTGTTCGCGGTTGTAGCCGGAGATCAGCGCGGCGGCGCCGCTGCCGGTGCCGGACCCGGCGAGTGCGCGCTGCGCGGCCTCCGCGATGCGCGGATCGGCCGCAAGGCCGAGATAGTCGTTGCTGCAGAAGTTGACGCAACGGCGGCCGTCGACGCGGATCGATGCGCCGTGGCCGCCGTCGACGATGCGTCGCACGCGATACAGATCGGCCGCGCGGATCTGCTCGAGCTGCGCGGCGAGGCGCCGCTCCAGCGTGGACGTCATGAAGCTTGTAGGAGCGGCTCCCGGCCGCGATCCGCGTCGCGGCAACCGCGGCCGGGGGCCGCGCCTGCAGGCTCCGCGTCTTCGACCGCGCCTTCGGTCTCGATGCCCAGCCGCGCGAGCAAGGCCCGATCCCTGGCGTTCTGCGGATTCTCGGTCGTGAGCAGACGATCGCCGTAGAAGATCGAGTTCGCGCCGGCGAAGAAGCACAGCGCCTGCATCTCGTCGGACATCTCGGTGCGGCCCGCCGACAGGCGCACGTAGGACTTCGGCATGAGGATGCGCGCCACCGCGATCGTGCGCACGAACTCGATCGGATCGAGCGGATCGAGCCCCTTGAGCGGCGTGCCCTCGACCTGCACCAGATTGTTGATCGGCACACTCTCGGGGTGCGGATCGAGGATCGCCAGCTGGCGCAGCAGCTCGGCGCGGTCGGACGCCTCCTCGCCCATGCCGACGATGCCGCCGCAGCAGACCTTGATGCCGGCGTCGCGCACGCTGGCGAGCGTGTTCAGCCGGTCCTCGTAGGTGCGCGTCGTGATGATCGAGCCGTAGAACTCCGGCGAGGTGTCGAGATTGTGGTTGTAGTAGTCGAGCCCGGCCTCGGCGAGACGCTGCGCCTGCCGCGGCTTGAGCATGCCCAGCGTCACGCAGGTCTCCAGGCCGAGACCTTTGACCTCGCGCACCATCGCTTCGACCTTGTCGAGATCGCGATCCTTCGGCGAGCGCCATGCCGCGCCCATGCAGAAGCGCGTCGCGCCATTGGCCTTGGCTTCGCGCGCGGCGGCGACGACGGCCTCGATCTCTATCAGCGCTTCTTTCTTGAGACCGGTGTCGTAGCGCACCGACTGCGGGCAGTAGGCGCAGTCCTCGGGACAGGCACCGGTCTTGATCGACAGCAGCGTGGACAGCTGCACCCGGTTCGGCGCAAAGTGCTGCCGGTGCACGCCCTGCGCGCGGAACAGCAGGTCGTTGAACGGCAGGCGGAACAGGGCTTCGACCTCTGCACGCGTCCAGTCGTGGCGCAGCTCGGTGGCAAACATCGGAAACGGCTCCCGGAAAGCGAAGAGAAACGGCGGTCGTCTGTGCAGATCGATGCTGTTCTAAAACAAAGCCTTTCATGAGCCTTGTTCTAGAAAACACAACAGCCGCACCGCCCCTGCGGCACGCGCAGTGTTCCAAGCCTGCGCCGGCGTTGTCAACCAGTTCTTAGGTTTATGGTTTACAGCCGCCTCGCGCCCGTGCTCGATGCCGTGCTGCCGCGGCGCTGTCGCAGCTGCGCCGACGTGCTCGACGCCGGCATGGTTTGCGCGCCCTGCGCCGCAGCGTTGCCCTGGAACGCCGACGCCTGCGCGCGCTGCGCGCTGCCGCTACCCGCCCCGGGCACCTGCCCGCGCTGCCTGGCGCGCGCACCGCGCTTCGACGCCGCCTGGACCGCATTCCGGCTCGAGCCCCCGATCCAGCAGTTCGTCCACCGCCTGAAGTACCACGCCGACTTTGCCCTGGCCGCCCTGCTCGGCGAGTTGATGGCGACCCGGCTCGGTGCCCGCGCGCAGCCGCTGCCGCAGCTCCTGGTCCCGGTGCCGCTGCACCCGCGCCGGCTGATGCGGCGCGGTTACAACCAGGCACTCGAGCTCGCGCGCACCGTGGGCACGCGCTGCGGCATTCCGGTCGCGATGCGGGCGACACGCCGGGTACGCGCAACCGAGGATCAGATCGGCCAGAGTGCTGCGGCACGCCGCCGCAACATGCGCCGCGCCTTCGTCGCCGCGCAGGATCTGAGCGGCCTGCACATCGCGCTGGTCGACGACGTCATGACCACCGGCGCGACGCTCGACGAGCTGGCGCGCGTCTGCCGCGCCGCCGGCGCCGCGCGCATCGAGGCCTGGGCGGCTGCGCGCACGCCGTGACCGGGTGAGGCTTTTCCCGCTTGCGACCGGCGCGCGCGATCGCCGAGCCTCGGTCCGAAGGCGCTGATCCTGTTTCTCACCGGCACCGCCGGCGTGATCGTCGGCGGTCCGCGCTGGCGCTGCTGATCTGCAAGCCGCTCGCACCTGAAAAAGTCGTCGCCGGCGAGGTCTGGCGCGGCATGACGACGATCGCCGGCAGCTGGATCGGCGGCGGCGCGAACCAGGCGGCGATGACAGAGGTGTTTGCGGTCGACAACAATCTGTTCGGCATGATGGTCGCCGTCGACATCGTCGCCAGCGCGTTTCATCCGTCGCTGGCGCCGGTCGGCGTGCTGCTCGCGGTGCTCGGCTATGCGCTCGGCACCTACGGGCGCGTGGGTCTGCGGGCAGCCTCCGCGGCTGGCGGCGACGTAAGCTGCGCCTGGCCTTGGCTGACCGACTGGCGCATCGCCGAAGCGCAGCCGCTGCTCGGCGACCGGCAGGCCTCGGTCGCCGCGGTCGCCTTTCAAGCGCGTGCCGGCAGCGGCCCCGGTCGGTTGCCTCCGGCTTCGTTCAGGACGGCACGTCCTGTTCACTCGCAGCCGAGCGGGCTGCGTGCGTTGAGCTCGTCAGCAGATGAACGCGTACTCGTCGCGCGTCAGCTTGCCGTCACCGTTGGCGTCGCGCGCGCCGAAGCGCTTGTATAGCTGCGAGTTCGGGTCGAGCTCGGACGGCGACAGGGCGCCGTCGCCATCGGCGTCGAAATCGGCGAAGCAGCTCTTGCGCGTCGCGGCGGTGACCGTGCTCGACACCCCGTAGTCGGGCGTACCGACCCAGTCGCCGCCTGGCGCCATCAGGTCGGCCATGCCCGTATAGTTCTCGGCGAAGGCGGAAAACGAAACGACGGCAGCTACCGCCGCGAACGGCAGA
>JBFMCQ010000151.1:0-4345 GCA_040754295.1 Pseudomonadota bacterium | reverse complement strand
GTCCCACGGCGGGGGGTTGGAGTTTTAAACCCCCCCCTGGCGGCCGAAGCCGCCGTCCTCGCGCGCGGTCTTCGCGTCGTGGCAACGCTTGCACAGCGGCTGCCAATTGGATCGGTCCCAGAATGCCGTGCGATCTCCGCGATGAGGCACGATGTGATCGACCACCGTTGCTGGCACGGCGCGCCCGGCGCGATCGCACTCGACGCACAGCGGGTGCGCCCGGAGGAATCCTTCGCGCGCCTTCTGCCACGCGGTGTCGTATCCACGCTCGCGCGCGGTTCCTCGCCGCTCGTCGACCTCACGACGGACTTTCGCGACGTGCTTTGCGCACCTCGATCCAGATTTCACCAGCTGCGTGCAGCCTGGATACGTGCAGGGGCGCGGCGCTGCGAGTGGCATTTTCCGAGACGGCGAACCGGCCGAGTTTGGCGCAACTTACACCGATCCGACCAAATAACAAAAATCCGTCGTCAGTCGCCGACGACGCTGGCGATCGGGCGTTTGGCTCCGCGCGCTGACATCTGCGCGCGGACGGTGACCGCGCGGCCGCGGGCCCGTCGGCGGGACGCATCCAGCGGCTCGCCGCGGCGGCGCTGGTCGAGCAAACGGGCCAGCGTCCGGTGCAGCAACTTGAACCGCTCGCCCAGCGATCGGCGATCCACGCCGAGCTTCTGCGCGAGCCTGCTCGTGCGCGGATATGCGGCGAGCGCGAACCGCGCCAGGTCGGCCGTCCTCGCATCTGAGGCGAGGTGCACGATGAAATCGTGCGTCTCGCGCTCCTCAATGTGCAGCCTCGGCAGCGACTCGTCCTCAGCGGTCCAGCTCGCGAGCGAAGACGACTGCACACGCAGCCGCGCCCACGTCGCGATCTTCATTCCGGCACCGCCGACGCGCCACGCCCCCCAGCGCTCGCATCGCATGTCCCAGTAGTTCGATCTGGCCACTGCATCTCCTTTTCTTCCCAACCTTCCCAACTGAACAGCGCATCTCGCGCGCGCGATCGCGCGCGGGCGCCCGCGCCTGCGCACGCGCGCGCCTGAGCGAATTTTCAGTTGGGAAGGTTAGGAATCACGTCAAAATGGGATCGGATCATCATCCGCTCCGTCATGCTGCGCGGGCTGACGTGCGACACGCGACGTGGCCGCCTTCTGCGGGGGCTTGTACCAGTAGCGCGTCATGCCGTTGCGTTTCTCCAGACGCTCGCATCCGAGCGCCGCCAAGGCCTTGCCGATGCGCGTTTGCAGGTCGCGCGTGAGCTGTGCGTATGAGATCTGCAGTCCGCGAATCGCCGCGTCCGACAGACTGAAAGCGCCGTCGTTTGCCATGCGCTTGCTCGACTCCTCGAGGTCCGGGTCGAGCACCCAGTCGTGCAGCGCGTCGATCAGCGACTCCTGGATCACGCGCCGTACCTGCTCCGGCCGGAACAACTCGAGCTGCTCCTGCGGCGTCGGGTAGCAGCGTTCGCCGACGTCGTGATCGTGCAGAGCTTCGGCGAGCAACTGCGGCAGCGCCGCGCGCAGCCCATCGATGTCGATCAACGCGGGCACACGCACCGGCCAGAATCGCCGCGCGCCCTGCCCTTCCTTGATGTACTCGGTCTCGTTGGTCGTGCCGATGAACACGCACTGCCGCGGCAGCTTCTCATAGCGGCTGCCGTACAGGCGACGGACGTGATCGAAGTTGCGCGAGAGAAAGCTCTTCTGCAGGTGCGCCTCCGCGCGGCTCACCGACTCCATCTCGGCGAACTCGAGCACCCACATGCCCTGCAGCGCGAGGCCTGCCTCGCGGTTGTTGGTGAGATCGAGCGGCACGTCGCTGCCCCAGGGGCCGCCGAGCACCATCGCGAGCGTGCTCTTGCGCAGGCCTTCGTCGCCCTCGAGCACGAGGCAGAAGTCGAACTTGCAGCCCGGCTCCATGACCCGCTTGACCATCCCGCGCAGGAAGTACTGCGACACCGCCCGCGTATAGGGCGAATCCTCGACCCCCGCGTATCGGATCAGCCACTCGTCGCAGCGCCGCTCGCCGTCCCAATGCAGCGTTCGCAGCCAGTCGCGCACCGGGTGAAAGCGCTGGCCGCGCGCGAGCATCTCGATCGCTTCCGCCACCTCACGGCTCGATACGTCGAGGCGGTACTGCTGCGCGAGCCACACGGACGTACGCGTGTCGTCCTCGCCGTCCCATTCGCCGGCGCGGCCGAATTCGTAGGGCGGCGGCGCGCGCTTGATCACCGTCTGCGCGAACTCGTCCCACGCCACCACGCCGTGCCAGCGCGGATCGTTGCGCAGGATCAGCGTCACGTTGGCCACGTGCCGCACGAGATTGCCGGACTTGAAGAGCAGCGCATCCTGCCAGCGCGCCTGTTCCACGTCCGCACGCGCAGCGGCGCCGGGATCGAGGGCCGCCGCCGCGGTCGGCGAGCGAGGCAGACGCAGCCGATCCGGCGCCAGCCAGGCGCGCACGGCCTCGCCAGCGCGTGCGCCGGCCGCTTCCACCAGGTCGGCCACGTCCCATCCGTCGCTGCGCTGGCCGGGCGGTGGGATGCGCACGATCAGGACCGTGCAGCCCAGCGCGAGCAGTCGCTGCGCAATGCCCTCCATCGCGCGCATGCCGGGCTGCTGATCCTCGGGCAGCACGAGCGCGCTGGCCTTGGCGAGCTTGGCGTCCGCGTCCGGCCACAGGATCACGCGGCGCCCGGCCAGCGCCGACCAGTCGGCCTTGCTCCAGGCCTTGCAGCCGCCCGGCCAGGTCGTGACGGCGTACTCGTCGCCGAGTGCGCGCTGCGCGGCATCGGCGCACTTCTCCCCCTCGACGACGAGCGCGTCGCGCGTCGCCAATCGCGCGAGCACGTCCAGCGCATAGAGCGGCCGCGGCTCGCCGAACGCGCGCCAGCGCCACGCCAGGCCGCGCTGCGCATGCCGTGACCAGACGCACGGCAGGATCTCCTTGTCGCCGGTCGACGTCACGAAGCGGTGCACGTAGCCGAGCACGCCGCCCTGCGCGTCGCGATACGCCCAGCTCGCCTGCGGCCGCCCGCGCACGACGTGCGCCACGGGCGGCGGCGGACCGCCGATCGGCCACGCGCCGGCATCGGACCACGCGTCCGCCTCTGCGTCGGGTTTCGCGCTCGCCTGCGGCGGGTCCGCGCTGGGAGTACCCGAGGTTCCCTCGGATTGCCGGCGATGGATCGTGCGCGCCGCACCGGCCACAGGTATCTCGATGCCGAGCACGCGCGCGAGTTCACGCGCCGCCGCTCCCGGCTTGATGTTGTGGATCGCCGCGTAGAGCGAGATCAGATCGCCGCCGCGATCGTCCGTCGCGAAGTCCGCCCAGGCGCCGCTCGCCAGATTGACCGAACAGGACTCGCCCGCGTCGCCGGCCAGCGACCCACACTGCCACTCGCGGCCGACGCGCTTGCCGCCGGGCAGCCATTGCGGCACGAGCCGTTCCGCCTGCGCGAGCGCCGCCGCCGCGATCGCGGCGAAGTCGGTGCGCGCGCGCGGCGTCGGCATCTCAGCGCTCCGCCGCTTTGGTCACCCGCACGACGGCGCCGTGCCGCCAGAACGGCGGCGGCTCCCGGCGCGCCAGATGTTCAGCGATGAGCTTGCGCGGGATCCGGATCCACGCCAGCACCGGCTCGTCGAGCTGCAGGTTGACCCATAGGATCACCTCGCAGTCGCGATGCGCGGCTGCGTACGCGGAGAACCCCAAGCGCTCGAGCAGTGCGGCGTCGCTCAGTGTGGCGGCGGTAACGGCGCCGGCGCCGCCGGCTGACTCGGCAGCGGCCATCCGGCGCTCAGCGCGGCCAGTCCAGCGTGACGATCAGCGGGACCTGCGGCTCGCGCACCGGCTCGCACACGACCACCGGCTTGCGCGCGCCGGGCATAGCCACGCGCTCGGCCTCCACCAGATAGCCGGCCGAGCGCAGCTGGTACACCGCGCGCGCGGCGTGCGACCGCGAGAGCTGCAGCTCGCGCGCGGCGCTGAGCGAATCCACCCGACCGGCGTCGTGCGCGTAGCGCAGCACCTCTTGCGCTACCGGCCCGAGCGGGCGGCCGCGGCGGGTCATTTAACGCCCTTTCCGCCTTTTTCCGGGCCGTTCCGCAAAATTCCGGAGCGCTCGGCGCGTTCGAGTGCGACACTGAACTCATGCCACTCGCCGACGATCGCCTTCTCGAGCAGCCGAGCCGCCTCGCGCTGCAGCGTCGTGCCGCGAAACTCCGCCATGATGCGCAGCCGCTCGTGCAACTGCGCATCGAGCTCTGGGCTGACCTCTTTTCCGCGCAGGCTCATGGGGCGTTGCGCTCCCGGTCGGGCGAAGGCAACTCGATTTCGCCGCGGTCGAGGC
>JBFMCQ010000150.1:0-4379 GCA_040754295.1 Pseudomonadota bacterium | reverse complement strand
GCCGCAGATGCTCGCTCCGATGCTCGCAGACCTGGCGCTCGGTCTCGTCGATGAAGCCGAGGCTCCAGCGGTCGCCGGCCAGACCGGCGACGGCGCCGATCGCGAACGAGCCGGCGTACCACAGCGGCTGCAGCCGGCTGGGTGCCTCACCGAGTTCGTGCAGCCGTTCTTCGCACCAGCGCAGATGGTCACGCTCCTCGCGCGCCGCGGCGAGCAGCTGACGGCGCGTGTCTTCGCGGCGCGCGACCAGCGCCTGACCGTGATAGAGCGCCTGCGCGGCGACTTCGCCGGCGTGGTTGACGCGCATCAGCCCGGCGACATGCCGGCGGCTGGTCTCGTCGAGCGCGGCATCGGTCGCCGCTGCCGGGCTGGCGCGGCCGGCGCCGCCACGGCGCTCGGCGATCAGGCCGAGCCCACGATCGAGCGCCGCGAGGACGTGGTCGGTGCGGGAAAACTGGCGCGACATGGCGTCCATTTTACGCCAGGCGCGTACAATGCCGCTTCCCGCCCGGTTCCCGCCCGAGCCCCGCCGTGCAGCTCAAACCGCAGCAGATTCAATCACATCTGTCCAAGGGACTGGCGCCGATCTACGTCGTTGCCGGCGACGAGCCGCTGCTGATCCAGGAAACCCTCGACGCGATCCGGGCCAGGGCGCGTGCGGACGGCTACAGCGAGCGCGAGGTGCTCGACGCCGATCGCGGCTTCGACTGGCAGCGCCTCGCCGACAGCTGCGCGAGCCTGTCGCTGTTCGCGAGCCGCCGCATCGTCGAGGTGCGCTGCGCGGCGGCGCCGGAGGACGCCGGCCGGCGTCTGCTGCAGGAGATCGCGCGCAGGCCGCCGCAGGACGTGCTGCTGATCGTCGCCTGCGGCTCGCTCGACAGCCGCAGCCGCGACGCCGCCTGGTACAAGGCGCTCGATGCCGCCGGCGTGAGCGTCTACGCCTGGCCGGTGAAGTCGAGCGAGCTGCTGCCGTGGCTCGAAGGCCGCCTGCGCGCGGCCGGCGTGCAGGCCGACGCCGATGCGGTGCGCCTGCTCGCCGAGCGCACCGAGGGCAATCTGCTCGCCGCCGCGCAGGACATCGCCAAGCTCGCGCTGCTGTTTCCCGGCCGCCGCGTCGGCGTCGAGGATCTGGCGCAGGCGGTCGCGGACAGTGCGCGCTTCGAGGCCTTCGATCTGAGCGACCGCGTGCTCGACGGCGACGCGGCCGGCGCGGTGCGCAGCCTGTCGCGGCTGCGCGACGAGGGGGCGGGGCCGCTCGAGGTGCTCGGCGCACTGATGTGGAGCCTGCGCCAGCTGATCCGGGCGGCGCTGCTGTACGCGCGGACCCGCGACGCCGCGTCCGCCTGCGATGCCGCCGGCATCCGCCGCTTTCAGCAGGCGCACTACATCAGGGCATTGCCGCGGACGCGTCCCGGCGAGGCGATCGGCTGGCTGCGCCGCGCGGCGCGCGTCGACCGCATGGTCAAGACCGGGCAGGAATCTGCCGCCTGGGAAGAATTGCTAACATTGATTCTCGCCGCCAGCGGGGCGGCAGCCCCCCAGTCCTGATGAGCGCCTCACAAGCTCCAAAATCGTCGAAGGCCAGGAACGACAACGTCACCGCCTACATGCGCGAGCGCGGCGAGAAGGCGCGGGCCGCCGCGCGCGTAATGGCGCGCGCCGACAGCGGCACGAAGAACGGCTGTCTGTTCGCGCTGGCGAAGATTCTCCTCACCGAGGCCGATACGATCCAGGCGGCGAACGCCGCCGACCTGCGCGACGGCCGCTCGGCGAAGCTCGACGATGCGATGCTCGATCGCCTCGAGCTCAATGCCGAGCGCATCGCCGCGATGGCCGACGGTGTGCGCCAGATCGCGAGCCTGCCCGACCCGATCGGCGAGCTCCAAGAGCTCAAGCAGCGCCCGTCGGGCATCCAGGTGGGCCGCATGCGCGTGCCGCTGGGCGTCGTCGGCATCATCTACGAGTCGCGGCCCAACGTCACCGCGGACGCCGCGGCGCTGTGCCTCAAGTCCGGCAACGCGGCGATCCTGCGCGGCGGCTCGGAAGCGCTGCGCTCGAATCTGGCGATCGCGCGCTGCATCGAGCGTGCGCTGACCGACGCCGGCCTGCCGCGCGAGGCGGTGCAGGTGCTCGACATCACCGACCGCCGCACCGTCGGCGAGATGGTGGCGATGCCCGAGTACATCGACGTGGTCATTCCGCGTGGCGGCAAGGGTCTCGTCGCCGCGGTCTCGGAAGCGGCGAAGGTGCCGGTGATCAAGCACCTCGACGGCATCTGCCACGTCTATATCGACGGCGAGGCCGACGTCGAGAAGGCGATCGCGGTCGCGGTCAACGCCAAGACGCAGCGCTACGGCACCTGCAACACGATGGAGACGCTGCTCGTCGACAAGGCGATCGCCGAGCGCGTGCTGCCCGAGCTCGCGCGCATTTACCTCGAAGCCGGCGTCGAGCTGCGCGGCTGTCCGGCGACACGCCGCCTCGTGCCCGAGGCGCAGCCGGCGAAGGAAGAGGATTGGTATACCGAGTATCTGGCGCCGATCCTCGCGGTCCGCGTCGTCGACGGACTCGACGCGGCAATCGAGCATATCGAGACCTACGGCTCGCACCACACCGACGCCATCGTCACCGAGAACTACAGCAAGGTGCGGCGTTTCATGCGTGAAGTCGATTCGAGCTCGGTCATGGTCAACGCCTCGACGCGCTTCGCCGACGGCTACGAGTACGGTCTGGGTGCCGAGATCGGCATCAGCACCGACAAGTTTCACGCACGCGGTCCGGTCGGCCTCGAAGGCCTGACGACGCTGAAGTGGATCGTGCTCGGCGACGGACATGTCCGCTGACGCGGGTAGAGCGGAGACGGGAGAGCGGAGAAGTCTCATCGCGGACGTGTCGTCTCTCGTCTCGCGTCTCCCACCGCGTCGTCTCCCGTCTCCCGTCTCCGCTCTCCCGTCTCGCGGATGAAAGCCATCGGCGTCTTTGGCGGCGCCTTCGCGCCGTTCCACAACGGACACCTGCGGCTGGCGATCGAGGCGCGCGAGCGCCTGCAGCTGTGGCAGGTGCGCCTGATCCCGACGGCGCATCCGGCGCACCGCTCCGAGCCGCAGATTTCGCCGACACGCCGCCTCGAATGGATACGCCTCGCGACGCGCAGCGAGCGCAGCCTGATTCCCGACGATCGCGAAATCCTGCGCGACGGACCGTCGTACACGGTCGACACGCTCGCCGAGCTGCGCGAGCTGTTCCCGTCGGCGGCGCTGGTGCTGCTGATGGGCGGCGACGCATTCCAGCATCTGCACAGCTGGTACCGCTGGCGCGAGCTGCTGGCGCTCGCGCACGTGGCCGTCGTGTCGCGGCCGGGGGCGCTGCTCGAGCCTGCCGCGGAAACGCGCGACGAGCTTGCCCCGCGCCGCACCGCGGACAGCGCGGCGCTGCACGCCTCGCCCGCGGGGCTCTGGTACCAGCTGGAGGTGCCGATGCTCGACATCTCGTCGACCCGGGTGCGCCAGTTGCTGAGGACCGGGCATTCGGTGCGCGGCCTCGTCCCCGATGCGATACTCGATACCATGACCGCCGCCGACATAGCGGCCCTGACACAGGACGACGATGCCACAACTCACTAGCGCCAAGCTGACAAAACTGGGGAAGGTTGCCGTACACGCACTTGAAGACCTGAAGGGACAGGACATCAAAGTGCTCGACGTCCGCAAGCTGACGACCGTGACCGACACGATGATCGTCTGCACCGGCACATCGAACCGGCATGTGAAATCGCTGGCGCAGAACGTGGTCGAGGACGCGAAGAAGGCCGGCTTCCGGCCGCTGGGCATCGAAGGGCAGGAGGCCGGCGAATGGGTGCTCGTCGATCTCGGCGACGTCGTCGTCCACGTCATGCAGCTGCAGCCGCGTGCGTTCTACCAGCTGGAAAAGCTGTGGAGCGTCGAGGAAGATCTGCCGGCCGCCGCACCGGCCAGGAAAGCCCCGGCCAAGCGCAGCGACGGCAAGAAGACGCCGGGCAGGAAGACGGCGGCGAAGAAGGCCGCGGGCAAGGCACCGGCGAAGAAGGCCGCCGCCCGCAAGCCGGCCGCGAAGAAGCCGTCGAAGCGCGTCCACTGATTCTCGGTGCGGATCCACCTGATCGCCGTCGGCACGCGCATGCCCGGCTGGGTGGAGACTGCCTATGCCGACTACGCCGCGCGCCTGCCGCATGAGTGCCGGCTGGAGTTGACCGAGATCGCACCGGCGCAGCGCGGCAAGAACACCGACATCGCCCGCGCCAAGCAGCAGGAAGGCGAGAAGATCCTCAAGGCGCTGCCGCGCGACAGCCACGTGATCGCGCTCGACGAGCGCGGGCGTGCGCTGAGCAGCGTCGACTGGTC
>JBFMCQ010000149.1:0-4464 GCA_040754295.1 Pseudomonadota bacterium | reverse complement strand
GGTTCATCGGCGACGTCCTGTCGATGCCCCGCCCACGCCGAAGCATCAGGTGAGCGGGACCGGAAGTCCCAGATTCTTCCACAGCCGCAGCGTCGGCTCCGCCTGGTTCAGCGTGTAGAAATGCAGGCCCGGCGCGCCGTTTTCGAGCAGACTGCGGCACAGCGCGCTGACGACGTCCAGACCGAAGTCGAGCAGCGCCTGCCGGTCGTCCTGGTACTGCTCGAGGCGCAGGCGAATCCAGCGCGGGATCTCGGCGCCGCAGGCGGCTGAAAAACGCGCCAGCTGCACGTAGTTGGTGATCGGCATGATGCCCGGCACGACCGGAATCGTGATGCCGGCGCGCGCGCAGCGCTCCATGAAGTCGAAGTAGGCCTCGGCCGCGTAGAAGTACTGCGTGACCGCGCCGTCGGCACCGGCCTCGACCTTGCGCCGGAAGTTCTCGAAGTCGACGTCGGGATTCGGTGCCTGCGGGTGCATCTCCGGATAGGCCGCGACTTCGAGCGTGAAGTGATCGCCGTGCGTTTCGCGGATGAAGCTGACGAGCTCATTCGCATAGCGAAGCTCGCCGGGCGCTTCGCTCGAGATCGCGGTCGCCGGCAGATCGCCGCGCAGCGCGACGATGCGCGTGACGCCCGCGGCCCGGTACCGGTCGAGCAGCGCCGCGATCTTCGCCCGCGTCGAGCCGACGCAGGTCAGATGCGGAGCCGTCTCGATGCCGGTCTGTTCGACGACTTTGATCAGCGTGTCGTAAGTGCCGTTCTGCTCCGAGCCGCCGGCGCCGTAGGTGACGCTGAAATAGGCCGGCTGCATGGCGGCGAGCGCACGCGCGAGCGCCGGCAGCTTGTCCCAGCCGGCCGGCGTGCGCGGCGGGAACAGCTCGAAGGAGAAGTGGATCTGCCCGGGAATCGGGAATCGGGAATCGGGAATCGTCACGGCGCACTCCGCTCGGCTTCGTCCAGCTTCGCCAGCAGGGCCGTCAGCTTGGCGAAGATGCGGTCGACCAGCTCGCGCAGTTCCCGCGGTTCATCGGCGAATCCGAGGCGGACTGCAATCTTGATCTGCGTGTCCGCCTCGGCCAGCGAAGCCCGCGCGATGGAGAGGAATTTCAAGTAGTCGCGCCGCGACCGCCTGGCGGCGCCTTCGGCAATATTCGACGGGATGCTGACCGCCGCCCGCCGCAACTGCGCGGTCAGGCTATAGCGTTCATCGGCCGGGAATGCGGCCGAGAACCGATACACCGCCTCAACGAAGTCCATCGCATCGCACCAGACTTCGAGCCTTTCGTGAGGTCGCTGTAACGATTCCCGATTCCCGATTCCCCATTCCCGATTCCCGGCGTCAATACCGATAATGCTCCGCCTTGTACGGCCCCTCGACCGGCACGCCGAGGTAGGCGGCCTGCTCGGGCGTGAGCCGGGTCAGCTTCACGCCGATCTGCTCGAGGTGCAGGCGCGCGACTTCTTCGTCGAGCTGCTTGGGCAGGCGGTAGACGGTCTTTTCGTAGGTGTCCCTGTTCTTCCACAGATCGATCTGCGCGAGCGTCTGGTTGGAGAAGCTGTTGGACATGACGAAGCTCGGATGGCCGTGCGCGCAGCCGAGATTGACCAGGCGGCCCTCGGCGAGCACGTAGATCGAGCGGCCGGTGTCGGTGAACGTGTAGCGGTCCACCTGCGGCTTGATGTTCTCGCGCTGCGCCTCCTTGCAGGCGTTCAGGCGATCCATCTGGATCTCGTTGTCGAAGTGGCCGATGTTGCAGACCAGCGCGTTGTCCTTCATCGCGCGCATGTGCTCGAGCGTGATGACGTCCTTGTTGCCGGTGGTCGTCACGTAGATGTCGGCGGTGCCCAGCGTGTCCTCGACGGTCGTGACCTGGAAGCCTTCCATCGCCGCCTGCAGTGCGTTGATGGGGTCGATCTCGGTGACGATCACGCGCGCGCCGAAGCCCTTGAGCGAATGCGCCGAGCCCTTGCCGACGTCGCCGTAGCCGCAGACCACCGCGACCTTGCCGGCGACCATCAGGTCGGTCGCGCGCTTGATGCCGTCGGCCAGCGACTCGCGGCAGCCGTAGAGATTGTCGAACTTGGACTTGGTGACCGAGTCGTTGACGTTGATCGCCGGCACCAGCAGCTTGCCGGCCTCCATCATCTGGTAGAGGCGGTGCACGCCCGTCGTCGTCTCCTCGGAGACGCCGCGCCAGTCGGCAGCGACGCTCTTCCAGAAGCCCGGACGCTCGGTCTTCGTGCGCTTGAGCAGGTTCTTGATGACCTGCTCCTCGTGATTGGACGACGGCGTGTCGATCCAGGTGTCGCCGTTCTCCATGTCGACGCCCTTGTGGATCAGCAGCGTCGCATCGCCGCCGTCGTCGACGATCAGCTCGGGCCCCTTCATGCCCGGGTGCGTGAGCATGTCCAGCGTGCAGTCCCAGTACTCCTCGAGCGTCTCGCCCTTCCACGCGAACACCGGGATGCCGGCGGCGGCGATCGCCGCGGCGGCGTCGTCCTGCGTCGAGAAGATGTTGCACGAGGCCCAGCGCACCGAGGCGCCGAGCGCGGCCAGCGTCTCGATCAGCACCGCGGTTTCCTTGGTCATGTGCAGCGAGCCGGAGACGCGCACGCCCTTGAGCGGCTGTAGCGGCGCGTACTTGGCGCGGATGCTCATGAGGCCGGGCATCTCGTGCTCGGCCATGCGGATGCGGCGGCGGCCGAGCTCGGCCAGGGAGATGTCGCGAACCCTGTAGTCCGCGTTCGGCAGATTCTTGATGACGGCGTTCATGCGTTCACTCTCGGTTTGGGGGCCAGATGCGGGCGCGGTTGCGCAGCAAGACCGCCGAGCCTGGCCTGCGTCAACACAGGTCGCAGCGCCCCTCGGCGGTTGGAGCGGCGAGTATATCCGCTTATGCGGATTGAGGGATGAAGCCGCGTGTTCGGTTGCGGGTCATGTAACACGAAAGCCGCCCTGCGGCGGCCTTCGGTGGTGCAAGCTGGACTGCGTGGGGGCTACTTCATCTTCTTCGCGTCGGCCGCCAGTGCCTCGGCCTTGTCGGTCTTCTCCCACGAGAACGCGGTGAAGGTTTCGCCGTTGTCGAGCTGGACCTCGAACGGCTTGCGGCCGAAGTGGCCGTAGGCGGCCGTGGCCTGGTACATCGGGTGCACCAGATCGAGCATCCTGCCGATGGCGTACGGGCGCAGGTCGAAGTGCGCGCGCACCAGCTTGTCGAGGGAATGGTCGCTGATCTTGCCGGTACCGAAGGTCGTGACCATCACCGAAGTCGGCTCGGCGACGCCGATCGCGTAGCTCACCTGCACCTCGCAGCGATCGGCCAGCCCCGCGGCGACGATGTTCTTGGCGACGTAGCGCGCAGCGTACGCAGCCGAGCGGTCGACCTTGGACGGGTCCTTGCCCGAGAACGCGCCGCCGCCGTGGCGCGCCCAGCCGCCGTAGGTGTCGACGATGATCTTGCGCCCGGTGAGCCCGCAGTCGCCGACCGGGCCGCCGATCACGAAGTTGCCGGTCGGGTTGATGTGGAACTTGGTCTTCTTGTCGATCCACTTCGCCGGCAGCACCGGCTTGATGATCTCTTCCATCACCGCTTCGCGCAGCTGCTTGAGCTTGATCTCGGGATCGTGCTGCGTCGAGAGCACGACCGCGTCGATGCCGACGGCGACGTCGTTCTCGTAGCGCAGTGTGACCTGGCTCTTGGCGTCCGGGCGCAGCCACGGCAGCTTGGGCTTCTTGCCTTTGCGCACCTTGGCCTGCTGCTCGACGAGCCGATGCGAGAGGTAGATCGGCGCCGGCATCAGCTCGCGGGTCTCGTTGGTCGCGTAGCCGAACATCAGGCCCTGGTCGCCGGCGCCCTGCTCCTCGGGATTGGCCCGGTCCACGCCCATCGCGATGTCCGGCGACTGCTTGCCGATCAGGTTGAGCACGCCGCAGGTCGCACCGTCGAAGCCGACGTACGAGGAGGTGTAGCCGATGTCGGTGATGACCTTGCGCACCAGTGCCTCGAGGTCGACCCAGGCGCTGGTCGTGACCTCGCCGGCGACGATCGCCACTCCGGTCTTGACCAGCGTTTCGCAGGCCACGCGCGCGCGCTTGTCCTGCAGCAGGATCGCGTCGAGCACCGCGTCCGAGATCTGGTCGGCGACCTTGTCGGGATGGCCTTCGGAAACCGATTCGGAAGTAAACAGGTACGACTGGGGATGCAGACTCACGGAAGGGCCTCGTAAGAATCGTGCAGGGAAGCGGCGCGCAATCTAAGGCACGGGGCGCGATCTGTCCATACGGATGGACGGATAAAGCATCCAGCAGGCCGTGCCTGCGATCAACAGGCTTTCAACGCGTCGGCGGACGGCGGCGTCGCCGTTCCTGCCCCGGGCGAAGCGGCCTTCAGCCTTGCGCTGCCGGCCCGATCCACAGCGCGTCGAGTTCCAGCGTCACGGCCTCGAAGGGCGGGGCGGCGACGCG
>JBFMCQ010000148.1:0-4472 GCA_040754295.1 Pseudomonadota bacterium | reverse complement strand
ATGCCGGCCCTCGATCGGCCGAAGGCGTAAGCGCCTGTCAGGCGGCGATTGTTTCGAAGAAGTGTTGGCGGCGCTCGTAGAAGTCGCGCGCCGATGCCGCGGGCGGCGGCGGTTTTCTGCCGGCGGTCGCGCGGCCGAGCGCGCGCAGATCCCAATCGATGCCGGTCGCCTGCGCATCGATCGGCTCGGTTTCGGCGATGCGGTCAGCCAATCCGACCTCGACGGCCTCCGCCGCCGTGTAAAAGGTCTCGGCGGCCATCGCCTCGGCGAAGTACGACGCGTCCTTGCGCCCTCGGTTGGCGTAGCTCTCGGCCAGTGTGGCGTCGATCTTCTCGAGCAGCGCGGCCGTGTGCAGCATCTCGTCGCTGTTGCCGATGGCGAGCGTCCACGCCTTGTGGATCATCACCATGCCACCGTCGGAGATGATGACGTCGTCACCCGCGAGCATGACGACACTGGCGGCGCTGGCCGCCCATCCATCGACATGGACGACGATCTGCGCCGGATGCTCGCGCAACGCCTGCTGCATCGCGCGCGCGCCGAATACGTCGCCGCCGGGGCTGTTGATGCGCAGGTGGATGCGCGCGGCGTCGAGGCTGGCGAGCTCCTTGATGAAGGTGAGCGGCGCGACGCCGCCGAACCACTCGGCCTCGATCTCGGACCCGACGATCACATCGTAAAGATAGATCGTCGGCTCGTCCTGATCGACGGCGATTTGAAAGCGTGCGCCGGGTCTGCGGCGATTGTCGGCGAGCAGTTGGAGCAATCGTTTTTTCATCGGTCGTCACCTGATTGCGTGGGAGTGCTGTCGCCATCCGGCGCCTGATCGAGCGCCGGCTCTGGAGGCAGATTCTCGCGCTGTCGAATCTCGGACGGCAGCATCCACGAGCGTTCGCCGGCGCGGCCGAGGGCGACGCGATAGGCCTCGAACCTCGTCTTGATGTCGCCGCGCTCGAGGCCAGCGGTCTCGAACTCGCAGAAGCGATCGGCGCGGCGATGAATCTTGCGGTTGATCTCCTGCTCGAACTTGACCAAATGCCTCTGCAGCGTGTACTTGATGAACCCGATGGACATCTGCTCGACGCCGGAGCCCCAGCTCGTCGTCTTGTCGGTGTGCCCGATCATGAACGGCGGAACACCGAAGATGCGCGCGATGTCCTCGACCTGGAAGCGCCGTTGCTCGAGCAGTTGCGCATCGCTCGCCGTCATCGTGATCGGTTCGACCTTGAGTCCGCCGCCCAGTACGATCGGGCGCCATGCGTTGCCGACGCCGGCATATCGCTCGTTGAGTTGCGCGCGCAGGTTTTCGATCTGATCCGGCGTGAGCGACCCGTCGGTCTGCAGGGCGTAATCCGGACGCGCGCCATTCCGGAAGAAGTTGATCGCATGCTGATCGCCAGCGAGCGCGATGCCGCCTGCCGTTTGCAGCGCGTTGGCGATCTGAGACTGGCCGCGCAGACCATCGAAGCCGGGCCCCGGAATGTGCAGCATGTCGTCCTGATCCAGCGTCACGGACTGCACGCGCTCGCTGCTCGACGTTTGCGACGGCTGCGGCTCGACGCGGTAGGCGAGACGATCACGGATGCGGACGACTTGCACCGTCGATGGGTGCAGCGGCTCGAAGCCAACGATCTTGGAGGATCCGGCGGCCGCGCGATGAATCCGCCAGAACGAATCGCCGAGCAGCAACAGCGACCACAGCGCGTATTCCCATGCCGCGGCCGCCGACCAACACTGGAACGGCTGCTCGTTGAGCAGCCACCATTCGTCCGGCATGTACCGCGCGCGCGCGTTGTCCTGCCCACGGCGATAGAAATGCAGCGGCAGCGCGGCAATCGTTCCGCCGATCAGGGCCACGCAGGCGTAAACGGCGGACACGCGCATCGCTGTGTGCTCGGTGATCGCCGTTCCGCCGTCGATCCGCAGGCCCTTGAGCCAGTCGTTGAACCCACTCCACGACATCGACTGATTGCGTGGCGCGGGCGTGCCGAGTGACTGTCTTCGCCGTTCGTTGGCGGCCCGCAGCTCGGGCAGATGACGCGAGAGGATGACGCTGCCGGATTGCCGCACGCGCTCGGCGTTGTACCACGTGGCTGCCATGGGACTCCTACAGCACGATGATCGATGGCGGTGTCTGCTCTTTGGCTCTCGCCATCGACCGCGCGATGGCCATGATCAACGCAATCGCCGGATCGATCTTCTGCTCCGGCCGCTCTTTGCGCGGATAGATGTTGTCACGCAGGTCGCGGTGGCAGACCACGTTCGCGACCGCCCAGGCGAGCACGGGGTCGCCGTTGTGCTCGAGCCGGCCGGCGGCGACGAGTTCCTCGAGCTCCTTCATCGCCGGCGAGAACAGCAACACCAGCGGACGGACCTCGACCATGGGCAGCCCCTGGGCAAGCATCTCGCCGGCGAACTGCGTGATCTGCGCCGGGTCGTAACCGATCTCGACGATCTCGTAGCGGCGGCTGTCGTCGAGTAGCTCCTCGCGGACCGCCTCGATGTCGAGCACCTCGCCGGGCGTGGTCCTGATCCAGCCCGCGCGGGCCCAGCCTTGCAGTTGCTCGTTGCCCTTTCGCTCGATCTGCGCCTGCGGCATGTAGTAGCGGCCGCGCACGACGACGCGATCGCCAAGGCGGAAGACGCGCACCTTGGCAAAGAGATCGCGCTTGAATGCGGCGTCGAGTCCGATCCAGCAACGGGCGCCGGCGAGCTCGGCGTCGTCGCGATCACGCGCGCACGCATCCCACTGCGCCATGTTCATCCAGGCGCTGTCGGCGTTGACCCAGACGTTCAGCCGCTTGGCAAGGAATTCGTTCAGCGCGGCCGCCTGCACGCGGGCAGCTGTGGCCATCTGCTGCAGATCGACCGGGTTGACGCTCACGCCGTAGTTCGGATTCGCCTTGATCCACGTGCGTTCGTCGAATGGATCGTCGCCATCGTCCACGGTGTAGATCACGCCGAAGAAGCTGTCGTCCTCGGCGCTTTCGCCCTCCACGCGATGCCCCATGCCGCCATGCCGCATCAACGTCGCGTTGAGGATCTTGGACAAATATCCGCGCTGGTCGTAGCAGACACCGGCGCGGTTACTGCCCGCTGTGGTGATCTTGACGATCAGCGGTTGCGTGCGCGCCCCGGTGGCACTGTCGATGACGTCATGCACTTCGCGCGTCTTGTGCGCGTGCAGCTCGTCGATGCCCGCGCAATGCACGTTCAGGCCATCCAACTTCTGCCCCTGCGCCGCCAGAGGACGCAGCGTGGCATTCATCTCCTTGCAGATCACGGAGTGTGTGAGGCATTCCACGCCGAATCGGGCGCGGAACTGCGGAGATCGCGCGGCCATCTCGCGTGCCGTTCTGAACACGATGCGCGCCTGATCGCGGCTCGTCGCGGCGCTGTAGATTTGCGCGCCAAATTCGCCGTCGGCCACCAGCATGTAGAGCAGCACGGCAGCGAGCAACGTCGTCTTGGCGTTCTTGCGCGGCACCTCGAGGTACCAGGTGCGGAAGCGACGGTGACCGTCATGCTTGCGCACCCAGCCGAACACGCACGCAACCTGGAACTTCTGCCACGGCTCGAGCTGCAAGGGACTGCCTGCCCACTTGCCTTCGACGTGCGGGAGCAGCTCGATGAACCGGATTACGCGCGCGGCGAGCTCTGGCCGCCAGTCGAACGGGTAGGACGGATCGCTCCGCCATCGCAGCATGTCATCGAGCTGTCGCTGGCAGGCCGCCTTGACCCATTTGCACACCGCGATCTCGCCGGCCACGACTGCCGATGCATAGGCGATAGCCTCGTCGACAGGGTCCGAGCTCGCCTCGCGCGCTCCTCCGTCGGATGGATGCCCTGGCCAGTGGCTCGACGCCGATTCAGGAGGCGCTACTCGAATGCCGCCCATCCGCCTTCGCGCGGCCTGTCGACTCCTGGCAAGTCGAGCTGCGGATCGGAGCGCGTGACCCTCGATCTCGCCGCTGGCGACATGCCGAACTCGGCGAGAAATTGCCGCATCAGCTCGAGCGCCCGATTGCGGATCTGCTGGATCACGGAGATCTGCTTGTATCCGCTCGGCGTGTTCCAGACGCGCCCTGCGTCACCGCTCGCATCACCCGCAGCGCTGGCCTCTGCGTTTAGCGCCTCGATTCTGCGCGCGGCCCACACGTACTCACCCCATGCGTCACAGTAGGCGGTGAGCGCAGCACGATCGATCTGAGAGATCAGACCGAGCTGCTTGAGGTGCGGCGTGATCCGACGCCATTCCTTCCTCGCTTCGCCCTGCAGGTGCGACGGACACGGAGGGATCGCGACGTCCGGACGCAGCGTCTCATCGAGCAGCTGCGCTCGCGGCAGCTTCGACGGATTCCCCCGCAATGCATGCACGTTCGCCGGCAACGGCTTCGGTCCTCGTGTTCCCATGCTTCACCTACGTCCGTCGAATACCCCCTCCCAGAAACTCCCGCACGCGTTTTTTTTCC
>JBFMCQ010000147.1:0-4742 GCA_040754295.1 Pseudomonadota bacterium | reverse complement strand
GGCGCCGGCCGATGCGGCGGATGCGCTCACGCCGCTGCGGCTGCAGCTGGCGCTGACCGACGCGGCGGAAACCACGCTCGCCGACCCCGCGCTGGAAGCGCGGCGGCTGGGTCATGCGGCGCTGCGCGGTCTGCCGCTGCTGCAGCTGCTGGCCCGCAACACGCCGGGTCGCGTCGTCCTGCCGACGCCCGGCGGGCCGCGCCTGGCGGTGGAACTGAACGCATGACGCCGCTGCTCGACCGCGCCGGCATCGAGGCGCTGATTCCGCACGCCGGGGCGATGTCGCTGTGGGACGCGCTGCTCGACGCCTCCGAGCGCACCGTGCGCCTGCGCACGCGCAGCCACCGGCGCGCCGACCATCCGCTGCGCCGCGACGGGCACCTGTCCGCGGTGCATCTGCTCGAGTACGGTGCGCAGGCGATGGCGGTGCACGGCGGCTGGCTGGCAAAGCAGGCGGCCGGCAGCGGCGCGCGGCCCGGCGTGCTCGCCGCCGTGCGCGATCTGCGGCTGCACGTCGAGCGCCTCGACGATCTCGATACCGACCTGGAATGCGAGGCGCAGCGCCTGGTCGCGAACGCCGGCGGCTGGATGTACGCCTTCGTGCTGCGCGCCGGAGCCACCGAAGTCGGCAGCGGGCGTGCGTCCGTCATCCATATGCGCGGCTGACTGGCGGCGCCCGGGCTGCAAGGCATCGTCGCCGGCGCGCGCGCCGCCGTCCGGCAAAGATCAGGAATGCGCCGGCCGTGCCTGTGCGGCCGGGCCGGCCGCCAGCATGTGCTCGAGCCGGGCGTCCTTGCGGCTCCAGATCGAGTTGAGCCAGGCCTGGAAGCGCCCGCGGTACTCGGCGTCGTTCGCGTAGTCGCCGGCCATCAACTCCTGCGGGATCGGCAGCAGGTCGACGTGCACCGCGAGCTGGTCCTGCTCGCCCATCGCAAAACTCAGCAGCAGCGGCTTGTTCGTCGGCCGATAGGCGATCGTCACGTCGAGGACACCGGCGAACTGCTCGCCCATCGCGTTGAGCGTGAAGCTCATGCCCCCGGCCTTGGGCCGCAGCAGATGACGGAACGGCGATTGCCGGGCGAGCCGCTTGGCCGGCGTGAAGCGCGTGCCTTCGACAAAGTTGATGACCGTGACCGGCTCGGTCCGATACAGCGCGCAGGCGCGGCGCGTCGTCTCCAGGTCCAGGTTGCGCAGCTCGGGGTGGTTCCGGAGCGCGCGCCTGCCGTGGCGGCGCATGAACGGGAAGTCCATCGCCCAGCAGGCGACGCCGATGATCGGCATGTACATCAGCTCCCGCTTCAGGAAGAAGCGGGGGAAGGGCGCGCGCCCATGAAGGATGTCGAAGAGCACGAGGATATCGGCCCAGGACTGGTGGTTCGAGATCAGCAGGTAGTTCTTTCCGGGCTCGACGGGTGCGCGCAAGTCGACGTCCCACTGCACCGCATGCAAGAGCCGGAACAGCACTCGGTTGCCGCGCACCCAGTTCGTCGCGACGCGGATGCACCAGTGGCTGCAGCGGCGCTGCAGCGGGCCGTAGGGCAGCAGCTTGAGCAGCGCCGCCGGGGATAGCATGAGGAATGCGACGACGATCCACGCGGTCATGACGACGGTGGTCAGGATGCCGATGATCGTCGGCGGAAAAATCACCGAGAACATGGCCGCCTCGCTATGGCGGCCCGCGGTGATAGGCCGGACTGAGCGCGCGCACCGCCTCGACCATCACCGCAGCGTGCTCCGGCGGCGTCTGCTGCAGGATGCCGTGCCCGAGATTGAAGATGTGTCCCGGGCCGGGGCCGTACGACTCCAGCACGCGGGCGACGGCGGTCTCGATGCGCGCCGGCTGCGCGAGCAGCCAGGCGGGGTCGAGATTGCCCTGCAGTGCGACGCGATCGCCGACGCGCGCACGCGCGACGGCGAGATCCGTCGTCCAGTCGACGCCGAGTGCATCGCAGCCGGTCTCGGCCATCGGCTGCAGATGCTGGCCGCCGTTCTTGGTGAACAGGATCACCGGCACTTCGGGCACGACGCGCTTCAGATGCTCGACGATGCGCGCCATCGGCTCGAGCGAAAACTGCAGATACTCGGCCGGCGCGAGCACGCCGCCCCAGCTGTCGAAGATCATCAGCGCGTCGGCGCCGGCCCGCACCTGCGCTTCGAGGTAGAGACTCACCGCCGCGGTGAGCTTGGCGATGAGGTTGTCGAGCGTCTCCGGCGCGTCGAAGCCCATGCGCTTGATCAGCGTGAAATCGGAGCCGCCGCTGCCCTCGACCATGTAAGTCGCGAGCGTCCAGGGACTGCCGGCAAAGCCGATCAGCGGCAGCCGTGTGCCGAGCGCGCCGCGGATCGCGCGCACCGCGTCCATCACGTAGCGCAGCTCGGTTTCCGGGTCCGGCACCGGCAATGCGTCGATCTGCAGCGCGTCGCGCAGCGGGTGCTCGAATACCGGGCCTTCGCCGTCGACGAAGCGCAGGCCCAGGCCCATCGCGTCGGGGATCGTCAGGATGTCGGAGAACAGGATCGCCGCGTCGAGCCCGTAGCGCTCGAGCGGCTGCAGCGTGACCTCGCAGCACAGCTCCGGGTTGCGGCACAGGCTCATGAAGTCGCCCGCCTTGGCGCGCGAGGCCCGGTACTCGGGCAGGTAGCGCCCGGCCTGACGCATCATCCACACCGGCGTGCGGTCGACGGGCTGGCGCCTGAGTGCGCGCAGGAAGCGGTCGTTGTCCAGGGTCACGAGCGTAGGTCCTGTACCAGCCGGCGCCGTCCACGGCGCCGGCTTTCAAAACAAGCGGATAAGCGCTTTTCCCCGATCATGGTTCTAGCTTACCGCAGTGCGCCCGCGATCTCGGCCTGAACGGCCGCCGCCATCGCGCGCGGATCGGCCGCATCGCGGATCGGGCGGCCGACGACGAGGTAGTCGGCACCGGCTCTGATCGCCGCGGCCGGCGTGATGATGCGCTTCTGGTCGGCTTCGACACGGTTTTCGACCGGACGGATGCCGGGCGTCACGCAGATCAGCTCGCGTGGCGCTTCGGCGCGCAGCCTCTCGACCTCGAGGCCTGAGGACACGACGCCGTCGCAACCGGCTTTGAGCGCGCGCCGCGCACGCGACAGCACCAGCTCGGCGACATCGCAGGCAAAGCCCAGGTCCTCGAGGTCGCCCTGGTCGAGGCTGGTCAGTGCCGTGACCGCGAGCACCTTGAGCCCGCCGGACTTCGCGCTGGCCGCGGCTTCCATGATCGACTGGTTGCCGTGCACGGTGCAGAAATCGGCGCCGCGCGCGGCGAGGTTCTTCACCGCGCGCGCGACGGTTTCGGGGATGTCGAAGAACTTCAGATCGACGAAAACCTTCTTGTGCTCGGCCTTGAGCCAGTCGTGCAGCTCGAAGAAGCCCGGCGCCATCAGCAGCTCCAGGCCGATCTTGTAGAAGCGCACCGTGTCGCCGAGCTCAATCACCAGCTCGCGGGCCTGCGCGGCGCTGGGGAGGTCGAGGGCGACGATGAGGCGATCTTCAGCGGCGATGGCGCTCATTCAGTACCCGGTCAACAGAAAGTCGATGGCGGCGAGAATCTCGGTGCGCCGGCCGGCGAGGTCGGCCACCGGCTCGCCCAGATCGCGCTCGTCCACGGCGGCGAGCTCGGCGGCCGATGCGACCACTTCGATCCCGTCGACGGTGAGTGCGAGGCTGAGCTTCGAGTAAAGCGCCCTGTAGTAGCTCTTGCGTGCCAAGGGTATGACCACACGCGAGGGTGTCGTCACCAGATCCGACTGCACGTCGAGCAGGAACGGCGCCTTGGCAGCGCTGGGTCGGCGATTGCGGTAGACCTTGTATTGCGCCATTCGCGTCAGAACTGGAGCAGGTCCTTGTTCAACATGCCATCGCGCTCGATGCGCCGCCGGTGGTATTCGATGGCCTCGCGGTTCTCCTCCTGCCAGCGCCGCGCGGCCTCTTCCCGCTGCTTCTGCACGAGAGTTTCCTCGAGCAGCTGCGAGAGATTCAGCTTCGCCTTTCGCGCGTAGCGGACCAGCTCCGCGCGTACGGTCAGATTGAGCCGCTGTTTCGCCGCCGGCGCCGTCATGCTGTACTCCGATGCGTACTTTCATGCGCACTCTACTGCGCATTCAGCTGCGGTGCAAAAGCCGCGTCCACTTTTGCCGCCGTCGGCGCGCCCTGCGCGCGCAGCTCCTGGGCGAACAGGGCGATGCGCCATTCCTCGATGAGCCAGCGCGCCGCATGGAACGGATCGGTCAGACGCGCCGTGTACGGCGCGATCTGGCGGGTCAGCTCCTCGTCGCGCGCGGGCTTGTTGGCGAGGCGCTCCAGACGCACGTCGATCGCGCGCAGGTAAAGGGCGATGCGCGGCCACTGCGGCTCGGGGATCGCGGCGACGAAACCGGGCGCGAACAGGCTGTCGAGCTGGCGGCGCAGATCGCTCGTCGATGCCGGCCAGCGCTCGCCCAGCGCCCGGATGCGCGCGCGCAGTTCGCGTGCGCGGCCGAGCCAGCCGGCGATATCCTCGAGCCGGCGCTGCGCATCGATCGAGAACGCACCGCGCCGCTCCAGCGCGGCCTGGAAGCCGGCGCGCGTGCGGATCGGTGCCTCCAGCAGCACTGCGTTGGCGCTGCGCTGCGCGAGCTCGGAGGCGACGCGGTCGACATCGAGGCCGAATGCCGGTGCCAGCAGGCCGAGCTTGCTGCGCGTGCTCTTGCCCAGGTCGCGCATGCGGTCCGGCAGCTGCGCCAGC
>JBFMCQ010000146.1:0-4763 GCA_040754295.1 Pseudomonadota bacterium | reverse complement strand
GGATACGCCTCGGCGCCGGCGACTTCCCAGCCATGGCTCGCCACTTCCTTGCGCAGCTCAGGGGCAAGATCGGCGCCGCGCTCGAAGTTGACGGCGAAATGCGGCGGCAGTTCCGGGATGTCCCCGTGCACGATGAGCGCGGCCGCTTCGACGAATTCGTGGAAATCCGCCGGCGAGTCGAAGAGCAGGAAGCCGAAGCTTTCGCCGATGCCGCCGATGATCGACAGCACGGCCCCGCGTACCTCGAACGCGGGAATATCCACGCCGATCAGCGTCTGATCGTCCGGAACCACCGACCACGGCGCGCGCCGGTGCAGCGCCGCAGCCGCCTCGAAGAACGACCCCATGGCCGCCGGCGTGACGCCGGGCGACAGGTAGGTCTGCGGCCCGGCATCGTCCCGCCCGAAAGACTCGTGCATGTGCGCGACCAGTTCATCGAGCTCCGGTGTCGGCGCGCAGACGACCTCGATGGCCGGAGCGCTCGCGCGCAGCACGGCGGCCAGGCTCGGCAAGGCGACACGAACCCGGCGCGGCTGCGGCACCGGACCCGACATCGGCCGGGCAACGGTCCGTCGCAGCGAGTCGCCGGCCTGCTGCAGCAGCTCACCCGGTCGGCCCACCTCCGAGCCGTGGACCATGCCGTCCACCCCCATCCAAACCAGCACTTCCGGCCGGAACGGCTCCCCTTTGTCGATCACGTAGGAAGGCAACGTGGCGATACCGCCGACCCATTCGGCAGACGGGGGATGCTTGTGGCGATGGGAGGACACTCGTCGGCCCGCTCGAGGAAGGGGCCGTATCGTCTCACAGCGCATTGCCGATGCCCAGACTGACTGACTGGGCGAGCACTCATCGAGCCATTGCGGTTCATTCTGGGGGTTATCGCCCTGTTCCGTCCCCCGGCATCCCCCTACAGTAGCGTCTGCAGGGGACCAGGCACCGATGCACTTTCGCACGGGGCGATAACAGGGGGACAGGATGGGAACTCGTGGCAGTATCACACTGCTGTCGGCCGGGCTGACGGCGGCAGCTGCGTTTTCCGCACAGGCACAGACCGCCGCAATACGGCCCAACTACGACGCGTACTACGCACAGGCGCGCGCGCAGATCGCCAACAAGCGCGCCGACACGCCCAGTCTGTCGTCCGTGCAGGTCCGCCGACACCGCTCTGCGCAAGGCTACGCCTCCTCCTACGACCGCTTGCTCGGCAGCCCGACGTTCCTGTGGGCCAACGATCTTCAGGCGGCTGTGGTGGGCCCGGTCATCCCCAAGGCCCTGCCGGAAGCGCTGGGCCGCGCCTATCTGAGCCAGAAGGCCGGCGTTCTGGGCCTCGACCGCCAGATGATCGCCGACGCCAAACTGATCGATACCCAGCTGACGCGACAGGGCGGCACGATCTCGCGCTTCCGGCAGCGCGTCGGCGACATCGAAGTCTTCAACCGCAGCCTCAGCGTGCTCACCGACGGCGCCAACCGTCTGGTCGCCATATCCGGCAGCTTCCAGCGCAGCACGACGCTCGAAAAAGCCGGCGGCTTCAGCCTCGACGCCGCCAGCGCCATTCGCACCGCCGTGGCCGATCTCGGCGGCAGCATCAGCCCCAGGCTGCTCAGCAGCGAAAAGAAAGCCGGCTATCTGCTGTACGGCTTGTTCGACAGCGCGCCCAACTACCTGCTGGAACGTCCGGTGCGTCTCAAGCAGGTCTACTTCCCGCTACCCGATCGCCTGGAACCGGCGTACTACCTGGAGGTCGTCGGGCGCCCGGCCAGCCTGCAACGGCAGGACGGCTACAGCTACGTCATTTCGGCCGGCTCGGGCGAGATCCTGTTCCGCAACAGCCTGATCGCCCATGAGGGTGGCAGTACCGCCTACAGCTATCGCGTCTTCGCCGATGCCGACGGCATCCACCAGCCCTACGATTCCCCGCTGGGCAACGACGACGTGCCGTTCGCCGGCGCGACCCCGGACGACGTGCCTGCACGCGCCAGCGCCGCCGCGAATCTCGTCACGCTGGTGAGCGGCCCGATCAGCACCGGTGATGCCTGGCTCCCCGACGGCGCCACCACCACCACCGGCAACCACGCGGACGCCTATCTGGACTCCGGCCTGCAGCTCGACCCGGGCATCTACTTCAGCTTTCAGCCATTCAACTGGCCCGGCGACGGCTACGTGCCGTTCACCGGCGATCTGCGCAGCGCCACCACCGGCGACGCCACGTTCGACTACCCGATCCAGGCCGACGACGATCCGTCCACGGATAACGCCAAGCAGGCCGCCATCATCAACCTGTTCTACATGAACAACTGGCTGCATGACTGGTGGTACGACCATGGTTTCGACGAAGTCGCCGGCAACGCACAGACCGACAACTACGGCCGCGGCGGCCTCGACGGCGACCCGATCCAGGCCCAGGGCCAGGACGGCGGCGGCCGCAACAACGCCAACATGCTGACCCCCAGCGACGGCGGCGAGCCGCGCATGCAGATGTACCTGTTCGACGGCTTCGTCAACGGCGAAGTCTGCCAGACCGCCCCCGACGACAACTGCCCGTCCTCCGGCGCTGGCGAAGGCTATGCGTTCTCGATCGCCAGCTTCGGCCCCGACGAATTCGACGTCACCGCCGACGTCGTGCTCGTCGACGATGGCTCGGAGCCCGTCACCAACGGCTGCAACGACGACCTGTTGATCCAGGACCCGTTCGGGCTCGGCCTGGTGCCGGATGTTCCGCTGCCTGCCCCGGCGACGCTGGCCGACAAGATCGCGCTGATCGACCGTGGCGAATGCGCGTTCACCACCAAGGAGCAGTACGCGATGCTGTCCGGCGCCGCCGCGATGGTGGTCATCAACAATGGTGACGGCAACCCGGTCACGATGGGCAATGCCGACATTCCGATCGACATCGGTTTCACTACCGATGACCTCTACACCACGCCGGCCGTGATGGTCAGCAAGCAGGACGGCGAAACACTGAAGGCCCTGCTGGCTAACGGTGAGACCGTCTCGCTGCACCTGTTGCGCAATCCGGCGATCGACCAGGACGGCACGCTGGACAATCTGATCATTGCCCACGAGTACTTCCACTATGTCAGCAACCGCCTGATCTCCGACAGCAACGGCCTGAGCAACAACCAGGGCCGCAGCCTCGGCGAAGGCTGGGGAGACATCTCCGCGTGGATGCTCTCGGTACGCGAGGAAGACCGCCAGGTGCCGAACAACGCGCTCTGGCAGGGTGCCTACTCTTCCGGCTACTACGTGCTGGACGCGCCGTACTACGGCATCCGCCGCATGCCGTACTCGGCCAGCTTCGACTACAACTTCCTCACCTTCAAGCACATCGAGGACGGCGTCCCGTTGGAAGGACCGGCACCGGTCGGCTTCGGCGAGGACGGCACCACGAACTCCGAAGTCCACAACGCCGGCGAAGTGTGGGCGAACACGATGCTCCACGCCTACACGATGCTGCTGAACCGTCCGGAACTGTCGTTCGCCGAGGCGCAGGCGCGGATGAAGGACTACATCATCTGCGGCATGAAGATGACGCCCTCCTCGCCAACTTACACCGAGGCGCGCGACGGCGTCCTGGCCTGCGCCAAGGCAGCCGACATCAACGACTTCAGCGTCATGGCCAGGGCCTTCGCACTGCGCGGGATGGGCATCGACGCGGTTTCGCCGGCACGCGACAGCACCGACCACGCCAACGTCTCCGAAAGCTACATCGCGCTGGCCGCCGAGGCCCCGACGCTCGATCTCGTGCTCGACGCCGGCGGCGACGATGCCTGCGATCATGACGGCATCCTCGATGCCGGCGAAACCGGCGCGCTGACCTTCTCGCTGCTGAACAACGGTGCCTACACACCGGGCGAAACGGTCACCGCAACCCTGGTCGCCAGCCCGGACAGTCTGACGCTGGTCAGCGGCAACGACCTCAGCTTCATCGCCGGTGAAGTGGGCGAAACCACGCTCGCCTTCGTCGACGTGGCGCTGACCGGCGACGCCGGCTCGCCGCTCGAACTGACGCTGACGCTGGACCTCGACAGGCCGGCGCATGCCGACGACACCATCGCCTATCCGGAGACCGCGACCTACTCGATCCTGGCCAATTACGATGGCGCGCCCGCGGAATCGGACGATCTGGAATCTCCGGAACTGGCTGCCATCGGCTGGACTGCCAGCTCCTCCGGCACCACCACGGTGTGGACGCTCACCGACGAGAACGACATCACCGGCAGCGGTATCGGCTGGTTCGCTCCGGACCTGGACACGACGACCGAGATCCGGCTGGTCACGCCGTCCTTCGTCGTACCGGAAGGCGCCGAATTCACGTTCGGCTTCGACCACTACTACTCGTTCGAAGCGTTGTTCCCGCTGCTCGGCGTCGGCTACGACGGCGGCGTGATCGACGTCAGTGTCGACGGTGGTGACTGGGTCGATGCAGAAGACTTCGGCGTCAGCTTCAGCGGCGGTTATACCGGTAGCATTCTGGCCAACAGCCGCCGCGGCTATGTCGGCACAAACGATGCGGCCGAAACCGAAACGCTGGACTTCGGCTCCAGTGTGGCCGGCCACAGCGTCCGCCTCCGCTTCACCGTGGCGTCGGACTCCGCCGTGGGCGACTTCGGCTGGATCATCGACAACGTCAAGACCACCGGCGCCAGCCCGGCCTTCATCACGGTCAGCGCCGAGGACCATGAGTGCAACGTCGAGCCAACACCGACGCCGACACCCACCCCGACCCCCACGGCTACGCCGACCCCTACGCCATCGCC
>JBFMCQ010000145.1:0-4978 GCA_040754295.1 Pseudomonadota bacterium | reverse complement strand
GCATAGGCATTGAGGCCGCCGGACAATTCGCAGATCCTCGGCCGGGCATTGAGTGGTTCGCGCTGACCATGGCCGGTGCAGTGCATCAGGCCGCTCATCGCATACAGCGTGATGTCCTCGGCCTGATACTGCCGGTAGGGTCCGCTCAGGCCGAACGAAGAGATCCGGCAAGTGATCAGACGCGGATGACGCACGGCGAGCGCGTCGGCAGCCAATCCGAACGGGTCGCCGGCTTCCACGGGCCGGGCATCGATCAGCAGGTCGACGGATGCCAGCAAGCGATGCAGGGCCTGCGCGGCCTCCGGCGCCTGCCAGTCGAAATCCAACCGGCCTTGCTCGATCTCGAACCACAGCATCTCCTCGGGCGAGTAGGGCGCCGGCTCCAGGCCGGGCGCCGCCAGCGCTTGAACCCTTGCACCGAAGCCGCGCAGGAGCTTGCTGCAATAAGCCGCGGCGACCCGGCTGCCGATCCGCAGCACGCGGATAGAGTTGAGTGTCCCCATCATGTTTTCGGAAGCCCTCGCGCACGGTGCACGAGGATTGTACGGCCCGCGGGACATCTTCAGGCGCCCACCCAGTTTCTTACGGCTCAGCAATACCCGTAGTCGCGCGCCAGCTGCACGAGCCTGCCGCCAAAGGTAGCGCCGTCGGGCCGCCAGGGCAGCGGACCCTCGAGCGTCGGCGTCGTCGGCCACGCGCGCGGCACGCGAATCTCCTCGAGCAGGTCGGGATCGAGCCCGTACGGCGCGGCACGCGGTCCATAGCCGGCGAACACCCAGTCCTGCGGCGCTTGCATCGCGCTCAGCGCTGCTGGCGTCGCCTCCAGCTCGAGCCAGCCGCAGAGTTCGCGCAGGCACGGCTGCGGACTCACCTCCAGATCCTCGATGCGGACCCGCAGCAGCGGCAGCGGCGCTTCACCCAGCGGACCGGGCGCCTGCAGGTGCCGCTCGAGGTTGCAGTGCACGCGATACCAGGCCAGCTGCGGATCGATCGCTGGCAGCGGCAGGCCGTGATCCTTGAAATCGATGGGGACGAACAGGCGGTCGGACAGCCAGGCAGCGTGATGGACGCCGACACTGTACGGATGGCGCAGGCACTGCAGGACCCGGGCGTCCGGTGCAGCGCGACGCAGGCGTTGCAGGTCCGATGGCCGCAGCGGCGACTCGGTATCCGGAATCACCAGCCGGCGCGGCGCCACCATCGCCGCGAGCGACTGCAGCAGCACGGCGCTGCTCCACTGCACGCGCGCGCGCAGCCAGGTTTGTGCGCGCGCCACGCCGGCGTCGCTCTGGTCGCCGAATTCGAACTCGGCGAGCGCACGCAGCAAGCCCTGTCCGTGCGTGTCCTGCCCCAGCGCGAAGATCTCCAGCAGCTCGCCGACGCTGTCGGCCATGAACAGGTCCAGCTCGGGCACGGCAGCCAGCTGCGGATGCCGGTCGAGCACGCCGGCGAGCAGGCTGGCCCCGGAAAACGGCGGTGCCAGCACGAAGATCGGATCGGCCCCGGCCATCGCGCTCACGCCGTCGCAGCCGCATGCGACCGTTGGCCGAGCCAGATCTCGCAGCCGCCGCGCGGATTGGGCACGTAGATCCATTGGCCGTTGGCCTGACGCTGGGCGATCGTCGGGCCGAAGGGATTGGTGGTGCCGACGAACAGGCCATGCTCGGTCGACACCAGATTGCGGATCCCCCAGTTGTAGGGATTGCCGAAGCCGTTGCGCGTCACCGGTTCCCACAGCTCGCCGTCGGCCGTGCGCCACAGCTCGCAGCCGCCGTAGCGGCGCACGATGTGATCGACGCCCCAGCGCTTGATCAGCGCCACCACGTCCTCTGGCCACAGGTGCGTCGGCAGGTACGGCAGCAGCTGCGCCCACTTGAACGTCGCCGCATACAGCCAGCCCTCGTGCTCGGCCATGCGCCAGACGTAGCCGTTGAACAGCGTGTCGAAGCCCGCCGAATACCCCGACAGCGGATAGCGCACCTCGCCCGCGACCAGGCGCGGGTCGCCGACCAGCAGCTCCCAGCTGTCGTCCGGCCACACGCGCAGAATCTCGGACGCAGCCGGCCCCAGGCTGAACTGGCGGTGGTAGCCGCCGTTGGCGATGCCGGTGCCGACGTAGAGCGCGCCGCCGAACTCGGCCATCGAGCAGCCGACCTCGTTGAACCGGCCGCGGCCGGCGCCGCCGGCGATGACGCGCGTCCAGCGGTACGGCAGCTCGCCCCCCGGCGTCTTCCACAGTTCGAAGCCGGTGAACGGGTTGACCGTGCTGGCGTAGAGCTGGCCGTTGAAAACCTGCATCTCGAACACGGTGACGTTGCGCGGATCGCCGAAGCCTTCCTCGCTGGCCGGGCGCCAGCGTGCGGTCTGCAAATCATCGCTCGCGTAGATCGTCGAGTCCGAGCCGACACTGTCGGCGGAGCGCCGTGCGACCGCTGCCGCGCTGGTCGGGCTGGTATGCACGCGCCCCTTGAACACCTGCAGGGTGCGGAAGGAGCGCACGGTCGGATTGAACGGCGGCCGCGGCACCGGCTCGAAGCGCATGCCGTCCTCGCTGCGCAGGATTTCCGGCGACCCGGCCATCAGCGGCGCCCAGGTCGACACATAGAGGCAGGGCTTGCGGTCCGAGGCGCCCTGGAACACGGTGATGCCGCGAAAACCGATGTAGCGCGGCACGAGCCGCTGGTTGCGCCCGGGCACCATCGGCGCCTGGTAGACGCGCTCCCAGTGGTCCGCCTGCGGCGTGTAGGCCCAGATCTCGGCCTGGCGCGGCACGTCGTAAACGTCCTCGGGACAGTCGACCGGCCACGGCCGCAGCTCGGGCCGAGGCAGGTTCCACTTGTTCATCGCCATCGTCGCACGCGTCGTGCCGACGTAGATGCGCCCCTCGAACCACGCCATGCTGTGGGCGTAGTGGTTCCAGCCGTCGCCGAACCCGTTCTCGCAGGTCAGGCGGAAATCCGCTTCGGTGAGACCGGAACGCCGCGTATCGGTCATGATCGGAGCGCGCGGAGCGCGTTGCTCTGGCCCTCGCAGGACCGTCCGCAGCCGCGCACGGTCCGGCCAGCGGCCGGGGGATTCAGGGCAGCCAGGACCAGACCTCGATGAACAGGAAGCGCGCCAGCGCACGGGTGAACACGACGATCAGCGGATGCCAGCGGCCGCGCACCTTGGCATTGCCGGTCATACCGGACTTGAGCCGGTCTTCGGGATCCTCGATCGAGACCTGCACACGCACGATGTTGCCGTAGCGTCCCTCTTCGGCCGCCGGCGCAATGCTGCGCACCTCACCCTCGAAGGTCGTCCCCGGATACGCCCAGACCTTGGCATAGGCCGGCGCCCCCACTTCGATCTCGCCGACGCCGCTTTCCGGCAGCTTGATCTCCGCCAGGCGCTGGCTGCTGTCCTCGACCACTGCCAGCAGCTCGCCGCGGTTGAGATAGTTGCCGATCGCGAACAGCAGGCGGCTGGAGACGATGCGGCCGGCAATCGGGGCGGTGATGCGCGTGGCCTCGAGCTGCTGCCGGTGGTACGCCAGCGTCGCCTCCGCTTCGCGCATCTGCGCTTCGATCGCCTCGATGCGCTCGGCCGTCGACGTGCTGGAAACCAGGTCGAGACCACGCTCGGCCTCGATCAGCTCCTGCTTGGCGACGTCGGCGAGCCCGCGTGCTCGCTCGTACTCCTGCACCGTGACCGCACGCCGCCGGAACGCATGCTCCAGGCGGTCGGCGGTCGCGCGCGCCACTTCCTCGCGCTTGCGCGCCGTGACCACGCGCTGCTTGGCGACTTCGATCTCCTCCGCCTTGCCGCCGCCGCGTGCGAGCTGCAGATCGGCCCTCAGCTGCGCGAGCTTGGCTTCGCCGGCCGCCACGGCGGCGATCTGCGCGTCGTCGGCCAGGCGCACGATGACCTGCCCGGCCTCGACGAGATCGCCCTCCCGGACCAGCACTTCGCGCACGTCGCCGGCAACCAGCGCGCGCACGTCGGCGCGTGCCTGCGGCAGCACGACGAACTCGCCGCTCGGCTCGTAGCGGTAGGGCACGAGGCTGATCAGCACGGCGGCCGCGATGATCGCCCATCCCCGCTTCGACGGCATCCAGTTGCGCTGCCAGCCGAGGTTACTGCGCAGCGAGCGCATCTTGCTGAACTGCCTGTACATGAAAGCCCCCATCACCGACATCAGAATCAGAAACCCCGTCCCGTGAAGACGCTCGCTGAGCCAGCCGCCGAGGAAGGTCACGGTGACCGTCACCATCAGCACGACGTAGGCCAGCATCAGCGCCAGGTAGCCCAGCAGCAGCCAGCGCGGCAGCTTGCGGCGCTGCGTGAACCACGGTCGCTCGCGGCCCCTGAGCGCGAGAACCGCCTGCTCGCGCAGATCGGGCACGTTGAGCCAGTGCGCGAGCAGGAAGTAGCCGTCGCGCTGGGCCAGCGGGTTGAGTGTGAGGAACAGGCCGACGACCGCTATCGTGAGCTGCGCCATTGCCGCCGAGGCCAGTGTCGGCTGCGTCTGCGCGCTCAGGAACCAGACCAGCACGCACAGCAGCGCCAGGCCGCCGACGCCGACGACGCTGGCGCCGACGATGCGCGCGCGGTCGATGCGTGATGCGCGCTCGGCGGCGCCGGCGCTGTCGACGAAGAAGCGCGGCAGCCACAGAAAGCCGAGCACGATGCCGGCGCGCACGCGCTCCGGCGTGTAGCGCTGGATCGCAGCCGCACGCGCGGCCATCGACACCAGGTTGGTCAGAAGTCCGCAGCCGACGAGCGCGAAGAACCAACGATAGCCGCCGAACGCATCGGCCAGGCTCAGCAGCGCCGCGTAGCGGTGCGCGTACAGCGCACTGCCCGCAACGACCAGCAGCAGCAGGAAAGCGCTCAGACGCCACCGCGTGCGCAGCGGCCAGATCAGCAGGCGGCCGAGCGCGACCAGCGGCCGTGCGTCGATGTCGGTGGCGAAGCGGTTGGCGTCGCCGCGACGCCC
>JBFMCQ010000144.1:0-5036 GCA_040754295.1 Pseudomonadota bacterium | reverse complement strand
AAACCGTAGCTGTGCGGGTGAAACGTCGGCTCGAAGACGCGCTGCAGCACTTGGTTGAGGGCTTGCTGGATGAAGCGGTCGATTACCGTGGGGATGCCGAGCTTACGCTTGCGTCCGTCCGGCTTTGGAATCTCGACGCGCTTCACCGGCTGCGGCCGGTAGCGTTCGTGCTGCAATTCATCCTTTATGCGGAGCCAGTGGTCTTTCAGATACCCGGAGAGTTCATCGACACTCATGCCGTCGATGCCCGGTGCACCACGATTGCGTCGGACCTGCCGGAGCGCTTGCAGGAGGTTTTCCTTCTCCCACGCCTGCTCGAACAACGATGTCACACGCTCGGATTCCGGTTTCGGTTGCCCACCCGCCACGGGTTCATCTTCCGGCACCTTCGTGCCAGATGCAGTGTGAGCTGCCTGTTCGGATGCATTCCCGTGTCGCCGCGCCACCGCCCTTCATCCTCCTTCGTGCGGACCTTCAGCGCCGACAGTTGCGCCTACTCCGTCCTTTGCTGACTTCTGCATGGCGATCACCTTCCTCTCGAAAGGCTCAGCTCGTCCTTGAGCACCGTGCAGATCTCCCGGGGTAAGACCCCTGACGTTCGCGGCATGAAACGCTCGATTTACAAAATGCATCCCATCGCAGATAGAGGACTTCGCAGTCACGTGCCCGCTCGTCCCGAATGCATCACGCCTCATATCGAGTTCTTGTCCATCGCCACACCGCTTCGGCTTCCGCTTCTTTCAGACCCCGTCTCGCGACGGTCGCCCTTGCGGTTCGCCCCTCCTTCGGCTCTGCAAGCCTGGAATGGGGACTTCCACCCCACACGTCACGGGACATGCCCGGCACACACGCCAGGGTTCAGCCGCGGCCGCGCCGGAGCGAAGCGGAGGCGTGGACGTCGGCTGGAAGCGACTGTTGGGCCTCGACCTCACGCCACCTCGATGTACTCGACCTGACTTTGTGGGCGCGGAATAGGCTGGCCATCTTCTCGTAGCCCTTCTAGATGAAACTCGATGGCTTCCCGAATCTGCTGTTCCGTTTCTTCGATGGTTTGACCGGTAGCTACGCAGCCGGGAAGGTCGGGAACGTAGGCCGAGTAGTTTGATGTTGCTTTTTCAATGACAATTGCGTAACGCATATGAATCCTCACTTCCAACCAGCTTGCTTATAGATGCTATTCAATGTGCCTGGAGCCAAGTCATCGCTGGGTTTTCCCGGCACAGTAACCCGACCTGGCTTGATCTTGTGCCGAAACTGACGGTGGCTTCCTTTCGTCGCAGCGAGCTCCCAGCCATCATCCTTGAGCTTTGATAGGACTTCCGACACCTTCATTTGTAAAGCATAGCCCTTTTGAACCGCGTCTTACAGAGAGCCCAACGCCCAAGCTCAGGCGCGGATTTGCCGTAGCGAAGCGGAGGCAAATACGTCGCCTGGAGCGCCATGTTGAACCAAGCCGCTCCGCGGCAGGAAGCCAGCGGTAGGAAATAGGGCGCCGAAGCAGGCAGCTTCTCCTGCACACCCAGTGCCGGGTGTGTACCACTCAAGGAGAAGTGACATGGATGCATTGGAGCAAGCCCGTTTCGACGCCCTATACGCCCAGCATCTTAGGGCGCTCAAGCTGCAAGGCAAAGCCGAGGCGACGATCGACAGCTACGCGCGTGCCGTGCGCCGGGTGGCGGCGCACTTCGACCGCTGTCCGGATCGGCTGGACGCGGAGGAGCTGAAGGGCTATTTCGCGGCGCTGCTCGACAGCCGCTCGTGGAGCCTGGTCAAGATCGAGCGCTGCGCGTTGCAGTTCTTCTTCGAGCACGTGCTGGAGCGGGAATGGACCTGGGTGGACATGCTCAGGCCGCCCAAGGTGCAGTCGCTGCCGGACGTGCTCACGCAGGGCGAGATCGCACGGATCATTCTGGCGACGCGGGAGCGGCGCTACCAGACGTTCTGGCTGACCACGTACAGCCTGGGCCTGCGCCTAGGCGAGACGCTTCGCCTGCGTGTCGGCGACATCGACAGCGCCCGGGGTCAGGTGCATGTACGCGCCGGCAAGGGGAGCAGGGACCGCTTCGTCGTGCTGCCGCAGCTGACGCTGATCTGCCTGCGGCGCTACTGGCGCGATCACCGGCATCCCGAGCTGCTGTTTCCGGGCACGGCGTTTGGCGGCGCGCCCGCTGCCTGCGCCATGGATCGCGGCAGCACGCAGAAGGCGTTTGCGCGCGTCGTCGCCGACTGCGGCATCCGCAAGCAGGTGTCGATTCACAGCCTGCGCCACGCCTATGCCACCCATTTGATCGAAGCCGGCCTGAATCTGCGCGGCGTGCAGGAGCTGCTCGGCCATGCCTGTCCGAAGACCACCGCGCGCTATGTCCATATGACCGACAAGTGCCGCGACGACCGGGCCGTGCTGATCGATCGCCTGATCGGGCAGCTGCGCGACAGCCTGCGCAGCCAGCGGAGCGGATCATGAATCCCTCGGTGCCAGCACTGCGCCTGGCGGAGCTGTTCGAGGCAGGGCGTGAAGCCTTGATGGCGCAATACGGAGCCCGGCTGCAAGCGCACCAGCAGCGCGCGATGGCGGCGATCACCGCCTGCCGCTCGGGGGCGCTGGGGGCCCTGGACTGGCGCTGTCCGGACCCGGACTGTGCCGCACAGTTCGCAACGCCGCGTTCCTGCGGCCATCGCAGCTGTCCGGCCTGCCAGAACCACAGCACCACGGCCTGGCTCGAACGGGCGCGCGCCAAACTCCTGCCGGTGGACTACTTCATGATCACCTTCACGCTGCCGGCCGAATTGCGCGGTCTGGCGCAGGCACGGCCGCAGGCCCTGTATGCCGCCTTGTTCGAGGCGGCATCGCAAACCATCAAGGGCTTCGGCGCCCGCAAGCTCAAGGCCGAGCTGGGCGCCTGCGCCGTGCTGCACACCCACAATCGCCGCCTCGATCTGCATCCGCACGTGCACGTCGTCGTCCCCGGCGGCGGCATCGACGCGGCGCGCCGGCAGTGGCGCAAGGTCAAGGGCCGCTATCTGTTCAACGCCTTTGCCTTGGCGCGCGTATTCCGCGCCAAGCTGCTGCGTGCGCTCGACGAGGCCGGCCTGTCCATCCCCGCCGGCCTGCCCATCCCCGCCGGCCTGCCCGCGAAGTGGGTCGTCGACTGCCGCGCCGTCGGCCGCGGTGAACCGGCGCTCGAATACCTGTCGCGCGATCTCTACCGCGGCGTCATCCGCGAGCGCGATCTGGTCGACTATGACGCAAGCGCCGGCACCGTCACGTTCCGCTACCGCGACGGCCAGACGCAAAAGACCGCGTATCGCACCTTGCCGATCGCCGACTTCCTCTGGCGTCTGCTGTTGCACGTGCTGCCCACCGGGTTTCGCCGCGTGCGCGACTACGGCTTTCTCCACGGCAAGGCCAAACTCCGCCTCGCCCTGGTGCAGCTCGTGCTGCGCGTGATGATCCAGATGCGGACTCCGCCGTCGCGGCTCGCCGTCTGCTGTCCGCTATGCCAGTCGCCGATGCGCATCGTCGCCGTGCGTACTGGGCGCAGACCCGACGGCTGAAACCGCATGACGCGGATCACGCCCGATCCGCAGCACCGGAGCACGCTCGATGAGCGCGCACCGGCCAGTGGCTTCACCCAGGAGGACAGCGGCCACCGATGAACACTGCTGATCGCAGCTAAGCTCCGCACGGGGCACGGTCGCGCTCGCCCTGCGACAATCACCGCAGCCGCAACAGCGTCAATTCCACCGCACGCCTGAAATGCTTTCCCCTATTTAGAGGTCTTGCCCGCTTCGGGCACGGGCTTGTTCAACCCGGGATCAGATCGCGGCTGCGCGCGATCGCCGGGTGGCCGCGGGCGATTGCTCGCCCGCAGCTCCCACAGATCCGGACGTGCGGGATTACCGCATCCGGTTCCTCGGTCAGGGGATCGTTGCGCTTCGGTAGACACGGTGGACGACACGCACGTTGGGAAGGGGGTAGCGGGTCAGGAGGCGGTTGAATGCCTCCCACGAGAGCTTGCCTGCCGCGGAGCGCCGACTGAGCCAGTAACGCCAGCGCCTGGCCACTTCATAGCGAAAGCGACCCAGTGCCCGGCTGTTGCCGGTGATTCCGTAGTAGGCATAGTGCCCCTGGAGCTTGCGGCTCAGGGTCTCGTGCTGCTCGGGGAGCGAGCGGTGCCGATGGACACGACACCATTGCGCCACACGTTGTAGCGCCGCGCCAAATCGTCCGCGCGCCGTCTTACGACTCACCATCCAGCGTCCCTTGCGGGACCGCCCCCAGAAATGGGTAAACCCAAGCAGGTCGAAGCACGCCGGCGGCGTGCCACCACTGCGGTCCGGTCGCCGGAAAGCGACCAACCGAGTTTTCTCGGGGTGAAGCTCCAGACCATACTTGCCGAATCGCTTCGGCAGCACGTCCCGCACGCGCCGCGCATCCTCTTCCCGTTCGAACACCAGCACCGCATCGTCCGCGTATCGGACCATGAAGGCCCGACCGCGCAGCCGCGGCTTGACGTCGCGCTCGAACCACAGGTCGAGCACTTCGTGCAGGTAGAGATTGCTCAGCCACGGGCTGATCACCCCGCCCTGAGGGGTACCCTTCTCCGCGCAGCTCACCGCGCCGTCCTCCATGACGCCGGCGTTGAGCCACTTTCCCACTGCGCGGCCGATCACGCCGTCGCGCACCCGTTGCTCCAGAAAGTGCCGAAGGTGAGAGTGTCCAATGCTGTCAAAGTAGCTCCGGATGTCCAGGTCAATGATCCACCCGCCACCCAGCGCCATCAGCCCGCCCCGTAGCGCCTCCAGCGCTTGGTGCGCGCTGCGGCCCGGCCGGAAGCCGTACGAGCAGTCCAGAAAGTCCTGCTCAAAGATCGGTTCCAGCACCATCAGCACCGCACGCTGAAGAACCTTGTCCTCCAGCGTGGGAACGCCGATCGGCCGGGTCTTGCCCAGCGCACCCGCCTTGGGGATGTGCACCCGCCGCACCGGTGGCGCCCGATACCGTCCGGTCTTGAATCGGTCGAGCACGCTCGCCA
>JBFMCQ010000143.1:0-5084 GCA_040754295.1 Pseudomonadota bacterium | reverse complement strand
CGCGGTTTCCAGTGTGCAGCTTCCAGTAAAAGCCGCGTCCGTCTTTTCGTCTGGAAACCGGAAACTGGAAACTCGAAACTAAACGCATGGCCGTCAACCTCTCTGAACCTGCGTCCTTGCACCCGGTCCGCGGCCTGCGCCTCGGCACCGCCGAGGCCGCGATCAAGAAGCCCGGCCGCAAGGACCTGCTCGTCATCGAGCTGGCGCCCGGCACGCGCGTGGCCGGCGTGTTCACGCGCAGTGCGTTCAGCGCCGCACCGGTGCAGATCTGCCGGCGCATCCTCGGCGGCACCGCGCCGCAAGTGCGCGCGCTGCTGGTCAATGCCGGCAACGCCAATGCCGCGACCGGTAGCGGCGGCATCGCGGACGCGGAGGCGACGATGGCCGCGGTGGCGCAGCAGCTCGGCTGCGCGCGCGATCAGGTGCTGCCGTTCTCGACCGGCGTGATCGGCCAGCGCCTGCCGGTCGCGCGCATGGTCGCCGCGGTACCCGCCGCCTGCGCCGCGCTGTCCGCCGACGGCTGGCAGGACGCCGCGCGCGCGATCATGACGACCGACACCGTACCCAAGGGGGCGACGCGCCGGGTCGACACCGCGCAGGGCTGCGTCACCGTCACCGGCATCGCCAAAGGCGTGGGCATGATCTGCCCGGACATGGCGACCCTGCTGGCCTTCGTCGCGACCGACGCGCGGCTGACCGCGGAGGCGACACGCAGGCTGCTCGGCCGGGCCGTGGGCGAGAGCTTCAACTGCGTGACGGTCGACGGCGACACCTCGACGAACGACTCCTGCGTGCTCGCCGCGACCGCGCAGGTCGGCAGCGAGGAGATCGGCGTGTCGCATCCCGATTTCGCGGCGATCGCGGGTGCGGTCACCGGAGTCTGCCGCGACCTGGCACAGGCCGTCGTGCGCGACGGCGAGGGCGCCACCAAGTTCATCACGATCGAAGTCCACGGCGCGCGCGACGAGGCCGAGGCGCGCCGCGTCGGCTATTCGGTCGCGCATTCGCCGCTGGTCAAGACGGCGATGTTCGCCTCCGACGCGAACTGGGGCCGCATCGTCATGGCGATCGGCAAGGCCGGCGTCGAGGCGCTCGACCCGCGCGGGGTCAGCGTCGCGCTCGACGACGTCGTGCTGATCGAAGCCGGTGAGCCGCATCCGGCCTACACCGAGGCAGCCGGCTCGGCGGTCGTCGCCCGATCCGAGTTCACGATCCGCATCGGGCTCGGCCGCGGCCATGCCGCGGCGCGCCTCTGGACCTGCGATCTCAGCTACGACTACGTGAAGATCAATGCGGAATACCGGACGTGAAGAAGTCGGGAATCGGCAAGGGGGAATCGGGAATCGTAGAGGCGGCTGACGCCGTTGCCGGCGACGATAGCCGGGTGCCGAGTGCCGATTCCCGGCCGACGATCCACGTCGCCTGCGGCGTGCTGCAGCGGGCGTCGGGCGAAGTGCTGCTGGCGCAGCGCCCGGACGGCAAGATCGCCGCCGGCTGGTGGGAGTTTCCCGGCGGCAAGATCGAGGACGGCGAGGCGCCGCGCGCGGCACTGCTGCGCGAGCTCGAAGAGGAGCTGGGTGTGCAGATCGACGATGCGCGCCCGCTGATCCGCTATCGCCACGACTACAGCAACCGCACGGTGATGCTCGACAGCTGGCTCGTGAGCGGCTATTCCGGCGCGCTGCACGGCCGCGAGGGGCAGGCGCTGGCCTGGGTCGCACCGGAGCGCCTGCACGCCTGGCCACGGTCGCTGCCCACGGTTGCGCCCAGTGCGCGCGCGCTGCTGCTGCCGAACCAGTACGTCTTCACGCCGCCGGCGGCATCCGTGGAGCGGATCGTGCACGGGCTGGCGCGCCTGCCGCCGGGCTGTCTGCTGCGGCTGCGCCTGCCGGCGCTCGACGAGGTGGCCTACCGCGAGGCGGCGCGCCGGCTGCTGCCGCCGGCGCGGGCGCAGGGCCTGCGCGTGGTGCTCGACCGCGATCCGGCCGAGGCGCAGGCGCTGGGCGCGGACGGCTGGCATGCGAGCGAAGCGGCCGCGCTGCGGCTCGGCGCACGCGCCGAGCGCGGCCCGGCGCTGCAGCTCGCGTCCTGCCACGACGCCGATTCGCTACGGCGCGTGGCCGCCGCGGGCTTCGACGCCGCGGTGCTCGGCACGGTCCGCCCGAGCGCGAGCCATCCCGGCCGGGCAGCGCTGGGCTGGGACGCGTTCGCCGCCGCGGCGCAGTACGTCGGCATCCCGGTCTATGCGATCGGCGGCGTCGGGCCGGCGGATCTGGGCCGCGCGTTCGATGCCTACGGGCAGGGCGTTGCGGGGATTTCGGCGTACTGGCGAGACTGAAGCGCTCGCCCGGCGAACCGCACCCACATCAATCGCGCCCCCGGTTCTCCGGCGGCCCCTCGTCCCCCGGAATCCCCCGCTCCTCGCTGAACCACGCGCCGAGATCGATCAGCTTGCAGCGCTCGCTGCAGAACGGCCGCCATGGATTCTGCGGGTCGAGCCGGGTGGATTTGCCGCATTGCGGGCACGCGGCGATGCGGCCGGAGGCCGCCGGCGCCTTCGACGGTTTCATAGCGCGCAGAACTGGATCTGGAACGGCACGTTGTCCGGCGTCTGCTGCGCGCGGACGTTGGGATCACGGCCGTTCATGAAACGGACCGAGCAGCGGTGCTTGCCGGCACTGATCTCCGGATACACGCCGCGCTCGCGTGCCACCAGCACGCGGATCAGCTGGCACGGGCCGGGCGGCGTGATCACGTACATCCCCGAATGCGCGTCGGCCGGCTGCGGCTCGACGCTGGCGCGCAGCAGCCGCAGATGCAGATTGATCGCGTCCTCGAACGGCTTGATGTCGGCGTGCCAGGCATCGAGGTCGTGGCGCACGCGCTCATAGGGCTGCGACAGCCAGAAATGGTAGTGCGGCAGATCGAAGCCGCAGGTACCGCCGGGAATGCCGGAGCGGTTGAGGATGCCGTTGAGAAAATCGCTTTCGCGTAGCAGCGACCCGGCGAACTGCGTAGCCAGCCGCTGCAGGCCGGTCTGCGTGCGCGTGATCTCGGCGAGCACGCTGTCGAGGCGCTGCTGGTCGATGCCGGGGCGCGCCGCCAGCCGCGTCAGGTGGACGTGCTGGTCGGTCAGCTCCTTGAGGATGTCGTTCTTGAGGTCGGAGCGGGACAGCACCACCAGCGTGTCGAGCAGGCTGGTCAGCGTTGCGCGGATGCCGAACTCGCTGGCGTCGCGCTTGTGATGGCCGTGCTGGGCAAACAGAAACTCCAAGCGCAGGAACGTGCGGACCCGTTCGGTCAGAGGCTGTTCGAATGCAATCAATTCTTGCGCCTGCGACACGAAAGAAGCTCGCGCTGCTTGGTAAAACAACATTCTGACCCAGATCACCAGGTCGGGCAAACCTTGGCCTGCCGCATCTCGTTTGTCCCACGGTGCTGTGCGCCAGCCGGTGTGACGACACTGCGTTTGATCCTAGCGCAGGCGCAGTCCGGCTGCGCGCGGCGTTCCCGCTGCCGCGATGCCCAGATAGAAGCGATGCAGCCGCTCGACGCAGGCCTGTATGTGGTCGAGGCCGGCGGTGTTCTCCAGCACATCGTCGGCGGCGGCGAGCCGCTGCGCGCGCGGCAGCTGTGCCGCGAGCATCTGCGCCGCGAGCTCCGCGCTGACCTGGTCGCGCGCACGCAGGCGCTGCGCCTGCACCGACTCCGGCACGTCGATCACGAGCACGCGGTCCACCAGCGTCTGCATGCGCGCTTCGACGAGGATCGCGACACTGAGCATGCAGTAGGGGCCGGTCTGCGCCGCGAGCCAGTCGCGCATGCGCGCGCGGATGTGCGGATGCGTGATCGCCTCCAGCTTGCGGCGCTCGGCGGGGTCGGCGAACACGCGCTCGCGCATGCGCCGGCGGTCGAGCGTGCCGTCTGGCTGCAGCATCCCGGCGCCGAACTCGGCGGCGATCTCGGCAAGCGCCGGCGCGCCCGGCGCGACCACCTCGCGCGCAACCCGATCCGCGTCGAGCACCGGGACGCCGAGCGCCGCGAACATCGACTCGACCGTCGACTTGCCGCTGGCAACGCCGCCGGTGAGGCCCACGGTGAGCTGCGTGCTCATGGAGCGTCACCGGTCGGGTGCGAGCGGTCCACGGCCGGCGTCTTCATAGGCCCGATGTCCGTAGATACGCGCCCTGCAGCGCCTCTCCGTACATCAGCGCGAGCCAGCCCGCCGCGGCGAGATAGGGCCCGAACGGAATCGGCACGCGCCGGTCGTGGCGCAGCAAGGCGATCATGCCGATGCCCACCACTGCGCCGACCAGCGACGACAGCAGGATCACCATCGGCAGCGCCTGCCAGCCGAGCCAGGCACCGATCGCCGCGAGCAGCTTGAAGTCGCCGAAACCCATGCCTTCCCGCCCGGTGACGAGCTTGAACAGCTGATAGACCAGCCACAGGCTCATATAGCCGGCGACCGCGCCGATGATCGAGGCTTCGGGCGGTGCGAAGAGCGGGAACAGGCTCAGCAACAACCCCGCCCACAGCAGCGGCAGCGTGAGGTCGTCGGGCAAGAGCTGCGTGCGCAGATCGATCACCGCGAGCGCCAGAAGCGTCCAGCTGAACACCAGCGCGCCGGCGAGCTGCGGGCTCCAGCCGAAGCGCAGTGCGCAGAGCGCGCCCATCACGCCGGCCGCGATCTCCACCAGCGGATACTGCACGGAGATCCACAGGCCGCAGGCCGCACAGCGCCCGCGCAGCCACAGCCAGCCGAGCACCGGCACGTTGTGCCAGGGCTTGATGCGCGCCCCGCAGCCCGGGCAGGACGACGGCGGATGCAGCAGTGAAAACGGCGCCTCGTCGACCGGCTCCAGCTCCAGAATCTGCCGCGCCTCCTGCCGCCACGTCCGTTCCATCATCCGCGGCAGCCGCAGGATCACGACGTTGAGGAAACTGCCGACGATGAGCCCGAGCAGCGCGGTCGTCGTCAGCAGCAGGGCGGGGCTGGTTTGCAGGCCCTCGATCAGGCTCATTCGGTGTCCTTCCGCTTCTCATGGCCGGTCATGCCCGCTTTCGCGGGCATGACCGGCCCA
>JBFMCQ010000142.1:0-5144 GCA_040754295.1 Pseudomonadota bacterium | reverse complement strand
CAAGCTCGGCCGCGAAGCCGAAGGCCTCGACCGCCCGCCGATGCCGGGTCCGCTCGGACAGCGCATCTTCGAGAACGTCTCGAAGCAGGCGTGGCAGGAGTGGATCGCACACCAGACGCGGCTGATCAACGAGTACCGTCTGGTGCTTGCCGACGCGCAGGCGCGCAAGTTTCTCAGCGAAGAGATGGAGCGCTACTTCTTCGGCAGCGGCGAGACGACGCAGACCGGCTACGTGCCGCCCGCGCAGTAAGGCTCAGGCGACGGCGAACAGGCAGATCGCGAACCAGCGGCGCTCGTCGAGCCACTGCTGCACTGGCCGCCAGCCGGCCGCTGCCGCCATCGCGGCGATCGATTCTGGCGTGTACTTGTACGAGCTCTCCGTGTGCAGCGATTCGCCTTTGCGGAAACGGAATGTCTGTGCGCCGACGCGCACGACCTGATCGCGCACGCTGACGAGGTGCATTTCGATGCGCTGGCGCTCGCCGTTGTAGAACGCGCGGTGACGGAAGGCCGAGAGCTCGAAGTTGCCGCCGAGCTCGCGGTTGGCGCGCGCCAGCAGGTTGAGATTGAACTGCGCGGTGACGCCGGCCGCGTCGTCGTACGCACGCTCCAGCGTCGGGACGTCCTTCTGCAGGTCGACACCGAGCAGCAGGCGCCCTTCGCGACCAACGACCTGGCGGAAGTCGGCGAGCAGGCGCCGCGCCGCCGGCGGATCGAAGTTGCCGATCGTCGAGCCGGGAAAGAAGACGGCGCGCCGCAGCGCCGGCGTGCGCGGACGCGGCAGCGTCGGCTGCTGCGTGAAGTCCGCCGCCAGCGGCAGGATCTCGAGCTGCGGAAATGCCTCGCGCAACGCCGCAGCGCTCGCGCGCAGATGCTCGCCGGAGATGTCGACCGGCACGTACGCGGCCGGCTCCTGCAGGGCACCGAGCAGCAGGCGCGTCTTCAATCCGCTGCCGGCGCCCGGCTCGACCAGCAGCAGGCGCGCGCCCAGCGCGGATGCCATCTCGCCGACGTTCGACTGCAGGATCGAGAGCTCGGTGCGCGTCGGGTAGTACTCCGGCAGCTCGCAGATGCGGTCGAACAGCGCCGAGCCTTCGGCGTCGTAGAAGTATTTGGGCGGAACGGACTTGGGCACGGCGGCAAGGCCGTGCAGCATGTCGCGCAGAAACTCGCTCGCCCCCTCGGCGAGCCGTGCGGCCGTCGCCTCGTGCCCGACCGAGCGCATCTCAGGCGTCCCGTGCCAGCCGCAGGCCGCTGAACTGCCAGCGCGCCGCCGGCGGGAAGAAGTTGCGGTAGGTGACGCGTGCGTGCCCCGGCGGCGTCGCACACGAGCCGCCGCGCAGCACGAATTGATTGCACATGAACTTGCCGTTGTATTCGCCGACGGCGCCGGCTGCGGGCCGGAAGCCCGGGTATGCGTTGTACGCGCTCGACGTCCACTCCCAGACCTGCCCGCTGTGCTGCAGTGCCGCGGTTTCCGTCATCGCCGTCTCCCACTCCGCTTCGGTCGGCAGCCGTGCACCGGCCCAGCGCGAGTATGCGTCGGCCTCGTAGTAGCTCAGATGACAGACCGGCGCCTGCGGGTCGATCGGCTGCACCCCGTAAAGGCCGAAGACGTGCGTGTTGTCGTCGCTCCAGTACAGCGGGCGCTGCCAGCCCTCCTGCGTGCGCAGCGCCCAGCCGTCGGCGAGCCACAGCAGCGGATCGGCGTAGCCGCCGTCGTCGATGAACGCGCGGTAGTCGGCATGGGTGACCGGCTGCGTGGCAATCTCGAAGCTGTCCAGCCAGACGCGATGCCGCGGCTGCTCGTTGTCGAACGCGAAGCCGGGGCCGTGGTAACCGATCATGCGCAGGCCGGCGCCGAGCTGCAGCCAGCCCTGCTCCGCCGGCGCCGCCGGCGGTGGCAGCCCGTCGCGATACGCCGGCAGCAGCGGATTGCACGACAGCACGTGGAGGATGTCGGTGAGGATCAGCTCCTGGTGCTGCTCCTCGTGCTGCAGACCGAGCTCGACACGCTCGGCGAGCCCGGCGTGCACGATCGCCTCCCACGCGCGCTCCATCGCCGCGTCGACGTAACGACGATAGTCGAGCACCTGCCGCAGCGACGGCCGCGTCAGCATGCCGCGCCGCGGACGCGCGTGCATCGGCCCGACGCTGTTGTAGTAGGAGTTGAACAGGTACGCGAAGCTCGCGTCGAACGGCCGGTACGGGCTCGCGCACTCGCCGAGCACGAAGGTTTCGAAGAACCAGCTGGTATGCGCGAGATGCCATTTCGTCGGACTGACGTCGGGCATGCTCTGCACCTGACAGTCCTCGGCCGACAGAGCTTCGATCAGGTGCAGCGAGCGCGCGCGCACCGCGCGAAAGCGCTCGAACAACACCGTCTCCACCTGCCCCCCCGCCCCGCTGTACGCGTGCTGCATCGACGCTCCTGACATTGGGTCGGTGCGGCAGGGTAGCCTCGTGCCCGGGCAGGGTCAAAGACCGTGCGACGGACCGCGCCGTCATCCTTGACTTGCCCGGACCGCGCCGCTTTAATACCGCGCTCCTCGCCCGGCCCTCCCACGCCCGGGCACGCGCTTCCCACGCAAGGCCAGGTAGCTCAGTTGGTAGAGCAGGGGACTGAAAATCCCCGTGTCGGCGGTTCGATTCCGTCCCTGGCCACCAAATAGTTATCCGACCCCATCCGATGCAGTATCACAAGCCCGCGTAACAGCGGGCTTTTCCGTTGGTCGGCTGTCTCACGCCGTCCAGTATTGTCTACTGGAATCGGGGGCAACTTGTGGGGGCAACATAGGGGGCAACTGGCGCAGATCGGCCGCGACGCGAGGAGTTGCCCCCAATGAAGCGCAAGTACCTGAGACTGGCTGCGGTTGCGCCGCTCGCATTGTTGCTGGTCGCCCTCGGGCTTCAGTGCCCGCCGGCTCGGGCCGGCAATATGTCATGGATTTTTGAGCAAGACGTGATGAGCGCCTGCCGCGACCACCCCGCGATTAGCCATGCGGCGCCCAACGGACGCGAGCATCACGCAATGCTTCACGAATGCGAGGCACGCATTCTGAGCGACCCCAGAGTTGTCCCCGCGCGTGAACACGCAACTGCGGCGTGGGCGCTTTCCATAACCGCCAATGCAGTTATGACCTCCCGCGAGGGTGCATGGGCGAACCTGTCGGATAGTCGCAGCAGCGACATTTGGGCAGTCCGAGAAGCTGACAAAGCCTTTTGGCGGATTGCGGAGTACATCAACGATTGGCTTTCCGCAGCGAGGGCCTATGAGGCACATCTGCCCGCCTCGATATTGGCTGAGAAACGCCGCGTTGAGGAAGAGACAGCCCGGAACGATGAAAAGCTCAAGCCCATGATGGACGGGCACGAATCTTTTTTAGCGGAACACAAAGCGGAGATGGCATCCTTCCACGCCGAAATAGCTGCCGCAGTGCCGGGCTACGCAAAAATGAGAGCGGAGAACGCCGCCCTCGACACGGCGATTGCGGCGCAGCGGGGAAACGCTTCCCAGACGCTTAAGGCGGCAATCGCCGTGTCTGTCAGCTCGCTGACCGAACGACAACTTCTCGACGGTGCGAAGAAGCGCTTCCCGGCCGTGGATCGTTGCCTGGAGCAAGGGCGGCCCTTCGAATGTCTGACGGACCTGGAGCAGCAGGTATTCCGCGATGCCGATCCCGGAGCACGCCATGCCCCTGACTGACCTCGCCATCCGCAAAGCCAAGCCCGCCGACAAGCCGCGCAAGCTGTTCGACGGCGGCGGGCTGTATCTGGAAGTCGCGCCGAGCGGCGGCAAGTGGTGGCGCCTCAAGTACCGGCACGCCGGCAAGGAAAAGCGCGTCTCGCTCGGCACCTACCCGGACGTGTCCATCGCCGAGGCGCGCAGGCGCCGCGACAAGGCGCGCGAGCTGATCGCCGGCGGGCAAGACCCGGCCGCCGTCAAGCGCGCCGAGCGCATCGCGAGCACCGCTGCCGCTGCGGAAACCTTCGAAGCGATCGGCCGCGAGTGGTTCGCCAAGTTCTCGCCCCAGTGGGCGCCCGGCCATGCGGACAAGATCATCGCCCGCCTCGATCGCGACGTCTTCCCGTGGATCGGCAAGCGGCCCATTGCCGAGATCACGGCGCCGGAACTCTTGCAGGTACTCAGGCGCATCGAAGCGCGCGGCGCCGTCGAAACCGCGCATCGGGCGCAGCAGAACTGCGGGCAAGTCTTCCGCTACGCCGTCGCCACCGGGCGCGCGCAAAGCGACCCCACGGCCAGCCTGCGCGGCGCGCTGGCACCGCCCGTCAAACGCCATCACGCCTCGACCACGGATCCGCAGGCCATCGGCGAACTGCTACGCGCGATCGACGGCTATCAAGGCGCGTTCGTCACCCGCTGCGCGCTCAAGCTCGCGCCGCTGCTGTTCGTGCGGCCGGGCGAACTGCGTCGCGCCGAGTGGCAGGAAATCGACCTGGACGAGGCGGAGTGGCGCATCCCCGCGCACAAGATGAAAGCTCGCGCGCCGCATATCGTGCCGCTGTGCGTGCAGGCCGTGGCGATCCTGCGCGAGCTGTACCCGCTGACCGGGCAGGGCATCCCCGCCAAGCCCGACGCGCCCTGCTACGTCTTCCCCGGCGAGCGCACGCGCACGCGCCCGATGAGCGAGAACACCGTCAACGCAGCGCTGCGCCGCCTGGGCTACAGCAAGGACCAGATGACCGGCCACGGCTTTCGCAGCATGGCATCCACGCTGCTCAACGAGCAGGGATGGCACCGCGACGCCATCGAGCGCCAGCTTGCGCACGCCGAGCGCGACGCGGTGCGCGCCGCCTACAACTACGCCGAACACCTGCCCGAGCGCCGCCGCATGATGCAGGCCTGGGCCGACTATCTCGACCGCCTGCGCGAAGGACGCGGCAAGGTCGTCGCCATCGGCAGCGCGAGGGCATAGGTCATGCCGAGAAAGCGAACCGTTCGACGCGCAGCGGAGATAGCGGAGCGCAAAGCTCGGCCAGCGAAAAAGGCTGTTCGCGACGCCGAGCAGAAAGCCCGAGAATCCCGCACGCTCGCAGACGAAGCGCAAGGGACGCGCAGATACGAGGCATGCAACCGCACGGCTACGCAGCGGGAGCAGGAAGCCACGAGGGAAAAGACCCGC
>JBFMCQ010000141.1:0-5164 GCA_040754295.1 Pseudomonadota bacterium | reverse complement strand
CCCCGCTCCTGCGCCTTGTGGCGCATCACGAACCAGGCGCGGATCGCGGCGCCGGCCAAGGCCAGGCCGAGCAGCGCCGGCAGCCGGTGCTCCGAGCCGTAGGTCCAGGCGTAGTGGTGGCTGATCATCGTGAACAGCACCGGCAGCGTGAAATAGGTGTTGTGCACCGAGCGCTGCTTGCCGCGCGCGCCGTCGCGCGGATCGGGCTCGCGGCCCGCGCGCATCGCCGCGACCGCCCGGCGCTGGCCGGGAATGATCACGAAGAACACGTTGGCGACCATCATCGTGCCGAGCAGCGCGCCGAAGTGGAGGTAGGCGCCGCGGCCGCTGAACAGCGCGCACAGGCCCCAGGCGGCGAGGCCGAGCAGCAGGGCGAGCACCGCGGCCAGCGCGCGCTCGTGGCGCCCCAGCGGCGAGCGGCACAGGCCGTCGTAGACCAGCCAGCCGCCGCAGAGCGTGGCCAGCCCGATCGTGACCGCCTGCCACGGCGCCAGCGCCCGCACCGCGGGGTCGATCAGGTACAGCTTCGGCGAGCCGTAGTACAGCAGGCAGAGCAGGAAGAAGCCGGTCAGCCAGGTCGTATAGGCCTCCCAGTAGAACCAGTGCAGCTGCGCCGGCAGCTGCGGCGGCGCGAGGCGATATTTCTGCGCATGGTAGAAGCCGCCGCCGTGCACCGCCCACAGCTCGCCGGCGACGCCGCGCTGCGCCGCGGCCGCATCGGCCGGCGCCAGCAGATGGTTGTCGAGCCAGACGAAGTAGAACGAGGCGCCGATCCAGGCGATGCCGACGATGACATGCGCCCAGCGTCCGAGCAGGTTCAGCCATTCGAGCAGATAGGCTTCCGTGGGCATGCGTGGCCTTCAGGCCTCCGGGCGGAAGCTCTTGCCGAGCCAGGCCGGCTGGTTGAGCAGGATGCTGCGGCCGTCGCGGCAGATCAGCACCAGCACGACGATGGTCGCGAGGTACGGCAGCATGGACAAAAACTCCGACGGAATGTGCAGGCCCAGACCCTGCGCGTACAGCTGCAGCACGGTGACGCCGCCGAACAGGTAGGCGCCGGCGAGCACGCGCAGCGGCTTCCAGGTGGCGAACACCACCAGCGCCAGCGCGATCCAGCCGCGCCCGGCCGACAGGCCCTCGACCCACATCGGCGTCAGCGCCGTCGACAGATACGCGCCGGCGATGCCGCTGCAGGCGCCGCCGAACAGCACCGCCGCGTAGCGCAGGCGCTGCACCGGGTGGCCGATGGCGTGCGCGACCGCCGGCGACTCGCCGACGGCGCGCAGCAGCAGGCCGGTTCGCGTGCGCGACAGGAACCACTGCACGGCGAAGAACAGCACGAACGCGCCATAGACCAGCGCGTCGAAACGAAACAGCAGCGGCCCGACGACGGGCAGCTCGCCGAGCAGCGGCAGCGAGAGCGGCGGCAGCGCGGCGATCGGCTGGCCGGTATAGGCCTTGCCGATGAAGGCCGACAGGCCGACGCCGAACAGCGTCAGCGCCAGCCCGGTTGCGACCTGGTTGGTCTGCAGCTGCAGCGTCAGCAGCGCGAAGATCAGCGCCAGCGCCATGCCGGCGCCGGCCGCGGCGAGATAGCCGAGCAGCAGGCTGCCGCTCGTCAGGCCGACCGCGAAGCCGGCGATCGCCCCGACCAGCATCATGCCCTCGACGCCGAGGTTGAGCACGCCGGCGCGCTCGGTGACGAGCTCGCCCAGCGCCGCATACACCAGCGGCGTCGCCGCCGCCGCCGTGCTCGCCAGCATCGCCGTGAGAAGCTCAATACTCATGCCCGCCTCACGCGGCGGATGCGCCAGGTGACGAAGGCGTCCGCCGCCAGCAGGTAGAACAGCAGCAGGCCCTGGAACAGGCCGGTGATGGCCGCGGGCAGCGCCAGATCGATCTGCGCCTGCTCGCCGCCCAGATACAGCAGCGACATCAGCAGCGACGCCAGCACGATGCCGGCGGCATGCAGGCGGCCGACGAAGGCGACGATGATCGCGGCAAAGCCGTAGCCCGGCGACACCGAAGGCTGCAGCTGGCCGATCGGCCCGGCGACCTCGCCGATGCCGGCGAGCCCGGCGCAGGCGCCGCCGATCAGCAGCGCCAGCCAGACGTTGCGCTGCTCGCCAAAGCCCGCGTAGGCGGCGGCCGCCGGCGCGAGGCCGGCGACCTGCAGGCGATACCCGGCGTAGGTCTTCTCGGTGAAGAACCAGGACAGCAGCGCCGCCACGAGCGCGAAGACGGCGCCCAGATGCGCGCGCGTGCCCTCGCCGAGCAGCGGCAGCAGCTCCCAGTCGTTGAACATGCGCGACTGCGGAAAGTTGAAGCCGTCCGGATCGCGCCACGGCCCGTGCACCAGGTAGCTCAGCAGCAGCTGCGCGACGTAGACCAGCATCAGGCTGGTGAGGATTTCGCTGGTGCGAAAGCGCGTGCGCAGCAGCGCCGGGACCGCCGCCCAGGCCATGCCGCCGAGCGCGCCGGCGAGCAGCATCGCCGGCAGCACGCCCGCGGATTCGGTCTGGCCCCAGGCCAGCGCCACGCCGCTGCCGGCGAGCGCGCCGGCCACCAGCTGGCCCTCGGCGCCGATGTTCCAGACGTTGGCGCGAAAGCCGATCGCCAGGCCCAGCGCGCACAGCAGCAGCGGCGCCGTCTTCACCAGCAGCTCGCCGAGCCCGTACATCGAGCTCAGCGGCTTGACGAAAAAGACCCCGAAAGCCGCCAGCGGCGCCTTGCCGAGCAGCGTGAAGATCACGAGGCCAGTCAGGAACATCAGCAGCGCTGCGATCAGCGGCGCCAGCACGCGCATCGCGCGCGAGGGCTGCGCGCGCCGCTCAAGCCGCAGCATGGGAGACGTCCGGCCGCGTCGCAGCGAAATCGCCGGCCATCCAGCGGCCGATCTCGGCGACGCTGGTCTGGGCCGGGTCGCACAGCGGCGAGAGCCGCCCGCGGGCGAGCACGGCGATGCGGTCGCTGATTTCGAACAGCTCGTCGAGCTCCTCGGAGATCACCAGCACCGCGGCGCCCTGGTCGCGCAGCTCGATCAGCGCCTGGCGGATCCGCTGCGCGGCGCCGACGTCGACGCCCCAGGTCGGCTGTGCGACGACCAGCACCCTGGGTCCGAGCAGGATCTCGCGGCCGACGATGAACTTCTGCAGATTGCCGCCGGACAGGCTGTCGGCCGCCGAACGCTCGTCGCGGCACTTGACGCCGAAGCGCTCGATGATCGCGCGCGCGAACGCACGCGCCGCCGCCGGGCGCACCAGGCCGCGCCGCACCAGGCCCTTGGCGGCGCCGGTCAACAGCGCGTTGTGCGCCAGCGACAGCGACGGCACCGCGCCGCGGCCGAGGCGCTCCTCCGGCACGAAGCCGAAGCCGCGGCGGCGGCGCTGGGCCGGATCGAGATCGCCGACCGGGTCGCCGCCGAGGCGCACCATGCCGCGCTCGGCGACGCGGCGCTCGCCGGAGAGCGCCGCCAGCAGTTCCCGCTGGCCGTTGCCGGAGACGCCGGCGATGCCGACGATCTGCCCCGCGCGCACGCGCAGGTCGATGGCCGCAAGCGCGGTGCCGAAAGGATCGGCGCTGGGCAGCGAAAGCTGGGTCAGTTCGAGTTCGATGGGCCCCGCTTCGCGCGGCCGCAGCCGGCAGGGCGCCAGCTCGCGGCCGATCATCATCTGCGCGAGGCTGTCGTTGCTCTCCTGGCGCGGCAGCGCGCGGCCGCCGACGCGGCCGCCGCGCAGCACCGTGGCGACGTCGCAGAGCGCGCGGATCTCGTCGAGCTTGTGGCTGACGTAGAGGATGCTGAGGCCTTCGGCGGCGAGCCGGCGCAGCGTCACGAACAGCTGCTGCACCGCCTGCGGGGTCAGTACCGAGGTCGGCTCGTCCATGATCAGCAGGCGCGGCGCCTGCAGCAGGCAGCGCAGGATCTCGACGCGCTGGCGCTCGCCGACCGACATGCTGTGCACCAGGCGCTGCGGATCGACCGGCAGGCCGTAGCGCTCGGACACTTCGCGGATGCGCGGCGCCAGCGCCGCCGGCGGGTCGCGCCCGTCCAGCGCCAGCGCGATGTTCTCGGCGACGCTCAGCGTCTCGAACAGCGAGAAGTGCTGGAACACCATGCCGATGCCCAGCGCGCGGGCGCGCGCCGGACTGTCGATGCGCTGCTCGCGGCCTTCCCACTCGATGCGGCCTTCGTCCGGGCGGATCACGCCGTAGACGATCTTCATCAGCGTGCTCTTGCCGGCGCCGTTCTCGCCGAGCAGCGCGTGGATCTCGCCGGGCTGCACGACCAGGCTGACGCCGTCGTTGGCGACGACGCCGGGATAGCGCTTGCTGATGCCGTGCAGCGCCAGGCGGGGCGGGTTCATGACGCGGGCTTCCGGCAGCCGGCGCAGTCGCGCTGCGCAGCGCCGGCGCAGTCCCCAGCCGCCGGCCGGCGCGGCGGCAGCTCCGGCAGCGTGTCGAGCAGCTGCGCGGCGATGCTGACGGCGATCGCCGCCGGCCACTTGCTGCGCGAGGCGCCCAGGCCGACCGGGCAAGTGAGGCGGGCGATGCGCGCGGGCTCGACGCCCTCGCGCGCGAGCCGCGAGCCGAAGCGCGCGGCCTTGCTCTTCGAGCCGATCAGGCCGGCGAAGGCAAAGTCGTCGCGCGCCAGCAGCGCGCGGCACAGCCGGTAGTCGAGCTCGTGATCGTGCGTCATCACCAGGAAGCGCGCGCCGGCCGGCGCCAGCGCGACGGTCTCGACCGGATCCTGCGGCACCAGCACGCGGGCGCCGCCGGGCGGCGCCGGCGGGAACAGTTCGGCGCGCGCGTCGATCCAGGTCAGGCGCAGCGGCAGCTCGGCGACGATGCGCGCCAGCGCCTGGCCGACGTGGCCGGCGCCGTAGAGCCACAGCGGCGCGCCGCCGGCGAGCCGCTCGCGCAGTTCGACGCCGTCGGCGAGAGCGGTCAGCGTCGTTGCGCCGGCGTCGCCGTCGTCGCCGGCGGCGCGCCAGTCGCGCTCCACGGCATCGCGCCGCAGGCGGCTGCGCAGCTCCAGCGCCGGCTGCTCGTGCAGCGCCCGCGCCAGATCGTCGAGCCAGGCGACGTCCTGGCTGCCGTAGCGTTCCAGCCACAGCTCGACGACGCCGCCGCAGCACTGGCCCAGCTCGCTGCCGAGCACGTAGCG
>JBFMCQ010000140.1:0-5315 GCA_040754295.1 Pseudomonadota bacterium | reverse complement strand
GGACGCCGACGAGCTGCTCGGCGGTGGCCTCGGGGCTTCGCTGTGGTACGAGCGCGGCTACGCGCTCGGCGGCGCGCAGCGCTGGACCGGCGCCCTGGCCGCCGGCGCCAGCGCGATCGACGGCGATGGCCCGCTCGCGCCGCTGCAGGAAAGCGTGGTGCCGTTCGGCTGGCTCTCGATCGGCTATGCGCTCACCGATGCGCTCGATGCCGGCGTGCAGTTCTACGGCCACGCGCCGCTTTACGACGACAGCGCGCTCGATGCGCTGACCAAGAGCGGCGGGCAGCTGGTGTTCGGTTTCCGCTACTTCGGCGTCGCCGGCACGCAGTGGCGGCTGGCGCTGCAGGAAGACCTGGTCACGCAGTCGTCGCCGGACTTCGTCATCCACGTATCCGCCGACTGGTGAGACAGCCCATGCGCAGCTTCGCGGCACTGCGGGCGCCCCTGCTGCTGGCGCTGTTCGCCTGCAGCGCGGCATCGGTCTCCCCGCAGGCGGGCGTCGACGAGTGGCGGATCGACAGCGCGCAGATCGACGAGTCGTCGGGCCTTGCGCGCTCGCGCCGCAGCGCGGACCTGCTGTGGACGCACAACGACAGCGGCGGCGCGGCCGAGGCCTATGCCGTCGACCGCGAGGGCCGCTTCCTCGGCACCTTGCGGCTCGCGGCGGCGCGCAACGTCGATTGGGAGGACATCGCCGCGTTCGTCGAAGACGGTCGGCCGCGCCTGCTGATCGCCGATACCGGCGACAACAACGCGCGCCGGCCGTTCGTGATGCTCTACGTCGTCGACGAGCCGGACGTCTCGTCGGCAGCGCGGCCATTCGCCGTCGATGCCGTCGCGCAGCGCGCGATCCGCGTGACCTATCCGGACGGCGCGCGCGACGTCGAGGGCGTGGCCGTCGATGCGCGCGCAGGGCATATCTACCTGCTGTCCAAGCGCGATGCCGTGCCGCGCCTGTATCGCGTGCCGCTGGCGCCGGACGCCGACGCAGTCGTCGCCGAGGCGCTCGGCGAGATCGCGATCCCGCGCGCGATGACGATCGGCCCGTGGGGGCGGAGCTTCAACTACACCACGGCGATGGACATCGACGACGCCGGCTCGACACTCGTGGTCACGACCTACACCCACGCCTACCTGTACCGGCGCGCGGCGGACGAGAGCTGGCCGGCGGCGCTGCGGCGTGCACCGCAGGGCATCGCCTTGCCGGACTACGCGCAGATTGAAGCCTGCGCGCTCGACGGCGCGGCACTGTGGCTCACGTCCGAAGGCGTGCCGGCGCCGCTGGCGCGTGTCGAGCACGGTTCGTAGCGCGTGCGCGGAGCCTGCTAGACTCCGGCCGGCCAACAACGCAACAAGGGACTGCGAGATGCTGGGGAGATACTTCGTGGCGGCGGCGGCGCTGCTCGCGCACGCGCCTGCTGCGCTGGCACAGGACGGCGGTGGGAGCGGCGTGGGGCTGCGCGTGGGCAGTGGCGGCATCATCCTCGACTATGCGCACGCGCTCGGCACCCACTTCGACCTGCGTGGCGGCTACGCGCTCGGCAAGGTCAGCCAAGAGGTCGAGGAGGACGGCATCGACTACGACGCCGACGTCGAGTTCGCGTCGGCGCTGGCGATGCTCGACTACCGGCCGTTCGCCGGCGGTTTCCGCGTCAGCGCCGGTGCGTACAGCCGCGCGCCGGACATCACGCTGCTGACGCGCGCCGAGGACGAGCAGTACGAGATCGGCGACAGCGAGTACACGGCGAGCGGCCGGCTCGACGGCGACATCGACCTGGGCGTCGTGACGCCGTATCTCGGCATCGGCTGGGGCGGTACCACCGGCGGTACGGGTCTCGGCTGGAGCGTCGACGTCGGCGTGATGCTCGCCGACGCGCCGTCGGCGGAGTTCGTCGCGAACGGCCGCGCCTGCGACTCGTCGCTGTTCGCCTGCGATCCCGACGGTCCGCTCGGTTTCGACGTCAACGATCCCGACGATCCACGCGCACAGGCGTTCCGCTCCGAGCTGGAGGACGAAGAGGACAACGTCGAGGCCGAGCTTGAAGACCTGCGCTACTGGCCGGTCGTCAGCCTCGGCGTGCACTACCGCTTCTAAAGCGGTTAAAGCGGTACCTTGCCGTTGGGGTTGAGCGCGAGGTACTCCGGGGCGCGCGTGGCGCCCTTGAGCATCTCCACTTCCTGCCAGCGGAACGCAATCCCGAGCTGGCTCATCGCCAGCGCCGGTTTGTAGCAGTTGCCGCTGCCGGTCATCCCATAGAGCGTGTACACGTGCTGCCCCCCCCGGCAGCCGGATCAGTGGTGTTGCCCGCCGGGTCCGTGCACGTGGCCGTGGCTCAGCTCTTCCTCGGTCGCCGGCCGCACTTCGGTGACTTCGACATCGAAGTTGAGCGTTTCGCCGGCCAGCGGATGGTTGCCGTCGACGGTGACGACGTCGCCGGCCACGCGGGTGACGACGACGCGCATCGTGCCGCGGTTGCTCTGGGCAGTGAAGGCCATGCCGGGTTCGATGTCCGAGATGCCCTGGAACGCGCCGCGCGGCACGTCCTGCACCAGCGCCTCGTCGCGCTCGCCGTAGCCCTCGGCGGGCGCGACCTTCACGTTGAGCCGGTCGCCGGCCTGCTTGCCCGATAACGCGCTCTCCAGGCCGGGAACGATGTTGCCGGCGCCGTGCAGATAAGCCAGCGGCTCGGCTTCGCGCGAGCTGTCGAGCACTTCGCCAGCGTCATTGGTAAGCGTGTAGTGGATATAGGCGACACGCTGATTGGCGATTTCCATGATCGTGATTCGGTGAGGAGGGCCGACCATGCTAACAAAGCCTGCCGGCGGCGGAGATCATCCTGGGCCCGGCTGCAACCTTTTGCGCGCCGCGCCCATCCAACGGGACGAACGTCCACAGGGGGGAAGCGATTCTTGCTTAGAACATCACGTAAGAGTCGCGCAATACTCACACCCAATAATTGGCGTTTTCTGCCAACGCGCGGCATGAATGCCGAAATCCGGCGCGCGAGGTCTGGGGACTTTCCCGGCCGCCTTGTGGCGCCGAAGACGAATACTCTTGCGAATCAATAAAGTACTGGCGCGGACAGGGCTTGGCACGGGTCTTGAGATCGCGGCCCCATCCCCGAACGGAGTGAATGTCCCATGAACATGCGGTGCGTGGGCCTGCTGACGGCGCTATGCGCCGGCTGGCTTGCCGGCTGCAGCGACGGCCGTGCCGAGAAGAACGCGGAGAAGGACGAGCCCGGCATTCCGGTCGAAATCGCGGTCGCCGTGACCGGACCGATCGAGGCCGCGTATCGCGGTACCGCGACGCTGGAGGCCGAAGAGGAGGCCACCGTCAACGCCAAGAGCGGTGGTGTCATCGAGCGGATTCTGGTCGAGGAGGGCGAGCACGTGCGCGCCGGTCAGGTGCTCGCGCAGCTCGAGACCGAGCGCCTGCGCCTGGAGCTCGCGCGCGCCAAGGCGACGCTCGACAAGCTGGAGCAGGATTACAAGCGCAATGCCTCGGTCTATCAGCGCAAGCTGATTTCGCGCGAGCTCTACGAGCGCTCCAAGTTCGAGCTCGATGGTGCGCGCGCCGCCTATGACCTCGCGCGCCTGACGCTCGAAGAAGCGGAGATCCGGGCGCCGTTCGCCGGCGTCGTCTCGGCGCGGCACATCAAGGTCGGCAACACGATCCAGATCGGCAGCCCGGCGTTCCGCATCACGCGCATGGACAGCCTGCAGGCGCAGATCTTCGTGCCCGAGCGCGACATCCACAAGCTCGCGCCGGGCCAGCCGGCGGGGCTCGTCGTCGACGCCTGGCCGGACAAGGTCTTCACCGGCCGCATCCTGCGCGTGAATCCGGTCGTCGACGCCGGCACCGGCACGGTCAAGGTCACCGTCGCGATGGCGCCGGAGCAGCCCGAGCTCAAGCCGGGCATGTTCGGCCGCGTCGAGATTCTCTACGACCGCCACGACCGGGCGCTGCTGATTCCGAAGGATGCGGTGCTGACCGAGGACGCCCAGCATTCGGTCTTCGTCGTCAGCGACGGCCGCGCGCGCCGCCGCCCGATCAGCGTCGGCTACAGCGACGCCAGGCATTACGAAGTACTCGACGGCATCGCCGCCGGCGAGCAGCTGGTCGTCACCGGCCAGGCCAGCCTCAGGGACGACAGCAAGGTCGAGGTCGTCAATGCCCCCTCGCCGCCGGCGGTCGCGGCGACGGGCGACGCGGGCTGACGCGGGGGCAAGGGGGACTCCTCGATGAAGCTCATCGAAATCTGCACGCGACGCCCGGTCGCGATCAGCATGCTGACCTTCGCCGTGCTGCTGTTCGGCTTCGTCTCGCAGTCGCGGCTGGAGCTGACGCTGCTGCCGGATCTGTCGTACCCGACGGTGACCATCCGCACCGAGCTGCCCGGTGCGGCGCCGGAGGAGGTCGAGACGCTGCTGTCGAAGCCGATCGAGGAGGCCGTCGGCATCATCCGCAACGTGCGCCAGGTGCGTGCGGCGTCGCTGGCCGAGCGCAGCGACGTGACGCTGGAGCTGAACTGGGGCACGCCGATGGATTTCGCCGTGCTCGACGTGCGTGAGAAGCTCGACGCGCTGGAGCTGCCGGAGGAAGCCAAGCGCCCGATCGTGCTGCGCTTCGATCCGAGCCAGGATCCGATCATGCGCTACGGCCTCGCGCTCAAGGCCGGCGACGGCACGCGGCGCAGCGCCGACGAAGCCGCGCTCAAACGCCTGCGGCGCATCGCCGAGGATCTGGTGCAGAAACCGCTCGAAGGCGTCGACGGCGTCGCCGCAGTGAAGATCAGCGGCGGCCTCGAAGACGAAGTGCAGGTGCTCGTCGATCCCGGCCGGCTGTCGCAGTTCAACCTGAGGCTGGAGCAGGTCGCCGAGCGCCTGCGCGCCGAGAACGCCAACATCTCCGGCGGCCGCGTCGAGCAGGGCGCGTCGAGCTATCTGGTGCGCACCCTCAACCAGTTCAAGTCGCTCGAGGAGATGCGCGACACGATCCTGATCACGCGCTCGGACCGCTCGATCTACCTGCGCGACGTCGCCGAAGTGCGCTCCGGCTTCAAGGAGCGCGAGGCGATCATCCGCATCGGCGGCGACGAGGCGGTGGAGATCTCGCTGTACAAGGAAGGCGACGGCAACACGGTAGCGATCGCCGAACGCATCCGCGCGCGCGTCGAGCAGCTCGGCAAGCAGCTGCCGGGCGACGTCGAGATGAAGCCGCTGTACGACCAGTCGATGTTCATCCGCCAGGCCATCGACGAGGTCAAGTACGCGGCGCTCGAAGGCGGTCTGCTCGCGGTCCTCGTGCTCTA
>JBFMCQ010000139.1:0-5335 GCA_040754295.1 Pseudomonadota bacterium | reverse complement strand
ACCTGGGCCGGGACAACGTCGGGCCGATCCGCTCCACCATCGGCTGCTGCGGCCTCGTGCGGTTCGGCACCCGCATACCGGCGCTGCCGGCGGGCTTCATCGAGCGGCTCCGCGAGCTGGAGCAGCGCGAAGGCGCGATCCGCATCGCCGAGCCCGAATGGGCGCCGGGGCAACGCCTCTGCGTCACCGAAGGGCCGTTTGCCGGTTTGAATGCAATCTTCAGCACCCGCTCGGGCACGGAGCGGGTGATCGTGCTGCTGGAGTGGCTCGGGGCGCAGCGCGCGGTCGAGCTGCCGGAACGGGCGCTGGCCGTCGCAGCGGTATAGACGGCGGTCGCTGGAAGATACTTCCAGCCCCGGCACGATGCATGCGAGATCCCGAAAGGGTGATCGTAGGGCGGTAGCGTGCCGTTTTGCGGCTTGTCTGTCTTAATCCTTAAGTAAGTCGTCGATTGCCCTAAACGGCGGCTGGAAGGCTTCTGGTGGCCCGCGCCGTAGCCGAGCTGAACGGTTTCGAACCCGCTCGCCGCGCGTCCTGCAATCGGTGCCGGCTCACAATGCGTGAAGGGCCGCTCACGCGCGAGGCAAGCACAGGCCATGAGAGGTTTCGCCAGCGCCAAGGGCGCCAACAACTCGCACCAGGCGGCGTCAGAGAGCAAACTGTCTTAACGACTCCGAATCAGGAGGCATCATGTCCACCACCGTCGTCGACCTCTTCAAGGCAGCCTCGCAGCTGGACGAGGCGGACCGGGCCGCCCTTGCCGGGTTGCTGCTGGAGAGTCTCGATCAGCCGCCGAACACGGGTGTAGAGGCGGCCTCGGCCGAAGAGATCGAGCGCAGAACCGCGCAGATTGATGCCGGCGAGGTCGAGCTCGTGTCATGGCACGACATCAGGGCGCGCCTCCTGGCCCCCGACCATGCCGGCCAGAAGCCTTGAGTTTCATCCTCAGGCGGTACGCACAGCGCAGCGCGGTGGCCGCACATGCCCACCATCGTCAAAAGTCGGGTTACCGGCATCTTGAAAACTTGCCGCCAGCCCAGCAGCAGCTTTGGGGCCGGCTCAAGCCACTCGTCTATTTCGGCGACGGAGATCTCCATACGCTGGCGCAAGCCGACAGGAGAACTCTGGTGCAAGCAGCACGCTTCGTTGGCGATCTTCCCAAGCTTGAACTGGCTGCAACAGAGCTGGGACCTGCGCGCGAAAAAGCCGCTCACCAAGCGCCGGGGGAACATTAGCCATGCCCGCAGTGCGTCCGACGACGCCGGCATCACGCTGCAGTTTCTAAAGGAGATGAAATGCCATGAAATTGAAAGTGATCGTGCACGAAGCCGAAGAAGGCGGCTATTGGGCGGAAGTTCCTTCCATACCTGGGTGTGCAACTCAAGGAGAGACCTTCGACCAATTGTTGAGCAATATCTACGAGGCAGTGGAAGGATGCCTGTCCGTGGATATTCAGGAAATATCGGTATCCGGAAAAGACAAAGTGATGGAGATAGCCGTTTGAAAGCCATCAGCGGCAAGAGATTCTGCAAGCTTGCCGAAGGTAAAGGCTGGGTATTGAAGCGAATCCATGGAAGCCATCATATCTATGCTAAATCTGGTGAAAATGCGCGGATTTCCGTGCCGGTTCATGGGAACACGCCGTTGAAGCTCGGGTTGCAGCGGCATTTGATGAAGGTCGCAGGAATTGAAGAAGGCGAATTGTGAGTCCTCACGGGACGAGTGCACCCCGAAGATGTCCGCTACCGCATCATCCACCTGATCGAGCAGCGCCCGGAGATCACGCAGCGCGAGCTGGCAAGCGATCTGGGCGTGAGTCTGGGCAAGATCAACTACTGCCTGCAGGCGCTGGTGGACAAGGGCCACGTCAAGCTCGCCAACTTCCGCCGCAATCCCAAGCGAGTCTGATCGTGTTTCCGCGGTCTCGCTCGCAGTGGCAGACCACTGGCAGATCGACGACTACCTCAGCGGAGCCCCACATGAAATCCATACACGCCGCTGACCACCGCCGTCTTCGCTTACGGTTTGCTCAAGCGGCAATGAAACCTTCGGTCAAAAAAGGCGTTGTGCACGGTAGCTCCATCTATGAGGAGGACAACGCCCCGGTTCACCCGCGGGCCTGCCGGAGCGCAAGCGGAGGCAGGACCGCGGCTGGAACCGATGGGCCGCGCTATGGCACTGGAACACCAAGATCCTTGCAGATCTTTCTCGCCAAGTGGTCATTTACTTCGCTGTGACGCGGCACTGCACTTCGCTTGTTCAGTGTTGGGTTGTGCCACTAAGAATGACTGCCGCCTTCTCGCAACAATGAACACCCGTGCGCGGTGAGATGCTGGAGCAGGTCGCGCCGCTTCATACGGCGATGCTGAGTTCTTCATAATCTTTGCCCGCCGCATGGCGGGCGTCATCGCGGTTCATCTCTAGCGCTTCCAGGAGCGTAACCCGTAGAGAATTTAGAAGCTCCGCCCGGGTGGGCTCCTGGCAATTGACCCCGGGGATTTCTTCAATCCACCCAATCCACCATAGCCCATCCTGTTTCACAACCGCTGTGTATGTTTGATTCATTGTCTGGCACCTCTGCCCGAAGTCTAGCGCGTTCCATGCGGCCTTGGCGGTCTCGCCTCTAGCGGGCCAACGCGCAGATAGCGTCCGTCTCTCTCCGATAAATGAACCGCCGGCCTCCCCTGTCACTTCCTGCGTTGCCACACGGCTGGATTTCGGCTGCCGTGGAATACGGCAAGAACGACGATTCGTTGGGCCTCGGCCCGGAAGACGCTGAATGGAAACCGGCGGGTCGTGACGACGGCTGCTGGAATCCATCGTGCCATTGATTATGCTTACCGCCCCGGATCGATCCACGTCTACCGTGTTCCCTTTGTCGATCGGCAGGGTGAAAAGCCGCGCCCGGTTTTGATTCTTTCCGCACCCAGCCCCCGTAGCCCGGATGAAATCCGGGTCTCACCGTAAAGAGACCACCCAGTGGACCGACAGCAACAACTCCGCGCTCAAATCGCCCAACTCGTGGCCGAATACGCGGAGATCGCACACGCGCCCAAGCCCTTCGTTGCCGGCGAAACCGTACTGCCCCCCTCCGGCAAGGTCATCGGCGCACCCGAGCTCAAGAACATGGTCGAAGCCAGCCTCGACGGCTGGCTCACCACCGGCCGCTTCAACGCAGCCTTTGAAGAGCCCTGGCCCTGGTCGCTCAGCCTGCACTCACCGCCGCCCGCCTCGGCGCAAAAATCGAACGGCGCCTGGACGGACGGCATGTCGACATTGTATTGGTCACGCCCGAAACGCCTGCCCAGCCCATCCATGACATCGCCCGCCGCCACGGGATGACCCTGTGAAGCCGCCCGCGCCAGACAGCCCCCACATCAGCTTGGCCTGTTCACGCGGGACGACCGGTGTGGCCCTCACGCTCTCGACATGAGCACGATGAACATCTCCCTTCCGGAAGCCCTGAAGTCTTTTGTGGACCAACAGGTCGCGAGCCGCGGCTACGGCATCAGCAGCGAGTACATCCGCGAGCGGATCCGCAAAGATCAGCAGCGGCTGCAACTGCGTGACCTGCTCCTGGCGGGAGCCGCTTCCTCACCCGCCGCGCCCGCCGATGCCAGCTACTTCGACGGTCTGCGTCAGCGGGTACGCCAGAGCGCCGAACCCGGCGCCAAAGCGAGGTGAACCATGAACCATGAACGCCATTGTGATTGAACACGTCAAGGTCAGCGAACTGCCCAAAGCCTGGCGCACGCGGCTTCAAGCCGCGGCTGACGCGCGCGTGACGGTGCGTATCGAGGAAGAAGCAGAGTCACGCGAGGCCGCTCAGGCGGCCAAAGAGCAAGCGGAAAATCCCCTGTTCGCGATGTGGCACGACCGCGAGGACATGGCAGACGTCGAAGCCTACGTGCGCAAGCTGCGTGCGCCACGCATCTGATCGCTGCCACAAGTCCGCCACACCGATAGCAGGAGCGGGCAAACCATGAGACTCCGACCCGAAGACCAGCAAGCGATTACGCAAGCCGCGCGGGAGGTATTCGCTCCCGGTACGGCCGTACTGGTCTTCGGCTCACGCACCGATGACCGGCGCCGCGGCGGCGATGTCGATCTGTTGATCGAAACTCCGGCCCCCATGCCGCCCGCCGAGCGGGTTGCGCGCCGCACCCGGTTCATCGCCAAACTGTATCGAAGCCTGGACGAGCAGCGCATAGACGCCGTCATCACAACCCGCGGCCAGCCCGACGCCCGTCCCGTAGTGGCGCTCGCGCGCAAGACCGGCATTCTGCTGGCGCAGCTATGAATATGAGCACCTCCGACAGATTGGCCGTTGCACTGTGGGAGGCCGGCCGGCATGCGCGCATCCTGGCCGAAGCCCTGGGCGATTGGGACAGCCAACCGGCGCCGGACTGGCCTGCCCTCGAAGCCGACCGCGAAAAGGTGCGCTTGATCGACCAGCTGCTGTTCCGCTTCATCAAGCTGCAAGACTCGCTCGGTGAGCGCCTGGTGCCGGCCACGCTGGCGGCGCTTAGCGAACCCTATGAAGACTGGCCGATGCGGGATCGTCTCAACCGGCTCGAAAAGCTCGGCTACCTGCAGGTGGACGCATGGCTGGCATGGCGGGAGGTGCGGAACCCCCTTGCACACGAATACCCCGATCATCCCGAGCTGCGCTTTGCGGCGCTACTCGCAGCCATAGAGGCCGCGCGCGAATTGCGCGCCACCTGGGAGCGCTGGAGCGCTCGGTTGGCAGAGAAGGTTTGCCGGCAAGCGCCGCCCGGCAAGCGGCTCACGAACCACCGCCATAATGTAGTGCTTAAACTACTTCCCCTCCGGAGCTGCCATGAAGACCGTGACCGCAAGCGACGCAAATCGCCAATTTTCCAGCATCCTCCGGGAGGTCAGCCACGGCAAGGTGATCACCGTGACATTGCGCGGCCGGCCCGTCGCCATGATCGCGCCCGCGCGGGTCGGGAGCCGCCGGCGCGAGGCCGCCCGGCAGCGCCTGCTCGATCGCCTGCATCAGCAAAAGGCGACGGATGCGCGTAACTGGTCGCGCGACGAACTCTACGAATGACCGCCATGTGGGTAGCGCCGGGCACCAACCTCATGGCCGATGTGGAAAGGATCGGCGACGAGCGCCGCTGCGCGGCGGCCCGTTCGCCGGCGGCGCGCACGCCCGCAGGCCTGTCACAAATGATCCATTGACCTTCCCCCATCCGGCCCGTATCCTGCCGTTCAACTGTTGAACGACCGCACCCTGGGGATGGGGATTGGAGCCAGAAGAAGTCCGCTACCGCCTGCTGCGACTCATCGAAGCGCGGCCCGAGCTCACGCA
>JBFMCQ010000138.1:0-5445 GCA_040754295.1 Pseudomonadota bacterium | reverse complement strand
GCCGCACGCACGACATGAACACGGCCAACTGGGTGCCGGACCTGTTCATGAAGCGCGTCATGGAAGAAGGTCCGTGGACGCTGTTCTCGCCCGAGGAGACGCCGGATCTGCACGATCTCGTCGGCGCGGCTTTCGAACAGCGCTACTGCCAGTACGAGAAGCTCGCCGACGAAGGCCGCATCAGGAACTTCAAGCGCATGCCGGCCGTCAACCTGTGGCGCAAGATGCTGAGCATGCTGTTCGAGACCGGACATCCGTGGGTCACGTTCAAGGACGCCTGCAACCTGCGCTCGCCGCAGCAGCACGCGGGCGTCGTGCACAGCTCCAATCTGTGCACCGAGATCACCTTGAACACCAAGGCCGGCCAGGAGATCGCGGTCTGCAACCTCGGCTCGGTGAACCTGCCGGCGCACGTCGGTGCCGACGGCAAGCTGGATCTGGCCAAGCTCGAGCAGACCGTGAGCACGGCGATGCGCATGCTCGACAACGTCATCGACTACAACTACTACTCGGTGTCGGCGGCGCGCAATTCCAACCTGCGCCATCGTCCGGTGGGCCTGGGCGTCATGGGCTTCAACGACGCGCTGTACAAGCTGCGCCTGCCCTACGAGTCCGACGCGGCAATCCGGTTCGCCGACGAATCGATGGAAGCGATCAGCTACTACGCGATCAAGGCCAGCACCGATCTGGCCGCCGAGCGCGGGCGCTACTCCAGTTTCGAGGGTTCGCTGTGGAGCCAGGGCATCCTGCCGATCGACTCGATCCAGATCCTCGCGCAGCAGCGCGGCGACTACCTGAAGCAGGACACGAGCGTCTCCGGCACCTTCGACTGGGATGCGCTGCGCGAGCGCGTCAAGACCGTGGGCATGCGCAACTCCAACACGATGGCGATCGCGCCGACCGCGACCATCGCCAACATCACCGGCGTGTCGCAGTCGATCGAGCCGACCTACCAGAACCTCTACGTGAAGTCGAACCTCTCCGGCGACTTCACCGTGGTCAATGAGTACCTGGTCAACGACCTGAAGAAGCTCGGCCTGTGGGACGAAGTCATGGCGCACGACCTCAAGTACTTCGACGGCTCGGTGCAGAACATCGACCGCATTCCGGTGGAGCTCAAGGAGCTCTACAAGTGCGCGTTCGAGATCGACCCCAAGCGTCTGGTCGACGCCGCGAGCCGCCGGCAGAAGTGGATCGACCAGGCACAGTCGCTGAACCTGTACCTGCGCGAGCCGTCCGGCAAGAAGCTCGACGAGCTGTACAAGCACGCCTGGGTCTCGGGCCTGAAGACGACCTACTACCTGCGCACGATGGGCGCGTCGCACGCCGAGAAGACCACGATCACCGACGGCCGCCTCAACGCCGTCGGCGGCAGCGCCGGCAACGGCGCGCCGGCCAGGCATGCAGCGCCCGCCGCCGCCCCGGCAGCCGCCGCGGCGAGCGACGTCGGCGGCGCCAAGGTCTGCTCGATCCTGGACCCGGATTGCGAAGCCTGTCAGTAAGATGCCCGAGGGTGGATGTGCGCCGCAGGCGCGTAAGCCACCGGATTTCGTGCCCCGCGCATGCCATCCGGTGGCTTACGACGCTCTCGCGTCTCACCCCCGACGAACGCCGTGATCCGGAGCCCGCCATGCACCCCGTCATCGCCGCCTGGCTGCACTATGTCGCCGTGATCCTGATGTCCGGCGCCATCGTCGCCGAGCTCTACCTGCTCAAGCTCAAGCCGGGCAGCGAAACCGTGCCGCTGCTCGCGCGCATCGACCGCCTCTACGGCATCGCTGCGCTCGCCGTGCTGCTCACCGGCTTCGCCCGCATCCCGCTCGCGCACGGCGGCAAGGGGCTCGACTACTACCTGCAGAGCGGCACCTTCCACGGCGCGATGGGCCTGTTCCTCCTCGCCGCCGCGATCTCGATCCCGCCGACGATCCGCTTCCTCAAGTGGAAGAAAGCCGCCGACACCGGCCAGCTTCCCGACGCCACTGCCTGGGCCGCCAACCGCAAGTTCGCGCACATCGGTCTGACCGCAATCGCACTGATCGCGCTGGCGATGGCGGCGATGGCGCGCGGCGCGGGCTGAAGACTCCGCCCTCCACAGCCCCCTCCACAGCCCTGTTCCTGCCCCCGGCAAACCCCGTGCGCAGCCGGCGGAAAACTGTACAAAACACCATATATAGCGGCCCGATAATACCAATGTCACTATCCATGGTGTTTTCCTCTTGACGAGCTTGCAAGGCGGGCGCACTCTTGAGCGCGCGCTCGGCCGCCCGCTCGCGTCTTGCGAGCCGCGCCGAATCGCAGCGGATACACGAAACAGCGCGGGCGCACTGCGCCCGTTGCCATAACGAAGGAGCCGAACATGCTGACCTGGGACGACACCCCGAGCCCCGCCACCGAACCCGCAGCGCCCGCCCCGGCCGCGCGGACCAAGCCGCACCCCGCCGTCGTCGAAACCACGCTGCACGCCGAAGCCGGTGCCGCCGGACTCGCCGCGCCGGCCCCGGTGGGCGCCACCGGACTCGAGGACATCGCGATGGGCGGCGCGCGCATCCGCGTCGACGACAAGAAGATCATCAACTGCCGCGCCGACCTCAACCAGCTCGTCCCGTTCAAGTACAAGTGGGCCTGGGAGAAGTACCTGGCCGCCTGCAACAACCACTGGATGCCGCAGGAAATCGCGATGACGGCGGACATCGCGCAGTGGAAGGACCCGCAGGGCTTCTCCGAGGACGAGCGCACCATCATCAAGCGCGCGCTGGGCTTTTTCTCGACCGCGGATTCGCTGGTCGCCAACAACCTCGTGCTCGCGGTGTACAAGCACATCACCAACCCCGAGTGCCGCCAGTACCTGCTGCGCCAGGCCTTCGAGGAAGCGATCCACACGCACGCCTACCAGTACATCATCGAATCGCTGGGCATGGACGAAGCCGAGATCTTCAACATGTACCGCGAGGTGCCCTCGGTGCACGACAAGGCCGCGTGGAGCATCCCGTACACGCAGAGCCTCGCCGACCCCGACTTCCACACCGGAACAAAGGAAGCCGATCAGCGCCTGCTGCGCGACATGATCGCGTTCTACGTCGTCTTCGAAGGCATCTTCTTCTACGTGGGCTTCGTGCAGCTGCTCAGCTTCGGCCGCCGCAACCGGCTACCGGGCGCCACCGAGCAGATCCAGTACATCATGCGTGACGAAGCCATGCACATGAACTTCGGCATCGACGTGATCAACCAGATCAAGCTCGAAAACCCGCACCTGTGGACGCCCCAGTTCCAGGAAGAAGCGCTGGCGATGATCCACGAAGCCACGCAGCTCGAAATCCGCTACGCCCACGACACCATGCCCCGCGGCGTGCTCGGCCTCAACGCGGCCATGTTCAACGAATACATGGGCTTCATCGCCAACCGCCGCTGCGCCCAGATCGGCCTCAAGCCCCTCTACCCCGGCGCCGACAACCCGTTCCCGTGGATGAGCGAAGTGATGGATCTGAAGAAGGAGAAGAACTTCTTCGAGACGCGGGTGACGGAGTATCAGACGGGTGGGGCGCTTAGCTGGGATTGAAGGTCGCCGCAGGTCGCAACCTGACGAAAGGGGCCATCATCATGGGCCCCTTTCATCGACTCTCCTGGGCGGCGAGCGGCGGCTCGCTATCGCGCTTATTGCGGCGCCAAGTCGTCCAGGAACTCCGATGCTGGTTGAATGGCTGAGACCAGAAGATTGTCGCGAGCTCGCGTGCAGGCGACATAGAGCAGATGCCGCTCCGTGTTGTAGACCTCCTCAAGATCGGCGTCGTCGGTCACGCACTCAATGCGGCTTTGCAGAGGGATGATCTCGTCGTCGCAGGCCATGACGGCGACGCTGCGGAATTCCAGCCCCTTGGCGAGGTGCATCGTGCAAACCGACGCGCTGCCGCTCCGGGTCTGCAGCCATTCGTCGAGCACGACGTAGGCCACGTTTGCTGCATTGAGCGCCGCCGTTCCCCTGGGGATCTCGGCCTCTGACCGAACAATGACGGCGATTTCATTCGGCGTCACGCCTTGCTCAAACTGATCACGCAGCCAATCGGCAACGACCGTGCATTCCTGTAACTCGTCCGTGCACACACGGATCAGCGGCGGCGGGCCATTGAAGGTCGAGACCGTCCGCCCGCGTTCCTCGGCATTGCCGTCCACGTCTAATACTTCCGGACCGAGCAAGCGGTCGGCCTGCATCCGAATCTGATGGGACGTGCGGTAGTTGATGTGCAGCGTCCGCGACCGGCCGCGAACATCCACGCCCAGCGACTTCCACGAAAACGGCTGCTGGAAGATGCGCTGGCCGAGGTCGCCGGCAAAGAACAGTGCGTTGGGGCGGTTTCCGCCGAGCGTCGCGAGGAAACGCAGTTGCGCGATGCTGACGTCCTGTGACTCGTCAATCACCGCGAAGTCAAAGGGTGGATGGGCGCGCGACGCCATGGCGGCCGCCAGCTGATGGAACATCCTGGCGTGGGTGATGAGCCCTTGCTCCGACAGGCGTGCGCGGACCTTGTCGAACACGGCCCAGAGAACCTGTCGCTGCGCCTCCGGCAGGCGGGTCTTTCGTCCCAAACGCTTCACGTCGCGATACGACTCCCACGTGTCCAGTTGCCATGCGTCAACGATCTCTTCCCACTCGCCGACCAGGAACCGTGCTGAAAACTTGGTTGCGCCAACCTCCTGGGCGGCGGCGGTCAGCAGGTCCTGGACTTGCCCGCTCGATGCCAGTTTCGCTCGGCCAAACGCAAGCTCATAGAGCCGCTCGCCCATCGCATTCATCGCTCGCACCTCTACGCGCTCGCCGAGGTGTGGCTCGCTGCCGGTCAGGCGGCGAAGCTTGGCGCTGAGGGCGTTGGCGAGCGGGTCGGAGAACGTCGCCAGCAACACGCGGGCTTCCGGATTCTTGCGTGCCAGGTGCACAGCGCGGTGCAGCGCCACGATCGTCTTGCCGGTACCTGCCGAGCCGGACACCCGAGCCGGACCGTTGAAATCCCGCTCGACCCATTCGCGTTGCTCGGGATGCAGGAAGACCGCCCACTTCTCCCAGGGATAGGCGAGCGCGCGCTCCAGCTCCTCCACGTTGCTCATCACGCGGAAACGCCGCTGGGCGTCCGGATGCTCAAATGGGCTGGCGCCGGCCGGCGCGATCGGAGCGGCCTTGGGCGTGCCACCGGTGGCGAGTTCCAGCAGCGCTTCCGCCGCCTCGCTGGGCAGGTGATCGGTGAGCGTCAGCAGCGTGTCCTCAGTCGCATTCTGAACGTCGCTCATCCACTCCTTGGGCACGCCGTAACCCAGCAGCGCTTGCTCCGCTGCGCATTCCGACGAAATCGGCCACCGAATCCGATTTAAATCGGCCGGGGATTCCGAGGTGAATCGGCCACCCCGTAAGGCTGTGCTCGCGGGGAGGATGGATTATGCGGTCGCCGGTGCGGACCG
>JBFMCQ010000137.1:0-5473 GCA_040754295.1 Pseudomonadota bacterium | reverse complement strand
GCGGTCCGCACCGGCGACCGCATAATCCATCCTCCCCGCGAGCACAGCCTTACGGGGTGGCCGATTCACCTCGGAATCCCCGGCCGATTTAAATCGGATTCGGTGGCCGATTTCGTCGGAATGCGCAATCGGCCCCTGATCCGAAACGAAAATATTTCGGCGCATGCTCAGAACCGGGGGGGAATCCGCCAAGTCGGGCTAAAGGGGTCGTTGCGCCAGGCCAAGCCTGGAGGAGAGGGCCCTGGGCAGGCACAGGGGCCTGCCCCTACGGCGGCGCTTCGCCTGGCTGTATGCGGAATGCTCATTCCAGGAGCTGTACGCCGGGCAGTCGTTCGCCGACGAGGTGATCGCACGGCTGCGCGACCGCGGTCTGCGCCTGGCAGGCGTCTACCCCATGGCCTGTGACGACCGCGGCCGGGCGGTGCAGGCGGATTTTTTGTTTGGGCGGTGAAGGGTGGCGCCGGAGATGGTCGCGGCGGGGGCGCCGCAAGTGCTGGGCAGATGGTCGACTCAGGGGTTCACCGGTTGTACGTCACGCGCCCCGCCCAGTACTCCGGACGCCTGCGATGGTGGGCAACTGCGAGGATTTGGATCACCTCACCAGCCTCGCGGTAGATGAGGTTGTATGGAAACCCTTGCAGCCTGATTTTTCGGATCTCCGGCTCGCGGATGATCTTGAAGCGCCTTGGGGTTGCGCAGGCGAGCGCGACGGCAGCTTTGAACGCCGAATGATAGCGGGCACCAAGGCCGGCTTGCCGTTCTTGATAGTAAGCGACTTGCTGTTCGTGCTCCAGCGCCGCTGCCGGATGGAGCACGTAGTTCATTTCAGCAGTGACTGCACCCGGCTTTCCAGTTCCGCAGCCGTCACCAACCGTACAGCATCCCGGTTGATTTCCTCGGCACGGCGAGCTGCGACATCCAGCCAAAGCTGCTCCGCCTCAGCTTCCGACACTTCATCGAGGCTCTCTAGCAGACGCTGCGCAAGCTTGGCCCGCTCCTCGATGGGCAGCTCCAACGCTTGTTTTTCCAAGGCTGCGAAGCTCATGGGCTTGGAGTGTAGCACTGCGCTTTTGCCAAACTCTACGCACTACGCATCGCTGTTGGCAGCCGAAAGGGGTCTTTGCGCCAGGCCAAGCCTGGAGGAGAGGGAAGCCGATGAAGTGAATCTGAAGCGGAAATCCCCTTGAGGGATTCAGTCGGGTGGAAGTCCCGACCCGGCAAAGCTTAGCCAGCGGCCGGTACCGAGTCTGGCGTGGTGCGGGAGCGATCCGGGCTGCGAACGTAGCCAGGGAGCGCACAGGCTGCGTGATGGAGCCTCGAAAGTTTGGATTGCGGAGCCGACGTGTTTGACCCAGCCCAAGGCTGCATCACTGGATGCGCGATGGCGAGGATCGAGTGGTATCAACGATGACCTGAATCCGCGTAATTTTGGTGGTATGCGCGCATTGCCGCCGATTTGACGCGGTGAGTGAGCGTTGAGGTTTGAATAGGACAGCGGGCTGACAGCGGTATGCCGATCCGGGCGCCGGATCAAATGGCGTCACCCCAACAAAGCCCCGGCCGGGCACAACGGCCGCGGTCGCACGCCGCCCCATCCCTCCGCCCTCCACCCTGTCAACCGGCTGCCGCCATCCCGCTGCTACACTGCCGCCAACCCCGCAAGCCATTGCCCAAACACGCGATGCCGTCGAGCACCGAACACCGCATGCCCGCGCCCTCGGCCGTGATCGCGCCAACAGCGCTCAGCATCATCCTGCCCGCCAAGAACGAAGCCCCGGCGCTCGCGGCGCTGCTGCCCAGGCTGCGCGCCGCCCAGCCGCAGGCCGAGATCATCGTCGTCGACGACGGCTCCACCGACGAAACGCGCGAGCTGTGCCGGCAAAACGGCGTGCAATGCCTGTCGTCCCCGTACTCGATGGGCAACGGCGCGGCCGTCAAACGCGGCGCCCGCGCGGCCACGGGCGAGATCCTGGTCTTCATGGACGCCGACGGCCAGCACGACCCGGAGCTGATCGCGCGGCTGCTGGCCCGGCTGGACCAAGGCTACGACATGGTCGTCGGCGCCCGCAGCCGCGACGGCCAGGCCAGCGTTCACCGCGGCCTGGCCAACGCGTTCTACAACCGGCTCGCCAGCTGGATGACCGGCTTTCCCATCCGCGACCTCACCTCCGGCTTCCGCGCCGTGCGCGCCGACAAGTTCCGCGAATTCCTGCACCTGCTGCCCAACGGCTTTTCCTACCCCACCACGATCACCATGGCCTTCTTCCGCAGTGCCTACGCCGTGGCCTATGAACCCATACCGGTCTACCCGCGTGTCGGCACGGCGAGCCATATCCGGCCGTTCAAGGACGGCCTGCGCTTTCTGCTGATCATCTTCAGGATCGCCACGCTGTACTCGCCGGTGAAGCTGTTTGCGCCCGCAAGCCTGGGCTTCTTTTTTCTGGGCTGCGGTTACTACGCGTGGACTTACACGACGATGGGTCGCTTCACCAACATGAGCATGCTCTTGCTCAGCGCTTCCGTCATCATTTTCCTGATCGGGCTGGTGTCGGAGCAGATCACCGCCCTCACTTATCGGCGCGAGACCTGAACTGCGCGGGTCGCGCGCAGCTCGTCGCGACGACGTCCGCGTCGCTGCAAGCCGGGCGCTGACGCATGCTAGAGTAAGAAATCCGTGAACCCTTCCCTCAACTCATGCGGGCCAAACGCACGTCCAAGAACCAGATCACCTTGCCCAAAACGGCTGTGCAGGCCGTCGGCGAGGCCGACTACTACGACGTCAGCGTGGTGCACGGCACGATCGTGCTGACCCCGGTTCGCCTGAGACAGGCAGATGCCGTGCGCGCCAAGCTCAAGTCCCTGGGCATCAACCAAGACGACGTGCGCAACGCCGTGAAGTGGTCGCGCAAACCCGCCTGAAAGCACCCCGCATCGTGCTGGACACCAACTGCCTGGTATCGGCGCTGCTGTTCTCCGAAGGACGCCTGGCCTGGCTGCGCCACGGCGGGCAGACGGGGCGGTTTGTCCCACTGGTCTGCCGCGAAACGGCATCCGACTCATTCGCGTTCTGTGCTATCCCAAGTTCAAGCTCGACCGTGATGAACAGGATGCGCTGCTCGCCGACTTCCTGCCGCACGCGGAAACCGTGACGATGACGCACCCGCCCAAGAACGTGCCCCATCTGCGAGACCCTGACGACGCGGTATTCGTGGCGCTGGCGGTCAACGCGAAAGCGGATGCACTGGTGAGCGGCGACAAGGATTTGCTCGCGCTCCGCGGCAGGCATCACGGCCTGCCGATCATGACGCCAGAAGAGTTCTCCACTTGGCTCGCGTCACGCACGGCCAGCAAGCCATGAGCGCACCGCGCGCCCTCGTCCTGATCGCCACCTCCTTCCCCATCCTCGGGGACGGCAGCGAAGCGGCGGGCTCGTTCGTCTCCGATCTTGCGGAAGAACTCGCCAAGCACCCGCCCGTGCGCGTGGTCGCGCCCGGCACCCGCAGCACGGCGAGCGCTGGCCCGACAACGTCGACGTATTCCGGCTGCTGTGCGCCCGCAAGCCTGGGTTTCTTTTTTCTCGGCTGCGGCTACTACGCCTGGACTTACACGACGATGGGCCGCTTCACCAACATGAGCGCGCTGCTGCTCAGCGCTTCCGTGATCGTTTTTCTGATCGGGTTGATATCCGAGCAGATCACGGCCCTGACCTACCGGCGCGATGTCTGAGCCGTACCGCCCCAAGATACTCCTGCTCACGCGCAACCTGCCGCCGCTTGTGGGCGGCATGGAAAGGCTCAATTGGCACATGGCCGAGCAGCTTGCGAAAGTGGCCGAGCTACGGGTAGTCGGCCCCGCGGGCGCGGCCGCGGTGGCGCCGGCAGGGCTTCCGATCCGGGAAGCACGCATCAAACCGCTCAGCAGATTCCTGTGCAGAGCCGGCATCCTGGGTTGCCGCGAGGCCCGCGCGTGGAAGCCCGACCTCGTGTTGGCCGGCAGCGGTCTGACCGCCCCGTTGGCGCTGGCAGCGGCGCGTCTCTGCGGTGCAAGAGCGATGGCCTACGTCCACGGCCTGGATGTTGCCGTGCGCAACCCGATCTATCGCGCGCTGTGGCTGCCCGCGCTGCGCCGCATGGACCGCGTGATTGCCAACAGTCGAGCGACGGCGACACTGTGCCATGACATCGGCATTCCGCCGGAACGGCTCGGCATCGTCCATCCGGGAGTCGCCTTGCCGACGGCATTGCCGGATGACCGGACCGTCGCCCGCTTCCGCGCCGAGCACGGACTGGGAGACCGGCCGCTGCTGCTCTCCGTCGGGCGTCTGAGTACGCGCAAGGGCCTGCGCGAGTTCGTCGCCCATGCGCTCCCGCGCATCGTCAAGGCCTGTCCCGACGTCATGCTGCTGATCGTCGGCGACACCCCTGCCCAGGCCCTGCACGCGCAGGCGCAGACCCCGGAAAGCATCCGCACGGCCGCAGAACAGGCCGCAGTCGGTGATCATCTCCGCTTTCTGGGCCTGATCACGGATTTGGAGTTGGGCGTGGCGTACCGCGCGGCCAACGTGCACGTGTTTCCGGTACGTGAGATAGCAGGTGATCCGGAAGGCTTCGGCATGGTGGCGGTGGAGGCTGCTGCGCACGGACTGCCGACCGTCGCTTTCGCCACAGGAGGAGTAGTGGACGCGGTCGCGGACGGGGTTTCGGGGCTTCTGGTTCCAGCCGGCGACTACGGCGCTTTTGCCGATGCATCGCTGCGCGCACTGGCCTGGGGTCACCAATCGCGAGACGGATGCCTGGAATTCGCCCGGCGTTTCAGTTGGGATATGTTCGGTGTCAGCCTCGTCACCGAACTGGGGCATGGAATACCGCATTGGCGGCCGCAGGAAAGCGTGCAATGACCCAAACAGGCCATCGGCGTCGTCCGCATGCGGTTCTGGACTTGCCGTCGCGCGAGTTGAAAGCCAAGAAAATCGAAAGGTTGTTGCGCCTCTCGGAGCGTCCACAACCGGTTCGTCTGCTCGAGATCGGAGCGGGCTCTGGCGGCGTGGCGCATTACTTTGGGACCCATCCTGATTTGCAGTGCAGCGTGACTGCGGTAGACGTTTGCGACAACAGGGTCGTTCGCGATGCTTACGAGTACCTGGAGGTAACCGATGTCGAGCTGCCGTTCGGCAGCGACAGTTTCGACGTCGTGATCAGCAACCACGTCATCGAACATGTCGGCGACACGCATGCTCAGCGCAAGCACCTGGCGGAAATCCATCGCCCCAGCTCAGCCGCGTGCCGCGAGCGCAGCGAGTGGCACGTCGGCTGGAGCTGATGGTTGGACCTTGCGGCCCTGAATATGCGCATATACGATAAATATGGCCATGAGCTACGATCCCACGAAGCGCAAGAAGAACCAGCGCAAGCATGCCATTGATTTGGCCGAGTGCGAGCGTGTGTTTGATGCGCCGATGCTCACGCGGGAAGAC
>JBFMCQ010000136.1:0-5579 GCA_040754295.1 Pseudomonadota bacterium | reverse complement strand
CCCGCCGGCGGCTCGGTGACGCCCGAGCCGCCCGGCCTGGCGATGCACTGGGTCGGGCATCGCAACGCGCTCGCGCCGCAGCTCAGTGCGATCGAGAATCTGAGGTTCTGGTGCGGCGTCAACGGCGTCGACAGCAGCGGCGTCGCCGCCGCGCTCGAGCGCATGGGCGTGCCGCCGGGTGCGCGGCGGCGCGCGGTACGCACGCTGTCCGCCGGACAGAAGCGGCGCAGTGCGCTGGCGCGCCTGCTGCTCGCGTCGCGCCCGGTCTGGCTGCTCGACGAGCCGCTCGACGGCCTCGACCGGGACGGTATCGCCGCGTTTGCCGACATCCTGCGCGCACACTTGCGCGGCGGCGGTATCGTCGTCATGACCAGTCATCAGGCGCTGCCGCCGGGTCTTCCGGCGGTGCGCGAAATCGAGCTGCAGCCGCCGGCGCGGAGGGCGGCGTGAGCGCCGCCTGGGCGATCCTGCGCCGGGAGCTGCAACTGGCGGCGCAAACGAAAACCGACTGGTTGATGCCGCCGTTCTTTCTCGTCGTCGTCGTCACGCTGTTCGGCCTCGGCGCAGAGGCCAACGACCCGCGGCTGGCGGCATTCACGCCGGCGATCCTCTGGGTGGCGTCGCTGCTGGCCGCGCTGCTCACGCTCGAGCGCCTGTTCCGCGGCGACTACGAAGACGGCACGCTCGAGCAGCTCTGCCTCGCGCGCGCGCCGCTGTATCTGACGGTGCTCGCGAAGCTCGTCGTGCACTGGCTGCTGACCGGGCTGCCACTCGTGCTGCTGGCGCTGCCGCTCGCCGTGGGTCTGGGCATGCGCGCCGAAGGTCTGCCGGTTCTCTTCGCCGGCCTGGCACTGGGAACGCCCTGTGTCAGCGCCATCGGCGGCTTCGTCGCCGCGCTCGTCGTCGGCCTGCCGCGTGCCGGTCTGCTGCTGCCGGTGCTGGTCCTGCCGCTGATCGTGCCGGTGCTGATCTTCGGCGCCGGTGCCGTGCGCAGTGCGCAGGAGGGCCTGCAGGCGAGCGGTCCGCTATACTTCATCGCTGCCATTCTGGCCCTGTCGTTCAGTCTGATTCCGTGGGCCTGCAGCGCAGCCTTACGCAACGCATTCGACTAAGCCCGTGAACGTCGCACCGCGACACCAGTTTGACCTCCCCCTCGGCGGGAGGCGGGACCGCCTGCGCAGCAGGCGGTGGGAGAGGGCGTAGCCGCCATGTGGACCTGGTTCCATCGTCTCGCCTCGCCGCCGCACTTCTTCCGGCTGGCGGAGCGCTGGACCCCGTGGATCGGTGTGACGGCCGCCGCCTTGCTGGCCTGGGGCTGGATCGGCGGACTGGTCTTCGCGCCGCCGGACTATCAGCAGAAGGACGCGTTCCGCATCATCTACGTGCATGTGCCGGCGGCCGCGGTGTCGCTATCGCTGTACTCGCTGATGGCGGCCGCCGGCGTCGTCGCGCTGATCTGGCGCATGAAGCTCGCCGAGTGCGTGCTCGTCGCCGCCGCACCGGTCGGCGCGAGCATGACCGCGGTGGCGCTGGTCACCGGCATGCTCTGGGGCAAGCCGATGTGGGGCGCGTACTGGGTCTGGGATGCGCGGCTGACGTCGGAGCTGGTGCTGCTGTTCCTCTATCTCGGCGTCATCGGCCTCTACCAGGCCTTCGACGACGCGCGTGCCGGCGCGCGCGCCTGCGCGCTGCTGGCGATCGTCGGCGTCGTCAACGTGCCGATCGTGAAGTACTCGGTCGAATGGTGGAACTCGCTGCACCAGACCTCGACGATCCTCAAGCTCGGCAAGCCGAGCATCAGCGCGGACATGGCGGTGCCGCTGTACGCCGCGGTCGCCGGAACCTTTCTGTTCTGCGCCTACGCCGTGTTGCGCCGCGTGCAGAACGAGCTGCTGTGGCGCGAGCGCAATACCGGATGGGTCGCGGAGCTGGCATCGTGATGGCGAGTGTCGCGGCCGGGTTCTGGCAGATGAGCGGCTACGCGCCCTATGTCTGGGGCAGCTTCGGCTTTGCCGCGGCGATTTTTCTCTGGAACTGGTGGGCTCCGCGCGTTCGCCGGCGGCGGCTCATCGAAATCGTGCACGACGAATGACTCGACGACAGCAGCGGATGGTGGCGGTCGCGGCGCTGGTGCTGGGCATCGGCGTCGCCGCCGCGCTCGCGTTCACCGCGTTCCGCAAGAACATGATGTATTTCTACACGCCCAGTGATCTCGTCGCCGGGTCCGTTCCGGCCGACGCGAAGATCCGGCTCGGCGGTCTGGTCGTCGCCGGCAGCGTCAAGCGCGGCGACGGCCTGAACATCGCCTTCACGGTCGCCGACTGCGATGCGCAGCTGCCGGTGCGCTACGAGGGCATCCTGCCGGACCTGTTCCGCGAAGGGCAGGGCGTCGTCGCCACCGGGCGTGTCGGCAGCGACGGCGTGTTCACCGCGCAGGAAGTGCTCGCCAAGCACGACGAGGAATACATGCCGCCGGAGCTGGCCGAGAAGCTGACCGACGCCAGCGGCAAGCATTCCTGCGCCGAGTTCAAACGGGTATCGGGCGCCCCTGCTTCGACGGCGGGCGCGTCGCTTGCGTCCGACGATTCCCGATTCCCCAGATTCCCGGTTTCCCATTCCCGTCGGTCGTCATGATTCCCGAGATCGGTCATTTCGCGCTGCTCGCCGCCTTGGCCGTCGCGCTGCTGCAGACCTTGATTCCGCTGGCCGGCGTCTGGCGGCGGGATTCGCGCTGGATGGCGGTCGGCGCGTCGGCCGCGCAGGCGCAGTTCGCGCTCGTGGCGCTGGCCTATGTCTGCCTGACCTGGGCCTTCGTCGAGCGCGACTGGTCGGTGGCCTACGTGGCCGCCAATGCGCACTCGCAGCTGCCGCTGATGTACCGGATGAGCGCCGTCTGGGGTGCCCACGAGGGCTCGATGCTGCTGTGGATGCTGATGCTGACCGGCTGGGCCGCCGCGGTGTCGATCTTCAGCCGCAGCCTGCCGCGCGACGTGCAGGCGCAGGTGCTGGCGGTGCTCGGTACGCTGAGCATCGGCTTTCTGCTGTTCATCCTGCTGACGTCCAATCCGTTCGACCGGCACTTTCCGGTGCCGGCCGACGGCCGTGACCTGAACCCGTTGCTGCAGGACCCGGGCCTCGTGATTCACCCGCCGCTGCTGTACATGGGCTATGTCGGGTTTTCGGTCGCGTTCGCGTTCGCGATCACCGCCTTGATCAGCGGCCGGCTGGACACCGCGTGGGCGCGCTGGACGCGGCCGTGGACGACCGCGGCCTGGCTGTCGCTGACGCTGGGCATCACGCTTGGCTCGTGGTGGGCGTATCACGAGCTCGGCTGGGGCGGCTGGTGGTTCTGGGACCCGGTCGAGAACGCGTCGTTCATGCCGTGGCTGGTCGGCACCGCGCTGATCCATTCGCTGGCGGTGACCGAGAAGCGCGGGCTGCTGAAGTCGTGGACCGTGCTGCTGGCGATCCTGGCGTTCGCGCTGTCGCTGCTCGGCACCTTCCTCGTGCGCTCCGGCATCCTCGTCTCGGTGCACGCCTTCGCAACCGACCCGGCGCGCGGCGTCTTCATCCTCAGTTTTCTCGCGATCGTGCTCGGCGTCGCATTCGCGCTCTACGCCTGGCGCGCGCCGCGTTTCGTCGCCGAGGGCGAGCTGCGGCTGTTTTCGCGCGAGGGCCTGCTGCTGCTGAACAACGTGTTCCTGGTGATCGCCGCCGCGGCGGTGCTGATCGGCACGCTGTATCCGCTGGTCGTCGACGCCTTCGGGCTCGGCAAGATCTCGGTGGGCCCGCCGTATTTCAACGCCGTGTTCCTGCCGTTGGCCGCGCCGCTGGCCTTCATCGTCGGGCTGGCGATGGCGGTCGGCTGGAAGCAGGTGCGTGCGGCCGAGATCTGGCGGCGCATCCGCTGGCCGCTGCTGCTCGCCGCGCTCGCCGGCCTGTGCCTGCCGTGGCTGCTGCAGCGACGCGTGGAGCTGCTCGCCGTCGCCGGCGGCTTCCTCGCGGTCTGGACGCTGGTCATGGCCTTCGAGGAGCCGTGGCGACGCTGGCGCGCCCGCGGCGCCGCGGGGCTGATGCAGACCCCGCGCGCCATCTGGGGGATGAGCCTGGCGCACTTCGGCCTCGGCCTGTGGGTGCTCGGCGTGACCTTCGTCAGCCTGTACAGCATCGAGCGCGACCTGCGGCTCGCCCCCGGGCAGAGCGCCGAGCTCTCCGGCTACACGTTCACGCTCGCCGGCGTCGAGCCCTATGTCGGACCCAACTACGACGCCGACCGCGCCACGGTCACGGTGAGTCGCGACGGCCGCCTGCTCGCCGAGCTGTACCCCGAGAAGCGGCTGTACCGCGCGCAGAACAACGTGATGACCGAAGCCGCAGTGGAGCACAACCCGCTGCGCGATCTCTATGTCGCGCTCGCCGAGCCGCTGGACAACGGTGACTGGGCGCTGCGCATCTACGTCAAGCCGATGATGCGGCTGGTCTGGTTCGGTGGTGTCGTGATGGCGCTGGGCGGCCTGCTGGCGCTGAGCGATCGCCGCTATCGGCTGGCGCGCGTGGCGCGCGAGCACGCGCAGACCGCGGCCGGAGTGCCGGCCTGATGCGGCTGCGTTACCTGCTGCCGGCTGCGGTACTGCTGCTGCTCGTGGTGCTGTTCCTGTTCGGACTGCAGCACGACCCGCGCATCGTACCGTCGCCGTTGATCGGCAAGCCGGCGCCGGCCTTCGCGCTGCGCCGTGTCGGCGAGGAGACACCATTCACCCGCGACGACCTGCTCGGCCGGCCGCTGCTCGTCAACTTCTGGGCGAGCTGGTGCGCGGCGTGCCGCGTCGAGCATCCGCTGCTGATGGAGCTGTCGCGCAGCGGCATCGAGATCGTCGGCATCGACTACAAGGACAGCGACGCCGAAGGCCTGCGCTGGCTGCAGCGTCACGGCAACCCGTACCGCAGCATCGTCGCCGATCCGCAGGGGCGCATGGGCCTGGACTGGGGCGTCTACGGCGTACCGGAGACCTTCGTGCTCGATGCGCAGGGCACGATCGTCTACAAGCAGATCGGGCCGCTGACCGAGGCGGCGTGGCGGGAGCAGGTGGCGCCGCTGATGGCGGCCGGAGATGAGGGGTGAGGCGTAAGGCGGGAAGGAAGGGTGCTCCGGGCGTGATGCTGGCGCTGGTGCTGGCGCTGTGCCTGCCGGTGGCGGCATACGCGCAAGCCGAGGAGCCCGGTGCTGCGCCTCACGCCTCGCGCCTGACGCCTCAAGACGAGGAGCGCTATCAGGCGCTGGTCAACGAGCTGCGCTGCCTGGTCTGCCAGAACCAGGCGATCGCCGATTCGAATGCGCCGCTCGCCGCCGACCTGCGCGAGGAAGTGCGCGCGCAGATCCTGGCCGGGCGCAGCGACGCCGAGATCAACGAGTACGTCACCGCGCGCTACGGCGACTTCGTGCTGTACCGCCCGCCGTTCAAGCCGACGACCTGGCTGCTGTGGCTGGGTCCGTTCCTGCTGCTCGCCGCCGGCATCGCCATCGCCTGGGGCTTCGCGCACCGGCGCCGGCGCGCGCCGGCGCCGGCCGCGCCGGACCG
>JBFMCQ010000135.1:0-5752 GCA_040754295.1 Pseudomonadota bacterium | reverse complement strand
ATGTGCCGATTCCGCTGGTGTACCGGCTGGTTGCGCCGCCGTTCATTCAGGGCAAGCTCACGCGTCTGGTCGACGTCTTCCTCGAGCAGACGCGCGACCGCCTCAGGTAGTGCTGCTCCCTCGAGAACAAGGCCGCGCTGCAGCATGGACTGCGGCAGCGGCTACTCGCCGCCGCCGGCGTGCCCAGCGCCTCTGCCGATCGCGTGCCGCTGCGTCGGGTGCTGGCACCCTTATTGCTTCGATCTAGCGGTCCAGCCCGCCGGATCGCAGCATGGCTCGCATCAGGATCAGCTTTCTCGGTGTCCCCGAGGCCGATCGCCCCGCGATCGTCTCGGGCATCAACATCGCGGCCGGCGCCATTGGCGCGCAGCTGGACTGGACCGAGCCGGATCAGGCCGAGGTCTGTATCGTCGATCTCGGCGGCAGCCTATGGCCCGAGGCCCCGTGCGCCGTCATCCGCTACTCCTCCGACCGCACGGCAGCGGATGCCGAGCTGAGCCGCCCGATCCGGCCCTCGGCGCTGTTGGCGGCGCTCAGGGCTGCGATCGAGGCCGTCGAACGGGAACGTGCGGGACGCTCCGCCAGCGCCGCCCGCGAGGCGGCCGGCAGCGCCTACTACCGCGGTGCGTCGATACAACGCGAAGCCGCCGCACCGCGCGGCGGCGCCTCGTCCGGAGACCCCGCCAAGGGCGTCATCTATCGCGGCGTACGTACCGTGCGCTAGCCGAACCGGGCTCAGGCGGCCGGCGTAGTGCGCGCCGATGGCCTTCGCGGTACCGCACCGGCGTCGTGCCGGACCAGCGCTTGAACGCGCGGTAGAAGGTGCTCGGCTCGGAGAAGCCGGTGAGGTAGACGATGTTGTCGATCGACTCTTCGGTGCGCGCCAGCAGCTTGCGTGCGAGTGCGTAGCGGAAGTCGGTGACGATCTGGCTGAAGCTGGTGCCCGCGCGGGCAAGCTCGAAGCGCAGGCGCCGCGGTGCGAGGCCGACTTCGCGCGCGACGTCGTCGAGATCGCAGGACTCGAGCTCCAGGCGCTGCGACAGCACCTTGCGGATGCGCTCGACGAGGTCGCGGCGGCGCAGGTCGGACAGGCGCCTCTGCGCGAGTTCCTCGTGCAGCTTGAGCAGGTCGGGGTCCCAGCGCGGCGAGCGGTAGTCGAGCATCGCCGGGTCGAACCAGACCTCGCTTTCGGCGCCGTCGAACTCGACCGCACAGCCGAACACGCGCTCGTAGTCCTGCTGCGGGCTACGCCGGCTGCAGCGCAGCTTCACGCGCAGCGGCGCGAAGCGGCTCTCGGTGACCGAGCGGGCGAACTGGATCAGCTCGTAGACGACGCAGATTTCGGTGTGCCGCAGCTGCGGTGCTTCGAGCTGGCTGCCGATCACGCCGATGCGCACGCCCTGATCGTCGTGGATCAGCCGCATGCTGAGCGCATCGCTGACCAGGCGGATGTACTTGAGTGCGCGCAGGATGCCGTCGCCGAAGGTCGGGCTGCTGAACATCAGGTATTCGAGGACCTCGCCGCGGTACAGCGGCAGGTGCGGGCACAGGTGCAGGCCGATGTCGGGATCGCCGGAGACCGCTTCGGCGATCTGCCAGAACAGTGCCTGCTGCTGATGCGGCGTACGCAGCTCGCGCAGCGGCAGCTTCTCGGCGTCGTAGCCGAGCCGGCTGTAGAGCGTGTTGATATCCACGCCGGCCTTGACCATGGCCTCGTGCACGACGAGCAGAAACTGCCCCGAGTCCCGCATAGGCTCTTACTTGTTCTTGGAAGTCGGCACCACGGATGACGCCTCTCGTACCGGATGTGACCCTAGTTTGCCGGAATGACAGCGCGTGGTCACGGGAGGTCGGCCCCCGCCACCTGCGATCCGCAAGCGCTTGCCGGCAGCCGAAGGCGGCGACGGCGCAGGAAGACTTCCAGCGACCAGGGCCGCTCCGTGCGCAGGCGGCGTGCACCGGCGCCGAGCACATACGTCTGCGCGGATCGCGTCCTGCCATCGTCGAGGCGGACGACGACGCGCTCGCGGCGGTACGGCTCGCCCTCGTAACGGTCCAGCACGCGCAGCTCGCGCGCGTCGACATACAGCACCGCGCCCCTCGTCGTCGCCGTGCTGTCCGGCAGCAGGCCCGGATAGGCCTGCGCGCGCAGCGACACGCGCCGATATCCCTGCAGCGTCGCGCGCAGCGGCCGCGGTGCGCGTCCAAGCACGGCGCGCACGATGCGCGGGCTGAGCAGGCTGCCGTAGACGAACAGTGCAATCCTGGGCATCGCTCGTGTCTTCGCAGAAGGAGACTGCGGCGATTGTAGGTCGCGGCGCGCGAGTTACCGCGCAGACGGCGCGCGCGCTCGGCGCGGCCAATGTCGCGGGTGCCGGCGTGCGCAAGACTGTGCTCCGAATCGTCGCCGAAAGAACCCCCGATGCCGGCCTACAAAGCACCGCTGCGTGACATGCGCTTCCTGCTCAACGAAGTGCTCGATTATCCGAAGCACTATGCCGGGCTGTCGAGCGGCAAGGACGCCGACCGCGACACCGTCGACGCGATCCTCGGCGAATGCGCGAAGTTCTGTGAGGAGGTGCTGTCGCCGCTGAACCTGAGCGGCGACGAGGAAGGCTGCCGCTACGACAGCGGCGAGGTGAAAACCCCCAAGGGCTTCAAGGACGCCTACGCGCGGTTCGTCGCCGGCGGCTGGCAGGGTCTGTCGCACCCGCCCGAGTACGGCGGGCAGGGCATGCCGATGTCGCTGGGGGTGATCAAGACCGAGATGCTCGGCAGCGCGAACTGGTCGTTCAACATGTATCCCGGCCTGTCGCTCGGTGCGATGAACACCATCATGCAGCACGGCGACGCGGCGCAGAAAGCGCTGTACATGCCGCCGCTCGTCGAAGGCCGCTGGTCCGGCACGATGTGCCTCACCGAGCCGCAGTGCGGCACCGATCTCGGCCAGATCAAGACCCGCGCCGAGCCGCAGGCGGACGGCAGCCACCGGATCAGCGGCACCAAGATCTTCATTTCCGCCGGCGAGCACGACCTCACCGAGAACATCGTCCACATCGTGCTCGCGCGCCTGCCGGACGCGCCGCCGGGCACGAAGGGCATCTCGCTGTTCATCGTGCCGAAGATCCAGGTCAAGGCCGACGGCAGCCTCGGCGAGCGCAACGGCGTCGTGTGCAGCTCGATCGAGCACAAGATGGGCATCAAGGCGTCGGCCACCGCGGTGCTCAACTTCGAGAACGCCAGCGGCACGATGATCGCCGAGCCCAACCGGGGCCTCGAGGCGATGTTCACGTTCATGAACTCCGCGCGCATCGGCACTGCGGTGCAGGGCGTCTGTCATGCGGAAGCCTCGTTCCAGGGCGCGCTGGCGTATGCGCAGGAGCGCCGCTCGATGCGCGCGCTCTCCGGCAAGAAGGAGCCGGACCAAGCCGCCGACCGCATCATTCACCACGCCGACGTACGCCGCATGCTGCTCACGCAGAAGGCGATCGCCGAAGGCGGCCGCGCGATGATCTACTTCGCCGCGCAGTACGCCGACCACATGACCGACGGCATCGTCGAGAACGACGAACAGAAGTACAGGCATTGGGACGACAAGCTCGGCTTCCTCACGCCGATCCTCAAGGGCTTCCTCACCGAAATGGGTCTCGAAGCCGCGAACCTCGGCATCCAGGTCTTCGGCGGTCACGGCTACATCCGCGAGCACGGCATGGAGCAGATCGCGCGCGACGCGCGCATCGCCACGCTCTACGAGGGCACCACCGGCATCCAGGCGCTCGACCTGCTCGGCCGCAAGGTGCTGGTGCTGACGCGCGGCAAGGCGGTGCGCGAGTTCACGGCGCTGATCGCCAGGTTCGCCGTCGAGCACATGCGCAACGGCAAGCTGCGCCGCTACGCTGCCGATCTCGCGCGCTACGCCGCCGAATGGAACGTGCTGACGATGCGCATCATGCTGGCCGCGCGCAGGGACCGCGATTCGGTCGGCGCCGCGAGCTACCACTTCCTGATGTACTCGGGCTACGTGACGATGGCCTACTTCTGGGCGCTGCAGGCCGCCGTCGCCAGTCAGAAGCTGGCGCAGGGCGGCGAGGAGTCCGTCGCCTTCTACACGGCCAAGATCGCGACCGCGCGCTTCTACTTCGATCACCTGCTGCCGCGTGCGAAGAGCCACGCGACGTCGATGGTCAAGCCGAGCAGGTCGCTGATGAAGCTGCCGGTCGAGGCGTTCGCGTTCGAGTAGGCCGCGTCTACGCCGCCGCGACCGCGCGCCGCCGTATCACGAACGATGGTAGCCTTGGCGCCCGTGAACGCCGCAGTGCGGCGTCACGTTCATCTTAGATTCAGCATGGACAGGTGCGACACATGGAGACATTTCTGCGCGCGGCGCTGTTCGTAGCCCTTTCGTGCAGCACGGCGGCATGGGCCAAGGTCTCGGCCGACGAAGCCGCCAAGCTGGGCAAGGAGCTCACGCCGGTCGGGGCCACCAAGGCCGGCAACGAGGAGGGCACGATCCCGGCGTGGGAGGGCGGCCTGACCAAGGCGCCGCCGTGCTTCAAGGGCGAGGGCGAGCGCTATTGCGATCCATTCCCGGAAGACAAGCCGCAGTTCACGATCACGGCGAAGAATCTGGATCAGTACAAGGACAAGCTCACGCCCGGCCAGCTCGCGCTGTTCGCCAAGTACGGCGACACGTACACGATGCCGGTCTATCAGACGCGGCGCAGCTTCGCCAATCCGGCGTTCATCTATGAGGCGACGGCGAAAAACGCCGTGAGCGCCGAACTCGGCGGCAACGGTGAAGCCTTGCAGAACGCAATCACCGGCATCCCGTTCCCGATCCCGGCCAACGGCCACGAGGTGATCTGGAACCACAAGGTCCGCTTCCGCGACACCGGCGTGCGCCGCTGGAACAATCAGTTCGCGGTCACGACCGGCGGCAACTACAGCCTGGTGAAGATCCAGGAAGACGCCTATTTCGTCTACAGCACGCCGGGCATCAAGCCCGAGGATTTGAACAACAAGATCCTCTACTTTCTACAGCTGACCACCGAGCCGGCGCGTCTGGCCGGCACGATCCTGCTGGTGCACGAGACGATGGACCAGGTCAAGGAGCCGCGCAGCGCGTGGCAGTACAACCCGGGGCAGCGGCGCTTGCGCCGCGCGCCGAACATCGCCTACGACAATCCCGGCACGGCGTCCGACGGCCTGCGCACGAACGACCAGCTCGACATGTTCAATGGCGCCATGGACCGCTACCAGTGGAAGCTCGTCGGCAAGAAGGAGATGTATGTGCCTGGGAACAGCTACCGCATCCACAGCGACGAGCTCGAGTACGGCGACATCATCAAGAAGAATCACATCGCGCAGGAGCATGCACGCTACGAGCTGCGGCGCGTCTGGATCGTCGATTCCTTCGTCAAGCCGCAGGTCAGCCACCTGTACAAGCGGCGTACGTTCTACGTCGACGAGGATTCCTGGCAGATCGTGGCGGTCGACGTCTACGACGCGCGCGACCAGCTCTGGCGCGTGCAGGAAGGCCACCAGGTCATCGCCTACGACAAGCCCTACCAGCTGCCGGTGCTGGAAACGGTCTATGACCTGCAGAGCGCGCGCTATCTGATCATGGCAGCCAACAACGAAGACGACGAAACGCAGACGCGCGAGTTCAGCGTCGGCGACTTCGATCCGACCAACGTCTCCAAGCTGGCGATCAAGTGAGTCGCCAAAAGGCCGGCCCGGCGTGCGCCGGGCC
>JBFMCQ010000134.1:0-5931 GCA_040754295.1 Pseudomonadota bacterium | reverse complement strand
CCGCGATTCACGTAGTCCTGCTCGGCACTGGACAGGTCGCGCACGCAGGACAGGACGCAGTGCGCATTGGTGAGCACGAGCCCGTCCGGCGAGGTGAACGAGCCGGAGCAGCCGCTGGCGAGGCGCACGGAGGCTTTCATCACCCGGTCCACCCAGTCGGCGTCCGGCGTGAAGCCGTACTGCGCCTCGAGCGCGGCACGCGGCAGGTTGTCGAGCGTCCACATGCCCTCGGCGGCGGCGGCCGCGCCGGCCTGGCCGGCGAGCACGGCGGCGCCGACCAGCTGCAGGATTCGCTTCATCGTGGCTCCCTGAACGTCATCAGCAGCGTGACGGCGCCAAGTTTGACACGATATGGCGCCCGTTCAGCCGTAGCCCACTCATGGATCTGCGCTGGTTCGCCTGGCTCACCGTGCTTGTGCCGGTCACGGCGGCGCATCTGGCCTATGTGGTCGCCGGCTTCGAGGGCCACGTCGACTGGTGTGTGCCGTACTGGGACGGCTGCACGTCGATCAGCCGCGCCGGCCGCTTCGGTACCAGCAATCACCTGTTCCGCGCGCTGGTGCTGCCGCATGCGGCGCAGCTGATGATGTTCTGGGCGCTGGTCTGGCTGTGGCTGGGCGCGCTGCGGCCGGACGCGGCCCGGCGCAAGCATGCGGTGCTCGTGCTCGGCGTGGTGGCGGCGCTGTTCCTGATCCTCTATGCGACGTTTCTCGGCGTGGAAGGCTCCATGTACCAATGGCTGCGCCGCTACGGCATCACCGTGTATTTCGCATTCACGGTGCTCGCCGAGATGCTGGTGATCGCGCTGCTCCAGCCGGTGACGCGCCTGCCGCAGGCCCTGCGGCGGACGATGCTCGGCTTCGCCGGGCTGCTGCTGCTGCTGGGCATCGCCAGCCTGCCGCTGCAGTACCTGGTCGCCGAGTCCGACCGCGCCGTCAACGCGCTGGAATGGACCTACGCGCTGCTGATGGCGCTGTTCTACGGGCTGATCGGGATGGCGTGGGGGGCTACGGGCTTCCGCCTCAGCGGGCACGCGGAGCGCTGATTGCCGCGTATCGAACTGTCGAATCCGTCACGGTTTGCCGATGGTCAAGCGCGGGTTGTGCTCCATAATCCGCTACGACAACGACAAGGGGCGGGAGCGTTGCGATGGCAAAGGGCATGCAGCGCGCGGCGCGCAAGGCCCGGGGCGGGGGCAGGTTGGGCACGCGCAAGGTTCCTCGCGACGAGCGGATGGAGCACATGCTGCAGGTCGCCGCCCAGGTGTTCGCCGCGCGCGGCTACCACGGCGCGTCGATGGCGGAAATCGCCCGGGTCGCCGGCATCAGCAAGCCGCTGCTGTACCGCTACTACGGTTCCAAGGACGGCCTCTACCTGGCACTGATCGAGCGCGCCGGCCAGCGCCTGCTCGCCGGACTCGAGCGGATCAAGGGCGAGCCCGACCCGCTCAAGCGCATCGACCTGGGCACCGCCGGCCTGCTCGACTTCGTCGACCGCTACCGCGACCTGTGGCTGGTGCTGTTCAACGAAGCGACGGGCGGCGGCTCGCCGGTCAGCCGCAAGATTCGGGATTTCCGTGCGCAAGTGATCGCCAGCACGACGGTCACGATCTCCGAGCTGCTCGACGAGCGGACGCCCGACGGCCTGCGGTTCGCCGAGGCGGTGACCCACGCAGTCTACGGCGCCGGCGAAGCCATCGCGCGCTGGTGGATGCGGCATCCGGAGATGCCGGTCGAGCAGATCCACGAGCTGATGCTCGACTACACGCTGCCGAGCCTGCGTCATCTACGCGACAAGCGCCGCTCCAGGCGCAGGCGCTAGCGCCGGTGTGCCCGTAGAGCTTCGACGGTGTTGCCTCCCAAGGCGCCCCGCGCCGGCGATCCGGTGCACGGCAGTGACGCGCTCCAGCCCTTATAGTGGCGGAGCCTGCCGATCCCGCGCGAGGGGAACCCGATATGAAGGCCTCCGACCTGTTCGTCCGCTGTCTCGAAGCCGAAGGCGCGAAGTTCGTCTTCGGCATCCCCGGCGAGGAGAATCTGGATTTTCTCGAGTCGCTGCGCAACTCGAAGATCCAGCTGATCCTCACGCGCCACGAGCAGGCGGCCGGGTTCATGGCGGCGACGGTCGGGCGGCTCACCGGCAACGCCGGCGTCTGCCTGTCCACGCTCGGACCCGGCGCGACCAACTTCGTGACCGCCGCCGCCTACGCGCAGCTCGGCGCCATGCCGATGGTCATGCTCACCGGGCAGAAGCCGGTGAAGACCAGCAAGCAGGGGCATTTCCAGATCGTCAACGTGATCGCGATGATGCGGCCGCTGACCAAGGGCACCTGGTCGATCGTCTCCGGCGACAGCATCCCGGCGCGCGTGCGCGAGGCCTTCCGCAAGGCCGACGAGGAGCGCCCCGGCGCGACGCACATCGAGCTGCCGGAGGACGTCGCCGCCGAGCTGACGTCGGCCAAGCCGTTCAAGAAGAGCTATGTGCGCCGGCCGATCGCCGAAGACAAGTCGATCGCGGTGGCGGGACAGGCGATTGCCAAGGCGAAGCGGCCGCTGCTGATGATCGGCGCCGGCGCCAACCGCAAGACCACGGCGAAGATGCTGCGCGAGTTTCTCGGCCGCCACCCGATTCCGTTCTTCTCGACGCAGATGGGCAAAGGCGTCGTCGACGAGGTGCACGAGCTGTACATGGGCTGCGCCGCCTTGTCGGATGCCGATTTCCTGCATCGTGCGATCGACCACGCCGACCTGATCATCAACGTCGGTCACGACGTCGTCGAGAAGCCGCCGTTCTTCATGCGCAGCGCGCAGAAGCAGGTGATCCATATCAACTTCAACAGTGCCGAGGTCGATCCGGTGTATTTCCCGCAGACCGAGGTCATCGGCGACATCGCCAACAGCCTGTGGCGGCTGCGCGATGCGATCCCGGACGACCACAAGCCCTGGGATCTCGGCTTCTTCCACAACGTCAAGGAGCATCTCGACGCGCACATCAAGCAGGATGCCGAGGACCCGCGCTTCCCGATCTATCCGCAGCGCATGGTCGCCGACGTGCGCAAGGCGATGCCGGACGACGGCATCGTCTGTCTCGACAACGGCGTCTACAAGATCTGGTTCGCGCGCAACTACCGCGCGCGCCTGCCGAACACGCTGCTGCTCGACAACGCGCTGGCGACGATGGGCGCCGGCCTGCCGTCGGCGATCGCGGCCAAGCTGGTCCATCCGGCGCGCAAGGTCATGGCGGTCTGCGGCGATGGCGGCTTCATGATGAACTCGCAGGAGATCGAAACCGCAGTGCGCCTCAAGCTCGATCTGACCGTGCTGATCCTCAACGACAGCGCCTACGGCATGATCAAGTGGAAGCAGACCAACATGGGCTTCGCCAACTACGGCCTGGACTACGGCAATCCGGATTTCGTGCGCTACGCCGAGGCCTACGGTGCGAAGGGCCATCGCCCGCAGTCGGCCGAGGAGTTGCTGCCGCTGCTCCAGCGCTGCCAGCAGGAGCCCGGCGTACACGTCATCGATCTCGCCGTCGACTACAGCGACAACGACCGCGTGCTCAACCAGGAGATCCGCGAGCTGTCCGCGCAGATCTGAGCAAACACGGAGAGACCCCCATGCTGCGTGCAAGCTATCCGTTCTACGTCGCCAATGCGCCCGAGCAGCCGAACCAGGAGCTCGTCGTCACCGATAAGTACAGCGGCAAGCCGGCGACGCGCGTCGCACTCGCGCGTGCAGCGGACATCGAGCGTGCGATCGCCGCAGCCGAACGGGCGGCGCCGGCAATGGCGCACCTGCCGGCGTGGCGGCGCCAGTCGGTGCTGCGCCACTGCGCGAAGCGCTTCACCGAGCGTCACGAGGAGCTGTCGGTGGCGCTGTGCATCGAAGCCGGCAAGCCGATCAGGGACGCGCGCGGCGAAGTCACGCGCCTGATCGATACGTTCAGCCTCGCCGCCGACGAGTGCAGCCGCGGCATCGGCGAGGTGCTGAGCATGGAAGTCTCCGCGCGCGCCGAGGGCTACCGCGGCATGTACAAGCGCGTGCCGATCGGCCCGGTGTCGCTGATCTCGCCGTTCAACTTTCCGCTGAATCTGGCGGCACACAAGGTCGCGCCGGCGATCGCTGCCGGCTGCCCGTTCGTGCTCAAGCCGGCGAGCCGCACGCCGATCGGTGCGCTGATCATCGGTGAGGTGCTGGCCGAGACCGACCTGCCGAAGGGTGCGTTCTCGATCCTGCCGTGCGCGCGCGACGGCGCCGATCTGTTCACGACCGACGAGCGCTTCAAGCTGCTGTCGTTCACCGGCTCGCCGGAGGTCGGCTGGGATCTGAAGGCGCGCGCCGGCAAGAAGAAGGTGGTTCTGGAGCTCGGCGGCAACGCCGCCTGCATCGTCACCGAGAGCGCCGATATCGACGCGGCGATTCCGCGCCTGGTGTTCGGTGCGTACTACCAGTCCGGACAGAGCTGCATCTCGGTGCAGCGCATCCTCGTGCACGAATCGCGCTACGCAGAGGTGCGCGACAAGCTGGCGAAAGCGGTCGCCGCGCTGCGCCACGGCGATCCGCGCGACGAGCAGACCTTCATCGGCCCGATGATTTCCGAAAGCGAGGCGCAACGCCTGGAGCGCTGGATCGGCGCCGCAGTCGCGGACGGTGCGCGCCTGCTCTGCGGCGGCACGCGCGACGGCGCGATGCTGCAGGCCGCACTGCTGGAGAACGTGCCGGAAACCTGCGACATCAACGCGCAGGAGGCGTTCGGCCCGGTCGCCGTGATCGCGCCATACCGCGATTTCGACGCCGCGCTGGAAGCGGTCAACCGCAGCCGCTACGGCCTGCAGGCCGGCGTTTTCACGCGCGACCTCGAGCAGGCCATGAGCGCCTGGGACCGGCTCGAGGTCGGCGGTGTGGTCATCGGCGACGTGCCGTCGTGGCGTGTCGACCACATGCCCTACGGCGGCGTGAAGGACTCCGGCCTCGGCCGCGAGGGCGTGCGCTATGCGATCGAGGACATGACCGAGATCCGCCTGCTCGTCATCCGCTGACGGACAATCTGCGCGCGACGCTCGCGAAGAGCCGTGTCCGCACGAGACGCCGCTTCAGGCCGTCGCAGCGTGCTGCGCGAAGAACGCCTTCACCTGACGGTCCGATTCCTCGCGGCTGAGCTGACAGCGCAGCTGCACGAGTCCGGCGAGCCGGTGAACGTCGCCGTGGACGGTTTTCAGCTCTTCCACCGACAGCTTCGGCCATGCGGTCCGGGCAGGGGCCACCAGGGCCTTCCACCGCGCCTTGGTGGCGATGCCTTCGGCGAGCAGACTGGCGGCGGCCTGCTTGCGTGTGCGCACCTGTTCGGGGCGTGCGATGGTGGCCGGGCTGGCCGCGTGATCCTGCTTGCCGTGCTTGTCCATGTGGGATCTCTCCGTAATCCGGCGATCCGCGAGACTGCGAAGCGCTGTGGCGGATACAGTCGAGCACAATAGCGCGTATAGAGCCGCGCAGCGACCGATTCGACCTGGTGGCCTGTGCGGACCGCGCGCAGCGCCACGGGATCGATGACATGCGCCGCTGCGGAATTACGGACCTTTGCGGCCAGCGCCGCCAGTCTCGGTGTGGCCCCTGCGGTCAGTGCTCTGGGTCGAGCACCTCGTCCAGCTTGGCGGCGTCGAGCACCCGCTCGGACCACAAGAGGAGCGTTTCGGCGTCGGCCGATTCGATCCGGCGACGCACTTGCGGCGGCAGCTCGCCGAACTTGCGGGTCAGCTGGCGGAGGAGCACTGCGGCTTCACCTTGCTGCAGCCCCTGCTGCAACCCCTGCTGCAACCCCTGCTGCATGCCCTTCTCTAGCCCCTGCTGTTCCCACTCACGGGTCCACTCTTTGACGCGTTCGGCCAGCATGTTTTCCAAGCCTCTCAAATCCGCAATGACGTCCAATGTT
>JBFMCQ010000133.1:0-6169 GCA_040754295.1 Pseudomonadota bacterium | reverse complement strand
GTGCCAAATCCATCGACCGGCAGACTCCGGGCCAGAACCACGTTCAGCGCATAGTTGGCGGCGAGCCCGGCCGGCAGCAGCAGGCTCGCCGAGAACAAGGCCCCGGCGACCTTTCGAAAGGATGCTTGCCGCCGACCGCTTTCACTGCGTTCATCCGCAGACGGCGCGGGCCGCAGCGCCTGGCCAGCTTTCAACGTCGCTCGCTTCACATCACCCCCTCGAGGCGCGCAGAAACCGCATACAGCCGGTTTGCAGGGAAGACATGCTCCCGTGCATTCGTCTCACCAACCAGGCGGGCGCGCCGCTTGGCCTTGCCGCTTGCGTGGAGCGACGCCACACGAGCGGCGGATGTAGTGGAGGGACCTTCGTCCTGGCAGCATCGCTGGGCATTGCGAGTGGTCTGCGCCGCCGTACAGATGCCTACGTCAGTCCACAGCAGGCCGCGCGCATGGCCCAATGCGGTCTTGTGCGCACCGATGACCCGAAACTTGGGCAGGTTATTCGTCACTGGGCACCCGCCGAATACTCACTTCCGCCACGTCCATCGGCCCCATCAGCCGCAGATAGCGCCAACCTCGAACGGTGAAACGGCCCACGGACACCTCGCCGGCATCGAGTCTAAGCTCTTGCCACTCACCGGACTCCAGTGCCGGGCCGCTGACGAACGGCGCCTTGTATCGTTGAATCGAAGGCGCGCGAAACTGGGGCAGCGGCTTCTCCCCCGAATCCGGTGCGCCCCCTGTCCGGCTCACCAGCACGACGCGTTCCGCCTTGCCCTTGGGGTCGTCTACCTCGGCCACGATCTGGAGCTGGGCTGTTGCATCGCGCGGGCGCAGGCGCAGGCGTAGCGCTGGGGCGGGCGCCAGCTCGCGCTCGTTTTCCAGCAGCAGGTCGTGTTCGCCTTCAGCGGCCTCTTCCAGCGCAAGGTAGGGGCCTTGTTCGCCTTCCTCCACCCAGCGCGCGGCCTGCCATTGCTGCAGGGGTGCCAGCGAAATGGTCGTGCTTTGCGCTGGAGATGGCGGCGGGCCTTCGAGCAGAATCATCGCGGTACCGGGTGAGAGCGCAAGCTCGCCGCGGAGCGCTTCGCCTTCCGGGCTGTACATCGTCCCGTCGAGACGAAAGGTGCCGCCATTGCCGTCGTCCGGGGCGACCAGCACCAGGCCGTTCTGGAACGCGCGGTAATAGACGCCGCCGCGGATCTGGTAATCGCCCTTGGGATCTCCCAGCGGCAGTTTCCAGTCCGCATAGGTGTCGAGGCCGCCGGCGCGACCGGCGTGGGCCGGCACCTGAAAGGACGCGTGGTATTTGAAATAGGTATTGCGGCCTGCCGAGAGCAGATAGCTGGCGTACAGGTAGCGCTGCCACCGGTAGTCCACCTGGTAGTCCGTGTAACGCCAGGGGCCGCGGCCGTAGACGAACAGCCGCTTGCCTTCCGGCAGACTTTGCATGGCGTGCAGATACGGAAGAATGTCCTGCGTAAAGGCTTGTTGGTCCTCCAGGGGATTGAGGCCAAAGTATTCGACGATGGCAGCGTCGGCATGGCGCAGCAGCTTCGCCTGATCCTCGACCATTCCGTCAGCGAAGTTCCACAGCCCGTTGTAGATGATGGGCGCCGGGCCCAGCGATTTTCGTAGCTGGCCGAACAGGGCGTCCATGCCCTTGGCATAGCGTTCGCAGAACTCGGGCTCGGCCTCGCAGCGCTGCGCCAGAGGGCGTGGTCTGGGCCGCGGTGTTCGCACCGCCAGATCGATGGCCAAGCCGTCGGCGCGCCGCTCGGCAACAGCGCTGGCCAGGATCTCGCAGGCCTTGTCCCGATATTCCGGATTCGTGACATCCCCGAAACCCGTCAAAGGCTTGCCCTTGTGAGACCGGACCTGTAACTCGGGTGCCTCGGCCAAGCTGCTCAAGGTCCGATCGCCGCGCTTTCGCGGGAGCGCATATTGACTCGCTTGGGAATACGTGAAGAGGGGCACATCCGGCGCGGCAGAATGCGTGCGTGCGGCCAGGCTCGGGAAGTTATTCGGGTTCGTGCGCACAACCACCATTGCAGCGTCCTCAGCCAGCACGCTGACGACCCGGGCGTCTATTTGCCCATGGTCGAGCAGTCTCAGCCAGAACGGGATGTTGCCCTCGCCGGGGCGCAGCTCGGCTTGGGTTCCGGCGGGCCAGGCGATCAGGAAAGCGGCCAGCGTTGCCACAAGATACTGCAAGGGATGCGTCATGGCCGACTGCGCCGAAGCCCGATCATGGAAGCGGCCGCTTGCGCAGGAAGATCATCCAGGTGGGCGCCAGTGCCGGCGGGGTCAGGCGAAAGATCAGCAGCATCAGCGCCCAGAGCGGCTTGGAGTCGGCGAAATACGCGGGTTCTGCGTAGTGCCGATAGCTGCAGTGATCGTAGCGCATCGGGGGAAAATGGCGCCTCAGCGCTCCGCGGGTATTGAGCCGGTAGGCGGTAGGAAAGACATCGATGGCCTTGCGATCCGGCTGCAGGTGGCGCAAAAGCGCGACATGCATGGAATTGGGCACCAGACTCGCGCCCAGGGCGATGTAGCCCCAGCGGTTGGGCGTGCGGGCGCAGATCCAGCCGCCGGGCTTGAGCACGCGGTCCAGCTCCCGCGCCACGGGTGCCGGATCGGTGATGTGCTCGAAGGTGTTGTCGCTGACGATGATGTCCACGCTGGCGGTTTCCAGCGGAAGATCTGCGCCGGGGGCAATGACATGAGCCTCGTCGAGGCCGGGATTCTCGCGGACGGCGTCATCGACATCGATGCCGATCACGCGCCGGCACTTGCCCCTCAGCAGCACCAGCTCGCGGCGATAGGGCACGGCGTCGTCCTGCACCCCCTTGCCGCGCCCGGCACCGAAGTCCAGCACGGTCATCTCCGGCCGCAGCAGGGCGTTGATGCGTGCGTAGAAGCTCACGGTACCGTCCACACGGCTGAAACCGCCGGCGGCGGTTTCCGGATAGAAGTATTGCTTGGCGCTCATCAGCGAATCTTTCCTAAGTCTTTTCTGCCGCCCGCTAACCGGGCCTGTTGGATGAAAGCCGTGCGCATCGATGAACAGCGCATCATCGTCCATCATCGCCATACATATCCTCGCGGCGCAGGCTCAAACCTTCCGGCCACTGGTTCACATGATCCACCGGAAAATCCAGCGACACGTGACGACTGACTGAGGCTCCCTTCGTGCGGGCCCGACTGCGCAGAAAGTCGACGAAGTCCTCGACCTCGGCGACGCGCTCGGGCGGAAGATCGTGCAGTTTGTCGATCAGCGTTCGGAGCTGGGCTTGGATCGGGGCTTGGATCGGGGTTTGTGTGGGATCAGTGCGCATTGGCAGCCTCGCTTGGTTTGCGGCGGTGGGGTGACCAACTTGGGCGAGAGGTTCTCATCGAACAGCAGCTTCACGCATGGCTCGCCAGTTGATGCCGTTCGCGATCAGCGGCATAGGCCAGGCAGGCGCGGATGTCGTCCAGCGTCATCCCTCTGGATTCCGGCTTTCGCGGGAATGACGGAGGTCGGGGCGCCATCCTTCGTCACTCCGGCACCATCCATCGTCACCTCGGCGAAAGCCTGGGTCCAGCACGTCATAGACCGTGATGCGCAGGTCCGCGGACGCAAGGCTTGCCGCCGCGCTTGCCGGGGGCGATGGTGATGGATGGTGATGATGTCGTGGTAGTCCATGGCTTTTCCTCAGTCATCGCGCAGTGCGACCCTCGGCTCACGGACGGCAAGCGTAGGAGTGGGCAGGTTTCATCTGCCCACGCGAACCAAGGCTTGACCGCCTGGGCACGCTGCACTTTGCCACCCCGCGCTTGCTGCCAAATTTTGCCAACATTGCTAAGCTCTCGATATGAGCACGATGAACATTTCCCTGCCCGAAGCCCTGAAGGCTTTTGTGGACGAACAGGTCACGAGCCGCGGCTATGGCACCAGCAGCGAGTACATCCGCGAGCTGATCCGCAAAGATCAGGATCGGCTGCAACTGCGTGGCCTGCTCCTGGCAGGAGCTGCTTCCTCACCCGCCGCGCCGGCCGACGCCGGCTACTTCGACGGTCTGCGTCATCGGGTACGCCAGAGCACCAAACCCGGCGCCAAAGCGTGACGGCCAAACCGGTCGTCCCGCGAGAACAGGCCAAGCGGGATGTGGACGATGCGCTCGCCTACTACCTGAGCGAAGGCGCAGAAGCCGCCGCGCTCGGGCTGATCGACGCGCTGGAGCAAGCCTACGGACACATCAGTCGCCATCCCGCTACCGGTTCCCAACGCTACGCCTTTGAGCTGAACCTGCCCGGCCTGCGTGTCTGGCCGCTGGCCCGCTACCCCTACCTCGTCTTCTACGTCGAGCGACCGGACTACATCGATGTCTGGCGCGTCCTGCACGCCCAAGGCGACATCCCCGCGTGGATGCAGGAGCAAGCGTAGGGTGGGCAAAGCGTAGCGTGCCCGCCCTACGCGCTTGCTGCACGCGGCGGCTCCCCTTGCTGACTCATGTTGCTGCGCCATTGGGCGGGATCTCCAGAAAGTGCAGGGCGATGGCCTGGATGAGCGCGTGCAGGATACCGATCAGTGCTGGATGAAATGGTGGGCGGCGTTGAGTGCGTCGAGCAGGTCGCAGCACGCGGCGGGCCTGTGCCGCCGCGAAGCGAATTGAAGAACCCCATGAATGGGCCTTTGCAACAGCATGGCAAGCAGGGTGCAGTGGGCGGTCCACGGCCCGGTACCGCCTTCGTGATCGATCGCTTTCAGGCATCTCCCAGAAGCTCCTCCAGCAGCAAGGATGGTGTCTCCGAGAAGGGGTTCACGACGGTGACACCGTGCCAGGTGAAGCCGTTGTGCAGATCTTCGCTGAGCAGGGGGCGGCATCGGTTGTCCGCGGCCACGGACAGGATCAGGGCATCCCAGATCTGCAGGCCCATGGCAGCTCCGGAGGGGAAGTAGTTTAAGCACTACATTATGGCGGTGGTTCGTGAGCCGCTTGCCGGGCGGCGCTTGCCGGCAAACCTTCGTCTGCCAACCGAGCGCTCCAGCGCTCCCAGGGGGCGCGCAACTCGCGCGCAGCCTCTATGGCTGCGAGTAGAGCCGCAAAGCGCAGCTCGGGATGATCGGGGTATTCGTGTGCAAGGCGGTTCCACACCTCCCGCCATGCCAGCCGTTCTTGCCGTATTCCAGGAGAGAGACGGACGCTATCTGCGCGTTGGGGCGCACGTTGACGGCGAGCTCATTGTACGTACACTGTATGTATGATCGAGTTCCAATGGGATTCCAGGAAGGCGCAAGAGAACCTCTTGAAGCACGGCGTCTCGTTTGAAGAGGCGAAGTCAGTCTTCTTCGACGAGTACGCGCGGCAGTTCTTTGACGAAGAACACTCTGAAAATGAGGAGCGCTTCCTCATGCTCGGGTGAGCAATCGGTCTCGTGTTCTTGTGGTCTGCCACTGCGAGCGAGACCGCGGAAACACGATCAGACTCATTTCTGCTCGGAAGGCAACGGCCAACGAGCGTCAGCACTATCAAGGTCCGCTACCATGAAAAAGGAATACGACTTCTCAGCGATGAAATCACGTAAGAACCCGTATGCTTCCAAGCTCAAGAAGCAGGTGACCATCCGCATGAGCGATGATGTCGTTAGCTATTTCAAGAGCATGTCGGATGAAACAGGAATTCCCTACCAGAGCTTGATAAATCTATATCTCAGAGACTGCGTCGCGCATGACCGTAAGCCTGATCTGAGCTGGCGGAGCGTGCCCCAACAAGGCGCTCCAGCCGACGTCTCTGCCTCCGCTTCGCCAGGGCGGAAACGCGGCTGACCTTTCGAGTTCAAGCCGGCCAATCTCCACGGAGACCTTCGCCATGAACTACGCGGAGCGCATTTACGAACGCGTGAAGAGCATGCCTGAAAGGCTGGCTGCCGAGGTCATGGACTTTGCCGAGTTTCTTGCGGCGCGCAATCAGCTCGGTGATGATGAGCGAAGGGAAGACGAGTTTGCGTCGCGCCGGGCCGCCGCGGCTCGGGATTTCGACAAGTACCGGATCGACTTGACCGGCTATCTCCATCACTTTGTCTTTTCCGGATACCGATATTTCCTGAATATCCACGGACAGGCATCCTTCCACTGCCTCGTAGATATTGCTCAACAATTGGTCGAAGGTCTCTCCTTGAGTTGCACA
>JBFMCQ010000132.1:0-6239 GCA_040754295.1 Pseudomonadota bacterium | reverse complement strand
CGTACGTGCCCCCGAACTTGTCCGCACTCACCTTCGTCAGTGCCGCCGTCGTCGTCGTCTTGCCGTGATCCACGTGACCAATCGTGCCGACGTTGACGTGCGGCTTCTTGCGTTCAAACTTTTCCTTGGCCATGGCTTAACCTCAGTTTCCAGTTTCCAGTTTCCAGTTTCCAGAAGTGGGGCCCCGAGCTTCAGCTTTTACTGGAAACTGGAAACTGCCCACTGGAAACTTCCGTCAAATGGTGCCCACCATCGGAATCGAACCGATGACCTCACCCTTACCAAGGGTGTGCTCTACCGACTGAGCTAGGTGGGCGTCCTGTTCTGCAATACCGGCGTCAAACTGGAGCGGGTGAAGGGAATCGAACCCTCGTCGTAAGCTTGGAAGGCTTCTGCTCTACCATTGAGCTACACCCGCTTCACGCGCTCGCCAATTCGCTGGCAGAGTGCAATCCCGCACTCTCTACCAAATTCACCGCTGGTGGAGGGGGTAGGATTCGAACCTACGTAGGCGTTAGCCAGCAGATTTACAGTCTGCCCTCGTTGGCCGCTTGAGTACCCCTCCTCCGGCCTACCGGAGCCCGAAGCCCCGAAAGGGCCGCGTATTGTCTTCGCGTCAACGGGGTCCGTCAAGGAAAATTCAAGCCCGCTTCAGAGTGTGCGCGGCTTGGCGCGGCGCGTCGGCGCCGCAGAGAGCGGATCGTCGGGCCAGGGATGCTTCGGGTAGCGACCGCGAAGGTCCTTTTTGACGTCCACATAGCCGCGCTGCCAGAAGCCGGCGAGGTCGCTGGTGACCGCGACCGGGCGCTGCGCCGGCGACAGCAGCTGCAGCACGACCGCGGTGCGCCCGTCGTTGACCGTCGGCGTCTGGGTGCAGCCGAACATTTCCTGCAGCTTCACCGCGAGCACCGGCGGCTCCGGCGGGCGGTACTCCAGGCGGATGCGCGAGCCGGTCGGCACCTCGAGATGGGTCGGTGCCAGGCGGTTCAGCCGCTGCTGCGCGGCATGGTTCAGCCGCGCCTGCAGGATCGCGTGCAGATCCAGCCGCGCGAGCTGCTCGCGCCGGCTGATGCCGTCGAGCTGCGGCAGCAGCCAGTCCTCGAGCGCAGCCGCCAGCGCCGCGTCGCTGACGTCGGGCCAGCCCTCGTCCGGGCGCCACGCGCGCAGCGACTCGACGCGCGCCTGCCACTGGCGCGCGGCATCGGTCCATGGCAGGCAGTGCAGACCGATGCTGCGCACGCCATCGAGCATCGCGCGTGCGGCCGCCGGATTGCTGTCGGTGCGCAGCGGCCTGCGCTCGAGCACGATCGCGCCGAGCTGCAGCCGCCGCTCGGCGCTGACCGCCTCGCTCGCCGCATCCCAGCCGACGTGATCCTCGCGGCGCAGGTCCGCGCGGTGATCCGCACGCAGCGCCGACTCGTCGAGCGGCGCCGCCAGCCGCACCCGCCGCGGCGGCCCCGGGTCCCAGTGTGCGATCGCCAGCCATTCCTGCGCTGCGAGCGCGTCGTTTTCGGGCAGGCGCGCTTCGCCGCCGTCGGCGCACTGGAACGCCGCTTCGCGCAGGCCACGATGCCCGGCCCGGCGCCGCGCGATGCGCTCGGGATAGGCCCAGCCGACGATGCGGGCGACGTTGGCCGCGAGGCCATCCGCCATGCGCTCGCCGTCGACCGGCCCCTCGCCGAGCAGGCGCAGGAGCTGGCGCGCCGACTCGGCGGCGCGTCGCTGCGCGACCGGCTCCGCGCGCCCGCGCAGGTAGCGCTCGACCACTACACCGAGATCGGTCGTGCCGGTTTCGCGCTCGTCCAGCACCGCGGCGACCCAGGCCGCGAGCCGGCCGAGCCCATGCTCGCGCGCGCGCAGCAGCATGTGCGCGCGGCGCGGCGCCGCGGGCAGGCGCAGCAGCTCGCGCCCATGCGCGCTGATGCGGCCCGCCCCATCGACGGCGCCCAGCTGCGCCAGCAGCTCGGTCGCGTAACGCCAGGCGGTCGCCGGCGGCAGGTCGAGCCAGGCGAGCCGGGCGGGATCACCTACGCCCCAGGCGGCGAGCTCCAGCGCAAAGCGGGTCAGATCGGCCGCCAGGATTTCCGGCGTGTCGTGCGGCGCAAGCGCGCCCTGCTGTTCGCGGCTCCACAGCCGGTAGCAGACGCCGGGGCCGAGCCGCCCGGCGCGGCCGGCGCGCTGCGCGGCCGATGCGCGCGAGACGCGCTGCGTCTCCAGGCGGTTGGCGCCGGCGCCCAGATCGAAGCGCGCGACGCGCACGAGCCCGCCGTCGACGACCGTGTGCACGCCTTCGACGGTGAGGCTGGTCTGCGCCAGGTTGGTCGCGAGGATGACCTTGCGCCGCTGCGCCGGATCGGGTCGCAGCGCGGCGTCCTGCTGCTGCGACGACAGCTCGCCGTACAGCGGATGCACGGCAACCGCGCCGCTCAGCCGCTGCTCGAGCAGGGCCTGTGCCTCGCGGATTTCGCGCGCACCCGGCAGGAAGGCGAGCACGTCGCCCCGGGTTTCCTGCAGCGCGCTCAGGACGCCGTGCGCGACCGCTGCGCCGTGCGCGACCTCCGCGCGTGCAGGGAGGTAACGGATGTCCACCGGGAACAGCCGGCCGCCGCTCTCGACGATCGGCGCGTCGTCGAGCAGCCGGGCGACCCGCGTCGTCTCCAGCGTCGCCGACATGACCAGCAGGCGCAGCTCGGGACGCAGATTGGCGCGCACGTCCAGCGCCAGCGCCAGCGCCAGGTCGGCGTCGAGGCTGCGCTCGTGGAACTCGTCGAAGATCAGCAGTCCGACGCCCGGCAGTTCCGGGTCGGCCTGCAGGCGGCGCGCGAGCAGGCCTTCGGTGACGACCTCGATGCGCGTGCGCGCCGACACGCGCCGCTCGAAGCGGATCTGGTAGCCGACGGTCTCGCCGACCGCCTCTCCGAGCAGGCTCGCCATGCGCGCGGCCGCCGCACGCGCGGCGACCCGGCGCGGTTCGAGCATCACGATGCGCTGGTCCGCGAGCCAGGGCTCGTCGAGCAGCGCGAGCGGAACGAGCGTGGTCTTGCCCGAGCCGGGCGGTGCCGACAACACCGCGCAGCCGCGCACGAGCGCCGCGCGCAGCCGCGGCAGGGCTTCGGTGACGGGCAGGGGTGGCAGCGCGGGCGTCATGTGCGGCTCGAAAGCCGCACAGTCTAGCGGGACCGCCTACTCGACCCGGAAGATCACCGGCCGCTCGACGGTCATGGCCTTCATCGTGATCTCGGCGCTGCCGACGCTGACGCCGAGCAGCTCCAGCAGCGGCTCGAGCACCAGCGCACCGACGAGGTTCAGCAAGGGATCGAGTATCGCCAGCACGAGATCGATCACCGGCGTGAGAATCGGTTCGAGCACTGCCCCCAGCACCGGTATGTTGCCGACGAGGTTGGGGACGAGCTGGGACAGCAGTGCGCCGACCGCGTCACTGAGAATCGTGCTCGGATCGACGCCGATGGTCTGCGTGTGCTCGGGCGCCGGCGCCTCGATCTTCGGCACGAACGGTCCGTCGTAGCTCAGCTCCCCCTCTTCGTTGTGCCCCAGTGGCAGGATGATCGGCGGGTCGACGACCAGCAGATCCAGGCCGAGCAGCTCCAGGATCACCAGATCGTCCGCGTTGCCGATCGGATCGGCGTCGCCGATGTCGAAATCGCCGATCCCGATCCGCGCGACGGTGGTCTCGGCGTTGATGAAGGCCACTGACTGCGGCTCGGCCGAGGTCGGGCAGTGGATTTCGGCCAGCTCGGCGGTTGCGGGTGCGGCATCGACGGCGAGATCGAGGTCCAGCGACAGCAGGGAGAACGATCCGATCGGGAGCAACGCCACCCCCACTTCGAGGACGACCATCAGCTGGCTGCTCCGCGCCACGGTGCGCGCGCTGCCGTCCGCGCGGTAGCCGGGACGGCCCAGCGCCTCCTGCGGCGCCTGGCCGATCTTGAGGTGCGCCTGCACCAGTACGTCCGCGACGCCCGGAATGCTGAGGTCGAGAAGGCCGGGGATCTGGAAATCGACCGCATAGCCTTCGTTCGCGAGCTGCGCCAGGCCCAGCAACAGATCGAGCACGTTGATCGGCAGCGCGCCGACCAGGTTCTCGACGCCCTCCTCGACGTGCAGATAGTCGCCGAGCCTGATTTCATCGACGTTGGGATCGGCGATGCCGGCCAGCGTGCTCAACAGCCCCGCGACGACCAGCTCGACGCCCTCGCCGGTGGCGTACAGGGCCTGGCTGATCAGATTGAGCGCGCCGGGAAGCGAGGTCTCCAGCGACAGCAGATCATCGACCTGGGCGACGCCGACGTTGGCTTCGACCAGCTCCAGCAGCGTCACGTCGGCGCTCAGCAGGCCGTTGTAGTCTGCCACGCTCAGGTTCACCGTCGTCCCGAGCAGGCCGCCGAGCAGCGCGTTCAACAGGACCGAGTCCTCGCTATTGAGCGTCAGCAGTGTCGTGCCGACGACGACCCGGCCGACGACGCCCTGGCGGGCATAGGCGGTCGCGCTCATCGGGCCGGCGGGTGGCGTGAAGATCGGGATCAGCGGCGTCGGGAACGCCCGCGTCAAGGTCACGGCGACCGAGTCGGCGACATCTGCATCGGCCTCGGTGTCGAGCACGCGCAGGCCGGCGTCGCTGGTCTGCTGGCCCAGCAGCACGCCGGGGGCCAGCGCGGCGACCTCCTCGAGGCTCAGGCCCTGCTGCAGCAGCGTTGCGTTGACCCCCTCGATGACGTCCTCCGGCGCGGCCGCGCTGGTACTGTCGCAGCCGCCGACGACGCGGGCGGCATCGAGCGCACTCAGGCTCGCGAGCTTGCGCAGCTCGCGGTGCGCGCTGTACATGCGCCCGATCTCGATGACGAGCATGACGCAGGTGAGCATCGCCACCGTCGCCACGGCGGCGATGACCGCAACCGCGCCGCGCTGCTTGCGCGGTCCGGCTCGCAACGATGCATGCGACATGCCCCGGCTTCCTCGTCAATCCGCAGACAGGCTCGCAGGGCAGGTGACGAAATTCCGACGCCGGCCGTCGAACGGCAGCACGCAGCCGATGGAGTGCCCGGCCAACTACCGTCCGTCGCCGATCAACGGTCGCTGGCGAGGCGCAGCAGGCCTTCGAGCACGAGCTGCGGGCGGTATGCCCAGGGGCCGGACAGGTAGGGCAGCAACTGCTCGGCGTCGCCGCCGGTCAGCAGGCGGCGCGGCGCCGCTGGACCGGCGAGCGCGAGCGCGCGATCGACCGCGCCCAGACAGGCGAGCAGCGCCCCCTGGCGCACGCAGGCCTCGGTGTCCGTGCCCAGGCCGCCGTCGTAGGCGGACGCGGCGGCGCGCGTCGTAAAGCGCGTGTGGCCGAGCAGGGCGCGCTGCTGGGTGCGCAGGCCGGCGGCGATGATGCCACCCAGGTGCAGGCCGTGGGCGTCGATGCAGTCGACCGTCAGTGCCGTGCCGGCGTCGACGACGCAGGCCGGTGCCTGCGCCTCGCCCCAGGCGGCGATCATCGCCAACCAGCGGTCCACGCCCAGGCGCTCCGGCTCGCGGTAGGCGCTGCGCAGACCGTGCCAGGCCGCTGCCGCGCGGGCGTACTGCGGATCGCAGCCGTAGAGCGCACGCAGGGCCTCGGTCAGGCGCGCCTCCTGCGCCGCGCCGGTGACGTGGGCGACCCACAGCGCCGACGGCTGCGGCAGGCGCAGCGCGCGCAGGGCCTCGGCCGGATCGCCGTCGTGGGCCACGGCGCCGGATTCGCCGAGACCGGCCTCGCCGGCCAGGCCCCATTTCAGCCGCGTGTTGCCGATGTCGAGCAGCAGCAGCGGTGCACCGCGGACGTTTTCGGTGGCTGCCCCGGGCGCAGCAGGCGTGGTTGCGGGCGGATGAATCACGGCGCCAGCCGCAGGCTGATCTCGCCCGAATGCAGGCGCAGCCGCTCGCCGGCGGTGTCGAGCAGCAGCGCGCCGTCGGCGTCGACGCCGCGGGCGATGCCGTCGAGCCTGCGCTCGCCGAGCAGCAGGCGCACCGGCCGGTCGCGCGCGACATCGAGCGCGCGCCAGTCCGCGGCCAGCGGCGCGAAACCGTGGCGCGGGTAGTGCGCGAGCAGGTCGGCCAGGGCGCGCAGCAGTGCGGCCGCGAGCGCATTGCGCGACGCCGGCGGCCGACCCTGCGCGCACAGCAGATCGCCGAGATTGACCCAGGGCTGAGCGACCGCCGCCGCCTGTGCCGCGTGCAGCGACAGATTGATGCCGACG
>JBFMCQ010000131.1:0-6269 GCA_040754295.1 Pseudomonadota bacterium | reverse complement strand
GCCGCTCACCGTCAGCGTGCCGCGATACGTGCCGCGCGGCTGGCGGCGCAGGAAGTCGTAGGCCGTGAAGCGGTTGGCCTGGCCGCGCAGCGACGCGAGAAACGCCTCCCAGATGCCGGCGTCGGCCTCCTGCAGCGGCGGCCACTCGAGCGACAGCAGCCAGCGCGCGCCGGGCAGCTCGACCGTCTGCACCTGGCCGGACAGCGGCGAAATATGCACGAGCGCATTCGAGCGCTGTCCCCAGCTCATGCGCGCCGGCGCGGCGCGCGACAGCGTCGGCAGCGCGATCGTCGTCATGCCACCGCCAGCGCGCCGCCGCGGCGCTGCGCTTCGTAGACGCCGAGCATGGTCCTACGCTCGATCGCCGCGGCGAGTTCGCGCGCGCGGCTGCCGCTCGGCACGTCGTCGCCGAAGCGGAAGTTCTGGACGATGTTGACGACAGGCGCGCCGGCGCGGCGCCCGCCGGAATTCTCGCGCGCCGGGATGATCGCTTCGCCGCGATGGACCACGGCCAGCATGTCGCGCGGCACGTACGGCGTGCCGGCGTCGAACGCCGGCAGGCCGCTCTTGAACAGGTCGACGAGGAACGCGCCGGCCGGCTCGGTGATCGCCTTGCGAAGGAAGATGCGCGCGATGTCGCGACCGATCGCCTGCAGCAGGCCGCGGAAGCCTTCGCCGGAGACGATGGCATCCTCGAAAGCGCTCTGAAACGTCAGGCCCAGTTCCTCGGCGATCGAGCGCGTCTTGTCCAGTTCGTTACCGATGCCGGCGATCGCCTTGACCGCGCGCTCCGCTTCCTGCTGCGATACCTGCCCGGTCTCGATCAGGAACTCCAGCACCTCGGCCTGGCGACGCTTGCGGGCGGCGTCGGTCTGGCCGGTGAAGTCGAGTACCTGCGCCTTGATGCGCTCGAACTCGGCTTCCGACGCGAGGTCGGCTTCCTGCTGCGCGTGGAGCCGCGCAAGGTCGGCCTTCGCGGCGGCCTCGATCTCCGCGCGCTGTGCCCGCAGCGCGACGTTCTGCTCGAGCAGCACGCCGACGCGCTCCTTTTCGAGCTGCGTGAGCCGGTAGCGGCCTGAGCGCAGATCCTCGAGCACGCGCTCTTCAGCGCTGATGTTGCGCAGCTCCTGGCTTTCGCGCACGAGCTGTTCGATGAGCTGCTTGCCGTCGTTGATCTTCTTGGCTTTGTCGTCATCGGTGCTGAACTCGAGCCGCTCGCGGCGCATCAGGCGCAGGTCGCGCGGATCCGCGTTCTCGCGCAGGTCCGCGACTGCTTGATTCGCGCGACGCACGGCCTCGATGTTCCGCCGCACCGCCTCCTCGACCGCGCGGCCGTTGTAGCTCCACAGGTCGGCGTAGCGCTCGTTGGCCTCGGCGAGCGTGCGATTGCGCTCCTCGAGCGCGGTTTCGAATTCGCCGCGCGCCTCGGCGGACAGCGGCTTGAAGAAGATCTGCGCGGCGCGATCAAGCAGCTGCACGTCGCGGTAGACGACCTCGAAGCTGCCGCTGATGGCGCGCGCCATGCGCGGCAGCGCGCCGAGCGCATCGATCAGCACCGCGGCGGCGATAGCGGCCTGCTCGGCCCAGCGGGCGATCTTGCTTTCGCCCTCGAGTTGCCGGCCGGCGGCGACCACGTCGCCTAGGCCGCGCGCCATGCCCTCGATCGCCGGCAGCGCATCCGACAGCAACGCGGTCGCGGTCGTATCGGCCTCGAGCTTGAGTCGGCGAAAGGCGCGTTCCGTCGCTTCCGCGGCGGCCGCCTGCTCGGCGGTCGCGCGCGCGGTCAGCTCGCTCGTGCGCGCCAGGTCGTTGAAGAACGGGATCAGCTCGGCGCCGCCGCGGCCGCCGAGCGCCTGCAGGATCGCCTGCTTGCCAGGGCCTTCCTGGAAGCGCTGCAGCGCCTGCGCGATCTCGCGCATGAGCTGCGGCGTGTTCTTCAGCTCGCCGTTGGCGCCGCGCGCGTCGATGCCGAGTGCGGCGAGTGCCTTACCGGCGCCCTTCGTTTCGTCGTCGGCGTCCGACAGGCCCTTCGCCAGCCGGTTGGCGAACTGCGCGACCTGGTTGAACTCGGTGCCGCTGATGCGCGCTTCGGCGTTGAGGATCGAGAGATTCTCGACGGTCTCGCCGGTCATCTCGGCGACGTCGTCGAGCGTGGCGAGCGTGCCGGTCAGGCTGCGGCCGTAGGCGACGATGCCGGCGGCGGACAGCCCCGCGCCGATCGCGCCGAGCGTGCGATTGAGCCGTTCTCCGCTGTCCTTCAGGTCGGCGAAGTCGCGCTTGAGCCCGCGCACCAGCGACTTCGTGTTGAGGTCGCGGCCGGTGAAGACGATCGCTACATTGGTCGCCATGCGCAATCAGTCCTTGTCGTCATCGGGTCGCAAACATTCTTCGCGCGCATCGCGGATCGCCTCCAGCCGGCGCACGAGCGCGTCGACGTCGTCGGTCGGATGCAGCGCCAGCCAGATCGGCAGCCGCTCCGGCTGCCAGCCGCCGAGAAAGCGCCAGCAGGCGAGCGCCTCCGCGGCGCGCTCGGACAGCGGCCGCGGCTGCTCGAGCAGCGCACCCATGCCGCGGGCCTTGAGCTTGCGCACGCCGGGATCGAGCGCATCCTCGACGTGCAGCTTCAGTTTTTTTCGTCGGCCTCGATCGCGGCGCTGCGCGCGTTCTCTGCGGCCGCGAAGACGCGCTGCAGCTCGGACTCCCACTGCGGCTGCGCGTCGAGCAGCAGCGGGACTGCCGTCGCCGACCACGGTAGCGGCTCCGCGCCGGCCTCGCCGTCGACCTCCGGCAGCACATCGCCGAGCGTCACATCCCAACCGACGATCGCGCGCTCGAGCAGCAGGCGCGTCACGCGCATGGACAGCTCGGTCGGCAGCACGAAGGCTTCGCCTTCCACGCCGCCGGCGCGCCACTGCGCTTCGTCGCATACGCGCGCGAGCACGAGTTTGCGCTCGTGCCGCGTCGGCAGCCGCAGCGTGAAACTGCGGCCGTCCACCGAATGCCTGATCTCGCGCGCGGCGAGCTGGCGCCGCGCGATTTCTGCCAGATCCACTCGGCCTCCGCTTACGTCGTGTATTCGATCGGCCGCGCGGCGTACGTGAGGTCGAGCGAGCTCTTGAGCGTCTCGTTGCGCGTGATCTGCGGCGTCGTACGCCGCGTCCAGAACGCGTTGGCGAGCAGCCGCGCGCCACTCGGATAGACGATGCGCAGGCCGGTGGCTACGCCGACGGCGGCATCGACCACCGCCACCCAGGCGAGCGACGGATCGTGGTGCACGGTGAGCTGCAGCGCCTCGGCCGAGCGGTTCGACGGGATCTGCTTGTCGTCGCTGTCGTCGAGGTCGCTGGCGTCGGCGTAGTTCTGCTCGCCGCCACTCGGGTTCACGTCGGCGATCTGCGTGATCGCCTGCCAGCTCGTGATCTCGCGCACGCTGCCGGCGCCGGAGCCGGCAGGGTACAGGTTCGTATCGGTCGTGTTGACGCCCTCCAGCGTGACGAGATACGGGCCGGTGCCCGTGACCGTCTTCACGCGCACGACGCGCTTGTCGAGGCGACCCCAGCCGGACGTAACCTCGACGATGTCGCCGGCCGCCAGCGACGGATCCGCGGCGAACGAGGCGACCGCCTCCGCTGCGTTGGTGATCGAGCTGAAAACTTTCGCCGTCCCGTAGGCGGACGCAATGGCGAATTGCGAGCCGGTGGCGAGTGTCTTGGCCATCTGTCAGATCTCCACAGGATGCCGGCGAACGGATGCCGCCCGCGCGCTCCGGCAAGCGCGCAGGCGGGAATGCGAATGCGGTCAGGGCTCGGAGTGCTCGACGCGGAAGACCCACGTCTGGAAGAACTCGTCGCGCTCCGCGTTGAATTCGTCGGCGCCTTCGCTGTCGACGAAGATGCCGAGCAGCTCCACGCCGGCGACGGTGCCGCGCTGATAGGCGAGCGCGTTGCGCACCGCCTCGCCGAGCGTCTTCATGCCCTCGTACTGGGCGGCGACGCAGGTGATCTCGATCTGCGCGCGCACGATGCACGTGGCCGCGCCTGGCGTGATCTCGTCGGGATCCAGGCCTTCTTCGCGCGCTGCTGAGAGCTTGCGATAGACGACGAAGGGCGGCTCCTCGTCCTGCGCGGCGACACCGCCCCACAGCTTGGCGCCGATGATCGCCGTCACGCCGGCATCGGCGGCGAGCAGCGACTTGACGACTTTTTCCGCGCGCACGACCTAGCTCCCGCTCGCCTGCAGGCGCTCGATCCGCCTGGCGATGTAGCGGTCGATCGCCGCGATCGACTCGGCGCGGCCGCGCTCGAGCGCCGTCTGCATGAAGCGCCGCGGCCGCACGCCGGGATGCTGGACCCGCCGCAACAGGCGGCCGCCCAGATTCAGCATGCCGCCATCGCGCGCGCGGATCACGTGCGATTTCGTGCCTAGCTCGACGAACGCCGCGTAGTACGCCGCGCGGTAGCCGCCCGGGCTCTTGTACCGACCGCTGATCGCGCGGCCCGCGCGATACACGGTGCTGCGGCTGCCGGCGAAGACGTAGCCTTCGATGTCGTCGCCGCGCGGCTTGGTGCGCACGCGGATCGATGCGCGCAGCTGGCCGCTGCGATCGGCAAACGCCGAGCTGCTGCGCGCGTAGCGTGCGATCACGTTGGCGCCGGCGGCGATCGCGCCGCGCCGGATGCGCTGCGCGGTGCGGTCGTCCGACAGCCCGTCGAGCAGCCGCTGCAGGCCGGCATCGATCTCGACTCGCGCACCGGCGGCGAGCACATGCTTTTCAGCCAACGCGGACATCCGTGCACCTCAGATGCAGCTCGACGCGGCGGCCGCCGACGTCGATCGGCGGCTGCACGATCTGAAAGATGCGCGTGCCGTAGCGCACCCGCCACTTGGCCGTCACGTCCGCGCGGTAGCGGATGCGGAAGCGCACGTTGATGTCGCTCGACACCTGCTGCGCGAGCAGCAGCTCACGGCCCGACAGCGGCTCGAACGCCGCCCACACGGTGGCCACGTCGACCCACGCCTTCTGCACGTCGGCGTACGCCGCGCTCCGCGACTCGGTGGGCGACTGCAACGTCACCCGCTCCCGCAGCGATCCGGCGCGCATGTCAGCGCAGCGAGTAGATGCGGTAGCGGTCGAGCAGGCCGGCGACGAAGCGCGTCGGCAGCTCGGCGATCGACACGCCGGCGACGATCTGTTCGCGATGCGCGTACAGCGAAGCCACCTGGATCAGGATCCAGTGCCTGATCGCGGCCGGCACGGCAGCCTGCTGCGTCGCCTCGCTCGCGTCGTCGCTGTAGCCGGCGCGATAGCGCACGCGCACCGCGTTCGGCGTGTCGAGCACGGCCGGCCAGGTCACGCCGTAGGCCGGCACGAGCCAACCGGGCTCGCGGTCACGGTCGAGCGAATACTGGTTGGCGGCAAGCGTCTGTTCCGTGCCCGCGGTGTCGATGTACTTGACCGAATCGATGGCCAGCACCGGCGGGTACGCCAGCTCGATGCCGTCGCCCCAATCGTCGAGCGCGACCTCCCACGTCTGCCGCATCAGCGAGCGCATCAGTTCGTGCTCGGCGCGCTGGCGCGCCGTCGAGATCAGCAGCGCGATCAGCGCATCGTCGTCCGTTACCGCGGGCTCGACGCGGCACTGCAGCTTCGCCTGCGTGAGCGTCACCGGCTCGTACTGCGGCGGCGTGATCAGCTTGGTCGTCACTGGGTCATCCTCGGTCGCTTGCCGCCTGCGGAGCGCGGCCGTCGTGTGCCAGCGGATTCCGGCCGTCGTGTGCCAGCGGATTCCGGCCGTCGCGTGTCCAGCGCACCGAGCGTGAGCACTACGCCCGAGATGCCGGACGCGCTCGCGACTGCGGCTGACAGCGCGACGGCGGCGCTGCCGCTCACCACGATCTGCGCGATGCCGGCAGCGGCCGCGGCGGCGAGCTGCGGCGCGGCGCTGCCCAGAATGTCGTTGCTCGCGACCGTGCCGACGGCGCTGCCTGTCGCGGCGGCGAGCTGCGGGGCGGCGCTGGCGCGGTTGTCGATCGTGCCGCTCGCCGACGGCGTGGCGGCGGCCAGCTGCGGCGCGGCGCTGGCGCGGTTGTCGACGATCCCGGCGGCGACTGGTACTGCGGCGCTGAGCGTCACCGCCGCTGTGCCGTTGATGACATCGCCCACCGTGCCGACGGCGCTGCCTGTCGCGGCAGCGAGCTGCGGCGCGGCGCTGGCGCGGTTGTCGATCGTGCCGCTCGCCGACGGCGTGGCGGCGGCCAGCTGCGGCGCG
>JBFMCQ010000130.1:0-6356 GCA_040754295.1 Pseudomonadota bacterium | reverse complement strand
CGCCAAACAACAGCGGGCTCTCGAACTGATCCAGCGCCTACACTTGTAGCCAGTCAATCGCACCGCGATTTCAAGCTATCCGCCTGAATCAACATGGAAACTCGTTCGCTGGAAGCGGCAACTTCAGGTTAGATCTCCCAGGGCTCGGCCGGTTCGAGCTTGCCCTGGTCGGGGCGCCTCCAGTCCTCAAATGCATCGCCTGCAGCGGCGCGGGCGCGCGCGAACATTTCGGCGGCATCGCGGGGCTTTGGCCGCAGGATCAGCGCGCCATCTTCGCGCGCGCTGACTTCGACCGCGTCGGCGTCCAGGCGGAAACGCGCCGGGATGCGCACGGCCTGCGCCTTGCCGAGCTTGAACAGTTTGGCGGTAGTGGTTCGTGGCATGGCCGTCTCCGGTGCGCTGTCTGACGTTTTAGACTAGCCCTCCACGCGGTGCATATCAATGCGGAATATCACCGGCACTCAACGGTGCGCCGCATCGCACGCTCCATGCGCGTCCCGCTGCACCAGATGCGGCTAGGGGTTTAGCGCGGCCTTGCCAAAGTGGGCGACCAGGGCCTGCATCTGGCGGTCATTGCCATGCCCGTGGACGTTGATGTCCATCAGCGTGCGGTCCTGAGTGTCGGGCCAGTTTGCGACAGCGAATTTCTCGCCGTCGACCACGCTGGCGAGCAGGCCGTTCATGCGCCAAATCCAGTAGAGGCCGAGGTCGTCCGCGTGCGGCGCCAGTTGCAGGATGTTCTGCAGAACCGCGGCTTCCGAGTGCAGCGCTCCCGGCGGATACAGCACCCCACCGACACCGTTCGGAAGAATCCGCTCCGGCGCGATTCCTCGGCCCGGCGCGTTACCGCCCGAAACAAGCTCCCAGCACCGATACGGCGCCGGGAATCCGGCTTCGTCCGTCTTGATCGCCCGTGCGCGATGGGCCACGATCCGACCAGGCTGGCAGCGCGAATGCGCGAGCAGCTGTGCCAGCCAGTCGGGGGGATACCAGGTATCGTCGTCGGCGGTGACGATGAAAGCGTGTGACTCTTCGGCCAGCAGGGGCAGAATCTTTTTATAGGACCGCAGATCCTCACAGAAGCTGATGTCGAGGCCTTGCCGCTCCAGCGCCAACACCTTCGGAGGCAACCAAGCACGGTCCTCATGGGCGATCCAGAGAACGATGCGGTCCGCACGCACGCTCTGGCCCAGCAAACAGCCAATGGTGTAGTGCAGCGTGGAATATCGCCTGGGATAGGACGTCAGGCTGACGACGAGTCGGCCAGGCAAGCCGTGGTCCCGGCGCTCGCCGGCGATCGGCGCCGACGGCCACAAGCCCTCCAGGAAGCGATGCCGATCCGCCGCATCCGGTAGCCGGTCCAGGGCTCGAAACAGCTCCTTCACGTCCTTCGTCTTCAGGGATCTGTTGGCGGCCCTGAATAGCACGGCGGCCGCCAGCCGGGTGGCTCCGATCTCCCGCAGGAATCGACCACAGCGGCGCAGTGCAGCCATGCGATCAGAGCGCCAGAAGCCCGGAGCGCTGCGAGATGTAGCCTGTGACCGCCTGGGCCTTCGCTGTCCAGGTAAAGCGCTGCACCAGTTCGGCACGGGCCGCGGCCTTCAACCGTTCCGCCAGACTCGGATCCTCCAGCTCTCGGAGCGCTGTCACCCAGGCGTCCATGTCCTCTGCGGGGACCAGCAAGGCGGTGGCCCGGTGCTGCAGGATCTCCCGCACATGGGGAAGATCCGAGGCGATGATCGGTTTGCCGGCGGCCATGTACTGGAAAATCTTCAGCGGCGCCTGCCACATGCCGAATTGACGGCCGTTCACCAAGCGCGTGACCGGCCGCGCCGGCGCCAGCAGAACGTCCATCGCGGCGAGATAGGCCGGCACCTGCGCGTTGTCGACGAAGCCGTGATAGATGAGATTGCCGAGCGCGCAGGTGCGCGCGCGCCAATCGGCGAGATCGGTGCCGCAGCCGCCGACGACGTGAAAATCGATCTCGGGAAGCCGCGCCGCGAGCGCGGCGACGGTCTCCATGCCCTTGCCCGGGAACAGGGAGCCGACGTAAGCGCAGCGGCGCACGCCCGGCCGGCCGCCGACCTCCGCGGCCTGCAGCCTGGCGCAGGGAAGGTCCGCGCCGTTGCGGGCGAGGAACAGGTCCAGATTGCGGATGTCGGGATACAGCTGGCGATAGTCGGCGATCACGCTTTCGGAGACCGCCGTGGCGCCGAGAAAACTGCGCCGCCGGAACAGCCAGCGTTCCGCCCAGCGCATGCGGCGGCTGCCGCGCACTTCGTGCACTTCGTAGACCAGCGGCGTCTTCGGCAGTGTCAGCGCCGCCACCAGCATCGTGTAGAGATGACGCCCATAGAGCAGGTCGGGAGGCGGCAGCCGTTTGAGCGCGCGCCGCACCGCCAGCGGATAACGGAGCTTCTTGTCCAGGCCGCCATGCCCGCCGAGTTCCCGATGGCTGCCAGCATGGCCCAGCAGCAGCAGTCGGAACGCGGTCTCGACACCGTAGCGAGCGAGCACGGCCGATTCGTCGTCGATGCCGTTATGCCGCGCGAACAGGGTGACGTCGTGGCCGCAGCGCGCCAGGGCTTCGCACATCCGTACGACGCCGACGCTGCTGGCCTCCATCGACGGCAGGAGTGAGGCGGAGAGGAAGAAAATACGCACGAAAAAGCGACTCGCTGGGATACGGGCAAGCTTTCACGCGGACCTGGAGGATCGACGGCTGTTCCGCCTGGGATTCGCACGGACTGCAGCAGCCGGCCCGTTATAATCCTCCAACGCACAGAGTCCTGGCAAGAACGCCGGCCCCCTATTGCGCCGACCGGGCCGGTTCGCATCCGCGCGCACGATCCCTTAAAACGAGCACCATAAACGAGCACCATGTCCGCTGCGCCCCTGCTGATCATCCCGGTCGAAAGCCAGGTGCGGGAGATGGACGCCAAGCTGCTGTTCGCCTGCTGCGCGGTGGAGCGCGGCTACCGGGTCGTGATCGGTTCGCGCGCCTTTGTGCACTACGCGATGGCCGAGCTGCCGCGCGGCGTCTACGTCGCCAAGAGCATGCGTGCGCTGAGTAGTCTGATGTTCCGGCTGATCCGCCAGCTCGGTCACGACATCGTCGCCTGGGAAGAAGAGGCGCTGGTGCATCCGCCGCCCGAGGTTTTCTACCCGCTGCGCCTGTCGCCGGGGACGATGCCCTATGTCTCCCACATCTTCGCCTGGGGTGAGGACAACCGTGCGCTGCTGGCCGGCTATCCCCATCTGCCCCAGGGGCTACCGATCCACCTGACCGGCAATCCGCGTGGCGACATGCTGCGGCCCGAGCTGCGCGCCTACTTCGATGAGGACGTGCAGGCACTGCGCCGGCAGTACGGCGACTTTCTGCTGGTCAACACCAATTTCACCGACTGCAATCCGTTCCGGCCGGAGCTGGGACTGTTCGCGCCGTCGAAGGACCCTTCGCAACCGCCGCCGATGGGCCAGGCCGGCAAGGGCATGCCGCGCGCCTTCGCCGAAGGCCTGCTCAGGCACAAGCAGGCGATTCTGGACGACTTCCTCGAAATGCTGCCGGCGCTGGAGCGGGCGCTGCCGGGCGTCGCGCTGGTGCTGCGACCGCATCCCAGCGAGAGCCACGACGTCTACCGGCAACTCGCCGCGCGTTGCAGCCGCCTCCACGTCCTGCACCAGGGCAACGTGCTGCCCTGGCTGCTGGCGTCTCGCGCGCTGGTCCACAACGGCTGCACCACGGCCATCGAGAGCTACGCGATGGGCGTGCCGGCGCTGGCCTACCTCAAGACCTTCGACGCCCGCTACGACCTCGATTTCCAGGGCCTGCCCAACCGGCTGAGCCTGCAGTGCCGCAGCCTCGACGAGCTGATCGCAAGGCTCGGGGGCATCCTCGACGGCGGCGCTGGCGGCGGCGAGGCCGCGACTGCGACCGCCGAACGCGACCGGCTGATCGGCGGCTACATCACGGCCCGCGACGGCCGGCTGGCCTGTGAACGCATCCTCGACACCCTCGACCCGCTCTACCGTCACCGCAACGGACTGCCGCGCGTCTCGCGGCCGACGCGCTGGCGCGCTGCGCTGCAGGTACGCGCCCGCGCGCTGCTGAAAAAGCGCAAGCAGCGCGGGCCCGGCAATTATCACGATCACCGCTTCCCGCGCATGAGCACCGAGGACGTTGCACGGCGCATCGAGCGGCTCGGCCGCACGCTGGGCCGCTTCGGCTCCGTGGGCGTACGGATGCACAGCGAGCACCTGTTTGAAGTATTTGCCAGAGGCCAGACGCCGTGATGAGACTTCCGGCCTTCGTCCAGCGCTTTTACAAGCCCGAGCGCGACGCGCAGCGCGCGCAGCGGGTCTGGCGCACGTTCGACGAGCAGCGTCACTACGATGCCTACCTCGCGCGCTGCCGCGCAGCCTGCCGCCGCGCGCCCCTCCCCGCGGGCGAGCCGGAGCTCGCAGCGCGCGGATTCGTCTATTTGCCGGCGCTCACCCCCGAAGCCGCGCGCGCTCACGCCCAGGCCCTGCAAACCGGCCACGAGCTGCAGCTGCTGAAGAAGGACAGCCCGCACCTCGAAGGCTTCCGCGTCGGCGACCGCCAGTGGCTGGCCGGCTTTCTCGACGAGGTCCTGCGCGATGCGGTCGACCGCGCCATCGCCGGCTTCTTCGGTAGCGAATACCTGGTGCACTGGGTCGCCTTCTCGCTGACGCGCGCCGCGGCCGAGCAGGAATCGGTGTCGTTCCGCTGGCACTGCGACAAGGGCCCGAGCGCGCACCTGAAGCTGATCGTCTATCTCAACCCCACCGCCGAGCACGGCGGCAACACCGAGTTCATGGACCTCGAGGCCACGATGGCCGTGGCGCGGCGCGGCTACCTGTTCGGCCGCTCGCAGGCGCGGACCGCCGACACGGCGCATCTCGCCGAACTCGCGGGCCGTCCGCTGTCGACCGAGCTGCGCGAGCGCCGGGCCGGTGAAGCGGTGCTGTTCCAGCCGGCGCGGGTGCTGCATCGCGGCATCAGCCCGCGCCGCGGGCCGCGCCTGACCGCCACGCTCTGCCTGCTGCCGAGCCCGGTGCACTGGCGTCGCGCCTTCGAGGCCGGCGCCTTGAGCGATCTGGCCGTGGACGACAAGTGGCACGACGACGCGCTGGCGTTCCTCGCCGATCTGCAGCGACGCCTGCAGAACGCTGCGCCGGGCGCCGCCACGGGATGATCGACATGCGCTGGGTCGCCTACATGCCGCTGCGCGGCGGCTCGAAATCGATTCCCGGCAAGAACCTGCGCGTGCTCGCCGGCCGCCCGCTGTTCGCCTGGTCGCTGGGTGCGGCGATCGACAGCGGCTGCTTCGAGCAGGTCTGGGTCGGCACCGACGCCGAGGCCATCCGCCAGGCCGTGCGCATGCATTTCGGCGAGCGCGTGCGGCTGTTTGGCCGCAGCGCCGCGACCTGCACCGACGAGGCCTCCACCGAAAGCGCGCTGCTCGAATTTGCCGCCGCCGAGGACTTCGACGTCCTGTGCCTGGTCCAGGCGACCTCGCCGCTGACGCGAGCCGAGGATTTCCGCGCCGCGCGCCGGCATTTCGAGCAGCAGAACGCCGATTCGCTGCTGACCGCCGTGCGCACGCATCGCTTCTTCTGGACCGACGACGGCCGCCCCTTGAACTACGATCCCCGCCTGCGCCCGCGACGCCAGGATTTCGGCGGCACGCTGATGGAAAACGGCGCGTTCTACTTCACGCGCCGCAGCGTGCTCGAAGACTCGCACTGCCGGCTCGGCGGCAAGATCATCGTCCACGAGATGGCCCCCGACAGCGCCGTCGAAATCGACGAGCCGCAAGACTGGACGCTGATCGAGCGCCTGCTCGAACGGCGGCGCTCAGGTCCATAGGCCCGTAGGCGCGCCGGCCTACGACGCCGCAGCCGTACCCAGCGCCTGTTGCAGCCGGTCCAGCGCGATCCAGAAGCCCTCGCCTTCGTTTTCATGCCCCTGCCAGATCTCCGGCAGGAACGAGGCCTGCGGCGCGACTTCGTCGAGACGCCGGTACAGGCTGCCAAAATCGATCTCGCCTTCGCCGATCTGCAGGCCCTCGCCGTCCATGCCCTTGGCATCGGCCACGTGCACATGGCGCACGTGCCGGCCGACGAGCTGCACGAAGTCGTCGAAGGAACGCCTGAGGTGGTTGCAGGCGAGCTTGGAATGCGAGACGTCCAGGCACAGGCCGAGCCGGAGCCCGCTGCACAGCGCGTCGATTTCTTCGGCCTCGACGAACAGATTGTGGAAGCGCTGGCCGCCGAAGTGCCAGGGGTAGGGCGGCATCGTCTGCGGCCAGATCGCGACCTCGGCGGTGTCCAGC
>JBFMCQ010000129.1:0-6642 GCA_040754295.1 Pseudomonadota bacterium | reverse complement strand
TCAGGTCTTGGGCAGCGTGACGCCGCGCTGGCCCTGGTACTTGCCGCCGCGGTCCTTGTACGAGGTTTCGCAGACCTCGTCGGACTCGTAGAACAGCATCTGCGCGACGCCTTCGTTGGCGTAGATCTTCGCCGGCAGCGGCGTCGTGTTCGAGAACTCCAGCGTCACGTGCCCTTCCCACTCGGGCTCCAGCGGCGTGACGTTGACGATGATGCCGCAGCGCGCGTACGTGCTCTTCCCCAGGCAGACCACCAGCACCGAGCGCGGAATGCGGAAATATTCGACCGTGCGCGCCAGCGCGAACGAGTTCGGCGGGATGATGCAGACCTCCGACTTCACGTCGACGAAAGACTTCTCGTCGAAGTTCTTCGGGTCGACGATCGTCGAGTTGATGTTGGTGAAGATCTTGAACTCGTTGGCGCAGCGCACGTCGTAGCCGTAGCTCGAGGTGCCGTAGGACACAATCCTGTGGCCGTCGGCCGCGTGGCGGACCTGGCAGGCTTCGAACGGCTCGATCATCCCCCGCTCCGCCATGCGCCGGATCCACCGGTCGGATTTGATGCTCATCGGCTGTCCGCCCCGTCGCGCCTTCAATCGTCGCTGATTTCGATGCGCGGAAAGGCGCTACCTTGCGCGCGGTAAGCGAGCCGCGCCGCCGCCTTGCGAGCGATCTCGCGGTAGCGCAGCGCGATCTCGGATTCGGGCTCGGCGACGACCGTCGGCCGACCGCTGTCGGCCTGCTCGCGGATGCGGATGTCCAGCGGCAGCTGCCCGAGCAGCTCGACGCCGTACTGGCCCGCCATGCGCGCGCCGCCGCCTTCGCCGAAGATCGCCTCGCGCTGCCCGCAGCGCGAGCAGACGTGCCAGGCCATGTTCTCGACGATGCCGAGCACCGGCACTTCGACGCGGCGGAACATCTGCAGGCCCTTGCGCGCGTCGAGCAGCGCGATGTCCTGCGGCGTGGTGACGATGACCGCACCGCTGACCGGGATGCGCTGCGCCAGCGTCAGCTGGACGTCGCCGGTGCCGGGCGGCAGATCGACGACGAGGTAGTCGAGATCGTCCCAGCGCGTCTCGCCGAGCAGCTGGTTGAGCGCCTGCGTGACCATCGGACCGCGCCAGATCATCGGCTGCTCCTCGTCGACGAGAAAGCCGATGCTCATCGCCTGCACGCCATGCGCGACGATCGGGTTCATGTTCTTGCCGTCCGGCGAGGTCGGCCGCGCCTGGCTGCCCAGCATGCGCGGCTGGCTCGGTCCGTAGATGTCGGCGTCGAGGATGCCGACACGCGCGCCTTCGGCATGCAGTGCGAGCGCGAGATTCACCGCGACGGTCGATTTGCCGACGCCACCCTTGCCGCTGGCCACCGCGATGATGTTGCGGATCGCCGCGAGCGGCTGCAGGTTTTTCTGCACCGCCTGCGCCCCGATGCGCCAGCCGACCTGCACCTCGGCATCGATACCAAGCGCCCTGCGCAGCGTCTCGCGCACGCGCCCGGCCAGCCCATCGGCATAGCCGGCGGCGGGAAAGCCGAGCTCGAGGCCGACCCGTACGCGGTCGCCGGCGATGTCGGCGCGCTGGACCGCGCCGCAGGCGACCAGGCCGCTGCCGATCAGCGGATCGACGTAGCTGTCGAGCGCGGCGAGCAGGGATTCGCGGGAGGGAGGCATGTCGGGACGGCGGCCAGAAGGCTGTCGGATCGGGTCGCGCAGTGTAACTCCGATGGCAAAGCGGATCGAAAGGGGCTCTTCGACGGGCGTGCGATAATTCGCCGCTCGATCACGCGACGACCCCGCCAATGTCCCGCAACATCCTGGTCACCAACGCCCTGCCCTACGCCAACGGCCCGCTGCATCTCGGCCATATGGTGGGCTACGTGCAGGCGGACGTCTGGGTGCGCTTCCAGCGCATGCGCGGGCACACGGTGTACTACGTCTGTGCCGACGACGCCCACGGCACGCCGATCATGCTCGCCGCGGAGAAGGCGGGCCTCAGCCCGGAGGTGTTCATCGAGGCCCAGCGCGTGGAGCACGCGCGCGATTTCGCCGACTTCGGCGTTTTTTTCGACCACTACCATACGACGCACTCGGAAGAGAACCGCGTGCTCTGCGAGCTGATCTACCGGCGCCTGCGCGAGCGCGGTGCGATCGCACAACGCACGATCCAGCAGCTGTACGACCCGGTCAAGCAGATGTTCCTGCCGGACCGCTACATCAAGGGCGAGTGCCCGCGCTGCGGCGCGGCAGACCAGTACGGCGACAACTGCGAGAACTGCGGCGCCGCCTACAGCCCCACGGACCTCAAGAATCCACGCTCGGTGGTCTCCGGCGCGACGCCGGTGATGCGCGACTCCGAGCATTACTTCTTCGTGCTCGGCAAGTTCCGCGACGTGCTCGCCGACTGGCTGGCCGGCGACGTCGCCCATCCCGCGGTCAAGGCCAAGCTGCGCGAATGGTTCGACGCCGGCCTGCGCGACTGGGACATCTCGCGCGACGCGCCCTACTTCGGCTTCCCGATTCCGGACGCGCCCGGCAAGTTCTTCTACGTCTGGCTCGATGCACCGATCGGCTACATGGCGAGCTTCGCCGCTTACGCGGCGAAGCGGGAATCGGGAGTGGAGAATCGGGAATCGTTGTTCAACCGGTTCTGGGCTTCTGACGATTCCCGATTCCCGATTCCCGATTCCCGAACGGAGCTTCACCACTTCATCGGCAAGGACATCGTCAACTTCCACGGCCTGTTCTGGCCGGCGATGCTGCACGGCTCGGGTCACCGCACGCCGACGAAGCTGCACGTCAACGGCTATCTGACGATCAACGGCGCGAAGATGTCGAAGTCGCGCGGCACCTTCATCCGCGCGCGCAGCTATCTCAAACACCTCGATCCCGAGTATCTGCGCTACTACTTCGCGGCGAAGCTCGACGCCGGCATCGACGATCTCGACCTCAGCCTCGACGACTTCGTCAGCCGCATCAACAGTGACATCGTCGGCAAGTTCGTCAACATCGCCAGCCGCTGCGCCGGCTTCATCGAGAAGCGCTTCGGCGGACGGCTGGCCGCCGAGCTGCACGACCGCGCGCTGTTCGACGACTTCGCCGCGCAGGCCGACGCGATCGCGCGGCTCTACGAAGACGGTGAGTACGCCGCCGCGGTGCGCGAGATCATGCTCATGGCCGACGCCGCCAACGCCGCGATCCAGAAGCTGGCGCCGTGGACCATGGCCAAAGACCCGGGCCAGACGCAGCAGCTGCACCGCGCCTGCACGACCTTCGTCAACCTGTTCCGGCAGCTGGCGATCTACCTCAAGCCGATCCTGCCGCAGCTGGCGGCGCAGGCCGAGGCGTTCCTGCGCGTGCCGGCACTGGCCTGGAACGACCTCGGCAGGCCGCTGCTCGACCACGAGATCCGGCCGTACAAGGCGCTGGCGACGCGGGTCGAAAAGGCGGCGATCGAAGCGATGCTGGCGGAAGAGGCTTTAGAAGGCTCCTCTCCCGCAAGCCCCTCGCCCCCTTCCGCTTCTCCGGCTGCGGGGGACGGCAGTATCAGCATCGACGACTTCACCAGGGTCGACCTGCGCATCGCCCGCATCGCCGCCGCCGAGCAGGTCGAGGGCGCCGACAAGCTGCTGCGCCTGCAGCTCGACCTGGGCCCGCTGGGCACGCGCCAGGTCTTCGCCGGCATCAAGTCGGCGTATGCACCGGAGACGCTCGTCGGCCGGCTCACGGTCGTGGTCGCCAACCTGGCGCCGCGCAAGATGAAGTTCGGTCTCTCCGAGGGCATGGTGCTCGCGGCGAGTGGCGCAGGCACCGCACCGTTTCTCCTGTATCCGGACGAGGGCGCGGAGCCGGGGATGAAAGTCAAATAGATCACCCGTCATTCCGTCGCGGACTTTGCACAGACCATTGCGGCCGCCGCGCTTGTCCGGCGCGCGGCCTTGACTCCATCATCGCGCTGTTTTTCAAGCACCTCAGGCTTCTGATCCCCGTTCTTCCGTGACCGAGTACCTGCTCATCCTCGTCGGCGCCGTGCTGGTCCACAACTTCGTGCTGGTCCAGTTCCTCGGCCTGTGTCCGTTCATGGGTACGTCGAAGAAGCTCGAGACCTCGGCGGGTCTCGCGCTGGCGACGACCTTCGTGCTGACGCTGACCGCGGTGGCCACCTATCTCGCCGACACCTACATCCTCGCACCGCTGGGCCTGCAGTATCTGCGCACGATCACCTTCATCCTGGTCATCGCCGCTGCGGTGCAGGCCGTGGAGATGGTCGTGCACAAGTCCAGCCCCCTGCTTTACCAGGTGCTCGGCATCTACCTGCCGCTGATCACGACCAACTGCATCGTGCTCGGCGTGGCGCTGCTCAACGTGCGCCAGGCGCAGAGCTTCATGGAATCGCTGCTGACCGGCTTGGGCGCGGGCCTCGGGTTTTCGCTGGTGCTGCTGCTGTTCGCGTCGATCCGCGAGCGTCTGGCCGTTGCCGACGTGCCGCCGGCGTTCAAGGGCGCGCCGATTGCGCTCGTGACCGCGGGCATCATGAGCCTCGCGTTCATGGGCTTCGCGGGGCTCGACTGAAACGATGCTCACGGCCATCCTCGCCCTGGCCGGGCTCGCAGCGCTGTTCGGGCTGGGGCTGGGCTACGCTGCGATCCGCTTCAAGGTCGAAGGCGATCCGCTGGTCGAGAAGATCGACAGGATCCTGCCGCAGACGCAGTGCGGGCAATGCGGCTACCCGGGCTGCCGGCCGTATGCGGCCGCGATTGCGGCCAACGAAGCCGACATCAACCAGTGTCCGCCCGGCGGCGAGGACGGCATCCTCAAGCTCGCCGAGCTGCTCGGCCGCGAGCCCAAGCCGCTGAACCCGGAGAACGGCGTCGCCAAGGCGGCGCCAACGGTCGCGGTCATCGACGAGAACGTCTGCATCGGCTGCACCAAGTGCATCCAGGCCTGCCCGGTCGACGCGATCCTCGGTGCCGCTCAGCAGATGCATACCGTGATCGCATCCGAGTGCACCGGCTGCGAGCTGTGCATCGCGCCCTGCCCTGTCGACTGCATCGCGATGGTGCCGGTCGCCGAGACCCTGCGCACCTGGAAATGGCCGCTGCCGGAGACGCGCGCCGCATGAGCCTGATGAAACTGCTCGGCTTCCGCGGCGGACTGTCGCTCGATTACCGCAAGGAGATCTCGACGCGCACGCCGATCCGCGTCGCGCCGGTGCCGCCGCAACTGGTCCTGCCGCTGTCGCAGCACGCCGGCGCGGCGGCGAAGCCGGTCGTGAAAGTCGGCGAGCGCGTGCTGCGCGGCCAGACGATCGCGCAGGCCGACGGCTACGTCTCGGTGCCGGTGCACGCGAGCAGCTCGGGCAGCGTCGTCGCGATCGAGCCGCGACCGATCCCGCATGTCTCGGGCCTGGCCGCGCCGTGCATCGTCATCGACACCGACGGGCGCGACGCGCCGCTGGCGCAGCCGGAGTGGGCGCCCGTCCCGGATTTCGCCCGTCTCGAGCCCAAGGCGCTGCGCGAACTCGTGCGCCGCGCCGGCATCGCCGGTCTGGGCGGCGCCGGCTTCCCGAGCTTCATCAAGCTCTCGCCCGGCCGGCCGGTCGAGACGCTGATCATCAACGGCGCCGAGTGCGAGCCCTACATCAGCTGCGACCAGATGCTGATGGCCGAGCGCGCCGACGAGATCGTCGCCGGCGTGCGTGTGATCCTGCATGCGGTCGGTGCAGCGCATTGCATCATCGGCATCGAGGACAACAAGCCGGAGGCGATCGCGGCACTGCGCGCCGCCGCGGCCGCCGACGCGCGCATCCGCGTCGCCGTGGTGCCGGCGCGCTATCCGCAGGGCGGCGAGAAACAGCTGATCCAGACGCTGACCGGACTCGAGGTGCCGAGCGAGGGCCTGCCGCTCGACCTCGGCCTGGTCGTGCACAACCCCGGCACGGCGCGCGCGGTGTGGCGCGCGGTGCGTTACGCCGAGCCGCTCATCTCGCGCGTGGTCACGGTCACCGGCGGCGCCGTCGCCCGGCCGCAGAACTTCGAGGTGCGCCTGGGCACGCCGATGCGCTTTCTGATCGAGCTCGCCGGTGGCTATGTACAGCCGCCGGGGCGGCTGCTGATGGGCGGGCCGATGATGGGCTTCGCGCTGCCGTCCGACGACGTGCCGGTGATCAAGACCACCAATTGCGTGCTGGCCGCCGCGCCCGGTGAGCTGCGCCCGGACGACGACGCCATGCCGTGCATCCGCTGCGGCGCCTGTCAGGAGGTCTGCCCGATCAACCTGTTGCCGCAGCAGCTGTACTGGCACGCGCGCGGCCAGGAGTTCGACAAGGCACGCGCGCTCAATCTGTTCGACTGCATCGAATGCGGCTGCTGCGCGCAGGTCTGTCCGAGCCACATCCCGCTGGTACAGTACTACCGCCACGCCAAGACCGAGATCTGGGCGGCGGATCGCGAGAAGCGCAAGGCCGACGCCGCACGCGAGCGCCACGAGGCGCGCCTGCTGCGGCTGGAGCGGGAGGAACGCGAGCGCCAGGCGGCGCGCGCGCGCAAGAAGGCCCAGCTCGCCACGCGCAAGACAGCGAGCGATCCGAGCGAAGCGCCGGCGCCGGCCGTCACCGCCGCAGGCGACGATCCGGTGGCGCGCGCGA
>JBFMCQ010000128.1:0-7029 GCA_040754295.1 Pseudomonadota bacterium | reverse complement strand
CCGGAGAAAAGTCCGGCAGACTGCATCAATACGGCGTTCAAATCGACACCGCCCAGATTCACGTCTAACCTATTGTCAGAACAACAGCTTTATTGAAGATGCCCGTCAGTTAACCGGACAGCAGTGACTCCGACCCGTTTTTCCGTTTCCAGGCCGCTCATAAGAGCACTTCTAATTGAGACACCACACTAGACGGGCGCGAAACACGCCATGGTCTGGGTAGGATGACCGAAGTCATCAGCTAGCGACATGCGGAACCCGGCCTCGTCCGCCAAGCGGCCGAGCATGCTTTCAGAATAGTGATATGGATCCCTGTCGGGAAAGGTGTTGAACGTCCTTCCCCATTTCTGCCGGACGGCGGGTGCCAGCCAATCGCGACGGTCGACAGCGAAGAAAGTGGAGTAGTACCGCCCGTCCTCTTTTATGACACCTCTCACCCGCTTCAGACACATCAACACCGAGTTCAGGGAAAGGTGACTGAAGAGCGAGTTCGAAAACGCGATGTCGATCGGTCTATCGACCCGCGTCGTGTCGAAATCCGCAGAACACACAAGCGTGACTCTGGAAGCCTCGACGCCGGCATCTGACAAGACCTTTCTGCCAGCCTTGAGTGTGTCCGCGTTGATATCGACCCCATAGTACCAGCCGCGGGTCAACCGAGGGATCAACGCGACGCCCAACCTGAGCGGACCACATCCGACGTCCAATACAGTGCTGTCAGGAGTCAGCCCCTTCGAAAGAAGGAAGCGCACCTGCATCTCCTGGTGTTCCTTCCATATCCGGCTGTTCATGTAGTCCGGCTTGCCAAGCAGGCCGGAGAGGAAAACATGTGTGTCGTAGTTGTTGTCCATACCTTCGCAGCTTCACCCATGCGGCGCCGGAAAGCCACCAAAGCCCCGGCGGCCACCTGGGCACGTTAACTACTCCGACCCCATTTCACCGATCCGATCTTAACTACTCCGACCCATTTCACCGATCCAGTGCGCCACGGGATGCGCGAGGAACTCCTCGAGCGCAATGCCGTCGCCGCCGACCAGCAGCGTGCGCTTGGGTCTGAACGCTTCGGCGAAGGCGGCCATGCCGGCCGGGATTTCGCGCGTGCGTCCGCTCTTGACTTCGATGGCGATGAGCCGGCGCCCCGACTTCACGACGAAGTCCACTTCGCGGTTGCGCTCGCGCCAGTAGTAGAGCGCGCAGTCGCCGGCCGCGGCGGCGTTGGCCAGGTGCGCGCCCACGGCCGACTCGCTGAGCCGCCCCCAGAACTCGCGATCGCCGCGGGCCTCGTCAAAGGAAAACCCGCTGGTGGCGCTGAGCAGCGCCGTGTTCAGCACCTGGAGCTTGGGACTCGAGCCGCGGCTGCGGGCGGCATCGCCCGCGACCTTTTGCAGGCCGCCGACCAGTCCCGCGCCCGCGAGCAGATCGAGATAGTGCGCCAGCGTGGTCGTATTGCCGGCGTCCTGGAGCTGTCCCAGCATTTTCGTGTACGACAGGACCTGTCCCGAATAGCGGCAGGCGAGATCGAATAGCCGCCGGAGCAGCGCCGGCTTGTCCACGCGCGTGAGGAGCAGCACGTCGCGCGAGACCGAGGTTTCGATCAGGCTGTCGGCGATATAGCGGCGCCAGCGTTCGGGCTCGCGGATCAGTGACGCCGCGCCCGGATAGCCGCCGAAGTACAGGAACTCGTCCAGCCCGAAACCGAACGCCGCGCGCATCTCCGTAAACGACCAGTGCGGCAGGTGCAGCAACTCGAAGCGGCCCGCCAGGCTCTCGCTCATGCCGCGCGCGATCAACAGCGGCGCCGATCCAAGGAGCACCACCTTGAGCGGCGCGCGCCGGCGCGTGTCCTCGTCCTACAGACGTTTCACCGTCTCGGACCAGCCGGGGATCTTCTGAATCTCGTCGAGCACGAGCACCGCGCCGGTCTTGCCGGCCCGGTCTGCGGTGAGGCGCGCCGCCTCCCATTGCTGCGCGATCCACTCCGCCCCGCGCAGCGTCGGCTCGTCGGCGCTGGCGTAACGCACCTCGGCGGCGAGGTCTTCGGCGACCTGCTGGACGAGCGTGGACTTGCCCACCTGCCGCGGCCCGGCCACGACCTGGATATGGCGCTGCGGCTCGGCGAGCCGGCGGGCCAGTTCCGCCGCCTGGGGCCGGCAGTAGGGGGAACGGGGAGTACTCATGATACTGAGTATTTTTACTCAGTGATCTGAGTGACGCAAGGGTGCGATGTCGAGGAGCGGCGAGCGAGCTTGAGCGCGCGATCGGCGGCGAAGTTCTCCGGCACCGCGATCCGCGCGCGGCGGGCGAACGCGCGCAGCTGCGTGGGCCGCGAGGGGTTGTCCCAGTATTCGCGGGTGAGCGCGATGGGCGGTCGCTCGGGAATCGGCGTTTGGCGCCGCTCGAACGCAGCCCGGCCGCGAGTATCTGCCACGGTCCAACTGGCGATTCTGGAAACGCCATGAGCAACACTCTTCTCCCGCAATCGAAGCGAGGCATCACAATCAGCACCATACGATGTAATATGCAGCATCAATTTTTTACAGGCACCGCCCATGCGCACCACGATCAATCTGGACGAAGCCTTGCTTGAGGAGGCGCAGCGCATGACCGGCCTGACTGAGCGCACCGCGCTGGTCCGCGAGGGCCTGAAAGCCCTGATCGAGCGCGAAAGCGCCCGCCGGCTGGCGCGCCTGGGCGGCAGCGAGCCGCAGGCCAAGCCGATTCCGCGACGCCGTTCCCAAGCAGCCTGATCGCGCGTGCATGGTTCTGGTGGACACCTCGGTCTGGATCGACCACCTGCGCAAGGGCGACGCCGCGCTCGTAGCGGCGCTGGAGGGCGGCCGGGTGCTGATGCACCCTTTCGTGCGGGGCGAACTGGCCTGCGGCAAGCTGAGCAACCGGGCCGGCCTGCTGGCCCTGCTGCACGACCTGCCGTCAGCGCCGGTGGCCACCGACGACGAAGCGCTCGGCTTCATCGACCGCCACGCCTTGATGGGCCGCGGCATCGGTTACATCGACGTGCACCTGCTCGCATCGGCGGCGCTCGCCGCCCCGACCCGGCTATGGACCCGCGACAGGCGTCTGGCGAACGTCGCTGTCGATTTGAACCTCGAGTTTCAACCACGGGCGCACTGAACATGGCCCGCGACCCGGCGTCGTCCAAAACCGTCGTGGGTGGAGCCAGTCAAAGAATTGCAGAGTTCGTGCAACGCTCTCGTCACCCACGTGATCGGCCAAGGCCACGAAGTCGCGGTAATCCCGCCTGGAACGCAGCACGATTTTACAAATTGCGTGGACCCGCCAGAGTCCTCGCCTGTCCCATAGTCGTTGGTAAGGTTTGTCCGACGGGGCAACGCCCTTGTGGCGCACCTCGCGACGCCGCCCTCAGCCCAGCAGCAGCCCGGCCGCGAGCAGCAGCAGCGTGACGTGGATCGTGGCGACGTTGATTCCGAGATAGGGCACCAGGCCTTGGGTGTCTTCGGCGTGGGCGGGCACGCGCACGATCAGCAGCAGGCCCGCGGGCAGGGTCAGCAGTGCCAGCAGGGCGGGTGGCGGCAGGATCGAGGCGACGACGCCGGCGAGGATCGTCAGGTAGGTCGCGATCAGCATCGCGCCGAACAGCACGGCGGCGCGGCGCCGGCCGAGCACGATCGGCAGGTGGCGCCGCCCGACCTGGCGGTCGGCCTCGACGTCGGGAAACTGGTTGATCAGCAGCAGGTTGCTGACCAGGAACAGCGGCGGCAGGGATGCCACCGCGGCGGTCCAGGTGTAGTGACCGCTCAGCACGAAGGCGCTGCCGGCGACCATCACCGGCCCGAATCCGAGGCCCGGCGCCAGCAGGCACAGCAGCGGCCAGCGCGTGATCAGCGGCGTGTACGCGACGACGAGCAGCGCACCGGCCAGCCCCAGCGGCAACAGTGCCCAGCCCTTGTCGGCGATGAAGTAAAGGCCGATGGCGACGCTGCCGGCGAGGGCCACGGCGCCGGCCGTGCCGGCTGCAGCCGCGGCCTGCGGGTGCGCCGGCAGCGCGCCGCTGCCGCCCGAAAACGGCGTGCGCGCGGTGAGCTGGTCGAGTCCCGAGCGGAAGTCGTGATACTCGTTGAGCAGATTGACGCTGATGTGCCCGAGCAGCGCCGCGAGCAGCACCAGCAGGCTCTCGCCGATATCGACCTGACCGGCCGACTGCTGCGCCGCCGCAATGCCGAGCAGCACGCACACCGGCGTGAGGCTCAGGAAGTTGGGCCGGGCTGCCCGAAACACCGGGCCGATGATTGCGCGTTCCATCCGTCAACGCTCCCCGCCGGGATCGTGCCCGGCAAAAGTCGGCACCCAGCGCCGCCGCAGCCAGGCCAGCGTACCGAGCGCCAGCAGCAGCGCCGTTGCCAGCAGTCCGACGGTCGCGCTGTCGACGGTCGGCGGCAAGGATGCCGCAAGCGGCGCGCGCCGGCCAAACAGGTGAAGCCAGCCGTGCGCGGCCACGGCCAGCGCGAGGCATACCGACAGGCCGGTCAGCAGCGTGTTGAGCCGCAGCGTGCGGTCGCGCTCGGAGCTGGCCCAGTCGTAGAGACGCAGCATCAGCAGGCTTTCGAGGCTATCCATCGTCACCATGCCGGCGGTGAACAGCAGCGGCAGCAGCATCACGCCCCACAGCGAAACCTCGCCGCCCTGGGCCGCGGCGACCGAGATCGCGAGCAGCGCGATTTCGCTGGCGGTGTCCAGGCTCAGGCCGAACAAAAGGCCGAGCGGAAACATCTTCCAGCTGCGGTCGGTGTCGCGCACGGCGTCGCCGGCATCGTGGCGGTGCGCCGCGGCGGCGCGCCGCTGGCGCAGCAGGCGCGACAGGACGCGCAGATTGGCGAGGCCGACCAGGGTCAGAAAACCGGCCGAGACCAGGCCGCCGAGCAGGGAGCCCCAGGCGGACCATTGCGGCAGCAGCGGACCGACCTGCCGGGACGCGAGCAGCGCGATCGCGCTCAGCAGCAGTACCACCGAGGAATGCCCGAGCGAAAAGAACAGGCCGACGCCCGCCGGCCGCTGCCCCGCGGCGCGCAGCCGGCGCGTGACATTGTCGATCGCCGCGATGTGGTCGGCGTCGAAAGCGTGCCGCGCACCGAGCAGATAGGCGATCAGCCCGACACCCAGGCCGGCGGCGCCGAAGCCGCCGCGCCACAGCGCGCCGCCGCCCGCGAGCAGGTTGAGCAGCACGACGACCGCCAGCACCGCGAGCGCGCGCGCCCGCAAGCTCGCGCCCGCGAGCATCGGCTATTGCACCTTGATCTGCAGCAGCTCCTCGCCGGCCGGGTTGACGACGTGCACCGCGCAGGCCAGGCAGGGGTCGAAGCTGTGGATCGTGCGAATGATTTCGAGCGGCTTGGCCGGATCCTGCAGATGATGGCCCTTGAGCGCCGCCTCGTAGGGGCCGTCATTGCCGGCGACGTCGCGCGGACCGGCATTCCAGGTGCTCGGCACCACCGCCTGGTAGTTGCCGATGCGGCCGTCGTCGATCACGATCCAGTGCGCCAGCGCACCGCGCGGCGCTTCGGTGAAGCCGACGCCCTGGGCGTGCTTCGGCCAGCTCGAGGGCTCCCACATCGTTTCGTTGAAGGTGCGCACGTCACCGGCCTTGATGTTCGCCATCAGGCTGTCGTACCAGGATGACATTTCGTCCGCGAAGATCTTGCATTCGAGCGTGCGCGCGGCGGTGCGGCCCATCGTCGAGAACATCGCCTCCAGCGGCAGGTCGAGCTGCCGCAAGGCCATGCCGGCGAGCTCGCGCGTCGGCTCGTGGCCCTTGGCGTAGAGCATCAGCACGCGCGCCAGCGGCCCCACTTCCATCGCGTGGCCGCGCCAGCGCGGCGATTTGAGCCAGGAATAGCTGGCCGAGGTGTCGAGGTGCTCGTACGGCGGCTTCGGCCCGGTGTAGTGGAGCTTGGTTTCGCCCTGGTACGGATGCAGGCCCTGCTGCTTGCCGCCGCTGTAGTCGTACCAGGAGTGCGCGATGAATTCCTGAATGTCGTCCTCCTTGTTGAGATCGACGTCGTGGACGCGGCTCAGGTCGCGGTTCAGGATCGCCCCGCGCGGCACCAGGAAGCTGCCGACGTCGGACGTCCCCTTGGCCGGGAAATCGCCGTAGGTCAGGAAATTGCCGGTGCCCTCGCCGTAACCGGTCTTGAACCAGTCCTTGTAGAACGAGGCGATCGCGAGCGTATCGGGCAGGTAGACCTGGTCGACGAAGCTGCGCATCTGCTGAATGATCTGCCCGACCTTCTGCAGGCCGACGGCGTTGACGGCGGTGCTGCCGGTGCCTTCGCCGGTGTGCACGCTGATCGCGGCCGGGCTGCCGCCGACCAGGAAGTTCGGGTGCGGATTCTTGCCGCCGAAGATCGCGTGCAGCTCGGCGACCTCGCGCTGCCAGGCCAGGGCGTCGAGGTAGTGCGCCACGGCCATCAGATTGGCTTCGGCCGGCAGCCGGTATTCCGGATGGCCCCAGTAGGCATTGGCGAAGATGCCGAGCTGGCCGGACTCGACCAGCTTTCTGACGCGGCCCTGCACCTCCGCGAAATAGCCCGGCGACGAGCGCGGATAGCTGGAGATCGACTGCGCCAGCGCCGAGGTCGCCTTCGGATCGGCGCCGAGCGCCGAGACCACGTCGACCCAGTCCAGCGCATGCAGGTGGTAGAAGTGCATGACGTGGTCGTGCACGAACTGCGCGCCGATCATGAGGTTGCGGATCAGCTGCGCGTTGACCGGGATTTCGTACTTCAGCGCATCCTCGACCGAGCGCACCGAGGCGATGCCGTGCACCAGCGTGCATACGCCGCAGATGCGCTGCGCGAAGGCCCAGGCGTCGCGCGGATCGCGGCCGCGCAGGATGATTTCGATGCCGCGGACCATCGTCCCCGAGCTCGAGGCCCGCGTGATGGTGTTGCCGTCGAGCTCGGCCTCGATGCGCAAATGCCCTTCGATTCTCGTGACCGGGTCGACCACCACGGTCTTGGTTGCGGACGCGCCGGACGCGGGCGCCATCGTTTC
>JBFMCQ010000127.1:0-7075 GCA_040754295.1 Pseudomonadota bacterium | reverse complement strand
GCGGCCGCCTGCGGTTGCCTGAAGGTCGGCCGCGGTTGACTCTTTCGCGCATCGGCCGCATCCGCACGTAAACCCATGCTCGGACCGTGCCCGGCGGTCACGGCCGCGGCCGGCGTGCAAGATCGCGACGCTGCAAGGCGCGTAGCCTCGCAGCGGAGCGAGCCTGATTCTGGCTACACCCGGCTCAGCGCAGCGTCGCGATGCGATGCACCCCGCTGTCCGAGGCAGCATAGAGATGGTCCTTCCAGACCAGCAGTGCGCCGAAGGTCGTTGCCAAGGTCACGCCCGATCCAGCAGGCGGCTCCAGCCGTGACGGCTCCTTGCCCGCTTCGAGCACCATCACGGTGCCGCCGCTTCCGGCCACCGCGATCCGCCCGTTGTCCAGGCGTGCGAGGCCGAACAGCGGCTTTTCGGTTCCCGTCGGCACGGCCTGCCACTGCGGCGCGGACAGATCCTCGGTCTGGAAGGCGTTGCCGCGCATGCCGATTACCAATAGCCCCCGTTGCCCCAGCGGCAGGGCCGCGTAGAGCGAACCCTCGTACGGCGGGTCGAGGATCGTCCAGGCCCGAGCGTCCGCGGAACTGGCGACCAAGCCCATTTCGCCGACCAGCACGAAGGTCCCGTCGCCCAGGCGCAGCATGTCGTTCATGTGCATCCCGCCTTCGCTAAGTGCAGGATCGACCAGATCCGTCCAGGTTTTGCCGCCATCCTCGGTGAGCTTGAACAGCCCGTAGCCGCCGACGGCGTAACCGGTGGATGGATCCGTGAAGAATACGTCCAGGAACGGATTGCCGTCGCCGTTGCCGCCGTAGGCCTGCACCGACCAGCTCCGCCCGCCGTCCGCGGTGTGCAGGATGCTGGCATCGTGGCCGACGGCCCAGCCGTGGCGGTCGTCGGCGAAGGTCACGGCATTGAGCATCACATCGACGGGCGACGCCACCTGCGTCCACTTCTTGCCGTCCTGCGTCCGGAGAATGATGCCGCGCTCGCCCACGGCGATCAGGCTGTCCCCGGCCACGGCCAGGTCGTTGATCTGCGCCTGTACGGCGCGCGGCGCGAGCTCTGCCGGTCTCGGCGTCGACGCCGCATGGGCGACCGCGCCTGCTGCCGCCGTCGCGGCCATGGCCCACAGCAGCTTGCCGATCAGATTATTCAAATACTTGGTCACAGACTTCACTCGCTATGGTTGTCGTCGTTCCAGGGGCTTGGGCACTGCCTCGTCGTCCATCAGGTCCATACCGGATTTCGGTCCGCCGCAGGCAGCTCTGCGTCGGACTGCACGGGTGCGACGGGTTCGGACTGACCGGGGGTCTGGCTTCCGGGACGCAGCAGGAACGCCGCGAACGCCGGCAGGATGAAGATCGCGGCGACCGCGTTGGCGAGAATCATCACCATCAGCAGAATGCCCATGTCCACCTGGAACTGCAGTCCCGACAGCATCCAGGTCGCCACGCTGGCCGCCAGCGCCAGCGCGGTGAAGACCACGGCCTTGCCGGTCTGACCGAGCGCGTCGGCATAGGCTGCGCGCATCGACATGCCCTTGTCCTTCACGTTTTCCTCCAGCACCGAATAGATATAGATGCCGTAGTCCACGGCGATACCGGCCGCGAACGCCACCGTGGCGATGTTCGTCACCTTCAGCCCGATCTCCAGGAACACCATCACCGAGTAGATGAACACCGACGACACGATGATGAGCGGCGTGAGGATGCAGACCACGCTGGCGATATTGCGGAAGGACACCCAGATACTGACGCCGATGGCCAGATACAGCCACAGCAGCACGGTCAACTCCGTGTCCTCCACGACGTCGTTCGCCGCCGCCATCACGCCGACATTGCCGGTCGCCAGCTTGAACGTCACCGGCGCGTCCTCGGGCAGCTCGTCCACGAAGGCCTCGAAGGACTCGATGACGGTGTCGATGGTCTTGGCCTTGTGATCCGCCGTGAACACGAACAGCGGCATCGCGCTGCAATCCGTGTTGAGCAGGCCGGTGGAGCTCGGGAACGGCTGCACCGTCACCACCAGCGCGCCCGGCTCGCGCGGCAGCACGTTCCACTTGGGGTTGGTCTCGTTGTAGGCGTTGTAGACGACTTTCTGCATCTTGGGCAGCGACAGCGTCGACTGCACGCCGGGCGTGTTCTCCATGCGCCAGGCCAGGCGGTCGATCAGGCTCACGACGGAATGGTCGATGCACGCGTCGGGCTTGGCTTCGGCGATGATCTTCAGCACATCGACGCCGATGGCGAAGTTTTGCACGATGGCGTCGGTGTCGAGGTTGTAGCGCGAATCGGGCCGCAGCTCCGGCGTGCCGGCATGCAGCTCGCCGATGGCCAGGTCGCGGTTGATGTGATGAGAAATGCCCCAGGCCACCGCCGTGGCCAGCAGCACGGCCACGGCCGGACGCTTGAGGATCAGACTCGACGCCACATGCCAGACCGGCTCGAGCGCACGGTCCCGGCGATGCTGGTGGCGGCGGAACTTCTCAGGGTTGCGGATGGGGGCAAAGGACAGCAGGCAGGGCAGCAGGAACTTCTTGCAGACCACCACCGCGATCAGGCCGAAACAGGCGTTGATCGCCATCTCCTGGACGATGCCGATGGGAATCAGCAGCAGCGTGCCGAAACCGATGAAATTCGTGATCAGCGCGGTGATGCCGGGAATCACCAGCCGCTTGTAGGTGCCGACCGCGGCGTCGTAGCTGCCCAGCCCCTTGTTGGCCGTCTCCAGCAGCCAGAAGTTGGTGATCTGGATGCCGTGGGAGGTGCTGATCGCCAGCACCAGGAAGGGCACGAGGATCGCGAAGGGGTCCAGCCCGTAACCGAACAGGTGCAGCAGGCCCAGCTCCCAGACCACGGCCAGCAGTCCGCAGGACAGCGGCAGCAGTGCAACCATCCAGGACCCCGTGTACATCGCCAGGACCATCCACACGAGCAGAATCGTCAGGGCGAAAAAGCTCACGACTTCGGCGGACTTGTCCGCGATATCGCCGACGATCTTGGCGAAGCCGATGATGTGAACGTCGACGTTCGGGTTGTAGTCCGGGTTGTCGACCTCGCGCAGGTCGAAGTCACTGCTCGGGAGCGTCGCGCTGGCAAACCGCCCGGTCTCGTCCTTGTAGCGGATGTCCACGTCGGAAAAGCGGAACAGCAGCCCGGTCGGATCGCTGTACGAAACGTGCGCGACATCGCCGGCCTTGAGCGGCGGAAGGTCGCGCCGGAGCCGGTACTCCCACATCTTGGGACTGGTGAAGCGCAGCCGGATCTGCTCCAGCTGATCGGCCGTGACAAAGTAGTCCAGCTTCTCGTCGGTGACCGGATCGCGCTCGAGCAGCTCGCCGAAAATCATCGCGCCCCGCTGGTCGTTGGCGACGAGCCGGCCGACGATATCGGCCTTTTCCACATTGCGCCGGACGTTCTGCAGCATCTCGGGCGTCGGCGTGAAGTCCGCCGGCACGACGTTGCCGCCGCGGAAGCCGCCCTCGACCACCTCCAGATAGCGCACGTCCGGCGTCATGATGGAACTGACGCGCGACCGGTCCATGCCGGGAAGGAAGAACATCGCATCGGTGGCCTGGCGCAGGGTGGCCATGAAGGACGGCTGATAGATGTCCCCGGTCCCTGGCTTCTGCATGATCGCCAACAGCACCAGGTTGGCGCCGCCGAACTCGCGCTGGTACTGCTTGAACACCTCGATGTAGGGATGCCCCTGCGGAAGCTGCTTCTCGAAGCCTGCGTCCAGCCGCAGGTTGGTGGCATGCCAGCCGAGAAAAAGCGTGCCCAGGAACAGTACGATCAGCAGTCGCGCACGCTTGTGAAAGATGATCGGCAGGGTGACGTCCACGTACCACTTCGCGAACCCGCCTTCTTTTAGCTCACCGTGCATTCAAGAATCTCCACCAATAGTCTGGCCGCTTTTCGATCGTGCCCGCATCGAAAAAGAAAAAGTTCCGCCGCCGAAGCAGCGCTGGCAGTGTGCTGCCGCGCCGCCCACCGGCACCGCTCCCTGGCGTCGAAGGGCCCGGGTGAGGGGTCACGCGGGCAGTGCCCGCCGCCCGGGTCCGCCCGGTTCTTGGAGTTTTGCGAAGAGATGCACGTCCTGTGCATTTCTTCCGTCACGAGTCCGTTGCTCGCCCGGACTCGCGCCGCGTCGAGGGTACTGTACTGCCTCTCCCGCAATCAGCCACCGTCGCTCACGCAAACCTCGAACAGCCGCAAGGCGTTGAGCACCTGTAGCCCGCCGCCGAAATCCACTCGCACCTGATCGAACTCCTTGGAAAACTGCCCGCCGACCGCCCGCGGCCCGGGGTTGGTCGGCGTGAACAGGATCGACGGCAGGTCGAGCAGGCTCAGCACGATGGGGACCTGCCCCTCCGGACTCGCCGCGGGATCGGTCGATTCCTGCTCCTCTCCGCCCAGAAAGGTCGTGATCCTGATCTGCTGGTTCAACGCGATCGTCACCGGTATCACGTCTTCCTCACCGGCCACGAAAACGGCGAGCCGGCTGCCGGGCGGGTGCGTGCGCGCCGTGTCGAATACCGACAGATACGCCGTACCGGCCACGGAGACGGGAACGTTGAGGGTCGCGAAGTTCGTCGGATCGTCGTCGATCGCGGCCTCCGCGTCCATCACCGAGCAGAGTAGGCACAAGCCGCTGATGCCCGACTCCAGCAGGGCCCGCGGCGCGCGCAGGGGCTCGAAGGCACCGCCGGGCGCGCATTGTTCGGGCGCATTGGCAAAACCGGGACTGCTGCCATGGTTGGGGTCATCCGGATCCGAGCAGCCGGCCGCGAGCACCACGGCCAGCAGACCGGCGGCGCTTCCCCGCCTCCAGGCCGTTTGCGGCCGGAGCGCGCATAGTGCATTGATGCCAGGATGAAACGCGGTTTCATCCGTACCGGATGGCGCGCGGCGCCGTGGGATAAGTTTCATGATCTCTCCCCTGGTCAGAACTGATACTTGATGTAGAAGCCTAGATTGTCGCGATCGGCCATCAGATTGTTGGCCCCGGCGCCACCATACAAATTGTAGACGAGGTTGAAGGACAGCGCCTTTTCGTAGCGGAATTCCGTAACCGAGGTCAGCGAGTAGCGGCCCTCGACGAAGTTGAAATGCGGCGCCGGCGAATTGCCCTGGATGTCGTGCTGCCAGAGCAGCAGCGGCGCGATGCTGATCGACGGCCAGACCGATTCGTAGAGGATGCGCGCGACGACCTTGTAACCCCAGGAGAAGGCGTCGGCAAAGGCATCGCGCGGCGCCTGCCAGGGATTGAAGCGGATGCCGTCCGGGCCGATCGTGCAGGCGATGTTGGTCGAGCAGGCCAGCCGCGAACCGTCCGCACCGCTGCCGTCGGCACCGGCCGAGGCGTGCGTGTAGGCGGTCAGCGGGCCTTCGATCTGCAGCTCGTCGAAGTCCGGCATGTTCAGCACGTGCGTGGCCGCCAGCTCGTAGATCAGCAGCACCTGGTCCGCAAAGATCAGCTTCGACGGCCAGTCCGACATGCTGTACAGCCGTGTCGCGCCGAGGTTGTACTGCAGGACGTCGAACTCCTCCCAGCCGCGGATGCGGCTGTTGGCGGGGGGATCGTCGCCGAGTGTGCCGCCGCGATACGGCACCAGAAAGCTCGGAAAGGACCGGGCGGTGGACGGAACGCCGGCGAGCAGTAGAAAGCTGGTGTCGTTGAAGTAGGGATTGCCGTTGGCGTCCGTCGCGTCGCTGCCTTCGTAGACGTAATACTGGCCCGTCGTGTTCTGGCCGTTGCCGCCCGGCACCCCGCCGCTGTTCTCGGCGTAGCCCACGGCTGCGACGGTGCCGTCGCAGCCGTCCTCGGGACCGTTGCAGTGCCCCAGCGTGGGCGCCAGCGCGGCAAAGAGCACGTCCGCCAGAGCCACCTGCAGCGGTAGATCGGGCCGGTAGGCGAGTTCGCCCTGAAACGAGTAGTCGCCGTAGGTGGTGTTGAAGCTCAGGCCGAACAGCTTGAGATCCTCGGGATAGGTGAGCTGCACATTGGCCGTGTCCAGCGGAATGATTTCGCTCTCCGGCCGGCCCGGCTGCGGAACCAGCAGATTCGCCACGCCCGTGATCGCATCGAGCGGCGTGCCGTCGATGCCCAGGGTATTGAGCACCTCGGGCCGCGCGGTCAGCAGGCCCGCGAGATCGGTGACCGCCTGGAGAACCCCCCCCGGATAACCGTCTGTGACCAGGTTCAGATTCGGACAGAGCGTGAGGATGTCGAAGGTGTTCTCGGCGTTCCGGCCCTGCGGGTTGCCGGCTGCGCGCATGCAGCTCGCATTTGCGGCGTAGGCGTCCACATACGGCAGCTTGGAGTGGTAGTTCATGAAGTACAGGCCCAGCTCGGTGCCATAGTTCAGCCACTCGGCGTAGTACTTCAGGCTGATGCCGTACTCCCCGCCGTCCCGGGCGCGGTCATCCGGCAGGCGACCGACGGAGAGCGTGGTCTTCGAGACCAGACCGAAGGGGTTCGCGATCCGGGTCCCCAGTTGATCGAGGTCGTCCGTCGCCTGGCCGAAGCTGGCGTTGAGGCGATCTTCGCCCAGATTGTTCGTGCCGGCATCCAGAAACGAGTAGAAGGTGCCCGGCGCCGGAATCTCCACCGGCTTCCACTCGAAGGCGTAGTGGGTCTGCAGGCTCAGCGAGTCCGTGAGGTTCACGAACACATTGGCCATGTTGATGGGGATGAACAAATCCTCCAGCAGGGCATTGCCGAGCCGGTAGATGTTGTTGGCGTTGAGCGGATTGGCCTGGGAGAGGCTGTTGATCAGCGCGGCGGTGCTCTCGCCCCAGTTGACGACCTGCTTGCCGAGGCGCACCGTGACCTCGCGATCGAGCAGCGTGAAGGGCACCGTCAGGTGCAGGTCGAGCAGATCGTAGAACAGGTATTCGTCCGCGATCTCGTCCGGCCGCTTTTCGCGCACCAGCGCACCGCGGCCGAGCACATCGGCGTAGTAGCGATTGGCGTAGGGATCGCCGCGCGTGGCCACCTGCTCGTAGTTTTCCGGCGTGGTCTTGTTCGGGTAGGTCTCGATGAAATCGTAGTTGACCGGATCGTAGACACC
>JBFMCQ010000126.1:0-7126 GCA_040754295.1 Pseudomonadota bacterium | reverse complement strand
TCAGTGAGTGGGTGTTGACGGAGTTTTCGGCGGCGATGTCAGTCAAGGTGCGAACCGGGCAGTTGGCCGCGCCGGATCGGGCGGAAGCGCTGGCGGTGTTCACGGCTCTGGTGGAAGCTTCCTTTCAGGTGTTGCCGGTCTCGGGGCAGGATTTCCGGGCCGCCGCGCGCCTTGCGGATCAGCACGCCACCGGCCTGCGCGCGGGTGATGCCCTGCATCTGGCGGTTGCCAGCCGGCGTGGAGCCCGGATGCGCACGCTGGATCGTCGTCTTGCTGCTGCGGCAGAGGCATTGGGCGTGAGCGTTGCACTGGTGTAGGTGTCCTCTGGCGGGCGATCCTATGGTCTGGCATTCAAACCATTCTTGCAGGCGGGCACGGCCAGCATTCGCGTGACGCGGCTTTCGGATGCGCTGCCTGCCAGCGAAATCGCCGCGCCAGCGCTGCTCAAGCTGGACGTGCGCCGGCTTCGAGCTGCAGGCCCTGGCCGGTTGCGAGGACGTGCTGGAGCGCTTCGACTGGGTGTATGCGGAGTGCTCGTTCCAGGCGCTGTACGCCGGGCAGTCGTTCGCCGACGAGGTGATCGCCTGGCTGCGCGAACGCGGCCTGCGTCTGGTGGATGTCTACCCCATGGCCTACGACGAGCGCGGCCGGGCGGTGCAGGCGGATTTTTGTTTGGGCGGTGAGGGGTGGTGGCGGAGGTGGTCGTGTGGTCGTGGCGCGGTGTTGATCGCGGCGAGGGCGCCGCTCCTACGACGCGTAGCTGTAGGAGGCCTGCCCCCGGGCCGATGGAAGGGGTGCAGCATTCGGGCCTTTCCCTCCCGAACCGCCCCGAATTGCCGACAGCAGGCCGTTGACCTACTCTCGTCCGGTAATTTTCGAATGGGATGAAACCAAAAGCGAGGCCTGCTTTCACGAGCGTGGGTTCGATTTCGCCTATGCGGCACGGGCGTTTTTCGATCCAGATCGTCTCGTTCAGGAAGATACCCGGCGTAGCTATGGCGAGGAGCGTTACCGGTTGATGGGCAAGATTGAACAGCGCCTTTTTGTGGTGGTCTATACCCCACGTCATGGGGCGATGCGCATCATCTCGGCGCGTAAAGCCAACCGACGAGAGCTCAGGCATTATGAAAACCGTACGCGTAAAGATTGACCCTGCTGTCCCTGCCTCGCTGGCAAGAGGACGCGTCGACCCTGCTCGCCTCGACGCCACCACCGAGAAGGATATTGCCGCGCAGCAAGCTGCCGATGAATCCGAGGCCATGTTGGATGCGGCTCGGTTCGTGCGCCGGGTCCGCAAGCGTCTCGGCTTGAGCCAGGCGGAGTTTGCCGAGTGTGTCAATGTTCCGATCGACACGATCCGCAAGTGGGAACAGGGCAAGTGCTACCCTGCCGGCGCTGCGAAAGCGCTGCTCAAGGTGCTGGACAAAGCGCCTGAAGCGGCGCTGGCGGCACTTGGGGAATAACGGGGACATTACCGTGAGTCGGCCATGCCGTTGCGTCAGCGGCGACCGCTGCTGCTCGTCGAGCTGGCCGCTCTTGATCAGATCCCGATCAGACCGTGATAGAGCAGGCTCACATATGCCAGCAGGCGCACCGCCATCCACGGATCGCTGCGGCTCTGGAATTCCAGCAGCAGGTAGATGTACAGCGGGCTGCCGTCGGTCAGCCGCACGCGCCAGACCACGTCGTCGGAGCGCTGCGTTGTAGGGGCGGCCCCCCGTGGCCGCCCGGACGCTCGGCAGGCACAGTCCCTGGGCAGGCACAGGGGCCTGCCCCTACGGCGGCGCTTCGACTGGGTGTGTGCGGAATGCTCGTTCCAGGCGCTGTACGCCGGGCAGTCGTTCGCCGACGAGGTGATCGCCTGGCTGCGCGACCGCGGCCTGCGCCTGCCGGGCGTCTACCACATGGCCTACGACGAGCGCGGCCGGGCGGTGCAGGCGGATTTTTTGTTTGGGCGGTGAGGGGTGGTGCAGGCGTCGATCGCGCGCGGGGCGCCGCTCCTGCGGGGGTAGGTGATTGCAGACGTCGTAGCCCAGGGTAAGGCCGCGGGTCGCAGCCGGAGCCTGTCTTGAATCAGGCATCGGCCCCTGGGTGCGCTTCGCTTACCCAGGCTACACTCCAAGCAATGTTTCTCAACCCGGATGGCGCACATGGGAACGTTTGACCGCATTACCCAGGATCCCAAAGTGATGGGTGGCAAGGCGTGCATCCGCGGGATGCGCGTCACAGCAGGCATGATCGTGGGTCAAATCGGAGCGGGACGCAGCACCGATGAAATTCTGACCGATTACCCGTACTTGGAGCGCGAGGACATCATGCAGGCACTGCGCTATGCAGCCTGGCGGGCGGAAGAACGAGAGGTGGATTTGGCCGGCGCATGAAGCTGCTGGTGGACATGAACTTGTCCCCGCGCCGGGTGAGCGTGCTGGGCGACAACCGGTACTAGGCCGCCGTGAGCCGGTCACCAGACTCTATGGAACGCTGAATGCCTGAACCCTTCAAACCGATTCGGTTCTCTGGACACGCGCGTGAGCAGATGGCGCATCGCGGGACCTCCGAAGAGGAGGTGCGTGAAGCCGTTCTCGAAGGCAAATGGGGTGATGCTGATAGAGGCCGCCGTGACAGCCGCAAGGATTTCGCTTTCAATGCCGAATGGAATGGCCGCCGCTACGCAACCAAACAGGTACGCCCGGTGTTTGTTGAGGAAACCCGCGAAATCGTCGTAGTCACCGTCTATGCGTATTATTTTTAACGGAGGCGCAAATGAAGATCACCTATGACCACGAAGTGGATGCGCTGTACATCCGCTTCAAGGACGCGACCGTTACGACCAAGCATCTCGCGGAGGGTATCGCGGCGGATTATGACGCGGAAGGGAAGTTGGCAGGTATTGAAATTCTCGACGCAGCCAAACGGCTCGACGACCCCAAAGCGTTCAAGCAGGTCATCCTCGAAGACATCGCGCTGGCTGGATGATCCCGGGCTGGGTCCCAAAAGGGGTCGGAGTAAATATCTGCGCACTGGCTGAGCTCCCCAAAAGGGGTTGGAGTAAATATCTGCGCACTCCGCCTACTGCACCTGGCAGATGCGCTGCCCTGCCGGCCGCGGAGATCGCCGCACCCGCGCTGCTCAATCTGGACGTGCAGGGCTTCGAACTGCAGGCGCTGGCCGGCTGCGAGGATGTGCTGGAGCGTTTCGCCTGGGTGTATGCGGAATGCTCGTTCCAGGAGCTGTACGCCGGGCAGTCCTTCGCCGACGAGGTGATCGCCTGGCTGCGCGAGCGCGGCCTGCGCCTGGCGGGCGTCTACCACATGGCCTACGACGAGCGCGGCCGGGCGGTGCAGGCGGATTTTTTGTTCGGGCGGTGAGGGCGTGCAGGAGCCCGGCGGTGCCGGGCGAAGGGTTGTGGTTGCCGCGCTTCGCTCGTGCACCCGCAGGTGCACGGCTTTCGCACCTGAGCGCCCAGCATGGCCCGCAGGCGTGCATGGCGGCAAGTCTCCCCCGGCACGCCGTCCGCTTGCCGCCGGCAGCGCCCGGCTGCTGCCGGAGCACCGGGCCTACGCCGATCTGAAGGCCGCCTCACCGACTGCAAACGGGCCGGACGCATGCGTGTGATGCGGACACAATCCGTGTTACATGACGGCCTCAATGTCCGCCTACTGGCGGGCAGGCGCAAGATGAGCAGGGGGGAGGCGTATTATTGGCTTATGTACTTTGAAATCGCCGGGCAGATTGAGGGTGCCCAAACTTTTGCGCGAGGCTCCGGTACTCGAGAGCTTCCGAGATTGCGGAAGCTCTATGGCGCCGGTAGTTGGAGGAAGCGTAAGGGTTTTGCCAGCGTTCGGCTCGCGGACGGCACGTTACGCAAAGCGGAGCTACATTGGTATGAGGCATCTGGCCTTGGCAAATTTGAGTTTAAGATAAAGCGGTTCGTGGATTGAGGGCTATGGATAAACACCATTTCGTAATTTGTACAGAGAATACAGGCTATGAAGCCTCGCTGGAGCTTCGTAAGCTTTATGAAGTCCTTGCGGATAGAGACGCAGGCGAACACGGTTATCTGCGCGTGATAGACGAGTCCGGTGAGGACTATCTTTATCCCAAGTCATTCTTTGTGGATCTCGATCTGCCCCAACAGATAATTGATCGTATCTTACATGTGGCGTAGCCCAGGGATCCCCTCATTTTTCCGCCCTGCAATGGGCGAAGGGTAAACAGGGATCGGAGTAAATATCTGCGCAGCTTTGCGGCACTGCTTTGCGGATTTTGCCGATGCGCGCATCCTCTCCTTCGAGCCGCTGCCGGGGCCGGCGGCGCGGTGGCGGGCGGTGTTCGCGGGCGATGCCTGCGCCTCCTTGGTGGGGGCGGCGTTATGTTCCCATCCCCTCTCCGCCTCTCCGCCGCAGTAACCTAAACGGCAGGCAACGGAGGTTCCCATGAATCCAACTCTGCGTGATCTTCCTCTGGACCAGCGCCTACGGCTGGTCGAGGAACTGTGGGACAGCATCGCAGCCGATCAGGAGGCGCTTCCCCTGACTGACGAGCAGCGTGCGGAGCTTGATCGGCGGCTCGATGCATACGAAGCCGATGGAGAGCGCGGACGTCCCGCGGAACTCGTAATCTCTGACATTCGCAAGCGGCTTTGACACTGCCGGTCTACCTCCGAGCCGAGGCCGAGCAGGATCTTGATGAGGCGGCTGGCTGGTATGAGAAGCAACAGCCGGGGCTCGGCCAGCAGTTTCTGGACGAAGTGCTTATCGCCCTCCGCTCCATCTGCGAGCGGCCGAACATGTACCCCTCCGTCGGGCGAGGCACCCGGCGCATTCTCATCCGCCGGTTTCCCTTTGGTATCTATTACCGAACCGAGAAAGACGGCATCGTGGTGGTCGCGGTCATGCATGGCAGCCGCAGCCCGCGGCGCTGGCAAAGAAGAACATAACATCGAATTAAGTACACTGTCCCCGTTATCCAGGATCCTCAATCGTTGAGCCTGTCGGCCAGTCGCGCCATCAGGTCCATGCGCTCGTGGAGGATCGCGACGATCAACGCGGGCGCGTTCTGGCGCGGCAGGCAAAACACACAGCGGGCCATGCGCAGCGCCGGATAGAGCGCGTCCAGTTCCTTGAATACGCCCTGCCCTGCCGCGACGCGGGCAATGCCCGCTTTCAGGCTCGCAACGTAGGTGCGCACCCCCTCCGTGTCAAAGTAACTTGAGACAGCCGATCGGGAACGGCTGACTGCGGTGCTGGACAGCACACTGGGGAGTGGCCCGTAGCAGGAAGAACAAAAAGCTCGGAGCAAGGAGCAAATGGCTCCGCAGCTTTGCAGCCCCACTTTGCGGATTGCCGATCGCGCGCATCCTTTCCTTCGAGCCGCTACCCGGGCCGGCGGCGCGGTGGCGGGCGGCCCGCGGGCGTCGTGTCTGCCGGCGATGCCCGCGCCACGCTGGCGGAGGCGGCGGTGGCGCCGCGGGCCGGCGAGGCGCAGATTCACGTCACGGCGCGGGATGATTCCTCCAACTGGAATCCGCGCTGCTCGCCACGTGCACGGGATTGTCGTTGTAGGGGCGCCCCCCCCCCGTGGCCGCCCGAACGCTCGCACAGTCCCTGGGCAGGCACAGGGGCCTGCCCCCTACGGCGGCGCTTCGCCTGGGTGTATGCGGAATGCTCGTTCCAGACGCTGTACGCCGGGCAGTCGTTCGCCGACGAGGTGATCGCCTGGCTGCGCGAACGCGGCCTGCGTCTGGCGGGTGTCTACCCCATGGCCTACGACGAGCGCGGCCGGGCGGTGCAGGCGGATTTTTTGTTCGCTCGGTGAGGTATGGCGTTCGGGGTTGATTGCGGCGCCGTTGATCGCGGCGAGGGCGCCGCTCCTACGGGGTGCCTGTAGGAGGCCCGCCCTCGGGCCGATGGGTCGGGTGCGTTCGGGTTCGTCGATCGCGGCGAGGCCGTCGCTATGCCCATACCGTCATGTTGTCCTGGACAGGTCCTTGAACAGGTGCTATTTTCGGTCCTTCCTACAGGACCTGAGGATCCCGGTATGGGCACCAAGTTCTCCGAGGACGTGATTCCGTTGGCCGACCTGAAGGTCAACCCCGGCCGCGTCGTCAAGCATGCGATAGAGGCGCACCGGCCGGTGCTGCTCACCAGCCGCGGGCGCGGCGTGGCCGTGGTGCAATCGGTAAACGACTACGAGGCGGCCGAGGACGAACGCGCGTTCATGCGGGCGGTCGTTGCCGGTCTCGCCGACCTCGAGGCGGGCCGGGAGCTGTCGTTGGCCGAGGCCAAGGCGCGGCTCGGTTTGAAGTAGCCGCGTGGCCAAGCTTGCCATCCGGTTCGCCGAATCCGCGCTGGCCGATCTGGAGTCGATACGGGCGTGGTACGCCGAACAGGGCGTGCCAGAGGTGGGCGAGCGCTTGCTCGGCGAAATCGTCACGCGCATCGAGGCACTCGCCGATCATCCGGACATGGGGCGTATCGTCCCCGAGTTCGACCAGCCTTTTCTGCGTGAGCTGATCCGGCCACCGTTTCGCATCGTCTATCGGCGTGAGCCGAAGCAGGTGCGCGTCGTTCGGGTCTGGCGCAGTGAGCGCCTGCTCGACGTGCCGGACGAAGACGCGCCCTGAGGTCCTGCCGCTGCCGCTGGAGTCGATCGCAGCGGGGGCGCCGCTCCTACATTGAGGCGTCTGTAGGAGGCCCGCCCCCGGGCCGACGGGGTTGATGGGCGGCATCGGGGAGATCGCGGCGAGGGCGCCGCGCCTGCGAGGTTGTTGTCCCGCGCCGGGATGTTGACGCCCGCACCGCATCAACACATCATCATGCAACGATTCGAGCGGACCGACTCTTATGCGCACGACCTTGGACATCGATGAGGATCTGCTGCGAACCGCGCAGGAGTTGGCGCGGCGGCAGGGGGTTTCGACGGGAAAGGTGGTTTCTCGCCTGATGCGAGCTGCGCTTTTGGCCAGACCCGAGGCGGAGCAGGCGACCGATCTTTCGGTTGGCGCGTCGCGAACCGGATTCGTGCCGCTCGAGCCGGGCAAGGCCATCGTCACCAATGACCAGGTGAACCGGTTGCGCGAGGCCGAGGGGATCTGAGTGCGCGCGCTGCTCGATGTGAATGTCCT
>JBFMCQ010000125.1:0-7355 GCA_040754295.1 Pseudomonadota bacterium | reverse complement strand
TGCGCACATGGACGACAGGTTGTTGTCCACCGCGCCTCGGGACCAGGGGTAGGAGCAGCAAATGAACGCGACACATAAACAGATCGACCTTCTGCGCGACCTCGGCGAAGAAATCCACGGCGACGCATACTGGGTGAATGACCGCCTCGGGATCGCCCGCAGCATGAACCTCACCAAAAAAATCACGAAACAGCAGGCGAGCGAACTGATCGCCGAATTGCTGGCCGCGAAGGAAGCCGAATGAGCCACGACAACAGATCACAGGTCCGCGTCCCGCGCAGGCTGTGGGACGAGATGATGCTCGCACTGGATCAGGCCCTCGGACGTATCGAGGCGCTCGATCCCGATCAGGCAATCGTGACACGTCAGATCCACGAGTTCGGGCAGCGCGTACTTTCTGAGGCTCGGCGACGCGATAAGCCTCAATGACCGGCCGCGTATCCCACGCCATGACCCTCGCCGGCCGATTGGCGGCCGGCGAACGAGGAGAGAAGAGATGACGACGATGACCATAGCTGAGATGGAGATCGGTATCAAGCAACGGCGCGATCCATATACCGGGGCCGTCTCCTACATCGCCAGCGCCTGCGAAACGGCGACCGATTACTGCGCATCGCTCGGCACGCATGAGGCCGGGTCGATCAGCGCTGCGCTGCACGGACTGGTGATCGAGATGCAACGCAGCGTCTATGCTCCGGAGGGGCTGCACCGTCCGGATGAGGCCGTGCCGGTCGCGTACTACCCGGCAGCCGGCGGCATTCAACAGTGCTCGACATCCCTGATCGACTGGACGTATGCGCGCGCCAGCCGCGTCGCTGACAAACTGATGGAGGATCGTTAGATGACGACACGCACATACAGGCCGACTACGGACTTCGTCGCGCCACCGGAAGAGCAGGGACAGATTGTCCAGCGCAGCTACGCGCTGGACGCGGAAGCAGAGGTCATCCTCTGCCGCGAAACCGACTACAGCGACGGCTCCCAGACGATCGTCGCGTTCCGCTATCCGGACGACGATTCTGAGTTCCAGCCGTGGAATGTGGCCCCGAGCTTGGGGCGCCTGATTGGCCCCTGCATCGTGACACAGGACGACCAATGACCGGCCGTGTATCCCACGCCATGACCCTCGCCATGCGCGCTGTGGGACGGGGGCTCTCCCTGTCCGAGGCCGCACGCCGTCACGGCGTCGACCTGCGCGCCCTGCGCCGCGCCTGCCGGCGCGAGGGGATCGCGGCGCCGCCGCGACCAGAAGCCATTACCGCAGAGCAAATCTACCGTGATTTCGTGAAGCGCGGAGTGTCCGATGCGATTGACCGCCTGGCTCTGCAAGGAATACCCGGCGCGGAACAAGCTATAGCCAGCACCAAAACACGACGGCGCGCGCGCTAGACGCTCGTCACCGCCTCGATCGCCGCCGCGATCAGCACGAATAGCACCTTGCCGGCCAGCATCACGCCGCCGGCGACGAGCAGCAGCGCCAGCAGTACCACCGCGAGCGGCAGCGCCGCCAGGCGCGTGAGCAGGCGCAGCGCGCGGCTCATGGCTCGCCAAGCTCGCAACGCTGCGGCGTGCCGTCGTACCACGCCACCCAGCACGCTACCTGCGCGCGGCAGGCGTCGTAGCTGGCGATGGCGCCGCTGATCCATTCGGCGACGTCGGTGTCGGTCGCGTGAGCGGTATCTGGGGCAGCGGCGGCGGGATCCGGCGCAGGCGGCCGTCGATCGGCGGCATCCGGCACGGCGGACAATCGACCGCCGGCGCGCTGGTCGTTGAGCAAGCCGACAGCGCGAGCGCTGAGGCAAGCACGGCCAGCAGTGGCATCGCGTAACGCATCTCGGGTCCTCCGTCGTGCGGTTTCGATGGCATCCTGCGCTTCGGCGAGCCGCTCGCCGACCGCGAGCGCGCGCCGGCTGGCGGCTTCGCGCTCGGCCTCGGCCGCGGCCCATCGCTCGCGCGCGGCCTGCTGCGCGGCGATCTCGCGCGTTTGCCAGACGGCGCGCTCGGCCACGCGGCCCTGCCGGTAGCCGACCGCCACCACCAGCGCCACGATCGCCACCGCGATCAGCGCCTGCGCCCAGGCCACGCCACGCGCGCTCATCGCTCGTCCTGCACGCGGCCGATGACCGACTCGGCGCGCTCGATCAGATCGGCCGTCTGCTCGCCGGCGCGCAGCGCGTCGATCAGATCGCCGAGCACGCCGCGCAGCCGGAAAATCTCGCCGCTCAGACGCACTGTCTCGTCGATCAGCTCGTCGTGCGATCTTGGCATTCCACCCTCGGCCATCAGTAGCTCCACACCCAAGGATTGGCCAGCCCGGGCCCGCCCACGCCAAGGTGCAAGAAGCGCCCGGTGCCTTTCTGGTTCACGCCAAGCCGCGTGATACCCGCGGCCAGTGCGTACTGCATCAGGATCAGCGCGGCGTCGCCCTCCGCTGCCACGTCGCAGCACGCCCCCATCGTGTGCTCGCCGCGCGAAAGGCCGCCCTTCGCGGCCTCGATCGGATGCGTCGGATGGCGGTAGCCTGATGTGATCCGCATCGGCCGGCCGTAGCTGCGACGGATCTGCAGCAGGAGGTCCAGGAAGCGCACCTGCATCTCGCAGACGCCGGTCGCCGAGCAGGCGAATTCGTCAGGCCCGAAGAATTCGGCATACGCGGACCAGTCGCGCACAATCGGCTGATCGAGCCACTGCTCGACGCGCGACTGGCCGGGCGGCGGGATGATCGGGTTGGCGCGCGGCATGTGAGGCCGACTTTCAGTGGCGGCGCGCGCGGCGCAGCGAGGCGGCGGCTCGGTGATCGAACAGATCCGGCCGCAGCCGCCAGAACGCGGCCAGCACGTCCACCAGCGCGAGCAGCGCGACCGAAAGCGCGAGCGGCACCTGCAGCCAGTAGCCGGTGCCGGCGAGGTAGATGCCGTAGCCGGCCGCGATCAGGTGCGCCGCGATGCGCATGCGGCGCAGATTGCAGACGTGCTCCGGCTCGGCGATGGCGGGATCGTGCAACACGCGCCATTGCAGCAGCGCCGCCAGCGCGCACGCCGCGATCATCAGATAGGTCATCGGTCGCCTCCGTCGCGCGGATCGTCGGGCGGCAGCGGCTGGCCGCGCAGCACGGCCACCACGCGCCGGGCGGCATCGAGCGGATTGCGCGCGAGCATCTGGCCGATCACCGAAAGCCCCTCGAGGATCGCGTCGCTGATGTACGCCAGCGCGCCGATCATCGCCACCCGCATCGTCTGCGGCATCTCCATCGACTGCAGCGCGAGCGATGCGAGGCCGCTCACCAGCACCGCGCCGGCCAAGCCGGCCGCGAACTCGCGCCAGTCGTGCCAGCGGCGCCGGAAGGCCGTGCGCAAGCCCGTGACGGCGATCCCGATCAGCGCGCCGAGCGCGGCCGTCCCCGCGACGGTCTCGTCGACCAGCTTGTGCAGCCATTCCATTGCATCGCGCTCCTGCGTCAGACATGCCCGGGATCGAAGGGATTGAGCAAACTCGCCCACCAGCGCGCCTGCCGGCCGCGCCAGCCATCGCCGTCGCGATGGCGTTTGAGTCGTGCGGTGAATGTCCACTTGAGCGGATGGCTGCCGCCGGCGAAAGGCGGCTCCAGAAACAGCGCGGAGCCGATCGTGCAGTTCCACGCCACGTCGAGCACGTAGCCGAAAGCGATGGCCGGATAGATCAGCGCGCGGGCCAGCCTCGGGATCGTGCGGCCGGCCTCGCGCGCCGCGTCGACGGCCGCATAGACGAGGAACAGCAGATAGAACAACCACGTCGCGCCGAGCGCGTAGAGGATGTAGCGCATGAGAGTCCAATCGATGAATGGTTAGGCGCGCCGCTCGAGATGACGCACGCGCCCAGCAGGCAACGAAGCAGCGGTCAGACGACGCTCACCGCTTGATCCGCTCGATACGCATGATGACCTTGCCGGATGATGTGCCGGCAGCTGAGCCTAGCTTCAATCCTCCGCCAGCATGGACCGTAATTTCCTGATCTGACGGGACGGTGTAGGTGTAGGTCGTGAAGTCGATGGTCTTCGACCCGTCCGCCTGATTGGTCGTCTCGTAGCGTTTGCGGTTTCCGGTCGCGTTTGCGGCTCCGGTCCATGCGATTTTGCCGGATCCAGTAACCACCACATCGACACCGACTGCCTGATAGCCGTAGCTGGCCGGGAAGCCGCCATATGTCGAAGACCCGGTGCAGGTGACGTAGACGTTGATCTTGTCGGCGGCCTTCACCACTAGCGTGCGGCTGACTGTCTTGTCCCAGAACCATGAAAATGCCCCGCCGACCTGTGTATCCCAGTTACACGGAGACCCGTCGGCGCTCTCGTCGTTGTAGATCTCCACCGTCGCTCCAGGCGCGAGCCGGTCGGTCTCGATCACGTCCTCGATGCGCAGGTCCTGCAGCTCCATCTCGCCGGCGGTGCCTGCGTAGTTGAGGATGAACAGCGGCGCCATCGTGCGCGCGTTGCTCGGGAAGGTCCTCGCTGTGCCTGCGCCGAACGTCCCGGTGTACTCAGTCCAAGTGCCAATTGCGGGGGTTACTCCACTCGCAGCATAAAACCAGAACGTACCATCACCAGAAATGATTCCGCCAGATGCGTCGAACAGCGAAACTCCCATGTAAAAAGTGCCATTCGCTGCACTCGTGCGTTTCCGCGCCCAGCAGCGAACCCGATACGTACGATTCGGATCGATTGGCTCACGCTCCGCACCTACATATGCGCTTGCGGACGGCGCCCCGTTACGTAGCACCAGAACGCCGGCGACACCGTCCGCAACGCTGGCGATCACGACGTTGCTGCCCGAGTACTTGACCCACTGCGTGCCGTTCACGGTGTGCGTCGCATAGGTCCACGCACTGCGCGATCCGGCGGCCGTCATCGCGCGCGCGCGGACCGTATACGTCACGCCCTCGAGCACAGGTTCGATGTCGACGTAGACCGTGCCCGGTACGACATTCGACCACGGTTGCCAGCCGCTCGGCCCGTCGTTGTACTGGATCTCGATCGCGCTGGTGATCTGATCGAGCGCCGTGCCGAGCTGCACGCGCATGCGCCAGCGCACCGCGCTGTTCTTGCTTCCGGCGCGCTGATACTGGAGACTGCTGGCGATTCCGACGATGGTCGGCGCGGTCACCGAGCGCGGATTCGGGAGATTGGTATTCGCTGCATCGGCGAGCGTGACGGCCTCACCGAAGTTCCAGTCGTACAACCCGCTCGGTTCCTCGCGGACCGTGAGCAGGACACCTGCATCCGGGGAAAACCTCCGGTCGATCACGCGGAACGGCTTGGCGCTCCAGCCGTAGCGCGCCAGCGTCACGCTGACCATATCGCCGACCTGCGTGGCGTACTGCCTCAGATTGCACGGCAGGGTGGCCGTCAGGCTTTCTCGCGCGCGCAGGACCGCGATCTTGGCCAGCCGCTGTGCGCGGATCGAGTCCGTGACCATCGGCAGCGCGATCTCCATGGGCAGTTTCGTGCCGCCATCCTCTGCCTGATAGGCGGCCGACGACCATTCGGGGAACGCCGATTCGACGTAGCCCTTGTTCGCGTCGAGGTAGCGACCACCACAGGCATTGATCAGATCGCGCCGCGACCTGAACGGCGCGATCTCGATCGCGCCGCCGGCGAGATCCTGCTCGGTGATCGTGATCGCGGGCGCCGTGTAAGCGCCGGCGCGAGGCCGCCATACGCCCTGCGAGTAGTTGATCGCGCCAGCCATGCTCTGCGCGATCAGCTCCAGATTGCTCTTGCGGTCGTCGCCCGTGGAAAGCAGGCCGTCGAAGGTATAGCGCTGTTGATAGGTCGGCGTTGCGCTGATCTGGACCTGCTCGATGCAGATCGTGGCGGCCGCATTGGACGCGCCTTCATCGACCGCGGACGTTCGCGTCGGCCGTCCGCCATACGGCGATAGCAGGTAATCCTGAGCGATGAAGGCCGGAATGTTGCTCCACCGGAGCGGGTCCGTATCTGAGACGTTGCCTGCGCTCTGCCAGAGCCTTGGCAATGCGATCCTGAGCGTGATGTCGACCGCAGAACCGTCGAATTCAGCCTGCAGATGCGCTGAAGTTTTGACGCTGGTCGCGACGCTGAGCGTGCGAGTGGCGAACAGACCGTTGGCATGCAGAGGACCGGACGTAGCCGCGAAAAACGACGCGGACAGCGCCTGCTCCGTGCCGGCATCCGCATTGTCGCGCGCGAGCATGACCAGGCGTGGCGATCCTGAATTGTTCTTGACGCCGGCCGTTGTGCCGGCAACGATCTGCACGAATGCGGCCGCCGTCCACTCCTGCCCGGTCGAAGCTGGGCTTCCGCGTCCGGCGCAGCCGATCACGATGAACGTACCGTTGGCGGGAGTCCCCTGCAGCCGCAGGTCGAAGTAGCGCAATCCGTCGACGACACCGCTACCTACGACGCTATAGGCGAGTCCGGACGGAAGCTGCAGCGACCAGCCGGCCGGCAGCGTGCCTGGCGCCCCAGCGATAGCGCCATCGATTCGTGCCTCTGTCGCGAGCCAGTTGTTGTACGGATGATAGATACGCTTCCCGCGAACGACGGCCTTGAAATTCGGAATTCCGGTGACCCAGATGTCCTGGTCGTATTTCAGCCTGACGTAGAGGTAGGCGATCTCGCGCAGGCGATGTGCGCTGGTCCATTCGCTCGGCGCCGCGGCCATCAGATCGGGATCGGCCGTCTGGTTTGGGCTCCCGGTGTATTTCTTGATCCGGCAAACGGCATCGACCGAGGCGTAGGTGTACTCGATCCACACATCCGCGCCCTGGAGTGCCGCCGCAAATGTGAAAGTCGCTCCGCTACGTGTCCAGTCCGTGCCCTCCGCAAGCGGCGCCCCCTTGCTCCACCCGCCGTGGTCGTTTTGTATCCCGGCGCTGACGACGATGTTGGCCGACGGCGTGTGCGCGACGGTGATCTGATAGGGCGACGCCGGAACGGTGAATTCTCCGATTTCGTAGATCTGCTCGCTTTTGACGTAAGGCGACGTCTGGACGTCGCCGTTGCCGTCGAGCGTGACGGCCGTGTCGTTGATGTAGATCTGGCCGATCGAATGGACCTCGTGCATGGCAAGGCCGACGATTAGGTGCAGGTACTCCTTCTTGGAGCCGGTCGATGTCGCGTAGATGAGCTGGCCGCCAACGGCGGTCTCGCCATAGATGATCGGCGACGGCGAGACAGACCCGCGCACCGTGATCGTCTGATCGCGCAGGCTGGCGTTGTAGGCGTCGCGCGCGGCGCGCACGGCGCGTCGGCGCTGCCGCTCGCCGATCGCCGCCGAGAGCGCGAGCCAGCCAACCCAGGCCGGGATCGTTTGCGCAAGCGTGATGATCGCGCTGCCGAT
>JBFMCQ010000124.1:2823-7399 GCA_040754295.1 Pseudomonadota bacterium | reverse complement strand
GAGCGCCAGCGCCAGGAGGCCGAGCGCAAGCGCGTCGAGGAAGAAAAGCGACGGCAGGACGAGCTGCGGCGCCAGCAGGAGGCTGAGCGCCAGCGCCAGATCGAGGAGGAGCGCAAGGAGCTGGAGCGCCTCAAGCGGCTGCGTGAGGCCGAGGAGCGGCGCCGCCGCGAGGCCATGGCACAGGCGATGGCCGAGGAGGAAGCCGCGCGTGCCGCCGCCGAGCGCCGCGCGGCGCAGGTGCCATGGACGGCCGCCATCGTCGAGAAGATACGCCGCAACTGGCAGCGCCCGCCGGGCTCCGCGGACCGCTTCAACTGCCAGGTGCGCCTGGAGCAGCTTCCCGGGGGCGAGGTGATCAAGGCCGAGATTCTGCGCAGCTGCGGGACTGCGGCACTGGATCGCTCGGTCGAGAACGCCGTGCTGCGCGCGAGCCCGCTGCCGTCGCCGCCGCGGCCGGATCTGTTCGAGCGCGTCATCGTGGTGACGTTCTGCCCCACGGTCGACGCATGTTGAACTTTTCAGGTGCGGGGGACACTGTGTGATCCCGCGTTCAGCAATCCTTCATCGCATTCAGCTAGTTCTGACAGGCTTATGAAATCCATACGATGGGTGGCGCTGGCCTTGTGTCTGGCGGGCACCGGGGCGCAGGCCGAGCTGGAAATCACCGTGACCGGCGGCGTCGAAACCGCGCTGCCGATCGCGATCGTGCCGTTTGCGCAGGTCGAGGACGTACAGCTCGACGTCGCGCAGGTGGTCGACAACGATCTCGCGCGCAGCGGGCGCTTCAAGACGCTGCCGCGCCGCGACATGCTGCAGAAGCCGGTCGCGCCCGAACAGATCGATCCGGCGGCCTGGCGCGCGCAGGGGATCGACAACGTCGTCGTCGGCCAGATCGCGCGCAACGACAGCGGCTATTTCGCGCGCTTCTATCTGATCGACACCGTACGCGGGCAGCAGCTGCTCGCATACGACATCCCGGCGCGGCGCGTCGACCAGATGCGCTACGTCGCCCACCAGATCGCCGACCTGATCTACGAAAAGCTGCTCGGCGTTCCCGGCTACTTCAACACCAAGATCGCGTACGTCTCGGCGAGTGGAATCGGCTATGAGCGGACGTTCCAGCTGCTCGTCGCCGACGCCGACGGCGAGAACCCGCGCGTGGTCGCGACCTCGCGCGAGCCGCTGATGTCGCCGACCTGGTCGCCGGACCGCAAGCAGCTGGCCTACGTCGGCTACGAGCGCGGGCGCTCGGCGATCTACCTGCACACCCTGGCGACCGGCGAAGTCAAGCGCCTGATCTCCGAGCGCGGCATCAACGGCTCACCGGCGTTCTCGCCCGACGGCAGCAAGCTCGCGGTCACGCTGTCGTTCGAGAACAATCCGGACATCTACGTCATCGATCTGCGCAGCGGCGCGCGCAAGCGGCTGACCGACCACTACGGCATCGACACCGAGCCGGCATGGTCCCCGGACGGCAGCAAGCTGGTGTTTACATCGGACCGGGGCGGCCAGCCGCAGATCTACGAGATCGACGCGCAGGGCGGCGATGCACGGCGTCTGACCTTCCAGGGCCGGCAGAATCTGCGTGCCAGCTATTCTCCGGACGGTCGCTCGCTCGTGCTGGTGAATTCCGAGTCGGGGCGCTATCGTATCGGCCTGCTGGATCTCGCTACCGGAGATCTGCGCGTGCTGAGTAATGGTCCCCTGGATGAAAGCCCGAGTTTTGCGCCGGGTGGCGCGGTTGTGATCTATGCGACGCAGACTGCACGCGGCGCCGAGCTCGCAACCGTTTCGGTGGATGGGCGGGTGCGTCAAAGTCTGCGACAGGCCAGCGGTGACGTGCGCGAGCCGGCCTGGTCACCTCTGGTTCGTTGATCCCTCGAAGGCTGTGCTTGCTTACATTAAGGAGTAATAAGATGATTCGCCAGTTGTGGTTGCCCGTTGCTGCTGCTTGTCTCGCGCTGTTCGTCGCCGCCTGCGGTTCGACCAAGGAACGCACCGGTGCGGAAGGCGCGCCGTCGCAGACCAGCGAGCCGTACACCGACCGCATCGCCCCCGGCCCGGCGCCGCTCGAAGACCAGGGCTTCGACACGGCCGCGGCCGCCGAGCGCGCGCTGACCACCAACCTGATCTACTTCGATTTCGACGACACGGTGATCAAGCCCGAGTATGCCGGCGTCATCGATGCGTTCGCCAACTACCTGACGGCCAACCCGACCGCGAAGCTGCGGCTCGAGGGCCACGCCGACGAGCGCGGCACGCGCGAATACAACGTCGGCCTCGGCGAGCGCCGTGCGCTGTCCGTCGAGTCGGCGCTGCTGGCCAAGGGTGTGCGCCGCGACCAGCTGTCGGTGATCAGCTACGGCGAAGAGCGCCCCGCCGACCCGGGACACGACGAGGCGGCGTGGGCGAAGAATCGCCGCGTGCAGCTGGTTCGCCAGTAAGCGGATAGATCCGCGGAGGAGAAGGCGATGTTTTGGCTGCGGCGCTCATGGAACGTACTCGGCATCGTGGGCGCCGCGGCTCTGCTGGCCGCCTGCGCCAGCGGCGGCTACGGCGGCCCGATTTCGGGCGGCTCCGACAATCTGTCGCCGTCGGAGCGGCGCCTGCAGGCGGTGGAGAGCAAGCTCGCCGAGCTGTCGCGGCGGCTGGACGCGGTCAACCTGACCGGCATGGACCAGGAGAACATGCGGTTGCGCGACGACATGCGCCAGCTGCGCGGCGAGGTCGAGCGCCTGCGCTACGACTTCGACCAGGCGCAGCGCCGCGCGCGCGAGCAATATCTCGACCTCGACCGCCGCCTGCAGCGCTTCGAAGGCCCCGGCAGCGGGCAGCCGCCGGTCGGCGCGCGCGTCGAGGCCAGCGGGACGGTGACGACGCCAGGGCTCACGCACTCGCCTCAGACCACCGTCGGCGGCGTGCCGCCGCCGGTGACGATCTCGCAGGGCTCGGGCGCGTCTCCCGAGGAAGAGGGCGCGTATCTGACGGCGTTCGACGCGCTGAAGAACGGCAAGTACGACGAAGCGATCCGCGGTTTTCGCGCGCTGCTCGAGAAGTGGCCGCAGGGCCGCTTCGCCGACAACGCGCTGTACTGGAGCGGCGAGGCGTACTACGTGAAGCGCGACTACAACTCGGCGCGGGCCGCGTTCCAGGCGGTGCTGGAGCGCTTTCCGAACAGCCCCAAGGGCCCCGATGCGATGCTCAAGCTCGGCCTGACGCAGATCGATCTCAAGCAGGAGGCGCAGGGCCGCGCGACGCTGCAGCGCCTGATCGAAACCTACCCGCAGTCCAATGCCGCGCGCCTGGCCCAGCAGCGTCTTGCGCCCGGTTGAGGCAGGCACCCGCGTTGGTCAGTGCGGCCATGGAGTCGGCGCCACGGCTCAGGATCGCCGAGATCTTCCGGTCCATCCAGGGGGAAAGCTCGCGGGTGGGCTGGCCGACCGCGTTCGTGCGCCTCACCGGCTGCCCACTGCGTTGCCAGTATTGCGACACGGCCTACGCGTTTCACGGCGGCCGTTGGATGACGCTGCCGGAGGTCCTCGAAACGGTCGCGGGCTTCGGTGTCCGGCATGTCTGCGTCACCGGCGGCGAGCCGCTCGCGCAGAAGACCTGTCTGCCGCTGTTGACGGCGCTCTGTGACGCGGGCTACGAGCTGTCTCTGGAGACCAGCGGGGCGATGGACATCAGCGCCGTCGATCCGCGAGTCATGCGGGTCATGGACCTGAAGACGCCGGACTCGAAGGAAGCCGCGCGCAATCGCTGGGAGAACCTCGAGCACCTGAGCGCGCGCGACGAGATCAAGCTGGTGATCTGCAGCCGCGCCGATTACGAGTGGGCGCGAGAGCTGGTGCGCAGCCGCGGCCTCGACCGGCTGTGCACGGTGCTGTTCTCGCCCAGCGCCGGACAGCTGGAGCCGGCGCAGCTCGCCGACTGGCTGGTCGCGGACCGGCTGCCGGTGCGCTTCCAGCTGCAGTTGCACAAGGTCTTGTGGGGCAACGTCGCCGGACGTTGAGACGCGATGAGCGATCCGGACACCGGTCGACCGGCCGCCGTCGTGCTCCTCTCCGGAGGCCTGGACTCGGCGACCGTGCTCGCGATCGCGCGCGAGCGCGGATTCGCACCGGCTGCCTTGAGCGTGGCCTACGGCCAGCGCCACGATGCCGAGCTCGACGCCGCGCGCCGTGTCGCCGCCGCAGCGGGCGTGCACGCGCATCAGCTGATCTCGGTCAATCTCGATGCGCTCGGCGGCTCGGCGCTGACCGATCGTTCCATCGCCGTACCGGAGGCCCCGAGCACCGGCATTCCGGTGACCTATGTTCCTGCGCGCAACACGCTGTTCCTGTCGCTGGCGCTGGGCTGGGCCGAGGTGCTCGGCGCACGCGACATCTTCATTGGCGTCAATGCCGTCGACTACTCGGGCTATCCGGATTGCCGCCCGGCGTTCATCGAGGCCTTCGAGAGCCTGGCCGCCGTCGCGACGAAGGCCGGCGTCGAAGGGCAGCGCTTCCGCATCCACGCGCCGCTGCTGCAGATGACCAAGGCCGAGATCATCCGCGAAGGCCGGCGCCTGGGCGTG
>JBFMCQ010000124.1:0-2723 GCA_040754295.1 Pseudomonadota bacterium | reverse complement strand
GGCCTTCGAGAGCCTGGCCGCCGTCGCGACGAAGGCCGGCGTCGAAGGGCAGCGCTTCCGCATCCACGCGCCGCTGCTGCAGATGACCAAGGCCGAGATCATCCGCGAAGGCCGGCGCCTGGGCGTGGACTACGCGCTGACGGTGTCCTGCTACCAGGCCGATACGCAGGGCAGAGCCTGCGGCCGCTGCGACTCGTGCCGGCTGCGGCGCGAGGGATTCGCCACCGCCGGCGTGGCCGATCCGACGCGCTACCAGTGAAGCGGTAGGCCGCGACGAACCGATCCGGTATCATGCGCGCCCCGCGATCCGGGGCGGGTCGTTAGCTCAGCCGGTAGAGCAGCTGGCTTTTAACCAGTTGGTCGTTGGTTCGAATCCAACACGACCCACCAGCCTCGGCGCGGCGCGGGACCTGTCGGGGAGTAGCGCAGTCTGGTAGCGCACCTGCCTTGGGCGCAGGGGGTCGCAGGTTCGAATCCTGTCTCCCCGACCATCCCGTCATCGCGGCACGTGCACCGCGATGTACGGCCGCGCCGCCGTTTCCGCAGCGATCAGGCTCACTTCCACGCCGTATACGCGTGACAGGTGGTGCGGCGTCAGCACCTCCTGCGGCGTACCGCAGGCGATCGTCTCGCCGCAACACAGCAGCGTGACGCGATCGGCGTAGGCCATCACCAGATTCGGATCGTGGAGCACGACGACGACGGCGACATCCTGCGCGGCGATGCGGCGCGCCAGTGCCAGGCAACGGTGCTGGTGGGCGAGGTCGAGGCTCGCCGTCGGCTCGTCGAGCAGCAGCGTGCGCGGTCCGAGCGCGACCGGCTCCCAGATCTGGGCGAGCACGCGCGCGAGCTGGACGCGGGCGCGCTCGCCGCCGGACAGGCTCGGATAGCGGCGCGTGCGCAAATGGCGCACGCCGGTCGTGTCGAGCGCCGCGAGGACGATCTCGCGCTCCCGTTGCGCTGAGTGCTGCGGGCACGGCAGCCGACCGAGATGCACCACCTCCTCGACCGTGAACCCGAAGCTGAGCTGCTCGCGCTGCGGCAGCACGGCGCGCAGGCGGGCGAGCTCGCGCGCCGACCAGGCCGCCAGCGGCCGCCCGGCGCAGTCGATGCGCCCGGTCTGCGGCTGCAGCTCGCCGGCGAGCAGGCGCAGCAGCGTCGACTTGCCGGCCCCGTTGGGGCCGAGCACGGCGTGCACTTCGCCGCTGCGGGCCTGCAATGACACCTCGTGCAGCAGCGCGCGATCGCCCGCGCGGTAGCCGACTTCGTGCGCGGCGATCGTCACGACAGCTCCGCGCGATCGCGGTAGCGCAGCAGCAGCGCGATGAAGAACGGCCCGCCGACCAGCGCCGTGAGGATGCCGATCGGCAGCTCCGCCGGCAGGAACAGCGTGCGCGCCAGCGTGTCGGCGAAGAGCAGCAGCAGCGCGCCGAGCAGCATCGAGCCGGGCAGCACGCGCCGGTGGTCCGGTCCGGTCCACAGCCGCACCAGATGCGGCACCAGCAGACCGACGAAACCGATGATGCCGGCGAGCGCGACGCTGACGCCCACCGCGAGCACCACGAGCACGCCCACGCGCCGTTTCAGCGCTTCGACGTCGACACCCAGATGCTGCGCCTCGGCTTCGCCGAGCAGCAGCGCATTGAGCGCCTGCGCCTGCAGCGGCAGAGCGACGAGCGTCACGACCAGCAGCGGTGCCGCGACGACGAGCTCACTCAAGCCGGCGCGGTCCAGCGAGCCGAACATCCACAACGCCACCGCGCGCAGCGCCAGGTCGTCAGCTACGTACGAGAGAAAACCGATGCCGGCGCCGGCGATCGCATTCAGCGCGAGGCCGGCGAGCAGCATCGTCGCTACCCGCGTGCGCCCGTCGACGAGGCTCAGGCGCATGACCGCCCAGGCCGCGGCCGCGCCGCCGGCGAAGCTCGCCAGCGGCAGCGCCAGCTGCACCGGCAGCAGCGCCCCGAATCCGAGCACCATGCAGGCCGCGGCCGCGAGCCCGGCGCCGGCGGACACGCCGATCAGGCCCGGATCGGCGAGCGGATTGCGCAGCAGGCCCTGCATGCCGGCGCCGGCGACGGCGAGGGCCGCGCCGACCAGGATCGCCAGCAGCACGCGCGGCAGGCGGATCTGCAGCAGCGCCACGCGCTCGAACGCCGCCGGCTCGGCGCCGGTCGGGATGCCCAGCAGCGCGAACAGCTTGGCCGGCGTGAGCGTAACCGGACCGACCGCCAGCGCGGCGAGCGACGCGACGATCAGCAGTGCGACCGCGATCGCGCCTGTGCGAAGAAACGAAGCGTTCACCCCAGAGGACACGGAAGAGCACGGAGAAAGACTTTGGAGGAATGGTAGCTCCACGCCACCGCTCCTTCGCTTTCTCCGTGCTCTTCAGTGGGGTGAGATTCTTTACGTTACTTGTTCAGGATCAGGCGATCGTTGCGCGTGCGCAGCAGGCGGTACTCCTCGCCGCGGTGTTCGATGACGATTTCGCGGTTGCCGAGCAGCAGCTCGTCGCTGCGCACGCGGCGGACCGTCGTGGCGCGCGGGCGGGGCGCCGGGGCGGCGGGCGAGGGGGCGGCGATTGGAACACGCACGACGGGCATGGCGATCTCTCCGGTGGCGATCCGCAAATAGTAATGGTTCTCATTATTGTGTCAAGCCGCCTGAGCCGCCGCGGGCCCGCTGCTATACTGCGCGGCTCGCGCGAAAGTGGCGGAATTGGC
>JBFMCQ010000123.1:0-7407 GCA_040754295.1 Pseudomonadota bacterium | reverse complement strand
CCGATCAGCAGCCCCAAACTGGCCCCGACAGCGGCCATGATCCGTGCGTCCCCCATGCCGTGCTGCTCCCCGTGTTGGATGAATTTGCATTTATTGAACGCATCGGGGATTTCAGCGACGTGACGCGACGGCGGCGGTGGCGTGACGCCTCGGTCATCCCGGCTGCTCCGGGCCCAGCCGGGCGCCTCAAATCAAGCAAAAGCCCGCGGCCCTCGCGGACCGCGGGCTCGAACCAGATGCTGGTTTAGCGCAGGAAAATGTTGTTGCCTTCGACGCGCACCGGCGCGCCCACGGTCAGGCCGCCGAGCTCGGTGACGTTGATGACGCGCTGCCCGCCGGGCTCCATCGCAATGGCCACGTCGTAGCTGAGCGTCGAGCGCACGCGCTTCTCGACCTCGTGCCCGGCCATCGCGCCGAGGATTGCACCGGCGACCGTGGCGACATCCTTGCCGCGCCCGCCGCCGACCTGGTGTCCGGCGACGCCACCGGCGACCGCACCCGCGACTGCGCCAGCGCCGGAACCCTGGCCCTTTTGCTTCACTTCCGTGATTGAGACTACGGTGCCGCACTCGTAGCAGACCGGCGGCGGGGGCGGGGCGGCCGGTCGCGCAGCCGCCACCGGTACCGGGGCGGGCGCCGCAGGCTTGGGTGGCGCCTCGGCGGCGGGTTCCGGGGACGGGCTGGCTTCGGCGAGCGTCTCCTCGCCGGCTTCGCTCTCGGCCGCTTCGGGCGAGCAGGCGCCGAGCGCGAGGGCGAGCAGGCTGGCAGCCGCAATGGCAGGAATCGACTTCAACATGGGACAACCCCCCTGTGGGATGTATCGACCAAGCGTAGAGCCGCCGCCTTAGCCATGGCTGAACCGCGCAGGCCTCAGGCACTCAGCGCCGACAGCTTGGCGCTGGTCAGCGACAGACGGTAGATCAGCGTTTCCGCGAACACCTTGTAGAAGCGCAGCTGGCAGTCCCGAGAGACCTCGTCCATCAGCGTCGCGTTGACTTTGAGCGCCAGCACGCTGGTCGCGGCGACGACGCTGGCGGTGCGCCGCGCGGCGGTGAGAAAGCCGATCTCGCCGACGCAGTCGCCCTTGTCGAGGCGGTGGATCGTCTTGCCGCCCTTGATCACCTCGGCGCTGCCGCGGGCGATCAGGAAGAACGCGTTGTCGATCTCGCCTTCCTTGATCAGCGTCTCGCCGGGTGCGTAGGTCGCCATCGTGCTCGCGTTGAGGATCTCGTCGATTTCCTCGTCGCTGAAGCTGTTGAAGAAATGCAGGCGTCGCAGCGAATCGCGCGACTCGCGCCGGCTCACCTGGTTGCCCGCGAGGCGCAGCTGGTCGAACAGGCGTGTCAGCGCCGCCGCCAGCTCCCGTCCGCTGGCATAGCGCTGCGCCGCGTCCTTCAGCAGCAGGCGGCCGACGATGTCGGAGACCGCATCCGGAATGTCGGGGCGCAGCTCCTTGATGCGCGGCGCCGGCTGCGTGCGGATCGCGCGGAACAGTTCGGGAATCGCGGCGTTCGAGAACGGCGGCGTGCTGGTGAGAAGCTGGAACAGCACGGCACCGAGCGAGTAGAGATCGCTCGCCGGTCCGAGCGGCTGGCGCAGGATCTGCTCCGGCGACATGTACAGCGGCGAGCCGACGACGCTGCGCGGGCCTTCCGCTACCTCGCCGCTGCGGATCTCGGCGATCGAGAAGTCCATCAGCTTGGGCATGCCCTCGCGCGTGAGCATGATGTTGCTCGGCTTGATGTCCCGGTGCAGCACGCCCTTGCCGTGCGCGTAGTCGAGCGCCTTGGCGCACTTGAAGCCGATATCCACGACCTGCTCGAGCGGCGCACGCGCACCCTTCGGCCGGCACAGCGGCAGCAGCGTCTGACCGTCGATGAACTCCATGACGATGTAGCTGAGATCGCCTTCGACGCCGGCGTCATAGAGCGAGACGATGTGCGGATGCTGCAGCATGCCGGCCGCATGCGCTTCGGCGAAAAACGCGCGCTCGTGCGTCTGGCTGCTGCGCGCGCCCGGGTCCTTGAGTGCAAGCTTGAGCGCGACGTCGCGCTGCACGAACGGATCGAAGGCCTTGTAGACGACGCCGCAGGCGCCGCGCCCGAGCTCGCCGCGAATCTCGTACTTGGCGATGCGCGCGGGCGCGTGGTCGGGAAAGCTGCCGGTTCTGCCACTCGCGGTGACGGCGGTGTCTTCAGTCATCAGGCGTGCGCCCCCGGCACGCGGCTTTGCATGGAGCGAGCATAGACCTGTAGAGGCAATCTCACCACACCGGCCTCTATGGTGGACCGCCTTTCGGAGCTCACCAGGCTGCTGCGACGCGGCGGCGGTGGAAATCGAGGAAGGCGGCGAGTGTGCGGTCGGGCGCTTCGACCTGCGGGTAGTGGCCGATGCCGGGCATCGCGATGACGTCGGGATTTGGCACGAGCTCGGCGTAGCGCTGCGCCATGTGGGCGCCGGAGACGGGGTCTTCCGAGCCGTTGATCAGCCGTAACGGCACCCGCGTGCGTACCAGTGCGCCGACCCAGCGCTCGCGATGGCGGCGGCGCTCGTCGAGATAGCGCAGCAGGCGCGGAATCGCGCGCTGGCCGCCGTTCTCGGCGATCAGACGCCAGAAATCGTGCAGCTCGATCGGCGTTGGCTGGGTTTGGGCGCCGAACACGCGCGAGAAACTGCGCCCGAACCCGCGCTCGCTGATCAGCGGCGCGAGCAGCGGCCCGAGCGGGCTGCGCATCAGCTTCTGCAGGAAGGTCGCCCGATGCGCTTCGGGAAACAGCCCGCCGTTGAGCAGCGCCACCGAGGCCAGCTGCAGGCCGTGGCCGGCGCGCTCCTCGTGCCGCGCGAGGAGCTCCTGCGCGACGCTGACGCCGTAGTCGTGTGCGAGCAGGTGCACGTGGCCGACGCCGAGCGCACCCAGCAGCGCTTCGCAGAGATCGGCCTGTTCGAACAGCGAGTAGCGGTGACGCGGCGGCTTGGCGGAGAAGCCGAAGCCGAGCAGATCGGGCGCGACGACCTGCGGGAACTGCGCACACAGGCCCGGCCAGATCGGCTCCCAGTCCCAGGACGCAGTCGGAAAGCCATGGATCAGCAGCAGGGCGACCGGCCCCTCGCCGTGGCGCTGGTAGAAGATCGAGCGGCCGTTGAAGTCGAACCGGTGCCCGGTATCGCGCCAACGGCTGAAGCTCATGGGCTATGCCCGCGGTCGAGGAAGACGGCGGCTTCGGCAAGCGCCGCATCGGCTTCCGGCACGAGTCCGGCGAACACCTGCCAGACGTGCCAGAGTCCCGGCCATACGCGCAGATCCGCCGGACTGCCGGCGGCGTGCAGCGCGTCGAGCAGCCGGCGCGAATCGTCGAGCAGGATCTCGCGGTCGGTGACCTGGATCAGCGTCGGCGGCAGGCCGTGCAGGTCGGCGAGCAGCGGCGACGCCAGCGGCGCCGTCGCCGGCTGGCCGGCCAGATAATCCCCGGCGGACGCGCGCAGTCTTTCCGCGTCGAGGATGTCGTCGCGCTTGAGCTCGGCGGCGGAGTGGCCGCTGACCGTGAGGTCGACCCACGGCGAGAACAGCACGAGCTGCGCCGGCAGCGGCAGGCCGCTGTCGCGCGCCTGTAGTACGCAGGCCAGAGCCAGGCCGCCGCCGGCGGAGTCGCCGGCGATGACGATCTCCTTCGCGGCGATGCCCTGTTCGAGCAGCGCGCGGTAGGCGTCGAGCGCGTCCTCGATGGCGCAAGGAAACGGATGCTCCGGCGCGAGACGATAATTGATCGCCGCCACCTGCGCGCTCCAGGCCCGCACGATGCGCGTCGTGAGCTCGCGATAAACCTTGGTCGAGCCGAGAATGTAGGCGCCGCCGTGCAGATACAGCACCGTGCGTCGCGACGTGACGCGCGCATTGCGCACCCATTCGCCGGGGACACCACGGAACGTCGCCGCCTCGATGCGCGTGCCCGGCGGCGGCGGCAGGCGCGCAAGACGGGCGACCCGCTCCAGGCGTGCGCGGCGCGCTGCCGGCGGCGCGCTGCTGCTCAGACTCGGCGAAACCAGCCAGCGTGCAGCGACGCAGGCGGCCCGCGCGCGCAGCGACGGCGGTGCATTTCTGTCCATGGTGCACAGCATACCGAAGGCTGGTGGCGCGGGTGCCCGATCGGCGCGACACGGTGCCTCGAGAGTGAACCGCGACGCCGTGTCCGGACTACACTGGCCAAGCCGATCCTGCGCAAGGCGCCCTGACTCGGAACTGTGGCGCCGCACCCATGGAGAGAGGCGCGATGACCAAGCCGTGCCGCGATGCCTGACGCGATCCGCGCGCACGCGCGACCGCACTGTTGCGCCGCGTGTTCGGCGGCTGAAGCCTCTCTGCTTGCGCGGCGGTTTGCCCGATAATGGGCAGCCCGCCCCCTGTTCACGTTCATGACCGCCGTCCGCTACACCGTGCGCCCGGTTTCGCCGCGCGAACACCTGTTCGAAATCCGCTGTACCGTCGAAACGCCGCATCCGCAGGGACAGCGGTTCAGCCTGCCGTCGTGGATCCGCGGCAGCTATCTGGTGCGCGATTTCGCCAAGCACGTGGTCGATCTGCGCGCCGAGTCCGAGGGCGCGGCCCTGAGCGTCGAGCGCCTCGACAAGCGCTCGATCCGCGTCGCCCCCGCGCGCGGCGCAGTCACGCTCGGCTATCGGGTGTACGCGTTCGATCCGTCGGTGCGCAAGGCCTGGCTCGATCTCGCCCGCGGCTTCTTCAACGGCAGCTCGCTGTTCTACTGCCCGGCGGGCCATGAGCGCGGCGGCTTCGAGGTGTTGATCGAGCGGCCGACCGACCCGGCCTGCGCCGACTGGCGCGTCGCCACCTCGCTCGCTGCCGTCGACGTCGACGCCGACGGCTTCGGCCGCTACCGCTCGCCGGATTACGAGGATCTGATCGACCATCCGGTCGAGATGGGTCGCTTCGAGCGCATCGACTTCGACGTCGACGGCATTGCGCACGCACTGGTGCTCGCCGGCCGCTGCGACGCCGATCACGCACGCCTCGCCGCCGATCTGACGAAGATCTGCCACGTCGAGCGCGAGCTGTTCGGCCAGGAGCCGAAGCTCGAGCGCTATCTGTTCCTGACCCACGTCGTCGGCAGCGGCTACGGCGGGCTGGAGCACCGCAGCTCCACGGCGCTGATCTGCTCGCGCAAGGATCTGCCGCGCCCAGGCGACGCGGCCCTGAGCAAGGACTACCGCGGCTTTCTCGGCCTGTGCAGCCACGAGTACTTCCACCTCTGGAACGTCAAGCGCATCACCGCGCAGCGCCTTGCCGAATCCGACCTCGGCGCCGAGGCCTATACGCGCGACCTGTGGCACTACGAGGGCGTGACCTCGTACTACGACGACCTGTTCCTGCTGCGCGCCGGGCTTATCGACGTGCCGGCCTACCTGGACATCGTCGCCGAACACGCCACGCGCATCGAGCGCACGCCCGGCGCCCGCGTGCAGACCCTGGCCGACGCCAGCTTCGAAGCCTGGATCAAGTACTACCAGCCTGACGAGAACAGCCCGAACGCGACGGTCAGCTACTACGTGAAGGGCGCGCTCGCGGCCTTGTGCCTGGATCTGACGCTGCGCCTGCACTCCGGCAGGACGCTCGACGACGTGATGCGCGCCGCCTGGCAGCGCTGGGGCCGCGACGCGGTCCCGGTGCCCGAGGCCGGACTCGAAGCCCTGGCCCAGGAAGTCTCCGGCCTCGACCTGAGCGCGTTCTTCGATCGCGCGCTGCGCTCGACCGAGCCGCTGCCGCTGGCCGAGCTGCTCGCCGAATTCGGCGTGCGCGCCGAGCGCCGCGCCGCGGCGGGCGACAAGGATGCCGGCGGGCGCTGCCCGGAGCCGCCGCTGCGCGCCTGGCTCGGCCTGAGGCTGCGCGCCGGTGAGCCGCGGGTGGCTCACGTCCTCGCCGGTGGTCCCGCCGCGCAGGCGGGCGTGCACCCGGGCGATCAGCTCGTCGCGCTCGACGGTCTGCGCGTCACCGCCGCCGGCTGGGCGAGCACGCTCGCGCAGCTGGAACCGGAGCGCGAGCGTATCCTGCACGTCTTCCGCGACGACGAGCTGCATGCGCTCACGCTCACGCCGGCCGCGCCGCCGCTGGACACCTGGACCTTCACGCTCGCGGAGGCAGACGAAGCCGTGCTCGCGCGCCGCGAGGCCTGGCTGTGCCCGAGTTTCGGCCGCCGATGATCGATCTTCTGCTCAAGACCCTGCTCGCCTATCTGATCGGCACGATCATGGGCGGGCAGATCGTCGGCTGGTTGCGCGGCGGCATCGATCTGCGCACGGTCGGCAGCGGCAATCTCGGCGCAACCAACGCGCTGCGCACGCAGGGCACGAGCTTCGCGTTGGCGGTGCTGGCGATCGACGTGCTCAAGGGCATCGTCGCGACGCTCGGGGTGCCGACGCTGCCGGCGATCGGCACGCCGTCGGTCGATCCGGCGAGCCAGGCGTATCTGTGCGGCGTCGCCGCGGCGATCGGCCACTGCTATCCGGTATTCGCCGGCTTTCGCGGCGGCAAGGGCGTGGCCACGCTCGCCGGCGTGCTCGGCGCGCTGCTGCCGGCGTCGCTGCCGTGGCTGCTCGGCGGCTTCGCGCTCGTCGTCGTGCTCACCGGCTACGTCAGCCTGGCGACGATGGTCGCCACGCTGATCGCCGTGCTCTACGTCGCCTGCTTCAGCGCCGCGGGCCTGTCCGACGGTGCCGGCGCGTTCACCGTTTCGATGGCGCTGCTTGTCGTCTGGAAGCATCGCGACAACATCCGCCGGCTGCTCGCCGGCACCGAGCATCGCTTCGAGAAGGCCATGGTGCTGGATCGATGGCGCACGCGCTGAGCGAGCACGAGCTGCTGGCGCTGCTCGACCGGCTCGCCGACGGCGAGTGGCATTCCGGCGAGCAGCTCGCGGCCGCCAGCGGCATCAGCCGCGCCGCGCTCGCCAAGCGCATCGAGCGGCTCAAGGACTGGCAGCTCCAGGTCGATGCGCGGCAGGGGCTCGGCTATCGCCTCGCCGCGCCGCTGGAGCGGCTCGACGCAGCGCGGCTGCAGGACGCCGTCGGTCCGGGCCTGCGGGTGCGTGTCGTCGCGGTCACCGACTCGACCAGCTCGCAGTTGATGCACGCGGCGGCGGACGACGACCCGCAGGCGCTACTCGCCGAGCTGCAGACCGCCGGTCGCGGCCGGCGTGGCCGCGAGTGGGTCTCGCCGTTCGGCGCGCAGCTGGCGCTGTCGCTGGCCTGGTCGTTCGAGGCGATGCCGGCGCAGCTCTCCGCGCTGCCGCTCGCGGTCGGCGTGGTCTGCACGCGCGTGCTGCGCGCGCTCGGGCTCGACGGCATCGGGCTGAAGTGGCCGAACGACATCGTCGCGCCCGACGCTGCCGGCGGCGCGCG
>JBFMCQ010000122.1:0-7561 GCA_040754295.1 Pseudomonadota bacterium | reverse complement strand
CGCGCCGGGCTGGCGTGGCGCCTGCGCCAGGCCGAACAAGCCGTCGGCCTGGCCGGGGCCTGGCTGCCGACGCAGCGCGGCCTGTACACGCGGCGCCTGCTCGACGCCATGGGCGTGCCCGCCCTGGCCGCCGAACAGGCCGAGCTGGAGCTGGCGGCGGCCGGCGGCTCGGCGTCGGCGCAGGCGCGCCTGCAGCGGCTGCGCCGGGCGCGCGAACGCCTGTTTACGGAGGTGCGCGACTACGTCGCCGAGCGCCTGCAGCTCAATGGCAGCGCCTCGCTGGAGCAGCTGCGCGACGGCCTGATGGCCGAGACGCCGCTGTCCCGCATCGACCGGCGCGACTTCGAGCGCATGCGCCAGCTGGTGCAGCGGCTCGCGCGCCGGCTGGCGGCACGCCATGCGCGGCGCCTGCGCCGCCAGCGCCGCGGCCGGCTCGACCTGCGGCGCACGCTGGCGCGCAATGCCCCCTACGGCGGCGTGCCCTTCGAAACCTGCTGGCGGCGGCGCAGCATCGACAAGCCGCGACTCATCGTCGTCTGCGACGTGTCGCGCTCGGTACAGGCTTACGCGCGCTTTCTGCTGCTGCTGGTCTACGGGCTGCGCGAGCTGCTGCCGGAGCTGCGCAGCTTCGCCTTCACCGATCAGTTGGTCGACATCAGCGCGCGCTTCGACGCCGATCCGCCGCAGCTCGCCATCGAGCGCGTGCTCGACCAGGTCGGCGGCAGCGGCACCAACTACGGCCGCATGCTGCGCGATTTCGCGGCGCACGAGCTGCCGCGCGTGGACCGCCGCAGCGCGGTGATCTTTCTGGGCGATGCGCGCAACAACCGCGCGGCGCCGGAAACCGCGGTGCTGCGCAGCCTGCAGCAGCGCGCGCGGCGCGTGGTCTGGCTCAACCCCGAGCCGCGCAGCTTCTGGGGCCTGGGCGACTCCGAAATGCTGCGCTATGCGGCCTGCTGCCACGCCGTGCACGAGTGCGGCACGCTCGATCAGCTGGCGCGCGCGGTCGACAACCTGCTGAGCAAGGCCGCATAGAGCGGCCGGCGCTATCGCTACTTCCTCCTTCCCTCCACCTGCCTATCGGAAACCCTCTGATGAATGCCAACCCCCTGTTGAGCGGCATCCGCGTGCTGGACCTCTCGCGCCTGCTTCCCGGCCCTTTCGCCACGCTGTATCTGGCCCAGCTCGGCGCCGAGGTCATCAAGATCGAGGAGCCGGGCATCGGCGACTACGCGCGGCAGATGCCGGGGCTGTTCGAGCAGGTCAACCGCGGCAAGAAATCCGTCGTCCTGGACCTGCGTCAGGCCGCGGACGCCGAACGCTTCAAGGCCATGGTGGCCAGCGCGGACGTCGTCGTCGACACCTTCAGGCCGGACGTAATGCCCAAGCTCGGCTGCGGCTATGACACGCTCAAGACGATCAATCCGCGCCTGGTCTACGCAGCCCTGACCGGCTACGGCCACAGCGGCCCGTATCGCGACCGTCCCGGCCATGACATGAACTATCGCGGCTACGCCGGTGAGCTGGAGCAGAACGGGCCTGCCGACGGCGCGCCGCTGGTCGGCGGCTTCCAGGTCGCCGACCTCGCCGGCGGCGCCCTGTCCTGCGTCATCGGCATCCTCGCCGCGTTGCACGGCGTGCGCGCCGGCGGAGCGGGCTGTTTCGTCGACGTGGCCATGCTCGACTGCACGCTGGCGCTACAGGTCGCCTCCCTGGCCGAGCTGCGCGACCTGGGCCGGCCGCCCCGCCGCGGCGGCGGTCTGCTCTCCGGTGCCATGCCCAATTACCACGTTTACGAGTGCGCCGACGGCCGCTATCTCGCCCTGGGCGCGTTCGAACGCAAGTTCTTCGTCAACTTCTGCAAGCTCGCCGGCCGCCCCGACCTGCTCGAACTGCCGCACGGGCCCGGCCCGGCGAGCCGCCCGCTGCGCGAAGCGGTGGCCGAGCTGGTCAAGACGCGCAGCCGCGACGAATGGGAGCGCCTGCTCGCAAACGAGGACACCTGCGCCTCGGCGATCCTGAGCATGGACGAGGTGCTGCAAAACGAACAGGTGCGCGCGCGCGAGCTGATCCAGTGGGCCGACGGCAAGCCGGCCTTCGGCATGCCGATCCGTTTCGACGGCGAGACCCGGCCGGCACTGGACCCGAGCCCGGCGCTGGGCCAGCATGACAAGGACCTGCTCGATCGCTGACTTGCCGCCCGTCGGCGGTGCAGCGAATCGGTTCAAGCGCGCAGCCGCGGCACATGTAGCGGTGCAGAGATTCGGCTTCGGGGCAAGGAGTTCTTGAGGTGCTTCGTCCAAAACCAGTGGCACGAAACATTGAGATCAAGGCCCGTTCAACCGACTTTGAGAAGCAGACTCGGATTGCCGCCAACATGGCAGACGGCCCAGCTATGCTGATCGAACAAACGGACACGTTCTTCCGCGTGCCACGCGGGCGGCTAAAGCTCAGGGAGTTCGGAAACGACACAGCCGAGCTGATCCAGTACACGCGAGCGGATTTCCCGGGGCCGAAGGAGTCGACGTATGTCCGTTCTCTCACGCACGAGCCCGAATCTCTCAAAGAAGTGCTGACGACTGCGCTTGGCATCCGCGCCGTCGTAAAGAAGAGACGCACGGTTTTCAGGGTTGGCCAAACCCGCATCCACCTGGACGACGTGATGGGGCTCGGGCGGTTCATCGAACTGGAGGTTGTACTTCTGCCTGAACAGACCGCGGAGGAAGGGGCGATCGTGGCGGAATATTTAATGTCCGAGCTCGGTATCCAGCAGGCTGACTTGATCGCTGGGGCATATGTCGATTTGCTGGATAGCTATTCGGGTACGAAAACTGGATTCCGGCCTTTCGCAGAATGACGGCGCGAGTTGTCACTCGAGCGCGCAGGGGCTGCGGCGCATCGGCGTCGTTAGCGTTCGCGGCGGCTTAGATTGGCGAGCGCTTCGAGCTGCTGGGTGAGGTAGCTGCTGGTCGTGCTCATCTGCGAGAGCAGGGTGTCGAGCGCGCCGAACTGGGCAAGGTAGCGCACCTCGACTCGTTCCATACGCAGGTCCAGCGCTTCCTGCTGCCTGCCGAGATCCTCGAGCCGCGCCTGCAGAGATTCGGTCTTGGCTTCCACCCGGCCATCGTCGCCGACGACGTCCTCGAGCACCTGAGCCAGCCGCGTGGCGTATCCGTCTTCTCCGGCAAACAGCGCTTCGACCTGGGCGCGGTTGTCGGTGAGCACCGCGGACAGTTTCCCGCTGTCCAGGCTGAGTGTGCCGTCGGTGGCGCTGGTGATGCCGATCTCCGAGAGGAATCCGAGCGCGTTGCCCGCGACGGTGCTGCCGAGGACGTTGCGCAGGGCGAGCATCGTGCTGCGAACCGCGCTGTCGCCGGTCAGCGGTGCCGCCAGGCGCTTCTCCGCGTCGTAGCGCGTCAGCGAGCCGACCAGGTTGACCGCGGCGTTGTAGGACTTGACGAAATCGGAGACCGCCTTGCCGACCGCATCGCTGTCCGGGGTGACGCTCAACGTGTGCGTGTTGCCCGGATCGGCGGCCTGCAGGTCGATGGTCACGCCGTCGATCGCGCCGCTCACGGTGTTCGACTGCGCGTAGTGATCGTAACCCTCGACGCGAATGTGCGCGTCCGCCGCTGCCTGTTTCGTGGACAGCGTGAGCAGCGTGCTGGCCACGCTGATCTGATGCTCCGTCCCCGGCTCGGACGCGGTCAACAGCAGACGCGTGCCGCCGGCCTCGTTGACCAGCGTTGCGCTGACTCCGGTGTTGTCGCTGGCCTGGTTGATCAGCGTGCGCAAGTCGCCGAGCGTGTTCGCCTCGTCAGTCAGCGTGACGGTGAAAGACGCGCCGCCGACGCTGATCTCGACATCGCCGTTGCCCAGCACCGCGGCCGATCCGTCGGCATGCGGCTGGCTCACCAGCCGGTGCGCTTGCGCCAGCGAGACGACCTCGATTGCATAAGTCCCTGCCGACGCACTTGCCGTCGCACCGGCCTCGAAGGTGTCGGGTGATGATGAGGTCGCTTTCAGCGCGCTGAGCGCGCCGCCGTCGAGCAATGCCTTCGTCTTGGCCTGCAGGTCGGCGAGCGCCCCCTTGAGCGTGCCCAGTGCGGAAAGCTGGACGTTGAGCCGCGCCTGCGCCGAGCTGATGCGGCCCTGCGCCGGGCCGCGCTCCGCAGCAACCAGCTGCGAGACCAGCGACGCGACGTCGAGACCGGAGCCGATGCCTGCCGAAGTAATGCTTGCCATAGTCGGTATTCCGTCGCCGGGTTGGGACTCAGGACACTCCCTCTACGAGGCGCGCGCGCGCCTGCTGGATCATGCGTGCGATGCGCAGCACCTCCTCGGCGGGGATCTGCCGCAGCACCGACCCGTCACGCCTGTCGAGCACGGTCACGATGATGCGTCCCAGCTCGTCGTCGACGCGGAAGCTCAGCTCGGCGCCGGCTTCTGCTGCATACCGGTCGAGCGCCTCGACGGCCTGCGTGATGGCGCCGGCGGCGATTTCGCCGCGTGAACTGGCGTCTGCCGGGGCGGCGGAGTCCGGCTGCATTCCACGTTCCGATGCGAGACCTGCCGCGGCTGTGCGCGGGATCGCGGACACGCCAAACGGTCCGCTCGCCGCGGACCGGGATCCTCCTATCGAACCGAGCGGATCTGTCATGGCGTAGTCCTGCGATCAACCGTCTCTCGAACCACCCCGGCGGACCGCAGAGGCCCCGGAGCGCGCGCCCCGGGGCTTCTCCCATCCCTCAGCCTTGCAGCAGGCTGAGGACGTTCTGCGGCGCCGCGTTGGCCTGTGCGAGCATCGCGGTGCCGGCCTGTTGCAGGATCTGTGCCCGCGTGAGGTTGGCGGTTTCGGCCGCGAAGTCCGCATCCTGAATCCGCGAGCGCGCGGCCGAGAGATTCTCCGCCGTCGTCGACAGATTCGCCACTACGGACTCGAAGCGGTTCTGGATCGCACCGAGATCCGCACGGCCGCCGTTGACCTGCGACAGCGCGGCGTCGAGCGTCGCCAGGGCCACGGTCGCACCGGCAGCCGTGGCGATATTGATGCCGGCCACCGAGGTGAACGTGCTGTTGTTGACGCCGGCCGACGCGAAGACCGTCGCATCGGCGCCCGCGGTCGAGATCGCGCCCTTGGTGCTGACCAGCGAAACGGTGCCCGTCTTGACCGCCGACACCGCCGTGCCTTCGGTCAGCGTCGTGCCGCCGAACACGATCGATTCGGTCGCACCGGCGTTGTTGGTGTAATCCTCCAGTTCGATGTTGCGGCCATCGGTCGTCGACAGTGTGATCGACGACTTCGACGAGGAGCTGGTGAACGTCGCCGTGACGCCGGTGGTACCGGCCACACCGTTGATCGCATTGACGACCTCCGTCAGGTCGTTCTTGTCGGCGACGACCACGCTGATCGCCTGGTCGTTGAGACTGAACGTCACCGTGCCGGCCGCGCTCAGGCCGGACAGCGTCGCGCTGTTGCTGGCCGTGGCGGTGATGCCGATGCCGCTGGCGGCGGCGTTGATCGCCGATGCGATGGCGTCTGCGCCCGAGTTGGCCGCGTAGCTGATCGCGCTGGTGGTGCCCGCGGACGTGGTCAGCGTCAGATCGGTTTCCGCCGCGATGCCGTTGGTGACGGCACCCGAGGCGGCGGTGACGACGTTGCCGGTGACCGTGCCGTCGGCGGTCAGCGTATCGGAGCCGAGGCGCGACGTGCGCGAATCCACGATCGACGAGATCGAGATCGTGTCGCCCGAGTTGGCGCCGACCTGGAACGCCTGAGACGAGAAGCTTCCGTCGAGCAGCTTGACGCCGTTGAACGACGTCTGCGATGCCACGCGGTCGATCTCCTGAAGCAGCTGCGTGGCTTCTGCCTGCAGCGCGGCGCGGTCCGTCGCCGAGTTCGTGGCATTGGCCGACTGCACCGCCAGCTCGCGGACACGCTGCAGATTGTTGGTGACCTGTACGAGTGCGCCTTCCGCGGTCTGCGCCAGCGAGATGCCGTCATTGGCGTTGCGCTGCGCCTGCCCCAGGCCGCGGATCTGCGCGGTGAAGCGCTCGGAGATCGCGAGGCCGGCGGCGTCGTCCTTGGCGCTGTTGATGCGCAGGCCGGAAGACAGGCGCTGCAGCGAGACGGACATCGAATTCTGCGAGGTCGTGAGGTTGCGCTGGGCGTTGAGCGACATCACGTTGGTGTTGATGACTTGCATGGATAGCTCCTGGTGAACTCGAACCGGATCCGGTGCCGTGGCTCCGGTCCTGCCTTCAGCGGCCCGTCGTGCGAGTCGTAAGTCCGCTGCTGACGCATTTATCGGGATCGGCCGGCGAAACTTGAGAGAATCCTGCCACTGCGGACGAGCGGCAGCCTTGCACGGAAGAACGGCGGGGCGATGCCGGCGCTCTAGTCCGGATGACTCCGTTGCTCGCACGGCGAACTCCGCTCGTCCGCTAACCACTGCTGCGCGCCGGCGGCAACGACGTAGCGTCCCCGCACAAGTGCTGATCACCAACGGAGGCGCCATGTTTCGCAGGACCCTGACCCACACCCTGGCCGCGTGTACAGCCGTACTGTCCATCAAGGCGCTCGCGGCAACCACCAGCGACACGCTGACCGTGCAGGCCACGGTCGTTTCGTCCTGCACGGTAGGCGCCGCGACACTCGACTTCGGCACCGTCGACTCGATCACCGGTGCGCTGGATCTCAACGACACGGCGACGATCTCGGTCACCTGCTCGCTGACGACGCCCTATAACATCCTGCTGGGCCCGGGAACCAACGGCGATGGCACGGTCACCGGACGCAAGATGAAGATCAGCGGCGCAGGGACCGACAAGCTCTCCTACCAGTTGTTTCGCAACGCGCTCGGCACCCAGAACTGGGGCCAGACGATCGGCACGGACACGGAATCCGCCATCGGTACCGGTTTCGCGGTGCCTCACGTCGTCTACGGCAAGATCCCGGCCGCGCAGGTCGTGACGCCCGGCAGCTACAGCGATACGGTTACGATCACCGTCTCGTACTGAGTCCTCGATGAAACGACTCGGGCGCACCGCGGGCGCGATGCTGCTTGGGTTTGCGGCCGGCGCGGCCGCGGACGCAGGCGGCATCCGCCTCAGCCCGCTGCGCCTGGAGCTGAGCGCCACCGAGACGGCAACCGCGCTGTCCATCGGCAACGACGAAGGCGTCGAGCGCCGGTTTCAGGTGCAGGTGCAGCGCTGGACGCAACGCGACGGCATCGACGAGCTGCTGCCGGCCGACGACGCGGTCATCGCCAATCCGCCGATGTTCGTGCTGGCGCCCGGGCGCACGCAGACGGTGCGCATCGGCTTCGTCGACGCGGCACCGGAGCACGTCGAGCGCGCGTACCGGGTGTTCGTTCGCGAAGTTCCGGCGTCCGCAGCGCCGGTCGCCGGCGGCACGCCCGTCGGCGTGCAGATCCTGCGCCGCTTCTCGCTGCCGCTGTATCGTGCGCCCGCGGCGCCGGTGCGCCGCGCAGTGCACTGGTCCGCGTACCGCGACGGCGGCGACTACGTGCTCACCGCGCACAATCTCGGCAACGTGCAC
>JBFMCQ010000121.1:0-7716 GCA_040754295.1 Pseudomonadota bacterium | reverse complement strand
TCGAGCCGACTTCATAGCGGCGCGTGAAAATCCGCAGGGATTCGCTTCGGCTGGCGACGGTGGCGCCTGCGATCGCCAGGCGTTCGTCGAGCTCACACAGCGCCAGGTATTGTTCCGCAAGCTGCGTGACCAGGCTCAGTGCGGCCGCGCGGCGCGCCGCGTCGGTCGCGAGGTACTCCTGCAGCGCGGCCTCCTTGAGACTTTCGATACGGCCCCAGAAATCCAGCTCCCAGGCCGGCACCGCGAGTCCCACCTGGTACTGGCTGCCGAGCAGCGGCTGACCGGTGACGCTGAAGTCCGCCGGCGTGCGCGCGCGCGTCGCCTCGGCTCCGGCCGTGAGCACCGGCCACTGCTCCGCGCGCTGGATGCGCCAGGCGGCCTGCGCCTCGCGTACACGCAGCGCCGCGATGCGCAGATCGCGGTTGTTCGCGAGCGCCTGCTCGATGAGCCGGGTCAGGACCGGATCGGCGAAGTAGTCGCGCCAGCCGGGCGCCGTCACGGCCGCGACGTCGGCAGCCTCTTCGGCATAGCGGTCCGGAACCGGCAGCGGCGGCGGCTCGTGTTGCGGTGCGAGGCTCGCGCAGGCGCCGAGCAGTACGCCGGCCGCGGCGATCTGAAGCTTGCAGGCCGTACCGGCCATTGGAGCTGCTCCCGTGGGGCGTCGCAGTAGATGGACAGCACTCTCGACGACATCGCATTACCCGGCATTGACCCACGTCAAGCGCGCGGCCTGCGCCACCGGGCAATCGCCCTCCGATGCCTCAGCCGCCATGCTTCGAGTGATCCGTGCCCCGCAGATCGGGCATGGGACTCGGCGAGCCTGCCGCCGGCTGTCGCGGCGGACCGTAGGGCAGGCGACGGACCGGGTTGCCGAATCCCGGATCGCTGCTGATCCGCCGGGCGATCCGATCCTTCGGATGCCGGTACCAGCCCGGATCGCGGTAGTCGCCGGGCGCGAGGCCCTCGCGCACTTTCACGACCGTGAACATGCCGCCCATCTCGATCGGTCCGAACGGCCCTTCGCCGGTCATCATCGGCAGCGTGTTGTCGGGCCCGCGCAGGCCCATCGCGACGTGCCCGGTGTGCTCGGCCATGCCGTCCTTGCCCATCGCCATGTAGCCGGGCAGCATCCTGCGGATCTCCGCTTCGACGCCGGACTGGTCGACGCCGGTCGGATTGGGAATGCCGTGTCCCATCGCATTCATCGTGTGATGCGCCATGTGGCAGTGCAGCGCCCAGTCGCCGGGCTCGGTCGGCACGAACTCGTAGTCGCGCATCTGGCCGACGCCGATGATCGCGGTGGCTTCGCGCCGCCACTGCGATTGCGGCCAGCGGCCGCCGTCGCTGCCCGTGACCCAGAAGGGGTTACTGTGCAGGTGGATCGGGTGGTTCCACATCGACAGATTCCCGATGCGGATGCGCACGCGCTCGCCCAGGCCGCAGACCAGGTGCTCGATCGCCGGAAAGACCTTGCTGTTGAACGTCCACAGGTCGAACTCCACCATGATCGACGGATCCGGGCGGTAGGTGCCCGGATGCAGCGCCCAGTTGTGCAGCAGGAAGCCGTAGTCGCGGTCGACCGGCACTTCCTCGCCGTCTTTCGGATGGATGATGAACATGCCCATCATGCCGAACGCCATCTGCACCATCTCGTCGGCATGCGGGTGGTACATGTGCGTGCCGTGCTGCCTGAGCGTGAACTCGTAGACATAGGTCTCGCCCGGCTTGATGTGCGGCTGGTTGAGGCCGCCGACACCGTCGAAACCATTGGGCAAATCAATGCCGTGCCAGTGCACGCTGGTGTGCTCGCCCAGGCGGTTGGTGACGTAGATGCGCACGCGATCGCCTTCGACCGCTTCGATCGTCGGCCCCGGCGTCGTGCCGTTGTAGCCCCAGCATTTGGCGCGGCAGCCCGGCGCGAACTCGTGCTCGACCTCCTCGGCGACGAGGTGGAAGACCTTGACGCCATCCTTCATCTCGTAGGGCAAGGTCCAGCCGTTGAGCGTGCGCACCGGCACATAGCCCTGCGGATGGCGCTTGAGCGCCCCGGGCGGCGGCGCGGCCTGCGCGGCTGGAGCGGCCGTCGGCGGGCTCATCGTGTGACCTTCGTGCTGGGCGCGGGCGACGCCGGTCAGAAGACCGGCGCCGCCCAGGCCCATCGCCTGAATCAGATCGCGTCGCGTGACCATCAGTGCTTGTCCTCCTCGGAGTGGTCCATACCCTTCATTCCGCCCATGGTGTGGCCGCTGTGATCCATGCTGGTGCCCTTGGGCCTGGTCAGCGTCCCGGGATCGAGCGTCGGTTCCGCGGGCTGGTCGCTGCTCGGCAGCCGCCGGCCAACGGCGCGCGCGAGCTCGGTGCGCGCGACCCAGTAGTCGCGCACCGCCTCGAGGTAGCCGGCGTAGGCGTCGTACTCCTGCTGCTTGGCGACCAGCAGCTCGAACACGCCGATCAACATGTAGTTGAGCTCGCGCTGCGTCTGCTCGACGACGGCCTCGCGCTGCGGGATCAGGGCATCGCGGTAGCCTTGCGCGCGGGTCTTGGCCGAGACCAGCCGGGCGTGTGCCAGCTTCACGTCGTTGCTGCTGTCGAGTATCCGCGCATCGAGCTCGGCTTCCGCCTGCTCGAGCGCGGCACCTGCGGCGGCGACGCGGCTCCCGCCCCAGTTGAACAGCGGCAGCTCGAGCTGCAGCGTCGGGCCGACGTTGATGCTGCCGTCGTAGTCCCGCTCGCGCTCGACGCCGATCTCGATGTCGCCGATCAGCCGGCTGCGCCGCTCCAGGCCGAAGCGGGCCGCCAGCGCCTCGGCGTTGGCGCGCGCCGCCGCGACCTCGAGCCGCGAGTCGGCGGCGAGCCGCAGCAGCTCGTCGAGCTCGTCTTCGCGCGGCAGCGGTTCGGCGAGCCGCGCGTCGAGCGCCCAGCGGTCCTGCGCCGCCGGCAATCCCATCAGCCGGTTGAGCACGCCGCGCGCCTCGACCGCGGCGGCGCGCGCCGACAGCGCATCGAGATCGGCCTGGCTCGCAGCCGCCTGCTCCAGCGCCAGCTCACGGCGGCTGAGGTTGCCGGCGTCGAAGAAGCGCTGCGCCAGATCGGCCGACGTCCTGGCGGCGCGCGCGGCGGCCTCGCGCATCTGCGCCAGCTGCTCGGCGCCGACCGCATCGTAGTACGCCGCCTCGACATCGGCAGCCAGGTCCACGGCCGCGGCGGCGACTGCGAGCTTGGCAGCCTCGAACCGCGCGCCGGCGTAGCGCGTGTTTGCCGGCAGAAACAGCAGGTTCACGAAGTTGAAGGCGATGTCAAGCGTCAGCTGCGCATGCGGCGCCGCCGCGTCACCGGGCGACAGCCGCGCCGCCGAGAACACCGGGTTGGCCAGGCGTCCGGCGTCGTACAGCTCGGCGGCCGCGAACCCCAGGCCTGCCGCCTGGCTGCGCACCAGCGGGTTGTTGAGCAGCGCGAGCTGCACCGCGGTGTCCGGCGTCAGCGGCCGGCTCAGCGCTTCGCGCGTGAAAGCGGCCGCATCGTCGGTCTGCGGAATCCTGCGTCCGTGGGATGCGGCGAGCCGGGCGGCCTCACCGCGCCCCCAGTCGGCGGGAATGCTCGCGCAGCCGCTCAGCCCCGCGAGCAGCAGCACGCCGGGCAGCAACAGCAATTGTCGGGAAACCAACTGAAAACCTCCGCGATCATCTGAGTGCGCAAGGCCGCGCTGACACAATGGCGGACTTGCGGGTGGGCGGACCGCGGGCGAGGACCGGCCTCGCCGCGGTCGCGGCTTCACCTCAGCTGATACTGGGAGGACGGATCAGATCGCGCGCATGGGCACTGGCCGGGCTCGCGGCACCGCGACCGGGGCGCAGCCGGTCGGCAAAGAAAGGTGCGATGCCTTCTGCCGGTCCGGCGGCGAGACTCGCGGCAGCGCTGCCGCAAAGCGGGTCCATGCACTGACAGCCGCAGTCGCAGCCGGGCATCGTCGGCTGCGCCGCGGTCTTCCGCTGCGGGCTGCTGCTTCCCTCGGCAGCCTTGCGATGCTCAGCGTGCCCGGCACCGTGCAGCGCGTGGGCATCGCTGGCCGCGGTTATCGCGGGGTGCCCGCGCTGCGGCGCGTCCGCGGCGGTCTGTGCGCCCGCCCGCAGACAGGCGAGCCCCGAAGCGCCAGCGATGGCCTGGACGGAGAAGGTCCAGGCCAGCAGCAGGATGAGCACGGTCTTCAGGGTTTTCACGAGCCGGTCTTTGTAGCCTTTCGATAGACGCTTGGCAAGTGACGACTGAGGTGCAACATCACGGGAGTCGATCGAGCATCTGCGCGCCATCCGCGGATCGGCCAGGCACGCGCGTCCGCCCCGGAACAGCAGCCTGATGGCGGTGACACCTCCTCCGGCGGTTGCGCCCAGGCGGGCGCGAGTGAGATAGCCATAAGCGTCAGCAGCGCCCGTTCATCCTGACGGCAGCCACACGCCGGGCAACAGACCGAGCAGCAGCGTGCCGCCGACGCAGACCCACAAGCCCGCGGCCGCGAACCCGGCGATCGCGCGCGGCGCGGCGATGGTGGTATCCGGCGCCTGAAAATACATCCAGGCAACGAGCCTGAGGTAGTAGACGAGCGCGAGCAGCATATTCAGCGCCGCGACGATCGCGAGCCAGGCCATGCCGCCGTCGAGCGCCGCCTCCAGCAGCAGCACCTTGCCGGCGAAACCCGCCAGCGGCGGAATGCCGGCGAGCGACAGCAGCGCAACTGCGAGCGCCGCGGCCAACGGCGGCGTGCGCCGGCTCAGGCCGCGCAGTGCGGCCGCTCGGTCGCCTTCGAGCTCGAGACTGCCGGCGACCGCGAACGCGGCGAGATTCATCAGCAGATACGCGGCCAGATAGAACAGCAGCGCGTCGTCCGCGCCGCCGGCACGCGTCAGCACCGTGACCGCGGTCAGCAGATAACCGGCCTGCGCGATCGTCGAGTATGCCAGCAGGCGCTTGAGCCGCTGCTGGCGCAGTGCGGCGAGGTTGCCGTAGCTCATCGTCGCCGCCGCGAGCAACGCGAGCAGCCATGGCCAGTCGACCGCGGCCGGCGGCAGCGCTTCGACGACGAAGCGTGCGAGCGCCGCGAACGCGCCGAGCTTGGGCACGACCGAGAGGAACCCAGCGACCGGAGCGGCGGCGGTGCCGAGCGCGTCCGGCGCCCAGAAGTGCACCGGCACCAGCGCCGCCTTGAACCCGTAGCCGGCCAGCGCAAGCACGAGTGCCACCGCGACCCAGCCGCGATCGGCCTCTGCGAGCCGCACACCGATCGTGCGCAGATCGAGGCTACCGGTCAGACCGTAGAGAAACGTCAGTCCGTAGGCCATCACCGCGAGCGCGGCGGCACCGAACAGGAAGTACTTCAGCGCGGCTTCCAGTGCATGCGTATCGCTGCGCACGAGTGCGACGAGCACGTACGAGGCCATGCTGGTGATCTGCAGGAACAGCAGGACCAGGCCCAGATCGACCGCCGAGCACAGGCCGAGCGCGCCCAGCGTCGCGAACAGCAGCGCGGCCGGTGCGTGCGCCTCGGCGGCGCGACCGCGGAAATGACATGCGCTCAATGCGAGCGCGATCAGCGCGGCGGTGAGGATCAGCAGCTTGAAGCGCTGCGCCTGCGCATCGACGAGATACGTGCCTTCGAACGCCGGCACCGGCGCCGCGCCGAGCGACGCAGCGGTGACCGCCAGCGCCGCCGCCAGCACTGCAGCGGTCGCCGCGGCCGGCGCCGCGCGCCAGCGGCCCCGCACCCAGCCGGCGAGCGCGACCAGCAGCAGGCAGGCCGCGGCGACGATCAGCTCCGGAACGACCGCCGGCAGCCGCATTGCGCCGTCCGCTTCAGATGCCGGAGACGCCGCCGGCGATCACGCCGGTCAGCAGCGCCGGTACCAGGCCGAGCGCGATCGCGAGCACGGCGAGCACCATGGCGATGCCGAGGCCGACGCGCGGCGGCTCGGCGAGCGCCGGCATCGACGCCGGTGCACCGCCGAGCACGATGCGGCTGAGCAGATGCAAATACAGGCCGGTCGTCACCGCGAGCCCGATCAGTACCAGCAAGGCGGCGCCCAAGCTCGTCGCCAACGTCGCGCCGAGCACCTGGAACTCGCCGACGAAGCCCGACATCCCGGGCAGCCCGAGCGAGCCGAACGCGAGCACCGCGAACAGCGCGCTCCAGCGCGGCAGCCGCCCGAGCAGGCCGCCGAAGCGCGCGATCTCACGTGTGCCGGCGCGCGCTTCGAGCAGGCCCACCATCAGGAACATCGCGCCGGTCAGAAGACCGTGGCTGACCATCTGGAAGCTCGCGCCGGTCAGCGCGAAGCGGCGCAGGCTCTCGCTGCCGGCGAGTGCGGCGGCGGCGAAGCCCAGCGTGACGAAGCCCATGTGGCTTACCGAGGTGTACGCGATCAGTCGCTTGAGATCGCGCTGCGCGAGCGCGGCGAGCGCACCGTAGATCACGCCGACGGCACCAAGCCACAGCAGCGCGACCGCATGGCGCTGCACCACCTCCGGCAGCGCCTCGAGCGCGACACGCAGCAGGCCGTAGCCGCCCATCTTCAGCTGCACCGCGGCGAGCATGATGCTGCCCTCGGTCGGAGCTTCCACGTGCGCGTCCGGCAGCCAGTTGTGCAAAGGCACGATCGGCAGCTTCACGCCAAACCCGATGACCAGGCCGAGCAGCACGAGCCCCGCGCCCGGCGTGGCTGCTGCATACGGCTGCGCACGCGCGATTTCCGGCAGCGAAAAGCTGTGCGGCTCCATCGCCAGGTACAGCGCAAGAAAGCTCAACAGCATCGCCAGACTCGCGAGCCGCGTATACAGGAAGAACTTCAGCGCGGCATAGCGGCGACCCTCGTGCCCCCAGATGCCGATGATGAAGTACATCGGTACCAGCGCGACCTCGAAGAACAGATAGAACAGCAGCAGGTCCTGCGCGGCGAACACGCCGAGCAGGCCGGTGCCCATCAGCAGGAACAGGAACACCTGCATCTTTGCGCGCTCGCGCCGGCCGGCTACGTAGATCAGCGTCAGTGTCAGCAGCAGCGCGGTCAGCACGATCAGCGGCAGCGACAGACCGTCGACGCCGACGTCGTAGTGCGCGTTCAGCGCATCGACCCAGACGACGCGCTGACGCCATTGCAGCGCTGGGTCGGCGCTGTCGTAACCGGACCAGAGCAGCAGGCTGGCAGCGAGCGTCGCCGCGGCGCCCGCAATGCCCGCGCCGCGGATCAGTCCGGTATGCGCTGCCGGGATAACGAGCACCAGCAGCGCGGTCGCCAGTGGCAGGAAGATCGTGACGCTCAGCATCGCCCAAATGTCCTTTACGCTGCGGCCGCGCCGATCAGCCACAGCAGCACGACGCCACCGAGCAGCCAGACGAACAGCGCCGCCGTGTACGCGTACAACGGCCCGGTCTGTGCACGCTGTGCACGCCGCGCCCAACGCGCCGTCGCCGTGGCGAGACGATCGGCGCCGGCGGCGAATCCGCGGCGCTCGATCGCATCGACGCGCACGCCCGCACGCGCGCCGCGGGTGGTGGCGGCGCGGCCCAGTCGGTCAAGCCCCTGATCGAGGGCGTGCGCCAGCGCGGCGAGACGCAGCGCGTGCCGTGCGAGCAGGCTCGCTGCGCGGTCGAGCGCGGCTTCGATCGTCTGCGTCGCTCGCGCGCCGTGGTGCACGAGCGCCGGCACCCCGGTCGCGACCCGGTCGACC
>JBFMCQ010000120.1:0-7777 GCA_040754295.1 Pseudomonadota bacterium | reverse complement strand
GAGCGGGTGGTGGGGGGAGGGCCGCCGTCCGGCAGCTCGACGTCGAACAGGTGGATCTTGTCGTAGCGCGCGACGCGCAGGCCGTCGGCGTTCCAGACGCCGCAGGCCGCGTAGACGCGCCCGGGATCGCCTTCGACCTTGAGCGGAATCGTGCCGCCGACGATCCACAGGCCGAGCGCGCGCGCCGTCCCGGCAAGGAAATCCTGGATCGGCCCGCGGCCGTCGTCCTCGGCCAGCGCCAGCTTGTCGGTCTCGCGCCGGCCCATGCAGGCGAAATTCTCGGGCAGCACCGCGAGGCGCGCGCCGGCCTCGGCGGCAGCGCGCAGCAGCCCGGCCGCCGTCGCCAGATTGGCGTCGCGCTCCGGTGTCGAGCTCATCTGGATGACGGCGGCTTTGGCGCTGTGCATGGTCCCCTTATCCGGCTCACCTATCCCGGCTCACCTATCCCGGCTCACCGCGTTCGATCCGCGGATTGTCCCATGGTCCGCGGATCCGGTAGCTGAACTGCGTGACCTGGTCCAGCGGTTTGTCGAGCAGCTCCTGGGCCAGCAGCACCAGCGCACCGACGGCGGGGCCGCCGAACAGCACGGCGCCGAGCGTGACCCCGGACGAGACGTCCGGATAGACCGTGACGCGCTGGTCGTAGTCGCGCGCGAGCAGGCCGACCTTGCCGCGAATGTCCATGCGCAGCGACGGACCGTCGATGCGCAGATCCTCGGTCGTCGCCGTGCCGGCGGCGAGCGCGAAGCTGCCCTTGATGCCGTCGAAGGCCAGGCCCTCACCGACGACGTCGTCGAAGTTGAGCACGAGCCGCCGCGGCAGCGCATAGAAGTTGATCAGGCCGAGGATGCGGCTCGCGCCCGGCTGCACCGCCCTGAGGCGGCCGCTCTCGATGTCCAGCTCGATCGTGCCGGTCGCCATCTCCCAGCGCAGGTCCGCGGGCGACGCGGGCCACGCCAGCTCGCCGGTGAAGCGGCTGCGCGCGGCCTCGATGTTGGGCACATAGCCAAAGGCGACGAGCAGCTTGTCGATGCCGCGGGTCGTGAGGTCGAAACGCAGCTGCGCGGATGACTCGCCGTCGACACGCTGCCAGCTGCCGCCGGCGTCGAGATCGGCGACGCCGCCGCCGAGCTTGAGCGTACGCAGCGCCAGGCCACCGGGCGCGCGCTCGGCGAGCAGCTCGGCGCGGCCCAGCGCCGCGTCCCCGAGCTGCAGCTGCTCGCAGATCAGATCCACCTCCGGCAGCTGCGCCGGATCGGTCGCCTGCGACGGCCCGGACTCGGCCGCCGGCTCTGGCGATGGCAGTGTCTCGAGCCGAAGCTGCTGCAGCCGCGCGCTGAGGCGGCCGCCCTTGGCGGCGTCCCACTGCAGCCGGCCGTTCGCGCCGTCGCCGCTGAGATCCATCTGCCAGCCGCCGGCGACGGGCCGGTACTGCATGCGCGCCGCGCGCATCGCGTAGTTCTTCCAGACGACGCGCCCGGCTTCGACGTCCGCCGCGTCCAGGCGCAGGCCGCCGCCGCCGGGATCGCCCAGCACGCTGCCCCAGGCGCCGAGCTCGAGCGTGTCGAGCTTGCCATCGAGCTCGAAGCTGCCGGAGAGCGCCGCGGGCGCCTGGCTGGTCCCCAGCCGCGCGCGCACGCCCGACACGCGCCAGCCCTCATCCTCGCGCATCACGACGACGTTGACGCCGATGCGCCCGTCGTAGCCGAGGTCCACGCGCAGCGGCGCCTGCGGGTCCGCGCCGATCCGCACGCGCAGCGGCGCAGGCGTCTGCGCCGCCTTGCCCAGCGGCGGCGGCAGGCCGACCGCGGTGCCGACCAGATCGGAGCGCAGCACCAGGCCGCCGGCGTCGGCCAGCGGCAGCTCCAGCTGCCAATCGCTGCGCCCGCTCAGCACGGGACGCAGGAACGCGGGCACGAACTGCGAAGCGCCGCTGCCGTCGGCCTGCGGCGCAAACGGGAAGCTGCCGCGCATTACGCCGCCCGTGCCCTCGTCGGATTCGATGCGCAGCACCAGCGGCAGATCGGCGAAGCTCGCCTGCAGCGCGTCGGCGGTGATCTCGCGTTCGGTGAACTGCAGCGCACCGCGGATCGCCGTGATCGGCGGCTCCAGCGCACCGTAGCGCAGCTCAGCGCCGTCCATCGTCACCGTGCCGAGCACGCGCGTGTCCACTGCATGCTCGAGCGGGACCTGCAGCTGCAGGTCGACGCGCGCATCGCCGCGCGGCACGGTGTTGTCGAGCAGCGACCGCAGCCGTCCACGCAGCGGCGACTTGCGCAGAAACGCGTAGTAGCGCGCCAGATCGCCGTGCACGACGCCGTCGACGCGCATCGTACGATCGTCGAAATCGTCGAAGCGCACCTCGGCGGACTGCACGGCGACGCCCTCGGTGCGCGCGCGGTCCGCCTTGACCAGCAGGCCGTTGCCGCTGAACAGCAGGCGCGCGCGGATGTCCTCGAGCCGCGGCCAGCCGCGCGCGTAGTCGAGCGCGACGTCGGCGGCATCGATCTCCAGGCTCCATTCGCCGGTCGGACGGCTGTGGAACGGAAAATCCCGGAGCGGCCCGCTGATGCGCAACTCCGCGCGCGGCATGCGGCCCGCGACGATCGCACGGCTGAGCCAGGCCTTGAGGCTCGCCGGCCAGTGTTGCGGCATGTAGGCACGCGCATCGAGGACGTTCTGCACGCTGAAAGTCGCGCTCAGATCGAGCTGCGGCTGCGCATCGGCGGCATCGGGCAGGTCGAGCTGGACGCGGCCGTGGCCTTCGACGCTGGCGAAACGCAGGCCGAAGCCCTCGCTGGACAGGCGCCAGCCGTCGCCGCTCCGCGTCCAGCGCAGATCGGCATCGAGCGATTCGAGGGCCAGCGGCCGCTCGAGCGCCGACGGCAGCTCGACCGCCACTGCGGCGTTGCTCACCTGCAGGCGTCCGCCGGATTCGTCCGCGCTGAGCTCGCCACTGAGGCCGGCGAACCCGAAGTGGCGATCGGCGCGCAGCCCCAGAGCGCTCAGCCGCGCGCGCAGCGAATAGCGCGGCGCCCCCGCGCCGCTGCGATAGCGCAGCACCAGCGCTTCGAGCCGCCCGCTGCCGCGGCCCAGCGTCTGCACCGGCGCCGGCGCATCGCGCCAGACGCCGGTCCAGGGGGCGAGCTGCGTCAGATCGATCAGGTCGGCGTCGACGTCGTAAGCGGACTCGGTCTCGAGCACGTCGTGGCGCAGACTGCCGCGCAGCAGCAGACGTCCGTCGAAGCTCAGATCGGAGACGTCCATGCGCCATCCGCGCGGATTGCGGAAGTAATCGAGCACCACGCTCGACTGCTGCGCGCTGGACAGCACGCCGGCACGCGCGAGCACCAGCGGACCGGATGACAGCTCGACGCGCGCGCGACTCACGTGCCCCTCGCCGATCTCGCCGGTGACGCGGCCGGAAAGCTCGACGACGGCGAGCTGCGTGCCCGGCAGCAGCCACGGCCGCAGCCAGCTCTGCGGCTGCAGGTCCGCCGCGCTCGCCTCGAAGCGTCCGTTCCAGCGCCGCAGCTGCGCGATCGGGCCTTCGATCTCGGCTGCGAGCTCCACGCGGCCGCCGCGCTCCGCCGGCAGGCGCAGATCGGCGGCGACGGCAAACCCCGCGTCGGTCCGGTCGACGTCGAGGCTGTCGAGCCGCAGGATCAGCGGCGACCCCTCGAAGTCGGCGTGCAGCAGCCGCAGCTCCGTGTTTTCGAGCCGCACGTGCTCGAAGCGCTCCAGGTCGCCGAGCCACTGCTCATGCCGCGGCGTCTGCGCCGGCTCGATCCCGTCGAATCCGGCGATGCGGATGCGGCCCTGCTCGTCGATCTGCGCCGACACGCGCAGGCCGGACAGCTCCAGGCGCGTCGGCACCCATTCGCCCAGCAGCAGGCGGCGCAGGCCCAGCCCGAGGCTCAGCCGCTCGACGCTGAGCTGCTCGCTGCCGTCTTCGCTGTACAGGGTGATGCCGCTCAGGTCGAAGCGCGGCGCCAGCCCGCGCCAGGCGAGGCTGATCCCGCCGATCTGCACCGGCCGACCCGCGACCTCGCTGACCCAGGCCGCGAGATCGGCGCGGTAGCTCGGCGCCAGGAGTACGGCGATCTGGAACAGACCGCTCAACACCGTGCCAGCGATGACCGTGGCGGCGACCAGCGAGACCGCCCAGGTCCACCAGCGGCGTTTGACGCGTTCCATCGACGATCGGGGTTGGGAAGAACGGCTATTGTCGCCTCGCAGCGCTGCCGGGCCAAACGCAGTCGGCCGTTACAGCGGCCGTTACAGCGGCACCACGTCGAAACTGTCCTGGTTGTATGCGCTCTCCGCCTGCAGACGGATCGGTCGGTTGAGCGCCGCCTCCAGCTCCGCGAGCCCGAGCGACTCCTCCTCGACGAGCCGCTCGATGACGTTGGGCGCGGCGAGCACCAGAAAGCCTTTCGCCTCGAACTGGCGCGCGGCCCGCTGCACCTCGCGCGTGACTTCGTGGCACACCGTCTCGACGGTCTTGATCATGCCGCTGCCGCCGCAGGACGGGCACTGCTCGCAGAGGATGTGGCCGAGCGACTCGCGCGTGCGTTTGCGCGTCATCTCGACCAGCCCGAGCGGCGAGAACGGGTAGAGCTGCGTGCGCGCGTGGTCCGAGGCCAGCGCGCGCTCGAGCGCCCGCAGCACCTGCGCGCGGTGGTCCTCCGACTTCATGTCGATGAAGTCGATGATGATGATGCCGCCGAGATTGCGCAGGCGCAGCTGGCGCGCGATCGCCTGCGCCGCCTCGAGATTGGTCTTGAGCACCGTTTCGTCGAGGTTGCGATGTCCGATATAGGCGCCGGTGTTGACGTCGATCGTCGTCATCGCCTCGGTCTGGTCGATCACCAGATGACCGCCGGATTTCAGATCGACGCGGCGGTTGAGCGCGCGGTTGATGTCGTCCTCGACACCGTACAGATCGAAGATCGGCGCCGCGCCTTCGTAGAGCTCGATCAGCGGCGCCGCGTGCGGCACGAACAGCTGCGCGAACTGCTTCACGCGGCGGCACTCCTCGGCGCTGTCGATGCGCACGCGCTCGACGTCGGTGCCGAGGAGGTCGCGCAGAATGCGCATCGACAGCGGCAGATCACCGTGCACCAGCGTGCCGGGCCGGTTGGCCGCCGCCTTGTCGCTGATCGATTTCCACAGACGCAGCAGGAAGCCCACGTCGGTCTCCAGCGCCTCGGAGTCCGCGCCCTCGGCCGCAGTGCGCGCGATCACACCGAATTCCGGCGCCATGCGCGACTGCAGCGCATCGAGCAGGGTCTTCAGCCGCTCGCGCTCGGCCGCATCCTCGATGCGCCCGGAGACACCGACATGGCGCTCGTGCGGCAGCAGGACCAGGTAGCGCGACGGGATCGACAGCAGCGTGGTCAGCCGCGCGCCCTTGGTGCCGAGCGGGTCTTTGAGCACCTGCACCAGCACCTCCTGGCCCTCGTGCAGCAGCTGCGTGATGCTCGGCTCCGGGTCGCCGTTGCCCGGCATGATCGGAAGCATGTCGGCGACATGCAGGAACGCCGTGCGCTCCAGGCCGATCTCGACGAAAGCGGCCTGCATGCCGGGCAGCACGCGCTGCACGATCCCCTTGTAGATGTTGCCGGTCAGGCCGTGGCGCGAAGCGCGCTGCACGTGGATCTCCTGTGCGGCACCGCCCTCGACCAGCGCGACGCGCGTCTCCTGCTGGCCGATGTTGACGAGGATTTCGGTGCTCATGCGCCGGCAGACGGGAGACGGGAGACGCGAGACGAAGCCAGGACCTCGATGCCGAATTCGCGCAGCAGCTCGGCGGTCTCGTACAGCGGCAGGCCGACGACGCCGCTGTAGCTGCCGCGGATCGAGCGCACGAACGCCGCGCCGCGGCCCTGGATCGCGTAGGCGCCGGCCTTGTCGAGCGGCTCGCCGCTGGCGCAGTAGGCCTGCGCCTGCCCGGGGCCGATTTCGCCGAACTGCACTTCGGTGACCGAGAGGCGCACGGCCTCGCGGCCGCGGTGAACGATCGCCACCGCAGAGCAGACTTCGTGGCTGCGGCCGGAGAGCCGCGCCAGCATCTCCAGCGCGTGCGCCGGCGAGCGCGGCTTGCCGAGAATCTCGCCGTCGACGACCACGTCGGTATCGGCGCCGAGCACCGGCAGCCGGGGGCCGGCCAGCTCGGCGCCGCGCCGCGCCTTCGCCAGCGCGATGCGGCGCGCGTAGTCGTGCGCGGGCTCGCCGGGCTGCGGCGCCTCGGGCACGTCGGCCGGCTTCTGCAGGAACGGCACACCGAGCTGCATCAACAGCTCGCGGCGGCGCGGCGACTGCGATGCAAGCACCAGTTGTGGCTGCACAGCCTCTCCAGGAGAAATCTTGCCTTACCCGACTTGCACACCGGCGCCACTGCGTTAGGGTAACAACCCGTACCGCTGCCAGGAGCCGGACCATGACCCAGACGACCGTCCAAGATGCCGATCATCCTAACGTGGATGTGCGCAGCCGTGTCTCGCCGGACGAGTGGCAGGTGCGCGTAAACCTTGCGGCGGCCTACCGCCTGGTGGCGCACTTCGGCTGGGACGATCTGGTCTTCACGCACATTTCCGCCCGCGTGCCCGGATCGGACCATCATTTTCTGATCAACCCGTACGGCTGGCTGTTCGACGAGATTACCGCGAGCAGCCTGGTCAAGGTCGATCTCGCCGGGCGCAAGGTCATGGAGTCGCCATACGACATCAATCCGGCCGGCTTCACGATTCACAGCGCGATCCACGCCGCGCGCGCGGACGCGACATGCGTGATGCACACGCACTCGCTCAACGGTGTCGCCGTCTCGGCGCAGAAGGACGGCCTGCTGCCGATCTCGCAGCAGGCGACGCTGGTGCTGGCGTCGCTGGCCTACCACGACTACGAAGGCATCGCGCTGCGCGAGGACGAAAAGCCGCGCCTGGTCGCCGACTTCGGCGACAAGATCTTCCTGATGCTGCGCAACCACGGCCTGCTGACCGTCGGCAGCTCGCCGGCCGATGCGTTCCTGGCGATGTACGTCTTCGAGGCCGCGTGCATGATCCAGGTGCGCGCCCAGGCCGGCGGCGGCGCGCTGATCGCGGTGAATCCGCGGATCGTCGCCGGCGTGCAGCAGGCGGCGCAGGCGGTCACGCGTGGCCTCGGCGGCCAGCTGGCCTGGCCGGGGCTGCTGCGCCGGCTGGATCGGATCGACCCGTCGTACAAGACCTGAGGCCGCGCTGCGGTTCGCTGCCGCTCGCCACCTCCTACGGCAGCGGTGCACGGGCGCAGGACGCGGGGGCGTGCCGCCGGCGCACCGCATCCCATGCGATCGGCGTCAGGACGGCTGCATGCGCCGGCAGCAGCAGTGCCACCCAGTGCAGATTCGGCTGCACGCCAACCCAGGCCACCGGCAGCGCCGCCAGCCCCAGCGCCGCGAGCGCCGCCGCCGCGGCGCGCGTCAGCAGCCCCGGCGCGCGCGCCCGGCCCAACGTCGCCGGCAGCAGCAGCAGCCACAGCGGATTGAGCAGCAGTAGATTGCGGTTCGCGGCCATCGCCCAGTGCTCGGTCGCGAGCCAGCCGACGGCGAGCACGATCCCGGCGAGCCCACAGACCAGCGCGTAGCCGCCGGCGAGCGCAGCATTCGCGACTCCGCGGTGCCGGCTCGCCAGCAGCAGCGCGGCAATGCCCAGGCCGCCGAGCGCGAACGGCAGCAGCAGCGCCGGGGCCGTCTGCGGCGGCGCCCCGGCGCCGCCGTCCGCCAGCAGCCGGCGCTCGG
>JBFMCQ010000119.1:0-7789 GCA_040754295.1 Pseudomonadota bacterium | reverse complement strand
CGATCCCCAACGACCCGACGCTGCGCCTGCACGGCGCCTCAGTCCCCGGCCCGCTGCCAGGCCTCGCGCAGCGCCTGGATCAGCGCTGCGCGCGCCTCGCCCTGCGGCGTTTCGGCGACCTCCAGCCTGGGCGGACCGGGCCAGCCGGCGTCCGGGTACTCGCCGCCGGCGAAGCGGCGCACGCCTTCGTAACGCGGAATGACGTGAAAGTGCACGTCCGGATCGACCATCATCAGCATCAGATAGTTGATGCGCTGATAGGCGGTCAGCCCGCGCGCGACCGCCTCGACGCGCCGCACGACGCCGCGCAGCTCGGCATAGGCCTGCGGGCTGAGCTCAGCGAAGGCCTGGACCGGCTCGCGACACACCAGCACCAGCGAAGCCAGCGTCGGCTGTTTCGGCCGCAGCAGGACCGTCCAGCACTCGGTCTGGGCGATGCGGGTGTGCGGATCACCGAACTTGATTTCCGTCGGATTGCTCATGGGCATCGCAATGGTTTCATCGACTCGCGGCTGCCGTAGCCGGCCCCCGCATTCTAGCCATGCCGGACGCCGCCGGAGCCGCCCGCGGCAGGCACAGCTCGTAGGCGGCGCCGGCGACGAAAGCCTGCGCCTCTTCGTGCCAGCGGCGCACCTCGACGGCGAGCCGGTGCTCGCCGCCGTCCATCCGGAAATGCAGGCGGTGCCAGCGCGCACCCTGGTCCTTCGGGTTGGGCACGGCCGAGGACGAAGGCACGCACAGGCAGGGAATCGGATCGCCCTGGCCATGAATCGCGTCGAGCCGCGCCGCCCGCGCATGGCCGTGCAGCACCAGCTCGGCGCCGGCGCGCCGCAGCACGGCGCGCAGCGCGGCGCGGTCGGCCAGCGCCTTGCGCCGGCTCACGGCGCCATCGGCCACCGGATGGTGTAGCAGCACGACGCGAATCCGGCCGGCTGCGCCCTCTTCGCCGAGGAGATGCTCCAGTCCTTGCAGCTGCGCCGCACCGAGCCGCCCGCGGGCGAGCAGCGGCGCCGTCGGCAGCGCCGAGTTCAGACCGATCAGCGACACCCCGCCGAGCCGGCGCAGGTAGGGCCAGCGCCCGCCGCCGGTCCAGGCCGCCCAGCGATCCAGGCCTTCGGCGGCCGCCACCGGCACCAGCGCGTCATGGTTGCCGGGCACGATGCTGATGCGCTCGGCGGCGTCCCATTCGGACAGCCAGCGCGCCGCGGCGATGAATTCGCCCGGCAGCGAGAAATTGGTCAGATCACCGGTGATGACGATGTGATCGACGCCGCAAGCGGCGATGTCGGCGCGCAGCGCGTCCAGAATCTCATGCCGATGCCGGCTGCGGCGGCGGCGCCAGGACCAGAGGCTGAGCTGCCGTTTGGACAGGCGCTGGCGCCACGACAGCTCGGGCTCGAACGGCAGGTGCAGGTCCGAGACATGCGCGAGGGCAAGGCCGTTCGCCGATAATGCCGGGCTGTCGTCCGCGATCCGCATCCAGCCATCATGCCAAATCTGCCCGCGTCGCCGCCCGGCGCCGCCTGCGCGGTCTCCGCGACCCTCATCGGCGAATCGCCGCTGAGGGTCTGGGGGCTGAGCCCGAAGGAGCGCCTCGCGCGCCAGCTGCGACGCTTCGGCGCCGGGCTCGACAGGCCCGAAGCGCCGCGCCGCGTGCTGCTGCGCGGCGACTGGGTGTTCGACGATGCGCTGATCGCCAGCCTCGTGCGCGCGCGCCAGGACCTCGCGCTGTGCGCGGCCGACGGCAGCGTGGTTGCGCTCAGCATCGCCGCCGACCAGGCCGCCGCGGGCGCGGCGCTGCTCGCACGAGGGCAGGCGCCGGCCGACATCCGCCGGCTCGGTGCCGCCGAGCTGGCCGACGGCTACGACGACGTGCTGCGCAAGCGCGAGCCGCCGTATCTGCTGCCGCTAACGGCCGAGTCGCTGCGGGAGGTCGAAAAACGCGTGTTCGGCGGCGCCTACAAGGGCGTCACCGATCTGGTCACGCTCTACCTCTGGCCGCGTCCGGCACGCGCGGCCACGCGCTGCTGCGCGAAGGCCGGCATCAGCCCCAACCAGGTGACCAGCGCCAGCCTGGTGCTGGTGCTGGCGGCCATGGCGCTGTTCTGGAGCGGCCACTACGGGCCCGGCCTGCTCGCGGCCTGGGCGATGACCTTTCTCGACACCGTCGACGGCAAGCTCGCGCGCGTCACGCTGCGCTCCTCCAAGCTCGGCAATATCTTCGATCACTCGATCGACCTGATCCATCCGCCGTTCTGGTGGTGGGCCTGGATCGAAGGGCTGCCGGCCGCGGGCTTTGCGCTCGATCAGGCCGCGCTGGTCCTGAGCGCGATCGTCGCCGGTTATGTCCTGCAGCGGCTCGAGGAAGGCCTGTTCATCGCCTGCTTCGGCATGGAGATGCACGTATGGCAGCGCTTCGACAGCCGCTTGCGCCTGATCACCGCGCGGCGCAATCCGAACCTGCTGCTGCTCAGCGCTTCGGTGCTGGCCGGGCGGCCTGACCTCGGCATCGTCGCGGTCGCCGTCTGGACCGTGATCTGCCTGCTGATTCACGCCCTGCGCGTCGTTCAGGCCGCATGGGCGCGCCGCCGCGGACCGCTGCGCTCCTGGCTCGCGACGCCGGCATGAACCCGATCGCCGAGCAGCTCGAGACCGAACTGCGGCGCGCCGTACCGCCCGCGGTGCGGCAACTGGCCGATCGGCTCGCCGCAAGGGCCGGCCGGGCCACGGCCGCGGTGCTCTACTACGGCTCGGCGCTGCGCGACGAGGCGCTCGACGGCGTGCTCGACTTCTACGTGCTCGTCGACCGCAGCGCGGACTGGCCGGGACCGCGGCTCGCGGCGCTGGCCCAGCACCTGCTGCCGCCGCACGTCGGCTACCTCGAGGACGAAATCGACGGCCGGCGGCTGCGCGCCAAGTTCGCGGTGATGACGCAGCGCCGGTTTCGCGCCGCGATGTCGCTGCGGGCGATCGACACGACGCTGTGGGCGCGCTTCTCGCAGCCCAGCGTCTGCGTCCACGCGCGCAGCCAAGCCGACCGCGCGGACGTGATCGCCGCGCTCGTCGACGCGGTGGTCACCGCGGCGCAATGGGCCGCCGCGCTCGGGCCCCAACGCGGCGACGCGCTCGCCTACTGGCGCGCGCTCTACGCCCAGACCTACGCCGCCGAGCTGCGCGTCGAGCGCAGCAGTCGCGGCGACGATCTGGTGGCGCGCGATGCACAACGCTATGCACGGCTGCTGCCCCAGGCCTGGCGCGCCGCCCGCCTGGATTACAGCGAGCACGCCGGCGGCAGCCTGCAACCCCACATCGAGCCGCAGACGCGTGCGCGACTGCAGCGACGCTGGGCCCTGCGACGCCGGCTCGGACGGCCGCTCAACATCCTGCGCCTGCTCAAGGCCGCCGTCACCTTCGACAACGCGATGGACTACGTCGCCTGGAAAATCGAGCGGCACGCCGGCTACAGCCTGACGCCCACCGCCTTCCAGCGGCGCCACCCGCTGCTCGCCGCGCCGGGGCTTTACTGGCGACTGCGCCGCGCCGGGGTCATCCGGTAGAGTGATCGGTCCCATCGCCCTTCGTGATTCGGTCCGAATCTCAGCTGCTCTTCGTCATGCCCGCGCAGGCGGGCATCCAGTGCCGACAAGGGCGTTCTTTTGCACCACTGGATTCCCGCATTCGCGGGAATGACGAGCCCCGGATTGCGCCCAGCCGAGATTCGAGCCCAATCAGGTCGTCCTTTGCATGACCGCCGGACGCTGGTAATCGCCCTCGGCAACTCCCCCGCCGCGCGGGGCCGTCGCGGTGCAGGACTTCAAAGCGCATCGAACGGACTCCGCACACCCTTGCCGCCCTTGTTCAGCACGTGGGTGTAGATCATGGTCGTACTCACCTCGGCGTGACCGAGCAGCTCCTGTACGGTGCGGATGTCGTAGCCGTTCTGCAATAAGTGCGTGGCAAAGGAATGGCGCAGCACGTGCGGGGTGCACGGCTTGGCGATCCCGGCGCGCGAGGCCGCGAGCTTGACCGCCCGCTGTACCGTCTCCGGCAGGATGTGATGGCGCCGCACCCTGCCCGAGCGCGGATCGCGCGACCGAGTCGGCGAGGGAAACACGTACTGCCAGCCCCAGGCCTTGGCGGCCCTGGGATACTTCGCCGCCAGTGCGTCCGGCAACCACACCTCGCCGTAACCGGCAGCCAGATCCTCGTCGTGCAGCTTCTTGGCCCGCATCAATTGATCTTGCAGCGGCGCGATCAGGTTCTCCGGCAACATCGTCACCCGATCCTTGCCGCCCTTGCCCTCGCGCACGACGACCTCCCGCCGCTCGAACTCGATGTCCTTCACCCGCAGCCGCAAGCCCTCCAGCAACCGCATCCCGGTGCCGTAGAGCAGGCTCGCGACCAGCCACATCGTCCCGTTCAATTCGTGCAACAGCGCGCGCACCTCGCGCGGCGTCAACACCACCGGCAGGCGTTTGTGCACCTTGGCCTGCACCACCTCGTCGAGCCACGGCAGCTCGATGCCCAGCACCCGCTTGTAGAGGAACAGCAGCGCCGCCTTGGCCTGGTTTTGCGTGGACGCCGATACCCGGCGTTCCGTCGCCAGATGCGTGAGGAACGCGCTGACTTCCTCCGCCCCCATATCCCTGGGATGGCGCTTGCCGTGAAACAGGATGTAGCGCCGCGTCCAGTCCAGGTAGGACTGCTCCGTGCGATAGCTGTAGTGATGCACGCGCAACGCCTCGCGCATCTGGTCCAACAACTTCGGCGGTTTGGCAGCGCTCGCGTCCATCCGTGAAATGTTAGACAGCCTAAATCAGAAGTGCCAGCGCAAGTCGTTGATTGCAGGTGTCCTGCTTTGACTTGCGCGAAGCTGCTGGCTACAGTGCTGCTAGTCTAATTTCAGTTGGGCCTAGAAGAGAGAAGATCGTGAACATTCCCGAGATCATCAACGCTGCAATTCAGAGTCTTCCAGTAAACAGCGTTCTTCGCGAGAGGTTGCAGTTCGCGTTGGAAAGACACGTTGCGGCGGAGGTAGAAATTTCGGTCCTGCGTGCGGAATTCCAGGACCTAAAAAGTCAGCTAGAGCAGCGACACCGCGACGTCGAATCACTAAAGAAGAAAATCATTGGGCTTGAGAGCAAGTTCTTACCTTTTGAGAGGGTTCTTCTCGCGGCATCAGAAATTGACGAGCCGAGCATAGAGGCCGTAGCCAAGAGCATGGGTGCTTCCAAGGGCGTGATAACGCATGCGGTTGGCGAGCTTCGTGATAGAGGCATGGTCGAGGCAAACAGCCTAGAGATCACAAAAGATGGGTATCGGTATCTTTCGCACATGAGTCAGATGGTCTAGGCGCGTCATGGCCCAACCATCGCTTCCAGCCGACGGTCCTGTCTCCGGGCCTTCGGCCCTACGGCAGGCCCGCGGCTGAAGCTGGGCGTTCGGCGTCATGAAGCGTCAGATCATCCAGTACGCCAAGCTCAATGCACGGCAGCAGGAGTCGTACAACTTCCAGAAGGTGTCGGGAGTTCTGGCTGACTATGGCTTCACCACCATTCGGCTATCGGACGACTGGCAGGGCGCAGACTTCATTGCGCAGCACATCGACGGCGAGCAGTTCTTGAAGGTCCAGCTCAAAGGCAGATGCACACTGGCAAAGAAGTACATGGGTAAAGACCTGTACATCTGTTTTCACGAGCAAGGAGCTTGGTATTTGGCTCCGCATGACGAGCTGCTGGCGTGGGCGCAACAGAACACGAACATCACAAACACAGAGTCGTGGAACACCGCCGGCCTGTACTCGTTTCCCAGCTTATCCGCCACATTGAAGCAGCGCCTTGAGTCATATCGGCTCGGTGGCGCCGAACCATCGGTTCCACCCGACGTCCCTGCCGCCGCTTCGCGTCGTCAGGGCCGCGGGTGAACTAGGGCGTTGGGCGCCATCTGAGGGGAACCGAATGCGTAAAACAGCCCTCACCATACTTCTTGTGCTCGCTGCGTCATCCGCCAGTGCGGAGAAGAATGCAGATCTTTCCTCGACCATGAGCGGCCTAGCAGCCGATCTCGCGTCCTTGCAGGCGGATATCGAAGCTGCATCGCGCGATCGTCAGGCTTGGGAATACTCGGGCAGCGGAATAACCCACGTGCGGCTTACTCAGACGCAAGCGCCAATCTACAAGGGCGCGGACAAAGCTAGCGGAGTCCTTACAAAGCTCCCTGAGGGGAAGACGCTTCCCGTCGTCGATAAGGCGGGTGAGTGGTATGCCGTTCAACTGGACAATGGTCCTGACAACTACAAGGCAGGATGGATTCAGAGCGGCGCAGTAGTGCCTGAGACCTTTTCTCTCGCATCACTGCAAACGCGTGCGGCTGACAGTTACCAGAGAATGATGGACAGGGTTCAAGGTCTGAAGGAGAAGTACAGCTCGAATCCGTATGTGCGCATTACGGGTTTCAGCGTGGACATCACGGTGCCACCAGCGGTAAGCATCGCGTTCGAGTTCAAGTAGGTTTGCGCGAAATGGCGTCAACCATCAGCTCTAGCCGACGTCCCTCATGCCGCTTCGCGGCGCCAGGGCTGCGGCTGATGCGGGGCACCACAACGATGCGGACGCGGCAGCTCCACGCGACAACTTTTGTCGGGGCCCACCGAGTTGGGCGTTCGGAATAGATGACGACCACACCACTACTTCTTTCAATGGCAGGCGTAGTGCTTACATGTATTGGGGCGCTGTGCTTCGGCTACGAGCTATTCCGCCCCTTCAAAGGCAAAGCATATGGCGGTTTGGATTTCAGCAATGCGGATGGGTACGCGCATCCTACTAACTTAAGCGTAAGAGGAAAAGGAGAAAACCATGGCCGCGGATCCAAGGGACGCCCTAAACAAGGCACGGTCCGCATTCAAAGCGGGCCACTTTGCTGAGGCCTTGGAACAGTACGAGCACTTCTTTGAGCACGCGCTCGATGATGATCCAGCCGCCCTTTATGGTGTACGTCTTTCCTATTGCCTCGCGGAGTGGGCATCGCTCGGGGAGCACTATCCGAGGGCACTGGAGCGCCTGAGGGAGAAGGCGGCAGGTTCATTGGATCTTTTGACCAAAACCCGCGAGCCCGAGCGGTTTCATGACTTCATAGCCATATGCAAGCACCTGAAACGCACAGACGAGCCAATCCGCCAATTCCTTGTTTACCATTCATCGGATAGCGATCTCGCAAAGTCAATCGTCCGGTTCGTGTGGGCGCAACTCGTAGAAAGGAAGCTGTGGTCCATATGTTCGGAGTATCTTCCTGATCCCGGCGCGAAGTACGAATTGGCCATTGCCAAGTTCGATCAGGCGATGGAGGTTTGCGCAAGTGATCCGTCCTTGGGCGGGAATGACTTCGCAGAACAAATCAAGGAGTGGTATGTGCGCGACGTTACCAACCTGCTGTTAGTGCTGACCAACACCGGCAGGGTGGGAGAGGCAGCGAAGGTCCGCGCTTCAATGGTGGCGGACATGGGCACTCGGGGGTATCCGCAGCTGATTGGAGTTGTTGATGCGGGCGTTTCCTCTAACGAATAGGGATATTGCGCCAGGCAAAGCCTGGAGGAGAGGGAAGCTGATGAAAGGATTCTGAAGCGGAAATCTCCGTGAGGAGTTCTGGCGGGTGAAAGTCCCGCCTCGGCAAAGGCTAGCCACCGGCCGGTACCGAGTCTTGCGTGGACGTGGGGTGACCCCGGCTGCGAAGCGTAGACAGGGAGCGCACGGGCCGCGTGATTGAACCTCGAAAGTTCGTTTCTTGCGGAGCC
>JBFMCQ010000118.1:0-7919 GCA_040754295.1 Pseudomonadota bacterium | reverse complement strand
CGGCGACCCCGAAGTCCTCGGCCAAGGTCGTGGTGTGCCACCAGCGCGTCGTGGCCAGCTTGGTGTGCGGCGCCAGGATGCGAGCAGCGATCATCGCCAGCACCTGGTCGCGCTCGGGAGAAGGCCGGGCTCCGAGCAGCCCCGGGAGCCCCAAGCGGGACATGGCTACACGGACGGCCTCGACATGGCCCTGCGGACGTGAGCTGACGACTTCGAACAAGGCCTCGATGGGATACAGCTTCTGGCCCCGCAGCACCGCCCGCATCGCCATCAACTGCTCGTCCGACAGCGACGAGAGATTGGCCAGCGTGCGCTTTTTGACCTTCTCGCCCTCGCGATACGACTCACGCAACAGATACGCCGGGCGTGAATTTCGATTCGGGACGACGTCGATGTGCATGGGCACATTCTACGGGCGCTCCAAGCCAATATCAAGCCAATTACATGGCTACATATCAATGCCGTCCAAGCCCAGAAATAACGCCTAAGCCCTTCTTACAGAAGGACCTATCGCTAAAATGCATGAGGGAAAAGGGTGCAACTTCAGTCTAACCAGGGCCTGTTGACATTCTCCCGCTTGCTCAAAGTCAACGGCACACTGGAAAGTGGCCGCATCCTACCTGCTCGATTCCAACATTATCGTTGCCGGCATCCGTGGTGAGCCGCGCGCGTTGTTGAACCGCCTCGTCGGACTGGCGCCATCTCGCCTCTTATTGTCCTCCGTGGTGCGAGCCGAATTGCTCTACGGTGCTGAGAAGGCGCAGCGCGGCGCGCAGGCGCGGGCTGCGCTGGCCATCTTCGTGGAAGGCATGACGCTCGCGCCCTTCGACGATACCGACGCCGAAACCTACGGTCGCATTCGTGTAGCGCTGGAACGCAAAGGCGCGAGCATCGGGCCGATGGATCTGCTCATTGCGGCGCAGGCCGTCGCGCGTGGGCTGACGCTGGTGACCGACAACCTGCGCGAGTTCAGGCGCGTGCCTGGTTTGGCGTGCGAAAACTGGCTGCGGTAAGAAAGGAGAAAGAGGGAGAAACAGAGAGATTGCGTCAAGCCGAGCCCGGGGGAGAGGAAGCCAGTAACCCCAAAACCCGCCAGCGCCGATCCAGGGCTTCGAACACCGAATCGTCACGGGTGATGACGGCGACTTCGTGGTTCAGCCAGTACGACTGCGAGGTCCAGTTGAAACTGCCGAAGACCGCGTGCCGCTCGCGCCCGTTTTCGGCCAGCACGAACTTCAGGTGCATGGGTATATCGGCCGCTGCGCCCAACCGCGCGAAGCCGATCCCGGCCTCGGCCAGGCGTCGTTCCACCTGCCGCGGCACCCGCCGCTCGGTGTGCTCGGCCGCGATCTCCACCTGCGCGCCGCGCCGCGCCAAACGCATCAGGCAGGCGACCGAAAACCGGTTGCTGAGGTGCGAGGCCGCGATGCGCACGCGGCTGCCGGCGCCGTAGCCTTCCAACAGGCGCTCGACCGGGTGCGCGCCGCGGCGCGGCCACAGATGGACCTGGGTGTCGCCGGCGTCGCAATCACGCGCGGCGCCGCGGCCCAGACCCAGCGGCAGCCAGGCGCCGTCGCGGTACAGCGTACGCACGTGCTCGCAAAGAAAGCCGACGATCCGCGGATCGCGGATCTTCACCAGCAGATTGTGCGCGACATGGTGGTCGCCGATCTCCGCGACGACGTCGGGAGCCTCTTCGGGATCATCGCCGGAGGGGTTGAACGAGCCGACGAAGGCGACCGGCTCGGGGTCGGAGAAGCAGTAGATCTTTTCGTGCAGGCGCTGTTTTCCGATCTTGCCGGGCGCGAGCCGGTGCATCTGCATGGGCCGGAAGCTCGGGCCAAGGCCCTGCGGTCCCGACAGCAAGGCAATGACGGCCTGGTTGGCGCGCAGCGTGCGCGGGCGCGCCTCCAGCGCCAGGGTGACCCGTACCCCGCGCGCATGAGCGGCCGCCAGCTCCTGCGCGAGCCGGCGGTCGCGGAAGTAGTAGGTTGCCCAGTCGATCGAGGCGCCCGGCGGCGCCGCGGCAACGTGGCCGGACAGCAGATCGCGCAAGGCGCCGGGCGCCTCCCGCGGGCCGCCGAAATGGACTTCGAAACGGGAGGGCATCGTGCCCGAGCACGGGATCACAGGCGCTCAGCCGATTGAACGCAGCCACTCGCTCACCGCCTTGCCGATTTCCAGCGGCGAGTCTTCCTGGATGAAGTGCAGGCCGCGGACCGTGACTTCCTTTTGATTCGGCCAGCTGCGACAGAATTCGCGCTGCCGGCCCACCAGAATGGAGCCGGGCTCGGCGTTGATGAACAGCTTGGGCATGCTGGCATCAGCGGCGAGCCAATGGCCGTAGTCGCGCACGATCTTCGCCACGTCCGGCGGCCCGATGTCGTTCTCGGTCTCGCCGATGGGAATGGCGCGCGGCCAGTTCAGCATCACCTGCCGGTCTTCGCGCTCGACGAAGGGCGCACGGTAATGGCCCATCTCGGTTTCGGAGAGCTTGCGAATGATGGAGTTGGGCAGCACGGCTTCGATGAACATGTTGCGGTTCAGAATCAGGTCTTCGCCCTTCTCCGAACGGAAACCCTTGAAAACGCCGCGGGCCGCTTGCGGCCAGTCATCCCAGGTCAGTGGCATGACGATGGCTTCCATGTAGGCAATGGCTTTGACCGCAGCGCGATGCTGCCGGGCCCAGTGAAAGCCGAGCGCACTGCCCCAGTCGTGAATCACCAAGGTGACATCGCGATTCAGGCCCATGACCGAGAAAAACCCGTCCAGGTAATCGTAGGCCGCGTGAAAACCGTAGCGCCCCGGTCCCTCGCTGGCCGGCAGCTTTTCCGAGTCACCGTGGCCGATCAGGTCCGGCACGATGACGCGGCCGTCTCCGCTCAGCGCCGGAATGATGTTGCGCCACAGGTAGGAGGAAGTGGGATTGCCGTGCAGCAGCACGATGGCATCGCCCTCGCCCGCCTCCACATAGGCAATGCGCTTGCCTTTTACGTCGGTGAATTTTTTGGCATGGGGTAGCGATTCCGATAAGTGCACTGTTCACTCCTGTTTTGGGTCTGCTGAGACGCGAGATGAGCGACCGGGCTTCGCCAGACGAGATTGTGCCACGCTGCCTTGCGTCCGCCGTTGACGTCCCGCGCTCTTGCGACCCGCTTCGATGGACCTTGCAGTCAGGTAAAGAACACGCGCTCCGGCGCATCGACCTGCTCGCGCCGTTTTGCATCGGGCAGCGATCCGCGCCAGCGGTCATCGCGGCCGGATGGCGGCGGCGAAAACCGGGATCGCCGCCCGTCTGGATCGAGTTCGACCCGCGGCAGCGGCCCGCGCGCCGACAGCGCTACGAACATTGGCTGCGCAATCTGCGGGCCAATGCCGCTGGAGCAGGCATACCACGCATGCACGTTATTGCACCGTAACAGCCTTTGCGGTTTATAGTGGCGCCGGCCCCGGGGGCGAGCGCACGACTGCACAAGAACGAACGCCGGAGGAGATATGCGCAGCGCAATCGCAGCGGCATCCGCCGCAGTCCTGTTGCTTTCCGCTTGCGGCAGCTCGTCGCCGCCCGACGGCGCGAGCGGCGGCGGATCGGACGGCCGCTACGACGTCACGATCACGCGCACGACCTACGGCATCCCGCACATCGAGGCGCGCGACTACGGCAGCCTCGGCTACGGTTACGGCTACGCGTTCGCCGAAGACAACGTCTGCGTGCTGCTCGACGACCTGCTGACGATCCGCGGCGAGCGCGCGCGCTGGTTCGGCCGCGACGGCAGCTACTCGATCCCGGCTGCCGGCGTAACGATCAACAACGTCGACAGCGATTTCTTCTGGAAGCTGATGGCGACGCCGGAAGTCGTCGCGCGGCTGCGCGAGGCGGCGACGCCGGACATCCACGACGCCACCGCCGGCTACGCCGCCGGCTTCTCGCGCTATGTCCGCGAGCTCAGGAACGGCGAGCACCCGGGCCGCCACGCCGCCTGCCGCGACGAGGGCTGGCTCGCCGAGATCAGCGAGGACGACCTCTACCGCCGCTACTTCCGGCTCGCCATCATCGCCAGCAGCTCGGCGCTGTCGAACGAGATCGCGACCGCGACGCCGCCGCTGCTGACGCCCGGCGAGCGCTCGGCGACGCCGGCCGAGCTGAAGGCCGCGATCGAATCGGGCCGCATTCGCCGTGAGGACCTGCCGTTCCCGTTCGACCGCGAGCGTGCCTTCGGCAGCAACATGTACGCGCTCGGCCCCGAGGCGACGAGCGACGGCAGCTCGATCCTGTTCGGCAACCCGCACTTCCCGTGGGCCGGTACCGAGCGCCTGTACATCGTCCACCTGAAGATGCCCGGCGGGCTCGACATCATGGGCGCCTCGCTGTACGGCGTGCCGGCGGTGCTGATCGGCTTCAACGATCATTTCGCGTGGAGCCACACGGTCTCGACCGCTTACCGTTTCACGCTGTACGAGCTGATCGTCAATCCGCTGAACCCGAAGCAGTACTTCGTCGACGGCGAGCTGCGCGACATCGAGGAGGTGCCGCTGACGATCGACGTGCGCGAGGACGACGGCACGCTGACGCAGGAGAGCCGCAGGCTGCACCGCTCCGAGTACGGACCGATCCTCGAGCTGCTGGTATCGGGCATCCCGGTACTCGGCTGGGACAACACGCGCGCCTACACGCTGCGCGACGCCAACGCCGAGAACGACCGCCTGATCGCGCAGTTCTTCGCGTGGAACCGCGCGAGCTCGCTCGACGAGTTCAAGCGCCTGCACCGGGACATCCTCGGCGCCCCGTGGGTCAACACGATCGCGACCGGACCCGGGCAGGACGCGTACTACGGCGACGTCACGGTGGTGCCGAACGTGCCCGATGAGCTCGTCGCGGAATGCAGTGCGCCGCTGCTGTCGCCGATCGTCGGCCAGCTCGTGCCGGGCCTGCCGTTGCTGCTGGGCAACCGCTCCGAGTGCGCCTGGCGCGACGATCCCGACGCACCGGCGCCCGGCATCTTCGGCCCGTCGAACCTGCCGACGCTCGAGCGCGCCGACTGGGTCGGCAATTTCAACGACAGCTACTGGCTCACCAATCCGGCCGAACCGGTCACCGGCTACGCCCGCATCATCGGCGACGAAGAAACCGAGCGCTCGCTGCGCACGCGCAAGGGCATCCTGCAGGTGCTGCGGCGGCTCGACGGCAGCGACGGCCGGCCCGGCGACAAGTTCGATCTCGAAACGCTGCAGGAGGTCGTGCTGTCGGGCGAGATCCACAGCGCCGAGCTCGCGCGCGCTGCGGTGCTCGCCGAGCTGTGCCCGAGCGCCGGTATTCGCGACAGCAGCCGCGCCTGCGAAGCGCTCCAAGGCTGGGACGGCAGCGCCAGCCTCGACTCCACCGGCGCCCACGTCTGGCGCGAGTTCTGGCGCGAAGCCGCCGGCGCCACCGACCTCTGGTCGACACCGTTCAGCGCCGCCGATCCGGTCAACACGCCACGCGACCCGAACACGGCGAACCTGACCGTCCGCAGTGCGCTCGCCAATGCGCAGGACGCGATCGACGCCACCGGCATCGCGCTCGATGCCGCGCTCGGCGAGCTGCAGCGCTCAGGCGTCAACGGCGACATCCCGGTGTTCGGCGGCGAGCAATTCGAAGGCGCGTTCACGATCGCCGCCTCCGCCCCGATCACGGCCGACGGCTACCGCGTCGACTACGGCAACAGCTACATCCAGACCGTGACCTGGGACGATGACGGCGTCCGCGCCGAGGGCTTCGTGACCTACTCGCAGTCGACCGATCCGGCGAGCCCGCACTTCAACGATTTCACGCAGGCGTACTCGCAGAAGAACTGGTACCGGTTCCCGTTCCGCGCGGAGCAGATCGCGGCGGAGGCGACTTCGGAGCTGCGCTTGCGGGAGTGACGCGAGGAGGCCCAGCGCATCGTGCTCGTGCGGCTGCTGCCACTCAGCCGATCAGGCCGAAGTACATCAGGCTCAGCGAGATCGTGTTGACGAAGCCGTGCACGAGCATCGTCAGCATGAGATCCCGTCGCGAGGCGACGAAGACGACTGCGAGCAGCAGCCCGATGGCGCCCGTCTCGAAGACGCCGGAAAGCCCCTGGTACAGGTGCGAAAGGCCGAACACGGCCGCGCTGCCGACGGTGATCGGCCACAGGTAGCGCTCGCCCAGCAGGCGCGTGCCGACCTGGATCAGGAACCCGCGGAACACCAGCTCCTCCAGGCCAGCTACTCATGCTGCCAGCATGATGCGAATGGGAACTGGCCGAGCCTCTCCGTGCTCGAGTTTCTCCGCAATAACCCGCAGTGCCAGGATTTCCGCCTTGGCTATTGCTTCATCCGAAGATGCGCCGTACGCGAGCACACCGGGTAGATCAAGCAGTTCGGACAGCCATCTACCATCTTGTTCCTGCTCGAGTTGTAGCATGATCTCCATCGAATTGGCTTCGACATGATTTGTGATTCTACTGAGGTGCGCTTCAGCCATGCCCAATGTTCGCGTTAACCGGCGCGCCGCTTGCGGCGCATCCGTGTTGAACGCGTTAGGCGCGATGCGCGCGTGTCAAGCCACTTCTTAAATGAATCCTTTCATCAGCTTCCCTCTCCTCCAGGCTTTGCCTGGCGCAATATCCCTATTCGTTTAGGCCGCGGCCAGCTTAAGCTTGCCAACCCGCTTTAGATCGATGTGCTTCCGGGCGAGCCACAGATCATGAGCATCCTGCATGGCGAGCCAACTCTCGGGAGAGCGGCCAACAGCCTTGGAAAGGCGGAGTGCCATCTCAGGAGTGACCCGGCTGGAGCCCTTGAGAATGCGGCTGAGAGTGGAGGCTGCAACATCCAGCTTTTCCGCCAGCTCGCGCCCGCTGATGCCATTGGGCTCAAGATAGATGTCGGTGATGAACTCACCAGGGTGGGGAGGGTTGTACATAGCCATCAGTGATAGTCCTCATAGTCCACGACGTAGGCGTTCCCATCCTTGAACTCAAACGTCAGCCGCCAGTTGCCGTTGACCGTTATGGCCCAACGCCCGCGCATTTGACCTTTGAGCGGGTGCAGCCGGAAGCCGGGGATGTCCATGTCCTCGACGGCTTGCGCAGTGTCCAAGGCAGCCAACTGCATCCGGAGCCGTTTGGTGTGACTGGCTTGGACGCCCGAGGTGCTGCCGGTCTCAAAGAGCTTGCGCAAGCCTTTGTGCCGGAACGACTTGATCATGGAGCAACTGTATCACGTTGCGCATCACGCAACAAGCGGCCCAATCGGGATAGGGGCTGGCCTCACGACCGGACCCCTCCCACACCACCGTACGAACGGGTCACGTATACGGCGGTTCGAAGTGTTGAAACGAGTTTCATCGTGCTTCCAGTGTAGGCAAACCCAGGTCCGTAAAGTAGCGGTTGGGCAGTGCGATGGTCAGCCCCGGACTGGCGGATAGTCGCCAGGGTCCGTGTGCGGACTTGGCCGTGTTCCAGGCCAGTTCGCGCGACACCCCGAGCTTTCTCAGTTGCCGGTAGCCGGACCGGTTCCACTGCTTCCAGATATAGCATCGCAATCGTCTTCGCACCCATCGGTCCAGGTCTCGCAGAGGGCTCTGCACTTCGGTGATGCCGAAGTACGCTTTCCATCCAAGCAGGAGTTCTCGTAGCTCTTCGATGATCTGGTTGAGCCGATGGCCTCGTGTGCGCACACTGATCGCCCGGACTTTGTCCTTCAGCGCGTCGATGGCCAGCTCCATCCCGCTTTCACCTGGGCCTGGGCGTGACGCACCGCCTGGTGGGCGGAGCGCTGCGGCCGAAAACCGTAGCTGTGCGGGTGAAACGTCGGCTCGAAGACGCGCTGCAGCACTTGGTTGAGGGCTTGCTGGATGAAGCGGTCGATTACCGTGGGGATGCCGAGCTTACGCTTGCGTCCGTCCGGCTTTG
>JBFMCQ010000117.1:0-8028 GCA_040754295.1 Pseudomonadota bacterium | reverse complement strand
AGGCCGAGAGCGGCCAGACGCAACAGCTCAAGACACAGCAGATCGAGACCCAGGAGATGCCGGCGGCCGCTGCGGCGCGCGCCCAACCGGCGGAATCGACGCAGATGATCGACACCGCTGCGGCGTCGACCGCTCCGGTGGATTTCGATCTGACCGGCCAGTTCGAATCGCAGACGGTGCAGATCAACCTCGACGCCGACGATCCAGTGTCCGAGGCCGACTTCCACCTGGCCTACGGCCTCTACGACGAAGCCGCCCTGCTGCTGAAGCAGGCGGCCGAGAAGGAGCCGGACCGCAACGAGATCCGCATCAAGCTCGCGGAAACCTATTTCGCGGCCGGCAAGCGTGCCGAGTTCGAGGACACCGCGCGCGCGCTCAGGCCGAAGCTGTCAGCCGGCGAGTGGCAGAAGATCGCGATCATGGGCCAGCAGCTGGCGCCGGATTCGCCGCTGTTCGTCGACACCGCGCCATCGGCGGACGTTGCGCCGGGCGACCTCGATCTGGACCTCGGCGCCGGCGAGGCGCCGGCGGCGAAGGAGCCGCAGGAAGCGTCGGCCGCGCTCGATTTCAGTCTCGACGAGCTCGAAGCGCCGAGGCTCGACGAGCCGCAGATCGAGCTTGCAGCGGACAGGGGCGAGGCGCTCGAGTTCGACCTGACGCAGTTTGATCTGGCGTCGCCGTCGCCGCCGCAGGCGCCGGCCGCGGAAAAGAAGGCCGAGTCGAAAGACGAGAGCCTGCTCGATTTCGATCTCGACCTCAGCGGCTTCGACAGCGGAGAGCCGCCCGCGCCAGCTCCGCAAGCCACGGCGCAGCCCGAGTCCGAGCCGCCGGAGACGCCGGAGACGCCCGAGCTTGCGCAGGCCCCGGAGCCGCTCGATGTTCCCGCGCCGAGCGAGGCCGAGGCAGAGGCAGAGGCCGAGACCCCGGGGCCGCAGGAGATCCGGCTCGACGACATCGATCTGGGCGACGTCTCGATCGAGGGCGATGCGAGCGCCTCCGACGAAGCCGCGACCAAGCTCGATTTGGCGCGCGCGTATGTCGACATGGGCGACAACGAGATGGCCCGCTCGCTGCTGGAGGAAGTCGCGCAGCAGGGCAACGCCGAGCAGAAAAAGGACGCGCGCAAGCTGATCGAAGAGCTCGGCTGACAAGCCCCGCGCAGTGCCCGCTCCGTCATCTGCGGCGAAGCCGACCGGCGCGACACCGCACCCTGCGGTGCGCGTGCTGGCGCTGCTCGCGCTCGCCAGCGCCTTGCCGTCGATGAGTCTGGCCGCTCTCGCGCTGCTGTCCGCGCTCTCGCTTCTGGCACACCTGAGGCTCGCACCGGCGGGCGCCGCGCGGCTGCGCGCGGGGCTGTGGCGCCTGCGCTGGCTGTTGCTGGCGATCTTCGTGCTGTATGTCGGCTTCACGCCGGGCGAGCCGCTGTGGAGCGCGCTGCCAGGCCTGAGCCGCGAAGGATTGGCCGAAGGCCTGCGGCGCGCGCTCGTGCTGATCGATCTGCTGCTCGCCGTGTACCTGCTGCTCGCGCTGACTGCCGTCGCCGAGCTGGTCGCGGCGATCCGCATGCTCTTGGCCCCGCTGCGGCCGTTGGGGGTCGATCCGCAGCGGATTGGGCTGCGCCTCGCGCTGGCGCTCGATGGCATCGGCGAGATGGAAGGGCGGCTCAGAGGCTATGCGCGCGCGCCGGGCGGCTGGGCGCGTGCGGCGCGCCTGATCGAAGAGATCGAGCGCAAGGCGGGGGAGCCGGGTGAAGCGGTCGTCGTGCCGGCCCTGGCCGCGCCCCGCTGGTGGGAATGGCTGCTGCCGCTGGTGCTGCTCGTCGTACTGCATCGATGGACGCCATGACCCGCTACGCTGCGGGCGTCGAATACGCGGGCACGCAGTTCTCCGGCTGGCAGGCGCTCGCCGGCCGCCGCACCGTGCAGCGCGAGCTGGAGCGGGCGCTGGCGCAGGTGGCGGCGCATGCGGTCGGCGCGACCGCAGCCGGCCGTACCGACGCCGGCGTGCACGCGCTGCAGCAGGTCGTGCACTTCGACAGCCCGGCACCGCGCAGCGCGTATGCGTGGCTGCTCGGCACCAACAGCAACCTGCCGCCGGATCTCGGCCTGCGCTGGATCCGGCCGGTTGCCGCGCATTTCCACGCCCGCCACGATGCCCTGCGGCGCCGCTATCGCTACGTGATCCACAATCACCGTGCGCGTAGCGCGCTGCTGCGCGGGCGCGCCGGCTGGTGGCCGCAGCGGCTGGATGCCCTGGCGATGCACGCCGCCGCGCAGTGCCTCGTCGGCGAGCACGACTTTTCCGCGTTCCGCGATTCGCAGTGCCAGTCGCCGACGCCGATGCGCCGGCTCGACGCGCTCGACGTGCGCCGCTGCGGCGATTTCGTCGTGATCGACGTCTGCGGCAACGCTTTTCTGCACCACATGGTGCGCAACATCGCCGGCACTCTGGCGCTGGTCGGGCTGGGCAGGCAGCCGGTGGACTGGGTCGCCGGCGTGCTCGCCGGCCGCGACCGCAGCCGTGCCGGCATGACCGCGCCGGCGGACGGCCTCTATTTCGTGGGCCCGGAATATCCGGCAGAATTCGGCCTCCCGCCGCCGCCCCAGCCCTGGTTTCCCAACTGACATGACCGTCGCCAAGCGACAGCCGACGCCCCTCTCTCCGCGGCGGGAGAGCGGTGGGGAGAGGGCTGCAGTGACGCGCACGCGCATCAAGTTCTGCGGCATCCGCCGCAAGGCGGATGCCGAGGCCGCCGTCGGCCTCGGCGTCGATGCGCTGGGTTTCGTGCTGGTGCCGCAGAGCAGGCGCTACCTGGCGCCGGAGGCCGCGGCGGCGGTGCGCAACGCCTTGCCGCCGTTCGTCGACGCGGTCGCCCTGTTCATGGACGCGCCGGCGGTCGAGGTGCAGCGGGCGATCGACGTCCTGCGGCCCGACCTGCTGCAGTTCCACGGCCGCGAGGATCCCGCGTTCTGCGCGAGCTTCGGGCTGCCGTATCTGAAAGCCATCGCGATGGGCGAGGGCCGCTCGCCCGGCGGCGAGCTGCGGCGCTTCCGCAGCGCAGCGGCCGTGCTGCTCGATGCCCACGTGCCCGGCGGCATGGGCGGGCGCGGCGAGCCCTTCGACTGGTCGCAGGCGATCCGCACACGCACGCCGATCATCCTCGCCGGCGGACTGACGCCGCAGAACGTGGGCAGCGGCATCCGCCAGCTGCGTCCGTATGCCGTGGACGTGTCGAGCGGGATCGAGCTGCGGCCCGGCGTGAAGGACCTCGACAAGATGCGCGCGTTCGTGCGTGCCGTGCGGCGCGCGGATGGGGCGTTGCAGTGATCGCTGCGGGCAGCACAGCAACCGAGCGCGTAGCGCACGTAGGATGTGGCGAGCCGCAGGCGAACCGCAGGCTGCGGTTCGCTACGCTCACCACATCCTACGGACTGCGCCCGAAGCCAGAAAACAACGTGACATGAGCTACTCCTACCCCGATCCCCGCGGCCACTTCGGCCCTTACGGCGGCCAGTTCGTCGCCGAGACGCTGATGGAGCCCCTGCGCCAGCTCGAAGCGGCCTACCTGCGGCTGAAGGACGATGCCGATTTCCGCCGCGAGCTCGATGAAGATCTGCGCGACTACGTCGGCCGGCCGTCGCCGCTGTATCACGCGCGCCGGCTGACGCAGCGCTGGGGCGGGGCGCAGGTCTGGCTCAAGCGCGAGGACCTCAACCACACCGGCGCGCACAAGGTCAACAACACGGTCGGGCAGGCCCTGCTCGCGAAGCATCTGGGCAAGACGCGCATCATCGCCGAGACCGGTGCCGGCCAGCACGGCGTGGCGTCGGCGACGATCGCGGCGCGGCTGGGGCTCGAGTGCGTCGTCTACATGGGCGAGGAGGACGTGCAGCGCCAGTCGCCGAACGTCTTTCGCATGAAGCTGCTCGGTGCCGAAGTGGTGCCGGTCAAGAGCGGCACGAAGACGCTCAAGGACGCGATGAACGAGGCGCTGCGCGACTGGGTCACGAACGTCGACGACACCTTCTACGTGATCGGCACGGTCGCCGGGCCGCATCCGTACCCGATGCTGGTGCGCGACTTCCAGTCGGTGATCGGGCGCGAGCTGATCGTGCAGTGCCGCGAGAGGATCGGGCGCCTGCCGGACGCGCTGGTCGCCTGCGTCGGCGGCGGCTCGAACGCGATCGGCATGTTCCACCCGCTGCTCGAATACCCCGAGGTCGCGATGTACGGCATCGAGGCCGGCGGCCACGGGCTCGATACGCCTGAGCATGCGGCGCCGCTGAGCGCGGGCAGGCCCGGCGTGCTGCACGGCAACCGCACCTACATCATGGCCGACGCCAACGGCCAGATCCTGCCGACGCATTCGATCTCGGCGGGCCTCGACTATCCCGGCGTCGGCCCCGAGCACGCGTGGCTCAAGGACAGCGGCCGCGTCGTCTACGACGCCGTCACCGACGACGAAGCCCTGGACGCATTCCACGAGCTGACACGTGCCGAGGGCATCATCCCGGCGCTGGAATCGGCGCACGCCTTCGCGTATGCGAAAAAGCTCGCGCCGCGGCTCGGAGCCGAGCGCCACCTGGTGGTCAATCTGTCCGGCCGCGGAGACAAGGACATTTTCACGATCGCAAAGCTCGAGGGCATCGAGCTAGCATGAAACCGGGAATCGCGAATCGGGAATCGGGAATCGTCGGGTCGCGGCTGGCCGCCCGCTTCGGGGAGCTGCGCGCGCAAGGCCGCAAGGCGCTGATTCCGTACATCACCGCGGGCGATCCGCATCCACGGCACACGGTCGCGCTGATGCACGCGCTGGTGCGCGGCGGCGCCGACGTCATCGAGCTCGGCGTGCCGTTTTCCGACCCGATGGCCGACGGACCGGTGATCCAGCTCGCCTGCGAGCGCGCGCTCGCGCACGGCACCGGGCTTTTGGACATCCTCGACATGGTCGCCGAGTTCCGGCGCGCGGACGCGCACACGCCGGTGGTGCTGATGGGCTATCTCAATCCGATCGAGACGCGCGGCGTGCAGGCGTTCGCGCGGCGCGCGCACGAAGCCGGCGTCGACGGCGTGCTGATCGTCGATCTCGCCGTCGAAGAGGCGCCGGACTATCTGCCGGCGCTGCGGGCGCAAGGCCTGGACTGCATCTTCCTGCTGGCGCCGACGAGTCCCGAAGTGCGCATCGAGGCGGTCGCGCGCGCAGCCAGCGGCTATATCTACTACGTGTCGCTCAAGGGCGTGACCGGCGCGGGCACGCTCGACACCGCGAGCGTGGCGGCCAAGCTCGAGACGATCCGCCGTCACACCGCGCTGCCGCTCGCAGTCGGCTTCGGCATCCGCGACGCGGCCTCGGCGCGCGCGGTGGCGCGCGTGGCCGATGGTGTCGTCGTCGGCAGCGCGCTGGTATCCGAAATCGAGCGCCTGCAGCACCAGCCTCAGGATCTGCCCGCCGTTCTGGAACGACGTTTGCGTGAGCTGAGGCAGGCCCTGGACGACCCTTCCGCGTGAGTCCGCACGCAAACCGCTAAGATGGGAAGCAAATGACGACCACGACCGTGCCCGAAAACATGAGTTGGCTCGACAAGATCGCCGGTTCGAAGCTGCTGTCCGGTGGTGCGCGCAAGCGCAACGTTCCGGAAGGGCTGTGGACCAAGTGCGACAGCTGCCAATCGGTGCTCTACCGTGCCGAGCTGGAGCGCACACTCGAAGTCTGCCCCAAGTGCGGTGCCCACCACGCGATCACGGCGCGCCAGCGGCTCGATCATTTTCTCGACCAGCAGGCGCGCCAGGAGCTCGCGGCCGAGGTCGTCTCCAAAGACCCGCTGAAGTTCAAGGACAGCCGCAAGTACACCGAGCGCCTGCGCGAAGCGCAGAACGACACGCACGAGAAAGACGCGCTCGTCGTCATGCGCGGCCAGCTGATGGGGCTGCCGCTGGTCGCCGCGGCGTTCGAGTTCGGCTTTCTCGGCGGCTCGATGGGCAGCGCCGTCGGCGAGAAGTTCGTGCGCGGCGTCAACGCCTGCCTCGAGTTCGGCGTGCCGCTGGTCTGTTTCCACGCATCCGGCGGCGCACGCATGCAGGAGTCGCTGTACTCGCTGATGCAGATGGCCAAGACCTCGGCGGCGCTGGCCCGCCTCGCCGAGCGCGGCCTGCCGTACATCTCGGTGATGACGCACCCGACGATGGGCGGCGTGTCGGCGAGCTTCGCGATGCTCGGCGACATCCAGATCGCCGAGCCCAAGGCGCTGATCGGCTTCGCCGGTCCGCGCGTGATCGAGCAGACCGTGCGGCAGAAGCTGCCGGAAGGCTTCCAGCGCGCGGAGTTCCTGCTCGAAAAGGGCGCGATCGACATGATCGTCGACCGCCGCGAGATGCGCGAGCGCATCCATCGCCTGCTGGCGATGCTGACGCACTTCTCGCCGAGCGTCAGCGCAGCCTGATTCTAAGGCGCCATTCCGGGCTTCGGCCGCGCCGGGCCGCGTAACGGCGGGAAGCGATGACCCGCACGCTGGACGAGTGGCTGCGCTGGCAGGAGAGCCTGCACCCGCGCTCGATCGAGCTCGGCCTGGAGCGCGTGCGCAGCGTCGCCGAGCGCCTCGGCCTGCCGGACATGCGGCCGCTGACGCTGACCATCGGCGGCACCAACGGCAAGGGATCGAGCGCGGAACTCGCCGCGCTGATCTACCGGCACGCCGGATACCGCGTCGGCCTGTACACCTCGCCGCATCTGCTGCGCTACAACGAGCGCGTGCGCGTCGACGGCGCACAAGCCGCGGATGCCGACCTGTGCCGGGCGTTTGCGGCGATCGAGCAGGCGCGGGCGCAGACGCCGCTGACCTACTTCGAGTTCGGCACGCTGGCCGCGCTGTGGCTGTTTCGCGAGGCCGCGGTCGACGTCCAGGTGCTGGAAGTCGGGCTCGGCGGACGGCTGGACGCGGTCAACCTCGTCGACGCCGATGCGGCGCTGGTCACCAGCATCGGTCTCGATCACCTGGACTGGCTCGGCAGCGACCGCGAGGCGATCGCCCGCGAGAAGGCCGGCATCTTCCGCACCGGGCGGCCCGCGATCGTCGCCGAGCCCGATCCGCCGCACAGCCTGATCGCGACCGCCGAAGCGCTCGGCGCGCCGCTGCTGCAGATCGGCCGCGACTTCCGCGTGCTGCGCCGCGACGGCGTGTTCGACTGGTGCGGGCGCAGGACGTTGCGGGCGCTGCCGCTGCCCGCGCTGCCGGGAGAGGCGCAGCTGCGCAATGCGGCCGGCGTGATCGCCGCGGTCGAGGCCTTGCAGCAGCGGTGCGCGGTCGGCGACGGCGCCATCCGTGCGGCGCTGCCACGGCTCGTACTGCGCGGGCGCTGCGAGCTGCGCGGTCGCCACCTGCTCGACGTCGCGCACAATCGTGAGGCGGCGGAGGTGCTCGCCGCGGCGCTGGCCGCGCTGCCGCCGGCACGACCGACGGTGCTGGTGCTCGGCATGCTCGCGGACAAGCCGCACGCCGCCTTCGTGCAGGCGCTGGCCGCGCAGATCGACGCGGTCGTCTGCGTCGGCCTTCCGGGTCCGCGCGGCCTGAGCGCGCAGGCGCTCGCGGCAGAGCTGCCGGCAGACGCGCACGTGCGATGCTGCGACAATATGGCCGAAGCACTCGCTGTCGCGGATGCGCTCGCCGCCGGACACGGGCGCATCGTCGTGACCGGATCGTTCCTGACCGTGGCTGCGGCCACTATCGCGCTCGATGGATGAACGTCTGAAACGCCGGCTGATCGGCGCCGCACTGCTGCTGCTCGTTGCGTTCGCGCTGGCGTCGATGGTGCCGGAGCCGCGGCTGCGCCGCGCCGGCGACACGGAGCTGCAGGTCGTCGCGATCGATCTCGACGAACAGAAGGCCGCCGCCGCCCGCACGCCGGCCGACGACGCGCCGCTGCCCACGGCGGTCGCGAGACCGCAGGCGCCGCCGCCCGTGGACGAGACCGCGGGTGAGGATGACTCACCGCCGGCGATCGAGACGGCCGCGCTCGCGGCGCCGACGCCGG
>JBFMCQ010000116.1:0-8201 GCA_040754295.1 Pseudomonadota bacterium | reverse complement strand
ACGTGCTTGAGCTTCTCGACGAAGGGCCTGCCCGACTGGATGCAGAACATGCCATCTTCATTCAAAGGGGGATTGCCTTCGACCGCAAGGATGTAGTTGCCCTTGTATTTGGTCATGATCTCTTCGAAGATGGCCTCGGACTGGTGGCCGGCAGCGGCCATCAGGGTGTCGTCATGATCGAGGGAGATCATCGAGAGCACCACATCCTTGGCCAGCGGATGCGCCGAGCGGATAAAGGATTCGGTGCAACAAGTGCATTCCAAGCCGTGCAGCCAGAGTACCGGGGTGCGCGGCTTGCTTTCCATTGCGTGCACAATCCGTGGCACAAACGACGGAGCAAGCCCGAGCGATGTAGCCGTCAGCGAACAATATTTCAGAAAACTACGGCGCGAAATTCCTTTGCGCCGCATCACCTCATAAAAGGTTTCGACCATTAACCCATCTCCTATTCAGAACCATTTGTTGATGGCGTCCACGACCTGTTTGAGGTCAATCCCGAGGCAGCCATGCTCCTTGGTAATCAAGAAGCGTTCCACGTTAAGAAAGTTTTTTCTTGTTGAAAAACAACCATTTATCAGACAACTCTTCGATTGCCCGTCATACAGCTGGTTAGTCTCTGATCTTTTTTTACGGGTTGGTGGTTATTTTGTTGCCACCTGCGGATGGGCATAGGGCCCGCGGCTCCCTTTCCGGCTCATCGAGCACGCCACACCGTATCCGCCGGCCTTTCCACTGCGCGACTTCGAGTTCCGTCATCTGCCCCGGACTCGGACTGGTTCTTGGACGAGTTCCGGCGTCACCGGCCGACGCTTGCCGACTACACCCCAGGATCTCCTGCGCCCAGAATTGCCTCCCTGCCCCCACGAGCGCCAATGCCATCGTGACCGCTGTCACCCACGGGAACCACCGCCCACCCTGGGCGTGGGGATGGTCTAACAGCCGGATGCCGACCCAATTCGTGTTGGTGGGGTGATGCGCCGCGCTGCGCAGGCTGGCGAAATCCACCGGGGCATCCAATAGCCACCGCGGGGCGTGCTGCAGAAGCGGTGGCAGCCCATGGATATCGCCCAGCCTCGGCGGCATGAGCGTGGGCACGGGCCGCCGCAGCAGCACGAGCAGTTGCTCAGGCGGCCACTGCAGCCGCTGGAGCAAGCGCAGGTAGCGCATCCAGTCGTCGCGCAGCATGCTCCAGTCGGTATCACCAGGCGCGCCGCAAAACGCCACCTCCGAGCGCTGTGCGCTGGGACGGTAGCGCTGCAAGTGCGCGCGCACCGCGGCGGCACTGTCGTCGAGACTGAGATCCAGCGCGTGCTGCAGGCGCGCGCTCAACTCGCCCATCCAGCGCTCCTCGCGATGGTGGCGGCACGGGCTGCGCAGCGGCGGCTGCAGTGCTTGGCGCAGCCAGGACGGGTCGAAGCGTTGCACGGCCCGTTGCCACGCCTCGATTTGCGCTGGGGTGACCTCGGGGACGGGTGCGCCGCTGAGCGCCGCGAACACCGTCAGCGCCGACGCCACGGGAGCGGCGTCGGCGTACACGGGAAGTGGCGCCCGCAGCGGTTGGGGTGCGCGCGACGATGTGGGGGGCGATGCGGGGGTCGATGTCGGTGACGCTGGATCCACCTGGGGCTCGACCAAGGGCTGCCGCGCGCCGTGCACATGCTGCACCAACTGGCGTGGGCCGCCGCGGGCCAGATGCTTGCTGACGGTGGGCTGGCTCAGCCCGGTGAGTGCCACCCACAGCGCCTGCGGCAGTGCGCGGGCTTGGCGCAGCACGGCCGCGTGCTGCAAGAAGACCTGGGCGTGCACGTAGTGCATGAGCGAGACCTCGGGCGCGATGTGGCCGAGCAATCGCGCCAAAGCGTAGCCGATGGCGCGTGTGCCCGCCGGGCGCGCGTCCAGCAGCCAGCGGCGCAGACGCGCCCCGCGGCGCAGCAACGCCTGCGTGGGCGGGTCGTGCGCGAAAAGCTCGAGCAGCTCGGGATGGGTGGGCATGTACAGGGCCAGCGTCATCCAGGTGGCAAACGCGTGGCGCAAGTGGTGCAGGCGCGCGCGGGGTTGTTGGTCCAGCTGGCGCTGCGCAGCGGTGAGCGCTTCGATGACGAGATCGGCCAAGCGCTCGTGCGACAACACGCCATCGGGGTGGTCATGGTCGCGCCCAGGGACCCCAAAGACATAGGCTTGCCCCGGCTCGGGCTCCAGGCTGCACTCCTGGCGGCGCTGCGCGAGCCACTGGCGCAACCAGCGCCGCTCCTCGACATCGAGCAGCACGCCCGCAGGGACCGCGCGTGTGGCTGCAGGCCTCTTGAGGCGGCGGCGCGCGTGTGGGCGAACCAGCAGCATCAGGTCGGTGTCGCCGGGGACGTCGCACAAGCGCAAACCCAGCATCTCTTGGCGGCGCATCCCGGTACGAAACCCGAGCACGAGCAGCAGCCGCGCGGCCTGCCAGCGCCGCGTCGACTGCAAGTGGGAGGGGGGACGCGACAGGTACGCCAGGGCTTCGCGGTACGTGCGCGCATCGACCAGCTCGGCATCGACCGCTTTCAGCGTGCGCACGTCTTGCAGCTGCTCGTTGACGAAGCGCTGCACGCCGCGCATGGAGCCACGGACGAAGGCAGCCGACAGTGCCGCGTCGCACGCGAGGTAGCGCAGCCAATCGTGCACGGCCCACTCGCGCGCGTTGACCTCCTTCTGGCTGGGCCCGTCGAGGACGATCTGCGCCAGGGCTTCGGCCACGAACTCGGGGCTGCGCGGCGCGGGGTCGTCCGGGGTAGCGGCGTTCGATGGGTCCCTGCCCCACAGGTCACGGCCGATGAGCTCGGCCGCGAGCTGCAGCGCCCCCGTGGGCGCGTACGCGGGGATGGAGTAGCGGCCCTGACGCGAGGGCGGCGGCGGGCGCTGCTGTGCAGCGCGCGCGTGCAAAGCGGGCTCACCCTGGTCTGCCGATGCGCCCTGGCCGGTGGTATCGGCAGCCGGTGCCGTGCGGCGTTGCATGACTTGCGCGACCCACTGCAGCAAGGGGCGGTGGGCATCATCGACCCAGGCTTGCGCGTCGGCCAACGCTAGTACGCGTGCTTCGCGATCGCTTGCATGCAGCGCGTCGCGCAGCGCGGCCAGCCAAGCGTGCTGCAGCGCCACGCGATCGACGACATCGTCACCGTCGGGCGACGAGGAGGCGTCGGGCACGCAAAGCCCGTCGTCGTCTGCGGCGTCACGCACGGCAGCGTGCTCGCCGGCGTTGGCGCCCATGAGCGGCTGCCAGCTGGCGTCGTGCAGATCGAAGTTGGTGATCTCGCGCGCGGTGGTCGCCAGCACCGCGGCGGGCGCATGGCGGTGCCACCAGTGGCGTGCCGCGTACACCAGCTCCTTCAAAGAAGTGGGCAGGTCGGGCACGCCGAGCCAGCGTCGGGCGGGCCGGGCGCGTGCTCGATGTCCTGCTCGTCCAGCATGGGATGGGGCGAAACCGCGATTACGGAGTGGCCAATATCGTCCGGTGCCGGCCGGAGAACAACCGTAAGCCAGACTGGCAAGAGATCACAAATTGCCTACCACGGCTGGTGGTCTTCTTGCTGGAATGGAGGCCGGCCGTGCTGCTCCTGGTTGGAGCCACCGCGACAGAGGCGTTTCTTGGGCCGGGCCCGCTACTCTGGCAGATCGAGCGATCCAGGAGGTCCCCCGTGCTGCTTGCCAAGGGCGCGCACCAGTCACTTCGGCCAGCGATAAGAAAACTGCATACCCTGAATGGGGGCGTTTACGCGGTTCCGATGCCCCATACTTCCGGCATGGCGTGGAACCGTAAAGCACCCAACGGAAAGGCTTGGCGTGAGATTGGGAAGGACCAGGTTCAACTTGCTGTAGAGTGCATGCGTTCGTTGTACCGGCCCCGATTATCTGGACACGGTTTTACCCCAAATTCGTGTCCAGAAAAATCGGCGCCAGCGTACTTCGACCTGGCGGTTGATGGGGCAAAATGCTCACGCATGCTGACCCACCAACCCGTTAATCAAAATTGCACTTCAAACTTGAATCCGCGAGAGAACAAGTTGTCTGTTGCCTCCATCCAGATGGAGTCTGTACACCGCCAGTCGCTTTCTAGAGAACCGCCAGTAGCACTAGCAAGACCGCTAAATGACAGAATACCGCCAGGAAACCACCTGAGAACATATCAGTTTGCCCATCCAGTACTGCACCGAAACAAGCTCAAAACTGACTCGTTTTGAGACAAAACGACAAGGGGCGTCCAATATAGTGTTGATGCCTCTCCATTAATGGAGAGGCATGGCATCGGAATGTCCACATGGCATCTTCCGACAAGTGGGTTGACTAAAATGCCTCTCCATTGATGGAGAGGCATGGCGATCAGTTGCCTTAGAATCAAAGGCAAGACGGCAGTGGTGGGCGGCAGTACATGCACCGCACATGCAAAACCCATCTTTCTGTTGATGCCTCTCCATTAATGAAGAGGCATTGGCATCAGATGCCAGAGTGGCATCGTCAGAAAAGTGGGTTGGCTAAAATGCCTCTCCATTGATGGAGAGGCATGGCGATGCGATGCCTTTGATTCAAAGGAACAAGCCAAAGTCAACCGGAACGAAGCGGGGGAACCGCATCCGCCTATATAAGGCATGGAGTTTTGCTGCCGCTCTATTAAACATAAGGAAAAGGGAACACCGATGACCAACGCGATGCAAGAGCCAAACTTGGTAGAAATCAAGGCTGTCATGGAAAAGCACATGCAGGAACTGTACAGGAAGGCGACGGAAGTGGTAGAGGAGTACTACAAGTTCAAGATCGAGATGAACAAGAAGATGGACTGGCCGAAGAAAAGCTCCCTCAAGCCCAGAGTCCGCCAGCGTGGGCTATCGATTGCAGCAGAGTGGTACGACAAGCGCTGGTACGGCTCGAAGGCGAAGGGTACGCGGAGGGCGTTTACGACGTACATCGCCAAGCCTAGAACAGCGCATGGCTACACCCTGAGCAAACTGCTGGAATATGCCCAGGACTGGGAGAAGGACAAGGTGGCCGAAACCGAGAACGCATTGGCGGCGATCCGGTACGAGGCGGGCTGCGTCATGAGGGCCCTGTCCTACCTGAACAGCGCCATTGAGAAAGCACAGGGGGAGTGATGCCGGGGAATGCGTGGCGTTGCGTCAGCTCGGCAGCAAAGACCGTCTTGCCGCGCTTGACTTAGGCCACCAGCGCCAGACCCCAGCTTTGCCAACGGGCGCGATCCTGGTCGCGATTCTTTATTGATTAAAGAAAGATTAGAAAAAGATTAGGGTAATTGTGGATAACTTTTTTCTTCAAATTTTTCAATAAGTTGAGCCTGTCAGATTTTTTGTGTGCAAGAGGTCATGAGATGATACCGAAAGGGAGACTTTATGACCGAAGCGATGAGCACACCCAAGAAGACCAAAAAGCCGAAAGCCCCGCAGCTATTTTCGGATGACCTGATCGACCAACTGCTGGCGCAGGTTCAGGACAAGGATGCGCAATCCATCCTGGGCGAATCCGGACTGGCCGGCCAACTCAAGAAGCGCTTAGCCGAACGCATGCTGGCCGCCGAACTGAGCCACCACCTCGACACCGAAGCCGCGCTTGGCAAGAGCGGCAACCATCGCAATGGCGCTAGCCGAAAGACAGTGACGACGCCAGAAGGCGAAGCGCTGGACCTGGCGATCCCGCGTGATCGGCAAGCCACGTTCGAGCCGCAACTGGTGGCCAAATACCAACGGCGGCTGCCCGGTTTCGACGAGCGCGTCATCAGCATGTATGCCAGAGGCATGAGCGTGCGGGAGATCCAGGGCCACTTGCAGGAAATCTACGGTCTGGAAGTGTCCGCGGATCTGATTTCCACCATCACCGACGAGGTGTTGGCCGAGGTCGAGCAATGGCAGCAGCGGCCAGTCGAAGCGATGTATCCGATCGTGTATTTCGATGCCTTGCGGCTGAAGATCCGGGACGAAGGCGCGGTCAAGAACAAGGCAGTCTATCTGGCGCTGGGCATCCGCGCCGACGGCAGGAAGGAAGTGCTGGGCCTGTGGATCGAGCACACCGAAGGCGCCAAGTTCTGGCTCAAGGTGTTCAATGAACTGAGGAACCGCGGTTTGCAGGACATCCTGATTGCCGTCGTGGACGGCTTGCGCGGCTTTCCGGAGGCGATCGAGGCGGTGTATCCCGAAGCGCAGATCCAGACCTGCATCGTGCACCTGATCCGCAATTCGCTGAACCTGGCTAGCTGGAAAGATCGCAAAGCCTTGGCAACGGCCTTGAAGCCGATTTACCAGGCGCCCACCGCCGAGGCGGCCGCGACGGCGCTGCACCTGTTTGCCGACAGCGACTGGGGCAGGAAATTCCCGACCGTGGCGGCGATGTGGCAGCGGCAATGGGAGCAAGTGATTCCCTTCTTTGCCTATCCGCCAGAGGTGCGCAAGATCATTTATACGACCAATGCCATCGAGAGCCTGCACATGCAGTTGCGCAAGATCGTCAAGAACCGCGGCCATTTCCCGAGCGATGAAGCCGCCAGCAAGCTGCTGTATCTGGCCTTGCGCAACATCGAGAAAGATTGGAAGATGCCACCGGTGACGTGGAAGCAGGCAGCCAATCAGTTCGCCATCCTGTTCGGCGAACGTTTCACTAGCGCCTTGTACTGAGATTTTTTAAACCGACCTCAGCACACAAAATTACTGACACTACCGAAGATGCCACCGGTGACGTGGAAGCAGGCAGCCAATCAGTTCGCCATCCTGTTCGGCGAACGTTTCACTAGCGCCTTGTACTGAGATTTTTTAAACCGACCTCAGCACACAAAATTACTGACACTACCAATAAGTTAGATACGCTTTCCACAGGCGCGACCCTACCCGATATCCCTGTAGTCGCCTACCCGATATCCCTGTAGTTTTCTACCCACCATCCCTGTACCTCCTACCCGCTATCCCTGTAGTTTTCGCCGAAACCTACCCGCTATCCCTGTATCCTCTACCCGCTATCCCTGTGGGGGATCTGGCATGGTCTTTGTTTTTTTGCGCACGACCACCTTGTCTTCATCGTCGATGTAACACTCCCACCCCGTCGTCTCGGCCAGCTTCTTGATGGCTCGCCGGAGCACCTGACGGAATTTCCACAACTCCTCCGCGTCGCTACCGCACAACTCCTTCAGCGTGGCGACCTTGTAGGCGTAGGGTTCCGAGTGGGTGGAGTAGAAGGCGTGGAGCCACTGGGCCAGGGGATGCCGCCTCAGCTTTGCGCGCTCTACGGTATCGAGGGCGGTCCAGTTGCCGCCCATGAAGAGAACTGCCAGGCGCGGATTGATTTCGATGACGTATTCTTCGGTCAGTTCATCTTTGGTTCCGCCCTCGATGAGTGGGCCGAAATATGTCCGCCGGCCATCCGTGATCCGCACGATGCAACCTGCCAGATCCAGCAGCGCTTCCGTCAGCCATTTCCGGTCGCTGCCTCCGTTCGGATTTCGCCTTATAGCCTTCAGGAAGGCGTAAGCGCTGAACCGGATTTGCTTGCCGGTCCCCTGCTTGGCCGCAAGCGACAGGCAGTGCTCCCATACGTCGAGGTGTGCCTGCGTTGGCCGGTAGCCTCGCGAGATGAATACGTCTACGCCTTCGACCGACGCGATTTTCTGCTCGCGGCGAAATACCTTGGCTGATACACCAAAAAGTGCCGACCTTAGCACGTGGTTTGGCAATGGCTTGCCATTTGATGGCACAGGCAGGCCTGCGGCGATGGCATCCTGTTCCCGGCGCTGTCGTATCCGGTCCAGCGCTTGCGCAACCCCGGTGTTCGGAATCGACTCGCGGGCTTCAAGAAAGGGAATAGAGAGGTAAGGAGGCGGATGACCCATCTCCTCCTTTTATCAGGGCGACGCCTGAAAACCGGGGCGAAAAGCGCGCTTGGCGGTAGCTTTTCGGTATTCGTCAAGTGCGCGGCCTCGGATTGAGTATGGATGGAGGAAGGGTCGTTTGAGGTGAAACAGGTGGGTTTGGTGCGCTTTTCGACCATGTTCTGAACGAGCGCGGCGCTATTCTCCCCCATGACAAGCCATGCCTCGACAACGAGGAGCGAAATTGAAAAAACAATCAAGCATGGAAACCACTCAGAAAAAGTTGCGTCCGGCTTGGCTGTATGACGGCGAGCCGGAATACGTTGACCTCAATGTTGGAGCTACATCGCCGGTCCAGGGCGGT
>JBFMCQ010000115.1:7025-8234 GCA_040754295.1 Pseudomonadota bacterium | reverse complement strand
GATGACGGATACGGCCACGCACAGGTGGTAGTTGTGCGGCCAATGACGTCAATGATGGCACGGGGCGCCCGCTCGGCCACTGCGCTGCGCCGGACTACGTGGAAATCCTCGTGTCCCGCCGCGCCGCCGCGCGTGCCGCTATCGGCCTACTCGATCTTCTCCGACCGCAGCCGCGCAACCCGACCGCCGCGCAGCTCCGGCCGTTGCGATCCGGTTTGGGCGTCCTGGCTCGAACCGTAACTCGCCCACGGCCATTCGCCTACTACCGCTCGGGCTCAGCTCGCCGGTCCCGGACATGCCCGAATGGCGGACCACGAACCTTGTATGAGTGCGCCCGCAGCGACTCATCGTCCGCACCTCGCAAGAGGGCATTCCCCCGGCGTACGCTGAGTAATTCTCACCACCAGCAATCGGACAAGTTGCTGCGGCGCGACAGCAACCGTAGGGGCTTTCACCCAATTTCGTTGCAAATTCTTGACGCACTTCACAATGCGGCACTAGTCTCGGCCTGCTGATGTGCTAGCCGCCAACCGCCGTAGTGCCGACCGCACGCAGCCGGTTGGGCCGTCTCGTTCTCATGGGAGTGAACTGATGGAAATTACTTCAAAGCGCAAACGGCCGGGCGAGCTGTTCACCCGAACCGCCATCGCCGCAGTCGTAGCGAGCAGTTTTTCCTCGGGCGCCGCATTTGCTCAGGAAGAGAACCAGGAAGAAGCCACCAAGCTGGACACCATTGAAGTCACGGGCTCGCGCCTGACGCGCGCGGCAGTCGAGGGGGCGCTGCCGGTCTCGGTGATCGATCGCGAAGACATCGAAACGAGCGGCTTCACGTCGGTCGGCGAGCTGCTTCGCAACACCGTGTTCAATTCGACCGGAGCATTCCGCGCGCAGTCGGGCAGCTCGGCGCAGTCGCTGGTCTCGGTGGACCTGCGCGGTCTCGGCTCCGAGCGCACGCTGGTGCTCATCGACGGCCGGCGTGCGCCGAAGGCGCCGTTCGCGCCGACCGATCAGGATCTCAACGCCGTGCCGATCGCTGCTGTCGAGCGCATCGAGATCCTTAAGGACGGCGCTTCGGCCATCTACGGCTCCGACGCAATCGGCGGCGTCATCAACATCATCACGCGCAAGGATTTCCAGGGCGTCGAGATCAGCCACCAGCTGCAGGGCACCGATCGCAAGGGCGGCGATGTCGAGCAGGGCTCGGTGACG
>JBFMCQ010000115.1:0-6925 GCA_040754295.1 Pseudomonadota bacterium | reverse complement strand
TCGACCTGGGTGACGCGCGAGGCTTTCGCCGACGTGCAATTCCCGATGTTCTCGCTGCCCGGTGGCGAATCCAGGCTGCTGGTCGGCTGGGAGTATCGCGAGGAGGACTTCTCGGATCTGTACGACGCACAGTCCGAGGCCGGCAACGTCGGCGGTTCCGCCGGCAACTCGGCCGGTGCCGACCGGCGCGTACGTGCATACTTCGGCGAGGCGCTATTTCCGATCCTCGACAACCTCGAGGTCACGGCCGCGTTCCGCCGGGACGACTATTCTGACTATGGCAGCGATACGTCACCCAAGCTCAGTGTGCGCTATCAGCCGCTCGATCCGCTGACCCTGCGCGCCTCATGGGGCGAGGGCTTCCGTGCACCGACGCTCGACTTCATCAGCCAGAAGCCGGCCTTCTCGGCCGAGCCGATCACGAACGACCAGCCCACCTGCGAGTTCTTCGGCTTCACCTGGGATCCGTCAGCCAACGTCTGCCGTAACGCCAATGGCGGCACTCAGTCGATCCAGATCAACGCAACCCAGATCGCTAACCCGGATCTCGCATCTGAACAATCGGAGCAGTACTCCATTGGTTTCGCGTATGACGTAACGTCCTGGTTCGACTTCTCGCTGGACTACTACAACATCGAGATTACCGAAGCGATCACGGTGTTTTCACCCGAAGAAATCCTCGACGCGTTGCGCGTCGGTGATCCGGTGCCCGAGGCTTTCGTCGTCACCCGCGGCAACAACAACGACCCTAATGCGCGTATTGTCGGACTGGTCTTCGGTTTTGCGAACACCGGCCAGCTCGAGACCAATGGCCTGGACTTCGAGGCCAACTTCCGGTTCAACCTGGGTTCCCTCGGCAACATCACCGCGATGACGCGCTACGTGCAGATCCTCGAGTTCATCGTGGACGGCCGCGACACGGCGGGTGATCCAGCTGTTCCCGAGGTCCGGGCAACGGCGATGGCGCAGTGGAAAGTCTGGGACATCGCCGCGACCTGGAACACGAATCTGATCGGCGATCAGGCTCAGGCGGTCGGAGTGGTGGACGGCAACGTCGTGCAGACCGGCCATATCGGCACGTACATCACGCACGATCTGCAGCTGTCCTACTACACGCCCTGGAACGGCGAGATCACCGTTGGCGCGATCAACATCTTTGGCAAGGAGCCTTCGCCGAAGTCCGCGTTCGACGGCCGCGACTACAACTTCTACCTGTACGACCAGTACGGCCAGCAGCCGTACATTCGCTACACGCAGCGGTTTTGATCGCGAAGGTGTGTTTGTTCCGGAGGGCCCCTGCGGGGGCCCTCTTTTTTGCGAAGCCTATGAACAGGAATAACGCGGAGCGAGCCCGTGCATGGGGGCGCTACTGGGCGACCGGCGTGCGTCACTCCTGTCCGGGGTCGTTTACCGACCACTACGGCGAGTCCACGCGGGCATTCTGGCGCGAGCAATTCGATCGACTCAAGGCCACCGACACGGTGCTTGAGCTCGGCTGCGGCAACGGATCGCTGATCCGCCTTCTCGGCAGTACCCAGCGTACCGCTCCGCTGCGCGTCCACGCCGTCGATCTTGCGCAAATCGACCGGAAGTGGCTCGAGGATCTGGGCGAAGATCTACGCAGTCGTATCGAGTTGCACCCGAACACATCCGCGGCGGCCATGCCGATCGCAGACGCGGCGATCACCCGCGTGTACAGCCAGTTCGCGCTGGAGTACTTCGTTTCGCAGGAAGTCTGGAGCGAGCTGGATCGGGTGATGGCTCCAGGCGTACAGATCGCGGTGATCGCGCACCGCCGCGGCTCCCGGCCATGGACGGTGGCACGAGCCGAGCATGCACACTGCGACTGGCTGCTTCAGCCTGGCGGTGCCTTGGACCAGGCGCAGCGGATTCTGCCGCTGCTCGCTGCGGTTCGGACGGGACAGCGCGCTGCCGCCGCGACCGAAGCGGAGCGTGCCCGGTTCAATGCTACGTTCGCGGCCTTGGCGGAACGGGCGGCGCGCCTGGGCTTCGGCGACATCCTGCACGAGACCGCGGAGGCGGTGATGCGCATTCTCGGCGGCGCACCGGCAGACGTGGAGGCCGCCGCACGGCTGCTTGCGGACTTGCGGCGGAGGATCGAGGACAACCGGTTGCGCGTAGCCGAGCTCGTGGAGCACGCGCTTGACGAGCGCGCGGCCGCCGACTGGGCACAGCGTCTGCGCCAGTCTCGATTCTCCGACGTAGAGCTTGGCGAGCTTTCGGAAAGCGGCTATTTATTCGGCTGGCGCCTCTGGGCGCGTCGGTCATGACGATCAAGGTTGAGATGAGCGAGACTGGACAAGCAGTGCAGGATCAGCGTCTGCGGCGCGCATTCGACGAGCTGCGTGCCGGACGACTCGACGCGGCGCGCAGGGAGTTCACGGCGCTGTGCAGCGAGCCGCACTGCGCCGTTGACGCCTACCGCGGCCTGGGGGCAGTCAGCTGGCGTGCCGGGCAGGCCGCATCAGCGGTCGAGTTCCTGCGACAGGCGACCACGATCGATCCGAATCACGGCGAGGCGCGCGCGGATCTCGCTCTCGTACTGATGATGTCCCGCCAACTTGCAGCGGCCGTTCCGGAGTGGGAGCGGGTTTTGGAACTGCGTCCGAACGACGCCGACGCCTGGCACAACTTCGGCAAGCTGCTCGGCGATTTGCGCCGGCTGGAGCCCGCCCGCGCCGCATTCGAGCGCTCGCTGGCGCTCAAGCCCGGCCGTGTTCCGACGCTGATGGCCTACGCGCGCATGCTCGCCGCCTGCGGCGACGAAGACGGCGCCGAGGCGATCTGGCATCGCGTGGTCGGCCTCGAACCGCGTTCCGCCGAAGCGTATCAGGGCCTCGCCGAAGTGCTGTTCGCGCGCGGTCGCCTGCAGGCTGCGCTGGAGACGTATCGACGCGGCTGCGAAGCGGTTCCGGATTCACCCGAGATGCATATGGGGCAGGCGCAGCTGCTTGAGGACCTCGGTGACCGTGAGGGAGCGGAGGCGGAGTTCCGCCGGGCGCTCGAACTGCGGCCCGACTGGTCGCTCGCGCTGGAAGGCCTCCTGACGCTCGTCCGCGGCACCGCCGAGGACGACTTGCTTGCAAGAGCGCGCGGGATCGTCACCGACGCGCGCCGGCCGCCGCCGGACCGAGCCAACGTCGGTTTCGGTCTGGGCAAGGCGCTGGACGCCAAAGGCCAGCCGGACGCAGCGTTCGAGATCTGGCAGTTGGCGAACGCGGCCCGCCGTGCGCAGATCGGGCCCTACAAGCACGAGCAGCTCGTGGAGCGCATTGAGCGGACGATGCGCGCATTTCCACGCCAGCGGATCGCTGCACTCGACGGACAGGGCAGCGCAGACGAGCGGCCGGTCTTCGTGCTCGGCATGCCGCGCAGCGGAACCTCGCTGGTGGAGCAGATCATCGCGGCGCATCCGGGTGCTGCGGGACACGGCGAGCTGAAGGAGATCTCGCGCATTGCACGGACGATGCCGCAGCAGATCGGATCGATCCAACGTTGGCCCGAGGCAGCGTCGGCGCTGGGCGCGCCCACGCTCAAGGCGGCTGCCGAGGCGTATCTTGCGGCGGTGGAGAGGCGCGCGCCGTCGACGTCTGTCCGCTGGGTCGACAAGGCGCCCCTGAATTTCTACCACGTCGGGCTCATCGCGCTGATGTTCCCGCGGGCGCGTATCGTCTGGTGCCGGCGCGATCCGCGCGATGTCTGCGTTTCGATCTACTCTGAGAACTTTGCGCTGGAGCAGCGCTGGGCCACCGACCTCGCCGACCTCGGCCGCTTTTACCGGCAGTACATGCGCTTGATGCGCCACTGGCAGGCGGTGCTTCCCGGTCGTATGTACGAGTGCGTCTACGAAGATCTGGTGGCCGAGCCCGAGGCGCAGGCCCGCGCACTGATCGACGCCGTCGGCTTGCCGTGGGATGACGCCTGTCTGCGCTTCCACGAGCACGAGCGCCCGGTGCTCACGCCCAGCCGCTGGCAGGTGCGTCAGCCAATGTATTCCAAGTCGGTTGGACGCTGGCGGCGCTACGAGCGCTGGCTGGGGCCGCTGATCGATACGCTTGGTGACGAGGTCGTCTGATGCAGACCAGCAGGAACGCCCGTATCGACATCAGTGCGGGATTCGCCGTGCCTTTCGCGCTGGCCGAGCATCCGCAGCCGGCTGCGCTCAACGATGCCCTGCGACGGCTGTTCATCGGGAAAGAGGCGCAAGGCGACCGTTTCCGCAATGCCGACCCGACGATGAACATCCGGCCGGGTCTGTTCGAGAGCCGTTTCGATCTCTTCGAGTGGACGGAGGCTCCGATCGGCGAGCTGCGGGCGTTCTGCTGGTCGGCCTTGTTCAAAACCGTCGCAGACCTCAGCGGTTATGGTGCGCAGGACATGAGCCGGCTGGAAGTCCGCTCGAGCGCCTGGTTCCACATCACCCGCCGTGGCGGCTACTTCGGCCAGCACAACCATCCGATGGCGAGCTGGTCCGGCGTCTACTGCGTCGACGCCGGGGATGACCGCAGCGGGCATCCGGAGAGCGGCACGCTGGTTTTCGCCAGCCCGTACGGCATCGCCAGCGCCTTCGTTGACCTCGCCTGCGCACGGCTCAAGACGCCCTGGGGCATCCGGCCCTTGAGCTACCAGCTCAAGCCCGGGCAGCTGGTGATCTTCCCGTCCTGGGTGATGCATCAGGTCATGCCGTTCCAGGGCGATGGCGAGCGTATCACGGTGGCGTTTAACGCATGGTTCCGACAGAAGCAGGGTTGAAGCGATGAAGATGCTGCAGGTGGTTCTCGTCTGCCTCTCGTTCGCCGCGGGACCAGCGGCGGCCGCCGATATTCCGCTCGCGCACTTTGCCAAGTGGCCCGAGTTCAATCAGATCATCCTTTCTCCAGATGGCACGCACGTCGCGACCAGCGTGCCCGATGGCGAGCAGACGAACCTCGCGGTCATCCGCCTGGCGGACATGAAAGTCACCGCGGCAATCAAAGGTGGACGAGACACCCATGTCGCGCGCATCTGGTGGGCGAGCCAGGACCGTGTCGTCGTTGCGCTTGCGAGCAGTGCGGGACCTCTGGAGCAGCCTTATCTGACCGGCGAGATCATGGCGGTCGACGCCGACGGCACCGATATGAGCTACCTGTTCGGATATAACGGGCCGGGCAAGATCACGCGTCTCGGACACGAAGTCATGGGCGGATATGCGCAGGTGGTGTCTGCGCTTGATCGCGACGATGATCATATTCTGGTCGCATCGGTCCACGGCCGCGAAGTGTGGCTGGACACCGCCATCACCATGCTCTACCGCCTCAATATCCGCACCGCGCGCACCTCGGCCGTCACGCAGGCGCCGATCGAGGGATTTTCTAGCTTTGTCGTCGATGACGACGGTCGGCCACGTTTCGCCTTCGCCGAAGACAAGGAAACGCTGACGACGCGGACGTTCCGCTACCGAGCCGAGGGTGGCTGGCAAGAGATCGGCAGCGGGCGGAAGGGCGCCGAGCTGGTGCCGCTGCGCACCGCGGCAGAGGGCGCTCCGGTGTTTCTCAGTGCCCGTGTCGGAAGCGACCGTGCCTGCCTTTCCGAGCTTGGCGCGAATGGCTCGGAGATTCGCCGCCTGTCGTGTAACGAAGTCGCCGATCTCGATGGCGCTATCTTCTCAACCGACGGGCGCGTGCCGCTCGCGGCGATCTATCAACCGGATCGTATCGCCATCGACTGGCTAAATCCCGAGCATCCGGAAGCGGTTGCGCTGCGTAAGCTGGAGAACGCGTTTCCCGGCCAGGCCGTGGTTCCCACGTCGCGCACCGAGGATGGCTCGAAGTACATCGTCAGAGCGTTCAGCGACCGCAATCCCGGCGACTACTATTTCTACGATGCCAAGGCGGGCAAGGCGCAGTACTTGTTCTCGTCCCGCGGCTGGATCGACCCGGAACAGATGGCCGAGCGCCGGCCGATTCGGTTCCGCTCGCGTGACGGCGCGACAATACACGGTTATCTGACGTTGCCGCGCGGTGTCGAGGAAAAGAAGCTCCCGCTGATCGTGCACCCGCACGGTGGACCTTTTGGCGTGCGTGACGAGTGGGAGTGGGAGGCCGATCCGCAAATGCTCGCCAGCCGCGGGTACGCCGTGCTCCAGGTCAACTATCGCGGCTCCGGCGGCTATGGGAGCACACATCATGAAGCCGCGCGTGGCAAGTGGGGCACGATGATGATCGACGACATCACTGACGGCGCACGCTGGACCGTCGAACAGGGCATCGCCGATCCGGAGCGCATGTGCATCTACGGGGGCAGCTACGGCGGTTACGCGTCCCTCATGAGCGCTGTGCGCGAGCCGGACCTCTACAAGTGTGCGGTGGGCTACGTCGGCGTCTACGACCTCAGGAGCTGGATGAGCGACACCGACGTGAAGGACTGGAAAGCCGGCCGCAACTACATGCGCCAGTACGTCGGCGACGATCCGGAGACGCTGAAGGCGCAATCACCGCTGCAGCACCTCGACCGTCTCAAGGCCCCGGTATTCATCGTGCACGGCAAGCGCGATGAGCGCGTACCGTACAGCCAGGCCACCCAGCTGCGCGAGGCCCTGAACAAGCGCAAGCATCCCTACGAGTGGCTCGTGAAGTCCGACGAAGCGCACGGCTTCTACCGGGTCGAAGCACGCGTGGAGCTGTACGAGCGGCTGCTCGCCTTTTTCGACGAGCACATCGGGGCAAACCGAGGCGAGAATTGAATCGGGTGCTGGTGGACGGTAACGTCCGATCGATCTGCTCGCGGACGATCCGGTTGGGGGGGCTGGGCCGCCTCCACGATCACGGCGCTCAAGCCGGTTTCCGACCTGATCATCAAAGGGGAGTGCCGGCGGACAAGCACATCGGGACGAAGTGAGGCGAGGCGGGCTGTTGAGCCGCGGCGC
>JBFMCQ010000114.1:0-8359 GCA_040754295.1 Pseudomonadota bacterium | reverse complement strand
CTAATGGCCAGCCAGAGCGGATGATCGACTTCCCGAAGCGGGGAAGCCGGTGGCGCGGCTGCGACGAAGCGTGGTACCTCCAGATGGCGATCGACGCGCAGCGCGATACGCCACAGCGCTTCCGCGTCACGCCCAGCGGAGACGCCGTGGTCCTCGAGTTTTTCTCGCCGGCGCCTGCATGGGCGCGTCGACGGTGGGACGCAATCGGCGAGCCGGTTCCGAGCGCTGGCAGCCTCTTCGCTTATCGGATACCCAAGACCGAGATCGAAGAGGAGCGGCGGTTTGCGCGCGAAGCGCTCTGGCTTGAAGAGATGACGACGAGTTCGGATCGGCGAGGTACTTGAGAGATGACGAGACCGCCTAAAGTGAGGCTGGTGCAAGAAGTCGATGCCGCGCGCCGTATTGAGATCATCGAGCAGGAACTCTGTCCACCCGAACCTCAACTGCTTGACACATGCGTTCTTCAAAATCTTGATTGGGTCGACCACCGGATTGAGTCAGACGGCCCCATTACGTGGGATGACGGAGCAGTCGCCGACCTTACGGAGAGGTACGGCGCTGAATTGGCGAACGACCTCATAGACCTCGGCATTCTGTACAAGGAATTTGAGGATCGCTCTGGCTATCCTTGGCTGGTTTCCCGGGCTGCCCAAGGGGAAGCGAGTCTCGCCGATGGAGCCAAAGGCGTGAGGCTCTTATCGCTGCTCGGCTTCTTTCGTGGTCACCAGGATGACTGGTCCGACGAAGCCTATCCCGGTATCGCGAAGGGACTATTGTTCGCTCGTCGACGCATTCGGGTGTCTCCGCTGCTGCTCCGTGGGTTAGGCGTGACGTCTGTGGACGAGATCCATTCGGCAGCAGGTCCGCTATCATTCCTTCCGGATGAGGGTGACAGGATGGTTGCCGCTGAGGCCTTGATCGCGAACGTCCCGGTGTTGTTGACGACAGACCGGCGAACATTTTGGAAGCACCGCGTTGAACTCGATGCTTTTGGATTGGCAGTTATGCGCCCGACAGAACTGCTCAAACTGTACGAACCGTACTGGCAGGCGTTGGACGAAGAGTTCATGCGGCGCAGTGAAACGCAGCGATGAGATCGAACGCTCCAACTGCGCGAATATGGCTCTGGAGAGAAAGAGGCTGATATGGCTCTGACCATTGGCGAGACGACCCAGCAACTCCACCGCGCCCTGCGCGACTACATCGAGGCCACGTACCACGTGAGCCACCGAACACTCGTCGAACAGCGCAGCGCGCTTCTCGATCAGGTCGGCGTCATCCACCAGCGTCCGTATCTTGAGAGCACACCACGCTATCAGCCGGGAAAGAAATTCGCAGATCTCGGCCTCCCGCCTGCGGCGCTCGACATCTTCGCGTCGGTCTCCGCGGCGAAGGGCAACCTTGGGCTGCTCATCCATGACCCGCCGTACCAGCATCAGGCGCTATCGACGCAACTCTCGCTCGTCGACGGACGCAGCCTCGTGGTGATGACCGGCACTGGTTCAGGAAAGACCGAGTGCTTCCTCCTCCCGATCCTCGGCAAACTCGCCACCGAAGCGAAGGCGAAGGGCAAGGAGTTCGGCGAGACGAGCGCTGTGCGCGCGATGGTGCTCTACCCGATGAACGCGCTCGTCAACGATCAGCTTGGACGTCTCCGGCTGCTGCTCGGCGATCCGCGCGTCGTCCAACGCTTCGTCGACTGGTCCGGGCGCCCTGCGCGCTTCGCGCGATACACGAGCCGAACACTGTACCCCGGCGTTCGCGACAAGGATAAAGACCAAGATCGCCTGAGCCCCATCGGGAAGTACTACGTTAAGGCTCTTGAACTCGCCTCCGGTCCTCCGTCGCCGGAGCAAACGGCGGCCGCTCACCTTGTGGACGAGTTGAAGAAGCGCGGCAAGTGGCCAGCGAAGCCCGACCTCGCGGCATGGTACGGCAATGGTCGCTGGCTCGATAAGAACGGTGACTTTAAGCGCTGCGTCACGCTCCCGGAGGACCCTGAACTCGTCACACGTCACGAGGTCCACGCGGCACCACCCGACGTCCTCGTCACGAACTACTCGATGCTCGAGTACATGCTGATGCGCCCGCTCGAGCGGCCCATCTTCGACCGCACGCGCGAGTGGTTGCAGAAGAATCCCGAAGAGCGCTTCCTCCTCGTCATCGACGAGGCCCACCTCTATCGCGGCGCGCAGGGTGCCGAGGTGGCGCTGCTCATCCGACGCCTGCGGACGCGCCTCGGCATACCCCCGGAACGCCTGCAGGTCATCTGCACGAGTGCCAGCTTCAAGGACGCGGACTACGCCGTCGAGTTCGGCGCGCAGCTCTCGGGCAAGGACCCCGCCGACTTTCGGAAGGTCCAGGGGGACCTCCTGGAGCGCCCCGGTGCGGCGAAGGGGACGGCCGCCGACGCAGCCGCGCTGGACGCATTCGACCTCAACGACTTCTACGAGGCGGCCAGCGACGTAGACCGTCTCAAGGTGATCGAGGGCTTCCTCAAGTACCGGAAGGTCACGGCGCCGTGGGAACTGCAGCCTTCGCTCTACAAGGCGCTTGAGTCGTTCGGCCCGATGTCGAGCCTCGTCAACTCGACGATGAAGGAGGCCCAGCCCGTCGACGAGCTGGGCGCCAAGCTGTTCGAGGCGGACGTCCCAGCCGAAGTCGCCGCGCGGGCAGTCACGAATCTCATCGCGCTCGGCAGCGTGGCGCGCAGGGAGCCGACGGAGCCTGGTCTGCTGCCGTGTCGAGTTCACTCCTTCTACCGTGGACTCGCGGGCCTGTGGGTCTGCATGGACCCGAACTGCACGAGCATCCCCGCCGCCCAGCGTGGCGGCCCCGCGGGCAAGCTCTACAGCCAGCCGCGGGACACGTGCGAGTGCGGCGCGCGCGTGTTGGAACTCTTCACGTGTAGGAACTGTGGCACGGCTCACGCGCGCGCGTATACCAACAACGTCAACAACCCGGATTTTCTTTGGGCGGAGCCCGGCGGTGCATTCCGGACGCTCGCCGGGTTTGTCGACGAGATCGCTCCGCTCGACCTCCTCCTCGAGAAGCCTGTCTTCAATGACTTGGCGGAGCCCGCTGAGTACGACCTGATCACTGGCCGGCTGAACCCGCAGAAGCTCGGAACACGGAATAGGAAGGTCTACATCCGGGCGGGGCGGACCCAGCCCGTGACGGACGATGAGCCGCAGGACGCGAACCCGGGCGAGTTCCGGCCCTGCGCCGTATGCGGAGAGCGCGCGGCGTTTGGGCGCACGTCCGTCCAGGATCACCAGACGAAGGGCGACCAGCCGTTCCAGGCGCTCATCGCGAAGCAGATCCAAGTGCAGCCCCCGAGCCCAGTGCCCGCGACCCGCCTCGCGCCGCTCCGTGGGCGCAAGGTCCTCATCTTCTCTGACTCGCGACAGACGGCGGCGCGCCTCGCGCCGAACCTGCAGACCTACTCGACGCAGGACGCGATCCGTCCTCTCATCGTCGCGGGCTACGAGCGGCTGTCGAGTACGGCCGCGATCGCCCCGTACCTTTCGCTCGACGACCTGTACTTCGGCGTGCTCATCGCAGCGAAGGAGTTGGGCGTAAGGCTCCGGCCAGAGCTAAAGGCGGGCGAGAGCTTCCAGGACGAACTCGACGTGGACGACGCCATAAAGAGCGGGGCGCTGACGAACCCTGCGGCGCTGATGCCGCTCTGGGGCAAGTTGCGCGCATCGCGACCGCCGGAGTCGTTGCTGCGCGCGATCGTGAACTCGCTGGGCGACCGATACTACGGACTCGAGGCGCTCGCGATCGCGTCGCTCCGGGAGCGCGGCGACCACACGACATGGGTCGAGGCGCTGCCGGACATCCCTGGCTTCGCGACGATGCCAGAGCAGAAGCTGGCAACCGCGCGCTCATGGATGCGGTGCTGGGGCCGCGCCGGCCTGTGGATGAGCCAGATGCCGCCCGCGTGGCGCAACTCGAGCCGGCAGTACCAGGCGCGCTCGGGCAAGTTCGACGAGATGGATCGGCTCATCGCGGACAAGCCCGCGCGAACGTTCTTCAACAAGGAGTGGCTACCCAAGCTGCTCCAGCGCTTCGGAGAGCAGGTCGCGCCGAACAAATTCTACCTGAAGGGCAGCGAGTTCTCGCTCTACGTCGGCGGTCCTTGGGCGTACTGTCAGTCGTGCAAGACGGCGCAGCGCCCGTTCCCCGGCCGCACGATCTGCGTGAACTGCGGCCAGCCCACCGCGACGGCGATCGACCCTAACACCGACAAGGTCTTCGTCGCGCGAAAGGGCTACTACCGCGCGAGCACCATCGACGCGCTGAAGGTCCCGCCGTCGCCGCCGATGGCGCTCATCGCCGCGGAGCACACCGCGCAACTCAACTCTGCTCAGGCCGACGAGGTCTTCTCGAAGGCGGAGGAGCACGAGTTGCTCTTCCAAGACGTGGACCTCGGTAACGACGGGACCGGCCATGACCGGCCCGCCATCGACGTGCTCTCCTGCACGACGACGATGGAGGTCGGTATCGACATTGGATCGCTCTCAGGCGTGTCGCTGCGGAACATGCCGCCGGCGCGCGCGAACTACCAGCAGCGCGCGGGTCGCGCCGGTCGTCGAGGGAACGCCGTTGCGACCGTCACGGCCTTCGGCAGCGCGGACAGCCATGACGAGCACTACTTCTCGAACCCCGACCAGATGATCCGTGGCGCAGTCGATGACCCGCTCCTCACGCTCGACAACAGCGAGATCATCCGACGGCACGTCACCGCGTACCTGCTGCAGCGCTACCACCAGGACAAGCTGCCCACCATCAAACCGGAGGAACAGCCGCACCTCTTCGCGGTGCTCGGCACCGTGGCTGACTTCAAGAAGTCCGCGAAGGTGCTCAACCGATGGGACCTGAAGAAGTGGCTCGAGGCGAACGAGGAGACCCTGCGCGCTGAGGTCGACGCTTGGCTCCCGCAGCAGTTCTCGGCTGCAGAACGGAAGCGCCTCCTCGACGAACTTGTGCCAAAGACGATGCAGCCGATCGACGCGGCGATCGAGTTCGAGCCTCCGGCAAGCGCGGCAGCGTCTGCGCCGGCAGCCGCGCCCGCTCCCGCCGCCTCTGGGGACGCGTCCACGGCTTCGAGCGCAGACACCGCGCTCGAGGCGCCTGACGAGGAGGGCGAGGAGAAGCCGGGGCGTGACCCAGCCTCCGAGAACCTGCTCGACCGGCTCCTCTACCGGGGTGTTCTCCCTCGCTACGCGTTCCCGACCGACGTCGCCACGTTCCACGTGTTCGACCCGGTCAACTCGACGATGTATCGGCCCATCTTCCAGTTCACGCCATCGCAAGGCCTCTCTGTCGCGCTCTCGCAGTACGCGCCAGGTAAGGAGGTCTGGATCGGCAACAAGCTCTGGACATCCGGGGCAATCTACTCGCCAATGCGCGACGACCGATACCGCGCGTGGGTGGGACGGCGGCTCTACTACGAATGCAGCGTTTGTCACTACGCAAAGACCACAACATTCGCGGGCGGTTCACGTGGAGAGACGATGGACTGCGAGGCATGCGGCGGCATCGGCACGTTCGGTCCCGCGACGCAGTGGCTGCGTCCGCCAGGTTTCGCGCACCCTGTTGGCAAGCCCGAGGGGACGACGCCTGACGACGTGCCCGCCAAGAGCTACGCGACCCGCGCGAAGCTCACGGCTCCCTCACCCGCTGACGCGTCGAAGTGGAATCAGTTGAACCAGCGGCTCCGGGTCCACCACACGCGGCAGCACCTCCTCGTAACGAACCGAGGTCCACGAGAGGAAGGGTACACATACTGCACAAAGTGCGGGCTGATCGAACCCACGGCGAGCCCGAAGGACACCGTGGGCGCGGCCCATCGCAAGCCGTACCCGGACATCAAGGAGCCGATGTGTCCCGGAGGTGGCGCGACTAAGGGTCTCGTGTTGGGCACGGACTTCATCACCGACGTCTTGCTCGTCGCGATCCGCGTTGACGCGCCCATTACGCTGGTCCCTGGTGTGCTCGCGACCGATGTCGCGCTGCGCACCATCTGCGAGGCGGTGACCAAGGCCGCGTGCGCGCGGCTCGAATTGGAGGCGAACGAACTGCAAGCTGAGTATCGACCCGCACTCACGCCGGAGGGGCGCGCTGGGCTCGAGGCGGAGATCTACATCTATGACACACTCCCTGGTGGCGCTGGCTTCGCGAAGCGCGTCGGGGACATCGGGCTCCCGATCTTCGAGGACGCGCTGAAGCTACTCGAGGTTTGTCCCGACAATTGCGACCGCTCCTGCTACCGCTGCCTCCGCAGCTACAAGAACAAGTTCGAGCACGACCTCCTCGACCGCCACCTCGGGGCGAGTTTGCTGCGGTTCGTCCTCAACAACGCGCCCCCGACGCTGAGCCCGGATCGCGTCGCGCGCTCGACCAACCTTCTGTTCGAGGACCTCGATCGGCAGGACATCGAAGGGCTCACAGTCGAGCGCGACAAGAAGATCTCGGTCGCGGGCCTCGGCGACGTCATCGTGCCTATCCTCGTGACGAATACGAGCGGCGCGCAGTTCGCCATCGGGCTGCATGGTCCGCTGACACCGAACGAACCGACGGACGCGGAGCTAAAGGACATCATGGAGTACGCGACGTCGCTGACCGTCCACCTCGAGGATGAACTGGTCGTGCGGCGCAACCTCCCGTTCGCCACGCAGAAGCTCATCGAAAAGCTCGACTGAGGAGTCCCGGTGAGTACGAACGAGAAGACGCACTGGCGCGTCCTCACACCGGCAACGTGGCCCGCTCCTCCGGCCGAGATGAGCGTGTCGACGTGCGCGGAGATCGAAGAGTGCCCACGACGCTGGGCGCTCAGCGCTGCTGAGTACCCGGAGCTTTGGAACGGTCGAGGCTACCCGCCGAAGCTCCAAGTCACGGCGCTGGCGGGCAGCGTCGTCCACTTGGCGATCGAGATCATCACGAAGCAGTTCACGCGAGCGGGCGTGACTTCGCTGAGCGACGCGAGCGCGCCACAGGTGCTGCGGGAACTCGGCGGATACACGCGCGTCGTGGAGGAGTGCGTCGAGCGCATCCTCAAACGCTATGTCGACAACCCGCGCGCAGGCGCGTTGATGGAGCATGCACAGCGGACCTTGCGCGGCCAAGTGCCGACGCTTCGAGCGCGCGTACAGTCGATGCTGAGCCGACTTCGGTTGCCGAAAAGTGCTCCGTCAGCACCTGCCGCGTCAGCGCCGAAGTCGGGCGGGCCACCATCACGGCTCCCGCTCGTGAACGGGATCCACCCCGAGGTGGAGATCCGCGCGAAGAGCATCGGGTGGAAGGGGAAGGTCGATCTCCTCGTTCTCGGCGACGACGCGTGCGAGATCACCGACTTCAAGACTGGCGCGGCTGACGAGGCGCACAAGTTTCAGGTTCGCGCGTACGCCGTGATGTGGCGGCTCGACGACGAACTGAACCCGTCGGGGCGCGCAGTGGATCGGCTCGTGCTCGCGTACGATAGCCAGGACGTCGACGTCGCACCGCCGAGCGCGTCGGAGATTGATCAACTCTGTCGTGAACTCCTCGCGCGCCGACAAGCAGCGGAAGCTGCGTTGGCCGCGCGTCCTCCTTCAGCACACCCGAACGCCGAGACGTGTCGTTATTGCGGTGTGCGCCAACTCTGCGACGCGTATTGGGCCAGCGCCACGCAGGTAGTCTCGGATGACGGACGCTTCGGCGACATCGAGTTGAAGATCACCGGGCGTCACGGCCCGACGAGTTGGGACGCTGTAGTCTTGCGTGCGCGTGATCTACCAGCGAAGACACCCGCACTGCTGCGGCTCCAACAGCACGACGAGTTCAAGGAGGGCACCCGGGTGCGCGTGCTCGACGGCGCGATCGCCCGCGACTCAGAAGACGATGCTGCTCCCGCCATCGTCACACTTGGTGTGCTCAGCGAGGCGTACTACGAACCGATTGGCGATCACAATGGACTTCTGCGGTGTTGACTGAACGGGGAAAGTAACGGCTGATTCAGGAAAAGGAATGCCTAGTTATTCCAGTATCATCGCCTCCACCTGCCGCCTCACCACCAGCCCCGGCAGCAACTTCCCGCCGCCATACACCCATCGTCGCAGCTCCTTGGCTGCGCTCGACCAGTCGCGCTGATTCACCCTGCGCCGCAGCGTCGACGTCTGCAGCCGCCCTGCGCCGAGGTTGAACGTGAAATCTACGATGGCCGCGAGCCGTTCCTCGGGCTCCGTCGCCAGCACCGGACAGTAGCGCAGTGTGGCGGCGAGCGCGGTTCGCAGATCCTGGGCCAGATAGATCTCGCCCTCGTCCTCGGTGATGGGCGGATGGTCGGGCTTGCAAAGGTGACCGTAGCCGATGG
>JBFMCQ010000113.1:0-8698 GCA_040754295.1 Pseudomonadota bacterium | reverse complement strand
ACTTCCGCTTCAACGTCTGAGCCACCCCCTTGCGGGATCGGCGCAAGCCGGTGTCACAGCCGCGACGCCGCTCCCTGCGCGCTGGCGCCGCTTTTCGCCCGGCATCGAGCGGCCGCGCGATAAGTCTCGACTGGCACGGACGTTTTCCTTAAACTGCGCGCCCCCGACGTGGTGATGTAGCTCAGACGGTTAGAGCGCGGCACTCATAATGCTGAGGTCGGTGGTTCGATTCCACTCATCACCACCAGTTTTCTTCTTCACCAGCGGTTTACGCTCGATCGGCGCAACCTCGCGCACGCACACGACGGTCGTTGCCCCGCGAGCAGGCGCTGGCCCGTATCACGGATTCGCTCCGGCAGGCGGCCGAACGGCTGCAGAAGCGGAACTTTCAGACGCATATGCCGGTTGCTGACGCCGGTGAGACGAAACTGATGGTTCGCAGGGGTCGCCTCGAAGTGAAGATCGAAGTCAACTTCGTGCTCCGCGGCACCGTATGGCAGTGAGCCTTCCCGGCCGAGCTGCAGGCCGCTGAGGTACTGGAGGGTATGGGGCTGACCGTTTCTGACGCCGTGCGCATCCTGCTTACACGGATCGCCAAGGAAGGCGCGTTGCCCTTCACGCTCGCGGTCGATCCCGCCGCACATGACGCTTGGTTCCGCGCCAAGGTCCAGGAAGCATCCGGGCCGAACGCGGCAGATCGCCGATCTCCGCCGCCGAGTAGTGCGTCGTGATCCGTGATCCGGCCGCTCGCATGGGCTAGCAGAATCCCGCCGGTTTCAAGGCTGAGCTCCGTCGCGCGCGGCCGCTGGCCCAACGCGCCGGCTGATCCTGCTCACTGCGCGTCGTCCATCTTTCAGTCGCGCCTATGTGAACGCCGCAGCGCCGCGCGCGCCGGCACCCACGCAGAGCGCAATCTGGGCACGGCAGCTCAGGGGCCGGTCTGCGGCTGCGATGCGAAACGCACGCAGCAGCGGCCGGCCTGCTTGGCGGCGTACATCGCCTCGTCGGCGCGCTGCAGCACCGGCGCCGCCGTCTCGTCGGCCGGACCGACCATCGCGATGCCGATGCTTGCGCCGATGCGGACCTGCACGCCGCCGCCGATGTCGATCGGCTGGCGCACCTCGTCGATGATGTCCTGCGCAATCTGCTCGATTTTGGCCTGGCTGTCGACGCCGACCAAGGCCACGGTGAACTCGTCGCCGCCGGGCCGCGCGACCAGGTCGCTGCGGCGCACCGCACCCTCGAGAATCTCGGCGACGCGCTTGAGCACGATGTCGCCAGCGGCGTGGCCGTGGGTGTCGTTGACCTGCTTGAAGTAGTCCAGATCGATCAGCATCAAAGCGATTGCGAGGGTTTGCTCGTGCCTGCGCCGCTCGAACAGCGCAGCGAGGCCGGCATCGATGCCGCGCCGGTTGAGCAGACCGGTGAGCGTGTCGCGGGAGGCTAGCTGTTGCGCCGCGAACTCGGCGCGCTTGCGTTCGGTGATGTCGTTGATCACGCCCTGCAGCATCGTGCTGCCCACCGGCGTCAGCGAAAGCTCGGCCCACTGCGTGTGGCCGTCCGGGGTGTGCAGCTCCAGGTCCGCCTCGCGCGGCGTGCCGCTGCTCAAGCTTTCGTCGATCAGGGTCCGCAGCAGCTGCCCGTGGGCAGGGATCATGACCTGGAGCTCCGGCGGCTTCGGCGGCGGGCCGAGCGTGCGCACGAAGGCGGGGTTCCAGGAATGCAGCAGACCGTTGCGCTCGACCTCGAAGATGCCGGCGTCGACTTTTTCGAAGATCAGCGCCAGTCGGCGTTCGCTCGCCTCGCGCTCCAGGCGCAACCGGCGCTCGGCGTCGATCAGCGTCGTCAGCTTGGCGATCAGTGCGTTGACGTCGCTGACCAGGCGGCCCAGCTCGTCCTTCTCGTTGCGGCGCGGCACGTGCAGGCGCATGCCGGTGCGCAGCTCCAGGCGATGGAGCTCGTCGGAGATGCCCTTGATCGGCCGCGTGATCAGGTTGTAAACGACCCAGGACACCGCCAGGGCCATCAGCGCCACTTCAAGGCCCAGCACGAAGACGACGTAGCGCAGGTAGTTCCACGCCAGCTCGCGCAAGGTCGTGCGCGAGGCGTAGAGCACGATCTCGCCGACCCGCTCGCTGGCGTCGAACGGCGAATGGATCGGGCGCGTGATCGACAGCGTCGCCTCGCGGTCGCTCGCGGGCAGGCCGGGGCGGACCTGCTCGTACAGCGTCGCTCCGCCGGCGGCGATGCGCGCGCCGGCGACGACTTCGTTGCTCATTAGGCCGGCGACGATCTCGCGCGCAAGCGCGTCGTCCTTGACGAAGCAGGCGACGCTGACGGTCTTCTCCACGGTCGACAGCAGCGCATCGAGCCGCTGCGTGAGGCGTTGCTTCTCGTTGCCGTGCAGCATCCACGCGGCCAGGCCGGCGAACAGCGCGCCCAGCAGCATGGCCAGCGCGATGATCGCCAGCGTCGTGCGGCCGACGATGCTTTTCGGCAGCAGCGCCTTCACCGATTCCGGGGCGTTCAACGCTGCTGCTCCAGCTCGAGCACGATCTTCACGCGATCGTCGACGACCGAGCGATCCACGTAGGCGATCGCGGCGCGATTGCCGGCGACCAGCTCCACGGCGGTCCTGGCGTCCGGCACCTGCAGCGGCGGCGAAGTCTGTCCCGAGAACACCAGGCGCGCCCAGTAGGAATCGACCTCGGCCAGCTCCTTGCCGACGAGCTGGCGGTAGAACTGCTCGCGCTCGGGGCTGCGGTCGCCGATGTCGATCGGAAACGCAACGATGCCGGACGGCAGCTTGCGGTAGCGGCCCATGAAGATGTTGACCGCATCGCCGCGTTCGAGCTTGGCGACGCCGCTGCCGGGATTGACGATCACCACCAAGCCGCGGGGACCCGGCTTGTCGGCACCGGCACTCCACGGCAGAGCCGCCAGCATCAGCGTCGAGATTGCAACCAGGAAGCTTCGCATCGGCGTGTTCAGAACACGAAGTCGAGGGCGAACCCGAGCACGGTCATGTCCGCGTCGGCGTACGGATCGGGGCGCTCGTCGAGCACCAGGCGGCTGTCGCGCAGCCACACCCGATCGACCTGGAGCTTGAGCGCCAGCTTGGGCATGAAGTCCCAGCGCAGCCCCAGCGCGAGGCTGTGCTGGTTGTACTGGAACGATTCCTGGGCGAGGCGTGCGCCGGCGTTGAGCGCAGCGAACTGCGGCGCATCGGGCAGGCCCGTGGCGCGGACATCCTCCGTGCTGCGGACAATGGCGAAGCTGGCGTAAGGCGTGAATGCGCCGATGCGGTAACCGCCGATGAGCTGGCCGAGATTGAGATTCGGCGACACCAGATGTTCGGAATCGGTGTGGGCGGCAAACAGGCGCGCCTGCGCCGGCCCCTCGTCGTAGGCGACGCCGGCCGCATAGAACAGGATTTTCCGCCCGTTGTCGGCGAACTCGTTGGCGAGGCCGATGGCCTGCGGCACGCCGGTCATGGACAGGCCCGCTGCGAGCGGATCGAGCGGCGGCGGCTCGCCCAGCTCGAAGACGCCGCTGCCCAGGCGTAACACCCATGCGCCGTGCTGATAGTCGACATGCCCGCCCCAGAGCGCACTGCCGTCGAAGTCGGTGACCGGGCCATCCTCGTTGACGGCCTTGCCGCCGGCGGCGCCTCCGTAGAGCTTGAGGCTGAACAGCCCTTTTCCGAACGGCCGTTTCAGCGCCAGCTCGCCGCCGTCGAAACGGTCGGTCGGCAAGATGCCGAAGATCTCGACGGCCGGACGGATGCCGAGCTGCGAATAGCCGACGTCGCGCGAATCGGCGCGCGGGTAGATCTCCCAGCCGAGCCGTCCCAGACGGACCGCGACCGTTTCGTTCGGGTTGTAGCGCAGAAAAGCGCGCGTGAGCTGCGGCTCCCAGTCGTTTTCCGCCGTCAGGCGCGTGACCGCCTGCACGACCGCCTCGATTTGCGGGTTCCAGGCGGCGTTGAGCTGCACGCCGCCGATCGTGTCGGTCGCGAAGTCGACTTCGCCGGATTCGGCGCCGCGCGGCTGCGAGGCCGAGCGGCGGTATTCGAGGCCGTCGTCGTCGTGGTAGAGCGTGCCGATCGTACCGAAGCCGCCGATGCTGACGCGGCGCTCGTCCGGGTCGGCGGCCGCTGCAGGCAGCGCCGCGGCCAGCAGCATCGCTGCACCGCAGACGAGCGATGACTTGCAGATGGCGGTTTCTTGACTCACTGGGCAGGGACTTCCGTGTGGCGTTCGGAGCGCCACCGTCTGTGGCGTGAAGGCTTGGCGTGGTCAGGCGTGCGAGGTGCAGTCTAGCGCGCCCGGCCGCGCGGATCGGCATCCGCTGCCGGACGCGAGGGGCGCGCTGATGGAAGGGGCGCGCGGCGTTTCGGGATGCCGCCGGTCGTCGCGGCGCGACCGCTCGTGGCGCACGGTTCCCGTCAGGCTATCTGATCAGCGGAAAGGGGAGACGAACCCGCCGCACCGGGGCGGCGAAGCTTTCTATACTCACACGCAGACCGCCGCGGAGCCACACTTGACCGGCACGACCACGCTCGCCGCCACCGTCGACGATGTCACGCGCAAGGCCCTTGCCAGCGGCGCCCTCGTTCCGTTCGAGATCGCCGGCGAAGCGATCGCGGATGATCCGCCGTGGCGTATCGAATGGGTGTCCTCGCTCGCGCGCAAGGACCAGGCAGCGACCCCCAAGCCCGATACCAAGCCGGGCGCATTCAACCCCTTCCTGCCCTACGACCCGGCACTGTTCGTGAGCGCGCTCGGCGCCGGCCATGTGCTGCTGCTCAACAAGTTCCCGATCAGGCTCGGCCACGTCATCGTCGTAACCCGTGCGTATGCGGATCAGGAGCAGCCGCTGGAGCGCGCGGACTTCGCGGCACTTGCGCAGGCGATGGACGCACTCGGCGGGCTCGCTTTCTTCAACGGCGGCGCCACTGCCGGCGCCAGCGTGCAGCACCGCCATCTGCAGATCGCGCCGTTCGGTGCGCCGCTGATCGAGGCGCTGCTGCCGTCGGTCCGGCTCGACGATGCACCACAGCGGCTCGCGCGCCTGCCGTTCCGTCATGCCCTCGTGCGCTTCGCCGCACGCTGGCCCGACAACGCAGACCGCGCCGGCGCGCGCCTCTATGAAGCCTATCTGCACTGTCGCGAGGCCTGCGGCATCGCCGCCGGCAACGACGGCCGACTGCCCGCCTACAACCTGCTCGCCACGCGCGACTGGTTCCTGCTCGTTCCACGCAGCCGCGAAACCTGGGAGGACGGCGCCCTGCGCGTCTCGCTCAACGCGATGTCCTTCGCCGGCTCGATCTTCGTGCGCGATCCGGCGCTGATCCCGCGCATCCGCGACGCCGGCCTGATGCGTCTGCTTGGCGCGGTGACATGCACGTGAGCGGTCGGCCGCAACTCAGGTTGATGCAAGCTGTCGTCGTAGCGTGGGAGACGGCGCTGGAGGCGTGCGAGAGCTACAAGCCCTGGCGCAACACGCAGACGCACAAGACCGCGCGGCCCGCATCCCCGAGCCTCGATCCGGCGGTGAGCGCACCCTGAGTGCTCGTACGCGTGCACGTTGACTCCCGGGTGCAAGCTCATATAGTTGCAGCTTGTTTGATCGAGTCCGGCTATGGCGACTGCGGCGCAGGTACAGACGGTCTTTCTGGGCGGCTTGGCCCGGCGGCTGGTGGCGGAGGGGCTGCTGAGCGAGGAGGTCGCCCGTACGAACCAGCAGAAGGCGTTGAAGACCGGTACGCCGTTCGTCTCGTTGCTGATCGAGGGCAAGGCGGCGAAGCCACTGGCGATCGCCGAGGCGGCCAGTCGCGAGTTCGGGGCGCCGCTTCTGGACCTGAACTCGATCGAGATCGACCCTGCGGTCACCAAGGAGATCAGCGAGAGAGTGCTGCGCAAGGCGCATGCGCTGCCGATCTTCAAGCGCGGTCGCAAGATGTACGTCGCGGTGTCGGATCCGACGAATCTCTCGGCGCTGGACGAGATCAAGTTCGCGACCGGCACGCAGACGGAAGCCGTGGTCGTCGAGGAGGACAAGCTCGCAAAAGCGATCGACGCCGCCATCCAGGTGCAGAGCGCCTCGGAGCTGGATCTGGGCGATGCCGACCTGGAAGGGCTGGAAGTCGAAGGCGGCGATGGCGACGCTGGCGTGGACGTAACTAGGGCGGATGCAGAAGATGCCCCCATCATCCGCTACATCAACAAGATCCTGGTGGACGCCATCAACCAGGGTGCGTCCGACGTGCACTTCGAGCCCTACGAGAAAACCTACCGCATCCGCTACCGCCGCGACGGCGAGCTTAAAAACATCGCCACACCGCCGGTCAACCAGGCGCCGCGGCTGGCGGCGCGCATCAAGGTGATGTCGCGGATGGATCTGGCGGAGCGGCGGGTGCCGCAGGACGGCCGCATCAAGCTCTACCTCTCGAAGAACAGGGCGATCGACTTTCGCGTCAGCACCTGCCCTACGCTGTTCGGCGAGAAGATCGTCTGCCGTATTCTCGACCCGTCCAGCGCGCAGCTGGGCATCGACGCCCTGGGCTACGAGCCGGAGCAGAAAGAGCAGTACATGCGCGCCCTGCAGCGTCCGCAGGGCATGATTCTGGTCACCGGGCCGACCGGCTCGGGCAAGACGGTCTCGCTGTACACGGGCCTCAACATCCTCAACACCGAGGATGTGAACATCTCCACCGCCGAGGACCCGGCGGAAATCAATCTGCCCGGCATCAACCAGGTCAACGTCAACCCCAGGGTGGGTCTGACCTTCGCCGCGGCGTTGCGCGCCTTCCTGCGCCAGGACCCGGACGTGATCATGGTGGGCGAAATCCGCGACCTGGAGACCGCGGAAATCGCGATCAAGGCCGCGCAGACGGGCCATCTGGTGCTGTCCACGCTGCATACCAACGACGCGCCGCAGACCGTCGTCCGCCTGATGAACATGGGCGTGCCGGCCTACAACATCGCCTCGACGCTGACGCTGATCATCGCCCAGCGCCTGGCGCGACGACTCTGTGCATACTGCAAGCGACCGGCCGATATACCGAAGGCGGAGCTGATCCGGCAGGGATTCACGGAGGAGGAGATTTCCTCGCCGGATTTCGCCATCCACGAGGCCGTGGGCTGCGACCAGTGCGACCACGGCTACAAGGGCCGTACGGGCATCTATCAAGTCATGCCGTTTTCCGATGCGATGGGGCGCATCATCATGGAAGGCGGCAATGCCATCGACATCGCCGACCAGGCGCGCAAGGAAGGCATCAAGGATCTGCGCCAGTCCGCCCTGACCAAGGTGAAGAACGGCATAATCGACCTGGTGCAGGCCAACGCCTGCACGATGGGTGAGTGATTGGCGGTTCGCGAGGAGCAGCGATGGCACAAGCAGTCGCAGTCAAGGAAGCTACGTTCAAGTGGCAGGGCACGGACCGCAAGGGCAACAAGGTCCGGGGCCAGACGCAGGCGCCCTCCGAAAACTTCGTCAAGCAGCAGCTGCGCAAGCAGGGCATCAATCCGCTGGTCGTCCGCAAGCAGTCGGCACTGTTTGCGCCGCGCAAGAGAAAGATCACTTCGGCCGATCTGGCGGTCTTTCTGCGTCAGATGGCGACGATGATGAGCGCCGGCGTCCCGCTGGTGCAGTCGCTCGAAATCGTCGGCAGGGGCCACGAAAACCCGAGCATGGGCGAGATGGTGATGGGCATCAAGGCCCATATCGAGGCCGGCAACTCGTTTGCCAACGCGCTGGCCAGGTATCCACTGCATTTTGACGACCTGGTCGTAAACCTGATCGACGCCGGTGAGAAGTCCGGTACGCTGGAAGCGCTGCTGGACAAGGTGGCCACGTATAAGGAAAAGACCGAGGCGATCAAGAAGAAGGTCAAGAAGGCGCTGACCTACCCCGCTGCCGTGATCGTCGTGGCATTCATCGTCACCGGTATCCTGCTGTACTTCGTCGTGCCGCAGTTCCAGGACCTGTTCCAGGGCTTCGGCGCCGACCTGCCCGCGTTCACGATGATGGTCATCTCACTATCGCACTTCGTGCAGGACAAGTGGTGGATGATCCTTCTGGGCGTGGGCGGCACCGGATACGCGTTTTTCGAGGCCAAGCGGCGGTCGGCCGCGTTTCGTCGGCTGCTCGACCGCGTATTGCTCAAGGTTCCCGTCGTCGGCGATATCCTTTACAAGTCGGCCGTCGCCCGCTTCGCGCGCACGCTGTCGACGATGTTCGCCGCCGGCGTTCCGCTGGTGGAGGCGATGGAGCCGGTCGCCAAAGCTGCCGGCAATATCGTGTTCCAGGATGCGATCCTGGTGATGCGTGAACAGGTGGCGACCGGCCAGCAGCTGCAGCTGACGATGCAGCAGTCGGGCCTGTTCCCCAACATGGCCACGCAGATGGTCGCGATTGGCGAGGAGTCCGGCTCGCTGGACGCGATGTGTGCGAAGGTCGCCGATTTTTACGAGGCAGAGGTGGACAACCTGGTGGATACGCTGTCCAGCCTGCTGGAGCCGATGATCATGGCGATCCTCGGCGTGCTCGTCGGCGGCCTGGTCGTCGCCATGTACCTGCCGATCTTCAAGCTCGGTCAGGCGATCTGAGCGACATCTCGTCACCGGCCGAGCTCGCGCATGAGCGGCGCGCGCCGCGGTGGCATGAGGCCTGAATCAGCCGTTGGCCGGTC
>JBFMCQ010000112.1:0-8793 GCA_040754295.1 Pseudomonadota bacterium | reverse complement strand
GGCGCTGCGCTGCGCGAGCTCGGAGGCGACGCGGTCGACATCGAGGCCGAATGCCGGTGCCAGCAGGCCGAGCTTGCTGCGCGTGCTCTTGCCCAGGTCGCGCATGCGGTCCGGCAGCTGCGCCAGCAGCAGCGCCGCGGTGCCGGCCCGGTGCGCCGCCGCCGCGGCCTCGACCGACTCGAACAGGCGCAGATCGACGCGGCCGTCGCGTGCGTCGAGCGCCGGGCAGGCGCGTGCGCCGGTGGCCAGCGGCAGCTGCTCGGGCAGATCGCCGAAGTCCCAGTCGGTCACGCCCTCGCGGCTCCAGCGCTGCAGCGTCTCGTCGCGCGCGGCCGCTTTGTTGAGCGCGCTGCGCGCCGCGCCGCGGTGACGCTCGCGCAGCTCCGCCAGCGAATCGGCGACGCCGAGCACGCGGCCGGCGTCGTCCTCGAGCTGGAAGCGCGGCTTGAGGTAGGCCTCCAGCCGCTGCGGCTCGAAATCGGCCGGCGCGACGTCGACGCCGGTCATCGCCTTGAGCGCGGCGCAGAGGCGCGCGAGCAGATCGCCGGTGGGCGGCTCCAGGCGCTCGGCTGCGGCGCGCGCGAACTCGGCCGCCGGCGTGAAGCTGCGGCGCAGGCCCTTGGGTAGCGTGCGGATCAGGCCCTCGATCCTGGCACTGCGCAGGCCCGGCACCAGCCACTCGAAAGCCTCGGCCGGCAGCGCATGCGCCTGCGCCAGCGGAATGTGGTAGGTCACGCCGTCGTGCTCGGCGCCCGGATCGTGGTGATACGACAGCCGCAGACGCACGCCGCCGATGTCGACGTGATCGGGAAAGAGGTCGCCGACGTCGGTCGAGGCGCCGGGGCGCAGGGCGTCGGCTTCCTGCATCGTGAGGCGGGAGGCGTGCGACGTGGGACCTGAATCGCGCAGTGCGCGCTTGAGTGCCGCGGTGGTGCAAATGTCCGCGGGCAGGCGCCCGTCGTACCAGCGGAAGAAGTGCTCGTCGTCGGCGAGCAGGTCCGGGCGGCGCAGCCGCGCCTCCTTCTCGCGGATGGCGTCGATGACACCGAAGTTGTGCTCCAGGAACGCCGGCTTCTTCGGGATGCGCCCGGCGACGAGTGCCTCGCGGATGAAGATCGCGCGCGCCTCACGCGGATGGCTCGAGCCGTAATGCCGCGGCCGCGTCGCCAGCGGCATGCCGAGCAGGCTGATGTGCTCGGTTGCGCTGACTTCCCCGCGCTCGGGGTTCCAGGTCGGATGCAGCAGCGTGCGCTTGACCAGGTGGCCGCCGACGAGCTCGAGCCATTCCGGCTCGATCGCGGCGTTGGTGCGCGCATACAGCCGTGTCGTCTGCGCGAGCTGCGCGCTCATGACCCAGGCCGGCGCCTTCTTCGCCAGCGCCGAGCCCGGGTGCAGGCGGAAGCGGCGCCCTTTCGGCCCCTGGTATTCCGCCTGTTCCGGAATCTTCTGGCCGATGTGGTCGATCAGCCCGGCGAGCAGCGCCTGGTGGATCGGCGCGTAGAGCGCATCGAGCGTCTCCGGCGTCCACGTTTCGACGTGGCCTCTGCCATTGCCGGTTGCCGATTCCCGATTCCCGAGCAGATCGCAGATTTGCCTCCACACCGCTTCCCATTCCTCCATGCGCAGGAAGGAGACGTAGCGTTCGCGGCAGATGCGGCGCAGCTGGCGGTTCGAGGATGCGGCGCTCCATTCGCGCCAGCGCTGCCACAGCAGCAGCAGCGAGAGGAAATCGGAGCGCTTGTGGCGCCACTGCGCGTGCTGCTCGCGCGCGGCGTCCTGGGCGTCGGCCGGCACCTCGTGCGGGTCCTGCACCGAGAGCGCGGCAGCCAGCACGAACACGGCGTCTTCGACTGCGCTGCCGCGGCCGGCGAGCGCGATGCGCGCGATACGCGGGTCGAGCGGCAGCCGCGCCAGCTCGCGGCCGCGCGGCGTGAGGCTGCCGCTCTCGTCGAAGGCGCCCAGCATCTGCAACACGCGATACGCTTCGGCGACGTGCCGGCCCTCCGGCGGGTCGATCCACGGAAACTCTTCGACGCGGCCCAGGCCGAGTGCGGCCATCTGCAACAGCACGCCGGCGAGATTCGCGCGCTTGATTTCAGGATCGGTGAACGGCGGTCGGGCAGCGAAGTCGTCCTCGGCGTAGAGGCGGATGCAGACGCCGGGACCGAGACGGCCGCAGCGGCCGGTGCGCTGATTCGCGGCGGCCTGCGCGACCGGCTCGATCTGCAGCTGCTGCACGCCGGTGCGCGGCGCGTAGCGGTTGATGCGCGCGGTGCCGGTGTCGACGACGTAGCGGATGCCCGGCACGGTGAGCGAAGTCTCGGCGACGTTGGTCGCGAGCACGATGCGCGGGCGGCTCGCGCGCGTGAAGACGCGATCCTGGGCGCTTGCCGCCAGACGCGAGTACAGCGGCAGCACCTCGGCATCCGGGAAGCGGCCGCCGAGCACGCGGGCAGTGTCGCGGATCTCGCGCTCGCCGGGCAGGAAGACGAGCACGTCCCCGAAACCCTGTCCGCCGCGCGACGGCGCCTGCGGTGGGAGGGGGTCGCGTCGCCACAGCTCCGCCACGGCATCCGCGATCGCACTCTCGGTGTCGCCGTCGTCGGCCAACGGCCGGTAGCGCGTCTCGACCGGATAGGTGCGGCCGGAGACTTCCAGGATCGGTGCGCCGCCGAAGTGCCGCGACAGGCGCTCCGGGTCGAGTGTGGCCGAGGTGACGATCACCTTGAGATCCGGCCGCTGCGGCAGGATGCGCCTGAGCCAGCCGAGCAGGAAGTCGATGTTGAGGCTGCGCTCGTGCGCCTCGTCGATGATGATCGTGTCGTAGCTGCCGAGCAGAGGGTCGCGACCGAGCTCGGCGAGCAGGATGCCGTCGGTCATCAGCTTGACCAGCGTCGCCTCCGAGACGCGCCGGTCGAAGCGCGTCTCGAAACCGACCAGCTGGCCGATCGTCGTCTGCAGCTCGGCGGCGATGCGCGCCGCCACGCTGCGCGCCGCCAGCCGCCGCGGCTGCGTGTGCCCGATCAGGCCGCGCGTGCCGCGGCCGAGCTCCAGGCACAGCTTGGGCAGCTGCGTGGTCTTGCCGGAGCCGGTCGCGCCGCAGACGACGACGACCGGATGCGCGCGGATCGCGTCGAGCAGCGTCTCGCGCGCCTGCACGACCGGCAGCTCTTGCGGATACTCGATGTGCTGCGGCCGCAGGCGCTGGCGGTTCGCGGCGCGCAGCATGGCCTGCTGCACGTCGCGTTCGAAGCGTGCCCAGTCGAAGCGGCGCGCATCCGCGCGCGCCAGCAGGCGCTCGAAACGCAGCGCGTCGCGCACGAGCAGACGCTCGCGCAGTTCGGCGAGATGGAGACGTGCCTGGACGGCGGCCACGAAAAAAAAGCGCGATCTACGGAAAAGCCGCGGATGATACGCCAGCGGTCCGGCTTACGCGGCAATTACCTGGTTGCGGCCGCGGCTCTTGGCTTCGTACATCGCGCGGTCGGCGGCGGCCAGCGCTCCCGAGATGTCGGCCTCGTGCACGGGGCTGACGCCGATGCTGACCGTGACCGCGAGGCGGGTGCGGCCGAACAGCATCGCGGCGTTTTCCACGGCAGCCCGCAGGCGTTCCGCCAGGGCCTGCGCGCCGGCTGCGTCGGTATCCGGCAGCAGGACCCAGAACTCCTCGCCGCCGACGCGCGCGAACAGGTCCTGCGGCCGCAGCTGCGCGGCGATCAGGCGCGCGAACTGGCGCAGCACGGCGTCGCCGGCGGCGTGGCCGTGGCTGTCGTTGAGTGCCTTGAAGTTGTCGATGTCGAGGACCATGAGCGCGGTCGCGTCCGAGCGTGTGCTGGCCAGCAGCTCGAGCGAACGGGCGAGAAACGCGCGCCGGTTGAGCACGCCGGTCAGCTCGTCTTCGTTGGCCAGCCGGTCGAGCCGGAGCTGCAGGCGCTGACTCGTCATCAGCAAAAAGCCGAAGGGAACGAAGAACAGCGCTGCCTGCGTGACGAAGAAGAACAGCGCTTCGATCACGCCGCCGCGGAACAGCGTGTCGCCGGCGTCGACCCAGTACGCATGCGCGCTGCGCACCAGCGTCATGACGACCAGGATCGCGTACAGCACCGCCATCGACAGCACGATCAGCCGCTGCTGGCCGTGGCGCGCCGCCCAAAGGTCGCTCGCCATCAGCATGACGAGCAGGCTCATGATCAGCCCGAACACGGTGACGCGCACGCGATAGTCGGGTGAGATCACGCCCCAGCCGACCGAAACGCCGGCGATCAGCGCGAGCAGGAAGACCCCGAGCAGCGGGTAGCGCGGCCGCCGCGCGAAGATCGCCGTTCCGGTGCGCATCAGGACCAGCCCGCCGACGGCGAGCACGTTGGACACGGCGACCGTGATCGCGGTCGGCAGCAGGCGGTGCGCGGCGATCAGCGCCATCGACAGGCCGAGCACGAGGAAAGACAGGGACCAGTAGCGGATCGCCGGATCGCGGCGGTGCACGAGCCAGACGTAGATCATCGCGATCGTCGAGAACAGCGCGGCGACGCAGGTGTCGATCACCAGCGTCGTCATGTCGATCGGCAGGGCCATGCCTGTTCGGTTCCTCTGCCCTGCGGCGCAGGCCGCAGTTTGGGGGCAGCTTAACGGCTCGGCGGCCTCGCTCCAAGGACCGGCCGGCCGCCGCTCAGGCCCCGGTGTCGGGACCGTGCCCGAGTCCGAGCTGCGTCTCGAGCTCGGTGACGCGCGCCTCGAGCGCCTCGATGCGGGCGTGCAGCTCGGCAAGCCCCGTGCCCGCCGTGCCGCGCGATCGCTCCGGCTCCGCCGCGGACAGCGCTTCCGCGCTGGGCACGCCGCTGAGCATGTGTGCCCAGCGCACGGCCGACCGGCCTGGCGCACGCGCGAGCTGCACGACGAGCGGCTGCGCACGGTCCAGGAGATCGTTGAGCGCGGCCTCCAGCGCATCTACGTCTTTCGGGCCGCCGAGCGGCTCGGCGTTCGCGCGCAGCTCGGCGGCGGTCTGCGGCCCGCGCAGCATCAGCGTGACCAGCACTGCGAGCGTCGGCGGCTTGAGCAGCATCTGGTGCTGAAACTGATGGCGCCATTTCTGCACGCGGCCGGAGAAGCTGTCGCGGACGACGAGCTTGAGTTCCTCGAGACGGTTGAGCGCGGCGCCGACCTCGCCCTCGGTCAGACTCATGACCGGACTGCGCGAGGTCTTCTGGTTGGCGGCGAGCATGATCGCGTTGACCGTCATCGGGTAGTACTGCGGGGTCGCGATCGATTTTTCGACCAGCGCGGCGACGACGCGCGCTTCGGCGGGACTCAGCTGGAGCTCGGACATGGGGCGGTTCTCGGGCCGGGTCGCGGATCGTAGCGGCGCGCGTGCCCGCGGTCGACTGTCAGCGGTACAGATAATCCCGCGTCAGCGGCAGGCGGTCGAGGCGCTTGGCGAGCTGGGCCTGGAACACGACGAGATCGCCGTCGACGAAGGTCGCCTCGCAGGCGCGCAGGTAGAACGACCACATGCGCTTGAAGCGCTCGTCGAAGCGCACCGGCAGCTCGTGCTTGCGCGCCTCGAAGCGCCGGTACCATTCCGCCAGAGTGCGCGCATAGTGCTGCCGCCAGACTTCAAGATCGCAGAGGTAGAGCCCGCTGCGCTCGATCGCCGCGAGCATCTCCGAGGCCGCCGGAATGTAGCCGCCGGGGAAGATGTACTTGCGGATCCACGGGTTGGTGCCGCCGCCCGGCGGCGACAGCTGGCCGATCGTGTGCAGCAGCGCGGTGCCATCGGGCGCGAGCAGCGCGGCGAGCTGGTCGAAGAAGCGCCGGTACTGCGGCCGGCCGACGTGCTCGAACATGCCGACGCTGACCACGGCGTCGAACTTGCCGCGCGTCTCGCGATAGTCCTCCAGGCGGAAGCTGACGCGATCGGCGAGCCCGCGGGCGCGGGCGCGCTGCTGCGCAGTTTCCAGCTGCGCCTTGGACAGCGTGATGCCGGTGACCTCGGCCGCGTGATGCTCGGCCAGATACATCGCCAGACTGCCCCAGCCGCAGCCGATGTCGAGCACGCGCGCACCGGGCTTCAGATCGAGCTTGCGCGCGATGTGTGCGCACTTGGCCTGCTGCGCCTGCTCCAGCGTCATGCCGGCCGCGCCGAAGTAGGCGCAGGAGTAGTGCAGGTCCTCGTCGAGGAAGCGGCGATAGACCTCGAAGTCGATATCGTAGTGGTGCGCCGCGTTGCGGCGGCTCGACGCCGGCGAGTTGAACTGCTCCAGACGCGCGAGCACGCGCCGGAGCACCGGCGTGTGCCGCGCGAGATGCTCGGAGAAGCGCACCGCGACGCCGAGGACCTTGCGCAGATCGCCGTCGCCGGGCTCCCAGGCGCCGTCCATGTACGCTTCGCCGAAGCGCAACGCCGGGTTCGTCAGAATGCGTCGCAGCACCGTGGCGTCCTGAAGACGGACGCGCGCGACCGGCTCGCCCTGACCCAGCGTCCAGGTGCGGCCGTCCGTGGTCGCGAACTCGATCCGCCCCTGCTCGAATCCGCGACCGATGCGATCGAGGATGCTCTGCATGACGCATTCCTTTTTACGACGATGCGCCGCGGCCTTCAAGGGCCGTGTGATTGAGCGGGCGCCGGGCGCTTACGGGCTCGACAGCCCGACGCGCAGCACGCCGCCGTCGGACTCGTCGGTGAGCAGATAGAGCCAGCCGTCCGGGCCTAGCCGCACATCGCGGACGCGACGGCTCAGGCCTTGCAGCAGGCGCTCCTCGCCGACGACCTTGCGGCCATCGAGCTGCAGACGCACCAGCTCTCCGAACTTCAGCGAGCCGACGAACAGGCTCCCGCGCCAGGCCGCGAAGCGCTCCGCGGTGTAGAAGGCCATGCCGCTGGGTGCGATCGACGGCACCCAGTAGTGGATCGGCTGTTCCATGCCGGCCTTGTGCGTGCCTTCGCCGATCCTCCCGCCGACGTATTCCTCGCCGTAGGTGATCACCGGCCAGCCGTAGTTGCCGCCGGGTTCCGGCACGTTGATCTCGTCGCCGCCGCGCGGGCCGTGCTCGTGTATCCACAGCCGCCCGGTCTGCGGGTGCAGCGCCGCGCCCTGAGCATTGCGGTGGCCGTAGGACCAGATCTCCGGTTTCGCGCCCGCGCGGCCGACGAAAGGATTGTCGTCCGGTACCGAGCCGTCGGCGTGCAGGCGCACGATTTTGCCGAGGTGGTTGTCCAGCGTCTGCGCTTTCGCGCGCGGGCGGTTGCGCTCGCCGAGCGTCAGATAGAGCGTGCCGGCGTTCTCGAAGACGATGCGACAGCCGAAGTGATGCCGGCCGGGCCATGACGGCTGCTGGCGGAAGATCACGCGCAGATCCTCGAGTCCGGAATCGGATAGCCGCGCATGGGCGAGCGTCGTGCCGCTGTCCGGCTCGCGCGGCTCGGCATAACAGAAGTAGATGCGCCGCGACTCGGCGAAGTCGGGGGCGAGCACGACGTCGTGCAAGCCGCCCTGACCGCGGGCGTGGACCTCCGGTACGCCGGCCAGCGGTGCGGACAGCGTGCCGTCGCGCGCGACGAAGCGCATCCGCCCCGGCCGCTCGGTGACGAGCATGCGGCCGTCGGGCAGAAACGCCAGCGCCCAGGGGTGTTCCAGCCCGCGCGCCACGACGACGACTTCGACCGGGCCGGCCGCACTGTCGAAGCTGCGCGGCGCGGCCTGCACCGTAGCGATCCAGCCCAGCGCAATCAGCAACCAAGTCCACCGTCGGGCCATGGCCCGGCCCCCTCATCGAACGCGGCAGAGCATGGTACATGGCACCGCGCGTCAGTTGGCGTCGTCGATTTCGTCGCCGACTTCCTCCACGGCTTCTCCGGCGCGGTCGCCGAGCGCCGGCTGCTCGTCGGTGACGAAGCTGTATGCGAGGATTCCCGCGATCACGATTGCGGCTCCGAGGACTACGGCTTTCCAGTTCATGTGCGGCTCCAGCCTAGGGAGCCCGTACTGGTCAGAAAGCGTGCCGGCGAGGGACGCGCTTGCGGATCAGGCGCTTGCCTCGTGCGGGCGGCGCGGCGCGGAGCGTGTTTCGTGCAAAGCGCCGGAAGCGGCGGCGCGGCCTGCTGCAGTTCGAGCGGTCAATGCGCGAGCTGCGCGTCGAGCAGTGCCTTGACCGCTTTGGCGACGTTGACGTAGGGGCCGTCCTTGCAGGCGAAGGTCAGCTTGGCCGTCGCGGCGCCGTCGAACAGCAGCGTCAGCGCGTCACCGAGCACTTCGGGTTCGCGGGCGCCGAGCGCGACCGCGAGCGCGCGAAAGCGGCGCCGCAGCTCGGCCTTCTGCCCGTGGATCACCGCGAGCGCGGGATGGCGCTCGTCGCGGATTTCGGCCGCGGCATTGGCGGCCGCGCAGCCCCAGACGTTCTGCCCGCGACAGCGCGAGATCACGCCGTCGAACAGCACCTCGATCTGCCGGCGCGGGTCGTCGGCGTGCGGCGCGACGACGCCGTCCCACCACTGCCACAGCGCGCGCTCGCGCTCGCGCAGGTACTCCGCAACCAGCTCGTCCTTTGACGCGAAGCTGCGGTAGAAGCTCATCTTGTTGGTGCCCGCTGCGCTGGTGATCGCGTCGACGCCGACGTTGTTGATACCGTGCTCGTAGAACAACGCGCAGGCGGTTTCAAAAATGCGGTCGCGCACCCGCGGCTTGGGGCATTCGGCGCCGTGCTCCGGCACGGCGGCTGGCGTCTTCATTTCGCTCCTCCACGACCCGCATGCATCGGACCTGTTGACAAGCTCCGTGACCGATCGGTAACGTATGC
>JBFMCQ010000111.1:3632-8828 GCA_040754295.1 Pseudomonadota bacterium | reverse complement strand
CTGCGCATGGTCCGGCGCGGCCGCGAGCGCCGCGGCGCGCGCTTCGACCCAGGCGCGAAACGCGGCGGGATCGCCGCCGGCGTGCGCGTCGATCAGACCCAGCGCCTGCGCTTCGGGTGCGCCTAGCGGCAGGCGCGAGGCCATCAGCGTTGCTGCCGCGGTCGCGCCGACGCGGCGCGGCAGCAGATAGGTCCAGTATTCGGAGCCGTAGAGATTGCCCATGTTGCGGTAGTGCGGGTTGAGCACCACGCCGCTGCGCGCCAGCACTTCGTCGGCGGCCAGCGCCAGGAACACGCCGCCGGCCGCGGCGTTGCCCTGCAGCGCGGCGATTGTGAGCTGCGATCCGGTTTCGATGATGTCGAGCGCGAGGTCGTCGATCGCGTTGATGTTGTCCCAGGACGCATCGGCCGGGCTCGCGGCGGCTTCGATGCAGTGCAGGTGCATGCCGTTGCTCCAGAAGTCCGGTCCGCCCATCAGCACGATCACGCGCGTCGGCCGGCGCCGCGCTTCGCGGTAGGCGGCCTGCAGCCGCCGGCACTGTTCGGTGCTCATGGCACCGTTGTAGAAGTCGAAATGCAGGTAGCCGACCGCGCCGCGCTCCTCGTAGCGGATCTCGCGCAGGCTGTGGGAAGCGTCGTCTGCGGCGAACGGATCGTCGCCGCTTTCCGGCAGTTGCAGCGCGCGCTCGCCGAGCGAGAGCAGCGCCGGGCGCTTGAAGCTACGGGCGCCGTCGGCCGCGACCGGCTGCAACTGGCCGATCCAGACCGCGCCGTCGCGCGTCGCGCGGCAGACCGCCTGCTGGCGGCGCGCGATCAGCGCGCCCGGAGCTCCGCCCAGGCGCGCCTCGGGGTGGCCGTCGAACAGGCGGTAGCGCTGCCCGAACAACGTGTCCTCGACGCCCGGAAAGCCGTCGGCGGCGCGCAGCTTGCGCAGCACGGTCGCGCTGTCGTCGCGCTGCCAGTCGATCGCGCGCTGCGCCTGGCGCAGCGGCGGCTGCCAGCCGTGGACGCCGGCCGGCGGCGGTTCGGGCCGCTCGCCGGCTTCGATGCGCGCGATCGCGCGGCGCACGGCGCGCACCGCGGCCTCGGTCAGCTCGTTGCGGTACAGGCTGCTCTTGGCTCCCGGGCGCATCGGGAAGGACTCGCTGGCCCAGACCGGCCCGGCGTCGAGCGCGGCGAGCGCCTGCAGCACGGTCACGCCCCAGTGCTCGACGCCGCGCAGTATCGCCCAGTCGAGCGCGGCCGGGCCGCGGTCACCGGGCGGTCCCGGATGCACGATCAGGCAGGGCAGGCCTTGCCACACCGAGGGTGGAATCGCGCGTTTCAGGAACGGCGCCAGCAGCAGCTCGGGCCGGAAGCGCTCGACCGCATCGAGCGTGACGTCGTCGCGGATGTCGAATTCCACCGACAGTTCGTGACCGTCGCGCGCCAGCTCGACGTAGAGCCGCTGCGACAGGCTGTTGAAGCTGTGGACCAGCAGCAGGATGCGCATCAGGCGCCCGCGGCGAGTCGCACCGGCTCGCGGCCCGGCCCGCGGTACTTGTAGTAGGCGGCGCAGGCGCCTTCCGCGGACACCATGCACGAACCGATCGGATTGCGCGGCGTGCAGACGCTGCCGAAGATCGTGCAGTCGGTCGGTTTCTTGATGCCGCGAATGATCGAAGGGCACTGGCAGGCCTTGTTCTCCGGGGCCGGCCGCGCTTCGATCTCGAAGCGGCGCTCGGCGTCGAAGTCGGCGTAGGCCGACTTGATGCGCAGGCCGCTGTAGGCGAGTTCGCCGAGCCCGCGCCATTCGAAGCGCGGCCGCAGCTCGAACACCTCGGCGACCATCGCCTGCGCCTTGCGGTTGCCCTCGCGGCTCACGCCGCGCGTGAATTCGTTCTCGACGCAGGCGCGGTTTTCGTTGAGCTGGCGCACCAGCATGCGCACCGCCTGCATCACGTCGAGCGGCTCGAAGCCGGCGATCACCACCGGCTTGCGGTATTCCTCGGCGAAGTATTCATAGGGCCGGCTGCCGATCACGGTGCTGACGTGCGAAGGGCCGATGAAGCCGTCGACGCGCACGCGGCCGAGCTCGCGCAGCTCCGGCGCGTCGAGGATGCTCTGTATCGCCGAGGGCGTCAGCACGTGGTTGCAGTAGACGCTGAGGTTGCGCAGGCCGCGGCGCCGCGCTTCCAGGATCAGGTGCGCGGTCGCCGGCGTCGTGGTTTCGAAGCCGATCGCGAAGAACACGATTTCGCGCTTGGGCTCGGCGGCGGCGAGGTCCAGGCATTCGGCGGCCGAGTAGACCATGCGCACGTCGGCACCGGCGGCGCGCGCCTTGAGCAGGCTCTGCCTGCGCGAGGCCGGCACGCGCAGCATGTCGCCGTAGCTGGCCAGCGTCAGCTGCGGCCGCCGGGCGAGTGCGATCGCAGCGTCGAGGCGCGGCGTCGCCAGCACGCACACCGGGCAGCCGGGGCCGTGCACGAGCCGCACGTTGCCGGGCAGCAGGTCCGGCACCCCGTAGCGGAAGATCGCGTGGGTGTGGCCGCCGCAGAATTCCATCAGGTGGTACTCGCGGCCGGGCTCGACCTCGGCGGCGATCAGCCGCGCCAGTCCGCGCGCCGCGGCGCCGTCACGAAAGCCGTTGATGTAGCGCATCGGCCTGGGCGAGCTGTGCCGCGATTTCATCGAACAGCGCCAGCGTCTTCTCGGCTTCGCCGACGTCGAGGCGCGTGATCGCGAAGCCGGCGTGGACGATGACGTAGTCGCCGGCGGCGACGCCGTCGAGCAGCGCCAGCGAGATGCGCTGGTGGACGCCGCCGACTTCGACCTCGGCCCACTGGTCTTCGTGCAGGCCGACGACGCGAACCGGAACGGCCAGGCACATGTCAGTTCCCCGCTCGCGCGGCCGCCGGGCGCAGCCGCGCGGCCGCGCTCGCCGGCGGAAGCGGCCGGAATGCGCGCGACGCGGACCGCTGCTGCGCGAGCGCCGCGCGCAGCCAGGCCAGCCAGGGCTCGAGCGCCGGCCTGCGCCGCGCCGCGGTGCGGATCATCGCGGTGTCGCGGCCCAGCGCGCGCAACGCGGCTTCGGCGCGTTGCGGATCGAAGTCGTCGAGCACGCCGAGCAGATCGGTCTTGCTGAGCACGACGAGGTCCGCGGCGCGGAACATCACCGGATACTTGGCAGGCTTGTCGTCACCACTCTGTGACCGACAACAGCGTGACCTTGCGGTGCTGGCCGAGGTCGAAGCTCGCCGGACAGACCAGATTGCCGACGTTTTCGATGAACAGCAGGTCGATGTCGCGCAACGGCAGATCGTGCAGCGCGTCGTGCACCAGGTGCGCATCGAGATGGCAGGCGCTGCCGGTCGTGATCTGCACGGCGGGCACGCCGCGCGCGCGGATGCGGGCGGCGTCGTTCTCGGTTTCGAGGTCGCCCTCGATCACGGCGATGCGGACTGCGCCGGCGAGCGCCTCGATCGTGGCTTCGAGCAGGGCGGTCTTGCCGGCGCCCGGCGAGGACATCAGGTTGATCGCGAGCACGCCCGATTCGTCGAAATGCGCGCGGTTGTGCGCGGCCATGCGGTCGTTGGCGGCGAGCAGGTCCTGCAGCACCTCGACGACCGGTCCGTCATGACCGTCGGCGTCGCGCGTCAGATGGACGTTGCCGGGCGTGATGTTGCAACCGCAGGTCTGGCACATGAGGACCCCTCTTCAGTTCAGACGCTGCGACGGCGGCGCGCCGGACACGGTGAACTCGATTCGCAGCAGGCACAGCTCGTCACCGCTGATCAGCTCGGTGCGATGGCTGCCGCATGCGCCGCAAAGCAGGCGATTGGCGGCGCAATCGGTTTGTGCGCCGCAGACGGTACAGCGCACGCGCACCGGCATCGCTTCGAACGCCAGCGCGGCCTGTGCGGCACAGCCGCCGCCGCGCGCCAGCTCGAAGGCGCTGGCGAGCAGCGCCGGCTCGACGCCGGAGAGCGGACCGACGGCCAGCACGATCCGCTGCACGCGCTGCGCCTCCTGCGTGCGTGCGATCTGCTCGACCTGCGTCAGCAGGGCCTGGCATACGGACAGTTCGTGCATCGGGGCGGCGTCGGTCCGAAAAGCGGCTGGGCGGAACTCATTATAGGAACGAGCCTGCCGCGGCCGGATTGACCGAGATCAATTCGTCGGAAAGGCGATTGACCCAAGTCAATATGCACGCCGGAGCAATGGTGTCTACTGTCACCGGATTCGGCGGAAGGGGTGTCGTGGCATTCCAGAGCGCATGTATCGAGCGGGCGTCCGGCGAGCGCGATGCGGCAGGGCACGGCAGCATGCTGGTGCTCGGCATCGGCAACAGCCTGCTCGGCGACGACGGCGTCGGTGTCCACGTGGTCGAGCGCCTGCGCGCGCATCCGGCGCACGCCGCGGTGCGTTTCGTCGACGGCGGAACCCTGAGCTTTACGCTGCTGGCTCTGCTGCAGGATGCCGATGCGATGCTCGTGGCCGACGCCGCCGAGCTCGGCGCGCCGCCGGGTGCCGTGCATCTGTACGAGAACGAGGCCATGGACCGCTTTCTCGCCGGGCCGCGCCGCCGCAGCGTGCATGAAGTCGGATTGTGCGAGCTGCTCGACATGGCGCGGCTCGGCGATTGCCTGCCGCCGCGCCGCGCGCTGCTGTGCGTGCAGCCCGCCGACATCGGCTGGAGCGAAAGCCTGTCGCCGGCCGTCGCGGGCGCCTTGGCCGAGGCCTGCGCCACCGCCGATGCGCTGCTGCGCCGCTGGCGTGCGGCATGAGACCGCCTGTGTTCACCCTGCTGCGGGCGCGCGTAGTCTCATGCCTACGTCGACTCGCGACGCTAGGATCCCCACGCTTCGCGCGGGGCCCCTCCACGCTGCTCGCGCCGTTATGAGCCGGCTCTCCGACATTGCGGTGCACGTCGAGGCGGTGCACGTCGAATCCGCCGATCCGGCTGCGGCCAGCGCCACGATCGGCGGCGGCGTCGGCGCGATTCTGATGGAGATCGCGAGCCTGCTGGAGCGGCTCGCGAACGAGGACGAACCGGGCGCCATCGACCTGCGCAGCCTGCCGATGAGCCCGGACGACCGCCGGCAACTGGTCGAGGCGCTCGGTGACGGCGAGGCCACGATCGCACTGCAGACCGACGGCGAATCGACGATCCGCGAAACCGGCGTGCACGGCGTGTGGTGGAACGAGCATCGCGACC
>JBFMCQ010000111.1:0-3532 GCA_040754295.1 Pseudomonadota bacterium | reverse complement strand
GACGACCGCCGGCAACTGGTCGAGGCGCTCGGTGACGGCGAGGCCACGATCGCACTGCAGACCGACGGCGAATCGACGATCCGCGAAACCGGCGTGCACGGCGTGTGGTGGAACGAGCATCGCGACCGCGGCGGTCATCTGATCGCCGAGTTCATCGAAATCGCACGGGTGCCGGCGATCCTGCCGGTGGAAACCGACGAACTGCGCGCTGCCGCGCAGCGGCTGCGCGTCCGGCGTGCAGCAGCCACCGCATCACCGCTAGCGACAGACCTTTGAGGGGAGCAAGCCATGACCGAGTATCGCGACGGCCCCACGATCGGCGAAACGCTCGATCAGCATGGCGTCAGCCGGCGCGCCTTTCTCAAATACTGCACGGCGATGGCCTCGCTGCTGGCGCTGCCGCCGCTGGCCGGGCGGGCGATGGCCGCACAGTTGCGCGCGGCGCCGCGGCCGTCGGTGATCTACCTGTCGTTCCAGGAATGCACGGGCTGCCTCGAGTCGCTGACGCGCTCGTTCTCGCCGTCGATCGAGAACATGATTTTCGACATCATCTCGCTCGACTACGACGACACGCTCATGGCCGCCGCGGGCGCGCAGGCCGAAACGGCGCGCGCGCAGGCGATGAAGGACAACTACGGCAAGTACATCGTCGTCATCGACGGCTCGGTGCCGGTCGCCGACGGCGGCGTGTACAACTGCGCGGGCGGCCGCAGTGCGGTGGACATCCTCACCGAGGCGGCCGAGGGCGCCGCGGCGATCGTCTGCGTCGGCACCTGCTCGTCCTTCGGCGGCGTTCCGTTCGCCGATCCGAACCCGACCGGCGCGCGCCCGATCTCGGATCTGGTCCCCGACAAGCCGATCATCAACGTCTCGGGCTGCCCGCCGATTCCCGAAGTGATCACGGCGACGCTGATGCAGTTCGTCTCGACCGGCCAGGTGCCGGCGCTCGACGCGCACCGCCGCCCCAAGGTGTTCTTCGGCAACACGATCCACGACCGCTGCTACCGGCGCCCGTTCTACGACCAGGGCAAGTTCGCCAAGACCTTCGACGACGAAGGGGCGCGCAACGGCTGGTGCCTGTTCGAGCTCGGCTGCAAGGGGCCGACCACCTACAACGCCTGCGCGACCGTCAAGTGGAACGGCGGCGTGAGCTTCCCGATCGAGTCCGGGCATCCCTGCCTGGGCTGCTCGGAGCCGAATTTCTGGGACGGCGGCAGCTTCTACTCGGCGCTGTCGACGCCGCGCTGGGGCAAGGCCGGGGAGATTTCACGCGCCGAGGCCTGGACCGCGGCCGGCGGCGCGGCGCTTGCCGGCGTCGCGCTCGGCGCCGCGTCGGCCGGCATGAGCCGCCTGCGCCAGCGCCGCCACGAACAGCTCGGCACCGAAACGCCGACGAAGGAGAGCTGAATATGGATCTGCTGAATTTTGCGCGCGGGCCCGGCCTGCAGCTCGCGCTGCTGGTGTTCTGCGTCGGCGTGGTGTGGCGCATCGCCGGCTTCGTGCTGCTGCGCGTGCGCCGCGACTTCAACGAGCCGCGCAAGAGCTTGCTCAAGGCGGCGGGCGGCGGCCTGGTCACGCTCGGCTCGCGCTCCTGGCCGCATCCCGAGTTCATCGGCCGTACCGGCGCCGGCGAGGCGCTCGGCTACGCCTACCACCTCGGGCTGTTCATCGTGGTGCTGCTGTTCGCGCCGCACATCACCTTCCTCGGCAGCCTGTTCGGCGTGACCTGGCCGGCACTGCCGAACAGCGTGATCACGATCGTCTCGGTGCTCACGTTCACGCTGTTGCTGGCGGTGCTGTTCCGGCGCCTGACGCACCGCGTGCTGCGCATGTTGTCGAACTTCGACGACTACTTCAGTTGGTTCGTCACGACGCTGGTGATCGTCACCGGGCTGATGGCGACCGCGCACCTCGGCGGGCCGTACCAGACGATTCTCGGCCTGCACATCCTCAGCTTCGATCTGCTGCTGATCTGGTTCCCGCTCGGCAAGCTGATGCACGCGTTCTACATCTTCCCGTCGCGCGCGATCAACGGCGCCCTGCTGTCGCGCAAAGGAGCCGCATCATGAGCAACGGCCACGCCGTCCCGGCAGCCAATCTGGCACCGGCCGAGGCGCGCACGCCGCAGGCGCGCGAGCTCGGCGCGATGCGCGGCTTTGCGCGCGAGATCGGTGCGCTGTCGGCATTCCGCCTCGAATCCTGCATTCACTGCGGCATGTGCGCGGACGCCTGCCATTTCTACATCGCGACCGAAGACCCGAAGTACACGCCGATCTGGAAGGTCGAACCGTTCAAGCGGGCCTACCGGCGCGAGGCCAGCGCGTTCGCGCCGCTGTTCCGGCTGTTCGGCCTCGCGCGCGAGTTCAGCGGCGAAGCGCTCGAGCAGTGGCAGCACCTGCTCTACGACAGTTGCAACCTGTGCGGGCGCTGCAGCCTGATCTGCCCGATGGGCATCGATGTCGCCGCGCTGATCGAGCAGGCGCGCCACGCGATGTTCGAGGCCGGGCTCGCGCCCAAAGAGCTGTACGAGAAAGCTGCGCACCAGCGCCGCGACGGCCAGCCCGAGGACAGCAGCGAGCCGTATCGCGACCAGCTCCTGGCGATCGGCAGTCGATACGGCGTCGACATCCCGATGGATCGGCCGCAGGCGGAGGTCATGCTGACGGTGCCGCGGACCGACATCGAGCACTATCCGCAGTCCGTGGCCGCGCTGGCGCGGGTCATGGCGCACCTGGGCGTGTCCTGCACGTTCCGCAGCGATGGTCTGGTCGCCGAAAACTACGGCTACTACGCCGGCGGCAAGGACTGGCAGCGCGAGATCAGCCGCCGCCTGATCGATCAGGCGCTGGTCTGCGGCGCGCGCGTGCTGATCGTGCCCGAATGCGGGCATGCGTATACCGCGCTGCGCTGGGAAGCGGCGGACCTCTACGGCAAGCCGCTGCCGTTTGCGGTGCGACACATCACCGAATATCTCGCCGAGGCCCTGGACGCCGGCAAGCTCAGGCTGCGCAAGGCCGCACCCGGCGCGACCACGTTCCACGACCCCTGCCAGCTCGTACGCAAGGGCGGTGTCACCGACGCGCCGCGCAAGCTGATGCAGGCGATGGGCGTCGATCTGCGCGAGATGAAGAACCACGGCGGCTTCAGCTTCTGTTGCGGCGGCGGCGGCGGGGTGCTCGACATCGAGCGCGCGGCGCCGCTGCGCTACCGGGCGATGGAGAACAAGCTGCGCGAAATCGACGAGACCGAGGCCAAGACCTTCCTGACCAGTTGCTCGGACTGCCGTAGGACCTATGACGACGGCAAGCAACACTTCAACTGGGACAAGACACCGGACAGCCTGCTCGAACTCGTGGCCGCGAGCCTGGATACGACGACCAAGGAGGCTACGGCATGAGCACCCAGGAAACGATGGCGCCCGCGTCCGGCGCGTCCGCAACCAAGACCGTGGTGGTCGACCCGGTCACGAGAATCGAAGGGCATTTGCGCATCGAGGCCGAGCTCGACGGCAACACCATCACGCGGGCCTCGA
>JBFMCQ010000110.1:0-9305 GCA_040754295.1 Pseudomonadota bacterium | reverse complement strand
CAGACGTCGACCGCTGCCGCCGTCAGCGACCAGCGCAGCGCAGTCGCGGCCAGCACCAGCAGCAGCAGCAGGCGCGCGCCCAGGCGCGCGATCACGCGGCCGACGACGAGGAACAGGCCGATCTCGGCGACGACGCCGATCGTCCACAAAAGGCCCGCCGTGCTGCGGCTGTAGCCGTGGCGCTCGAGGAACAGCGTGAAGAAGTTGTAGTACGGCGCGAAGCTCAGCTGCGACGCGAAGCACGCGGCCAGCAGCGCCAGTACCTCGCGGTGCCGCAGCACCGCCCACAGCGAGCTGCGCGGCGTACCCGGCGCGTGCAGGGACGGTGCTTCGGGAACGGCCCAGGCGGTCGCCGCCATGCCGATCCAGAAGCCGGCGACGAGCCACGGCAGCCATAGCATCCCGGTCAGATCGAGCGCGCTGCCCAGCGCCAGCACGGCGAAGACGAAGCCGACCGAGCCCCACAGCCGCACGCGGCTGTAGTCGGCGCCGCTGGCGTGCAGGTGGTTGAGCGTGACGACTTCGAACTGCGGCAGCAGTGCGTGCCAGAACAGCGTGTAGCCGACCATCAGCGCAGCGATCCACCCGATGCCGTCGACGAACGGAATCGCGAGGAACATCAGCAGCGCGGCCAGCGCCGCCCAGCGGATCAGCGCGACGCGGCGGCCGCGGTGGTCGGCCCACCAGCCCCAGGCCAGCGGCACGATGGCGCGCATCACGCCCATCGCCGCGAACGCCGCGCCCATTTGCGTCGCGGAGAAGCCGCGCGCGCTCAGATACGGCCCCCAGTACGGCATGAACGCGCCGACCGTGGCGTAGTAGAAGAAGTAGAACGTCGACAGGCGCCATTGCAGGCGCTCGACGCCCGTCACCATGTTCGTCGCGCAGTGACTCCTGCGTCCCTCGCCCTTCGGGAGAGGGGGAACCGCACGCGGAGCATGCGGTGGGTGCGGGCGAAGGCGGCGCGTATCACGATTCCTTGTCCGCAAGCCGCGGCGTGTCGGAAACCACGTCCGCGTTCTGGGCGCGCTGGCGCAGATAGTGATCCATGAGCACCAGCGCCAGCATCGCTTCGGCGATCGGCACGGCGCGCAGCCCGACGCAGGGATCGTGGCGCCCGGTGGTGCGCATCTCGACGGCGTTGCCGGCCGCGTCGATCGACCTGCCCGGCGTGGTGATACTCGAGGTCGGCTTGATCGCCAGCCGCGCGTAGATCGTCTGGCCGGTCGAGATGCCGCCGGCGACGCCGCCGGAGTGATTGCCGAGAAAGCCCTCCGGGCTCATCTCGTCGCGATGCTCGCTGCCGCGCATGTGCGCCACGCGCATGCCGTCGCCGATCTCCACGCCCTTGACCGCGTTGATCGACATCAGTGCATACGCGATCTCGGCGTCGAGGCGATCGTAGACCGGCTCGCCGAGGCCCGGCGGCACCTTGCGCGCCTCGACGTAGAGCCTGGCGCCGATCGAGTCGCCTTCGCGGCGCAGTGTGTCGATCAGCGTTTCGAGCTCCGCCACACGCTGCGGGTCAGGGCAAAAAAACGGATTGGTCTCGACCGCGCTCCAGTCGCGGCGCTCGACGACGATCGGCCCCATCTGCTCCAGGCAGCCGCGGATCTCGACGCCGAGGCGCTCGCGCAGATACTTCTTCGCGATGGCGCCGGCGGCGACGCGCACCGCGGTTTCGCGTGCGCTCGCGCGCCCGCCGCCGCGATGATCGCGGATGCCGTACTTCTGCACGTAGGCGTAGTCGGCATGATTCGGCCGGAACACCTGCTTGATCTTGTCGTAGTCGTAGGAGCGCTGGTCGGTGTTGCGGATCAGCAGCGCGATCGGCGTGCCGGTGGTTCTGCCGTCGAACACGCCCGAGAGGATCTCGACCCTGTCGGCCTCCTTGCGCTGCGTCACATATTTCGACGTGCCGGGCTTGCGCCGGTCCAGCTCGGGCTGGATGTCGGCCTCGGACAGCGCCAGCCCCGGCGGGCAGCCGTCGACGACGCAGCCGATCGCCGGCCCATGGCTCTCGCCGAAGCTGGTGACGCAGAACAGACGCCCCAATGTGTTGCCGGACATCAGACTTCCCCGTTGCCGTCCATGGCGAGACGGCCGCACACTTGCCCAGCCCCGGCCCAGCCATCCGCGGCCGGGCGCTCGCCGGGCCCGATGTCCCGTAGACATTCGGCAAGTCCCGGCTCGCCCATCAGCGCCTCGCGGCCGATCAGGAACACCCCGTCGCCGCCGCGCTCGAACTCGATCCAGGTCACCGGCAGCCGCGGCCAGCGCGCCTCGAACTCGGCGACGCTGCCGCCGACCTCGCAGATCAGCGTACCGCCCGGATTGAGACGCTGCACGGCGCCGCCGAGGATCCGCGCGACGACCTCCATGCCGTCGGCACCGGCGTCCAGCGCCATGCGTGGCTCATGCCGGTACTCCGGATGCAGCGCCTTCCACTCCGCCGTCGGCACGTACGGCGGATTGGCGACGATCAGATCGTAGCGCGCCTCGCCGAGTCCATCGTAGACGTCCGACTGCAGTGCGCGCACCCGCTCGGCGACGCGATGGCGCGCGATGTTCCTGCGGCAGACGGCGAGCGCGCCGCTGCTCAGCTCGGCCAGATCCACTTCGGCCTGCTCGAACGCCAGCGCACAGGCGATGCCGATGCAGCCGCTGCCGGCACACAGGTCGAGGATGCGCTGCGGCTCGCTCGCGAGCCACGGCTCGAAGCGGCGCGCGATCAGCTCGCCGATCGGCGAGCGCGGGATCAGCACGCGCTCGTCGAGGTAGAAGTCGTGACCGGCGAACTGGATCTCGCCGAGCAGATACGCCGCCGGCTTGCGCGTCGTGACACGCGCGCGCAGCAGCTTGAGTACGGCGTCGCGCTCGCGAGCGGTCACCGCGGATTCCAGATACAGCGCGGGCAGATCGAACGGCAGGTGCAGCGCGTGCAGCACCAGGTAATAGGCCTCGTCGAGCGCGTTGTCGGTGCCGTGGCCGAAGTGCAGCTCGGCCTCGCGGAAGCGGCTTGCACCCCAGCGCACCAGATCGCGCACGGTGCGCAGCTCGTCGGGTTCCGTCTGCAGCGACATCGGACTCGGGGCACTGTGAAATAATGGGCGCGCATTATGCGGCGCCCCCCCACGCTGCGCCAACGCCGACCCGCCACCCTAGCCTACCGTGTCAAGGACTGAAACCGCGCCCAACCCCGCGAGCCGCTCGGCGCTGATCGTGCTCGTCGCCGCGCTTGCGCTCATCGCCGGACTGCTTGCCGCAGTCTTCCTGTACGCACCGAAGAGCGTCGCGATCGAATCCGGCACCCTGCTGCAGACGCCGCGGCCGCTGCCGGCGTTCACGCTTACCGACGAGAACGGCGCGCCGCTGACGCCGGAGCAGCTGCGCGGGCAGTGGACGCTGATCTTCCCCGGCTTCACCTACTGTCCCGATGTCTGCCCGACGACACTCGGTCTGCTCAAGACCGTGGAAGCCGCTCTGGGCGAGCGCGCGGAGCGGCTGCAGGTGCTGCTGTTGTCCGTCGATCCCGAGCGCGACACGCCGGAGACGATGAAGCGCTACGTGCAGTACTTCAGCCCGCGCTTCAAGGGCGCCACGGCCGCCGAGCCGGAGCTGCGGCGCGTCGCACAGGCGCTCGGCGTGGCCTACGTCAGGGTCCCGGGCGAAACCGCCGGCAGCTACACGATGGATCACTCCGCCGCGCTCGTGCTGATCGATCCCGATGCCGCGATCGCCGGCTATTTCATGCCGCCGCTGCGCGTGGACGCACTCGTCGCCGACCTCGGCCGACTGCTGGACAGCCGCTCGTGAAGCGCGCGCCGATGCGCTGGCCGGCGTTCAGCGCCGCGCTTCTGGCACTCCCGGCCTGCGCCGGCGCGGAGCCGCTGTCGGCCGAGAACGCCTGGATCCGCGAAGCACCGCCCGGCGCGCCGGTCATGGCCGGCTATTTGCGGCTGCATAACCACAGCGGTCAGCCAATCCGCTGCAGCCGCGCGTCGGGCGCGGACTTCGGAGCGATCGAGCTCCATCGCACGCTGCTCGAAGGCGGCACGTCACGCATGCTGCGCGACCAGACCGTCGAAGTGCCCGCCGGCGGCAGCGCCGAGCTCGGGCCCGGCGGCTATCACCTGATGCTGCTGGGGCCGCAGCGGCCGCTTGCTGCCGGCGACACCGTGCGCGTGACCCTGCATTGCGACGGGCACGATCTCGCCGTGGATTTTACGGTCCGTAGCGCGCCATGACGACCGGCGCCGCCGAGGTCGTTGCCGGGGGCGAATCCCCGGCGCGCTTGCGCGACCGGCTGTTTGCGCTCGTGCAGCAGCTGCTGCCGACGCGCTGGCTGTCGTCGCTGGTGTTCCGCATCACCCAGATCCGCCACCCCGGATTCAAGCGCCGCCTGATCCGTCTGTTCCTGCGCGGCTTCGAGGTCGACCTGAGCGAGGCGGAATTCGAGGTCATCGACAACTACGACAGCTTCAACCACTTCTTCACGCGCGCGCTGCGCCCCGGGGCACGCTCGCTGCCCGCCGACCCGCAGGCTTTCATCAGCCCGGTCGACGGCACCATCAGCCAGCTCGGCGACATCGGCGACGGCCGCATCGTGCAGGCCAAGGGCCTCTGCTATTCGGTGCTGGAGCTGCTCGGCGGCGATGCGGAGGCAGCGGAGGCATTCAGGAACGGACGCTTCTGCACGATCTATCTCGCACCCTACGACTATCACCGCATCCACATGCCGATCGGTGGCCGGCTGCGGAAATGGTCGTACGTCCCCGGCCGGCTGTTCAGCGTCAACGCCGCCACCGCGCGCGCACTGCCGAATCTGTTCGCGCGCAACGAGCGCCTCAACGCGATCTTCGACACCGATGCCGGGCCGTTCGCACTCACGATGGTCGGCGCGCTGTTCGTCGGATCGCTCGAAACGGTCTGGGCCGGGCGCGTGAGCCCGCCGCATCTGCGCGGCGCGCCGACGCACTACGAAACGCTGGCGCCCGTTCTGCTCGGGCGCGGCGATGAGCTCGGGCGCTTCAACATGGGTTCCACGGTCATCCTGCTGTTGCCGCCGGGCGCCGTCGAGTGGTCGGCGTCCGCCCGCCCGGGCGGCACGGTGCGCATGGGCCAGGCGCTCGGCCGCTGGCGTGCAGCGGTGTGAGCACCGTCCGTCGGCGCAGGGCATGCTTTGCGCGGCGGGGTCGCGAACCTCGCGGCGCTACCCGCATCTAAGGGCTACACTGGCCATGAAGGCCGTCACGTTTTCGTCCATGCGCAGAGTCCTGACCGCCGCGGTCGCGGCAAGCCTTGCCGCAAGTGCGGCGCGCGCGGCGCCGCCCTCGGCGCTCGATCTGCCGCAGATCGGCGAGCCCGCCGACAACACGCTCTCGCCGCTGCAGGAAAAGCAGCTGGGCGAGCGCATCATGTCGCAGCTCTACCGCGGCGGTTACGTGCTCGAAGATCCCGAGCTGACCGACTACATCTCGAAGATGGGCTGGAAGCTCGCAGCGAACAGCGCGACGCGCCCGCCGGCGCTGACGTTCTTCCTCGTCGCCGATCCGCGCATCAACGCCTTCGCCCTGCCCGGCGGCTACGTCGGCTTCAACGCCGGCCTGCTGCTCGCGGCCGATACCGAGAGCGAGGTTGCCGGCGTCATGGGCCACGAGCTCGCGCACGTCACGCAGCGCCACATCGCGCGCACCGCCGAAGGCACCGAAGTGGCCAACGTCGCCACCTGGCTCGCGGTGATCGCCGCGATCATCGCCGGCTCCGCCGACCCGGACGTCGTCGTCGGCGCGCTATCGCTGGGTCAGGCGCTGGCCTACCAGCGCCAGGTCAGCTACACGCGGGCGCACGAGCAGGAAGCCGATCGCATCGGCATCCAGACGATGGCCAGGGCCGGCTTCGACCCGCAGGCGATGTCGAGCTTCTTCCAGAAGCTCGAGCAGCAGTCGCGCCTCTACGGCGCCGGCATCCCGGAAATCCTGCGCACCCACCCGCTCAACACCAACCGTATCGCCGAAGCGCGCGCGCGCGCCGCCGAGCTCGGCCGCATCGAGCACGACGAAGGCCCGGACTTCGGCCTGATGCGTGCCCGCGCGCGCGTGCTCTCGGCCGAGCGGCCGAGCGCTGCGGTCGACTACTTCGGCACCAAGCTGGCCGCCGGCGAGGACACGCCGGGCAACCGATACGGGCTCGCGCTCGCGCTCGGCGAGCTCGGGCAGTCACGGCGCGCCCTCGAAGCGCTGCAGCCCCTGAGCGAGCGCTACCCCAACCAGGTCAACGTGCAGATCCTGACCGGCCGGCTGCAAATGCAGACCGGTGAGCGCGAAGACGGTCTGGACACACTTGGACGGATGATCCAAAGCCATCCGCGCTACGCGCCGGCGATTCTCGCCTACGCCGAAGGCCTCATGACCGCCGGCCGGCCCGAGGACGCGCGCCAGGTGCTGCTGTCGCACGAGCAGGCGCTCGGCGTGCAGCTGCAGACGTACAACCTGCTTGCGCAGGCCGCGCGCGAGAGCGGCAACATGGTCGAAGCCTCGTATCAGATGGCGAACTTCCTGTTTCTGCGCGGCGATCCGGGCAACGCGCTGGCGCAGCTCGACGCCGGCCTGCGCCTGCCCCAGATCGACGAAAAGCAGCGCGCGCGCCTGCTGGCCAAACGCAAGGAAGTCCGCGACGCACTGCCCGACAACTGGCGGCCGCAGGAGCCGGGGCGCGTGGGCTCGCGCTGAAGGGAAGGCGGCGGCGCATGTCGTGATGGGTAGTCCTTCGTAGCCTTTGCCGGCAGCCCCAAATCGCAGGAGCCATCCTCCGCCTCGTACGGCGCCAGAGAAGAACGCCGGGGGTTGCCGGTCAGCTGCGGCAACACGGCTTGCACCCCCGCTTGCACGGGGGCAGGCTCTGGAATGTGTAGACCTTCACGGGCTAGACCTCCAGGACTTTGATGCCCAAGGACTCAGCCACCTGCTTGAGCGGTTGGTCCAGGGTAAGCAGTGGTGAATTGGATTGCATGGCGCACACAAGCAGGTAGGCGTCGTATGCGTAGATGCGATGCTTTGCTACAAGAGCCAACGCTTGATTCAGATTCACCTCAAGCAGCTTGATAGGAATCTCAGAATACGCATTCAGGCATGCGGTGGCCTGCTTCAATGTGGCACGACCACGTTTGATCATGGCCGAAAAGGCATTGCCCATTTCCCAGTGAACGGAACTGGGTGCGATCAAGTTGCGACCCACCTGAGTTCCACCGCTCGATCTCGCCCCGGTTCGCATGTGACAACCGCGCAGGAACGTGAGTTTTTGGACACCACGCTGCCGCCGGGTGTGGCCTTCTGCAAGCTGCCGCAGCGGGACCCGGAGCAGATTCGCTGCTGGCAGCCGGGGAGCTGAGTCGGCGTTGCCGTGCTCCTTGGTGCCGGTGAGCGAGCCTTCTGGGGGCGCGCTCGCCGATCCACAGCTCGGGTTGCGCGCCGAAGAACGCGAAGAACGGGCCGTCTTCCAGCGTGTAGTCGCACACCGGCCCGGCGCCGGCCGGCAGTTCCACGCGATAGTCGCGCGCGCCGTTGAGGGGCGGATGGAGCACTCGCTTGCGAACCGGGGCGATCAGCAACTCGCCGCCCGCCGGGATCAGGCGACCTCCGACGGCGTCGTGTTCGTTCATATCCGCAGAGACTGAAGGGACTGCAAGCTCAGGGCTTACGGAACTTCAGCGTCATGCGATCGCTCTCGCCGATCGCCAGATACTTGTCGCGCTCGACCTCGCCCAGGCGCAGCGTCGGCGGCAAGGTCCATACGCCCTTGGGGTGATCGGCCTTGTCCTTGGGGTTGGCGTTGATCTCGGACTTGGCGACGAGCTCGAAGCCGGCGCGCTGCGCCATGTCGATGACGTAGTCCTCGCGCAGGTAGCCGCTGTCCTCCTGGTCGGCGAGCGGACGAGACGCCGGCAGGCGGTGCTCGACGACGCCGAGCACGCCGCCGGGCCTGAGCGCGCGGTGCATCGCCTGGAAGGCGGCGATGACGCGCTCGTCGCCGCCACCGCGCATATACCAGTTGTGGACGTTGCGGAAGGTCAGCACCAGATCCGCGCTGCCCGGCGGGGCGATGTCGACATGGGCCGGCGGATTGAAGCTGGTGACGACGACCCGATCGTAGACCGCCGGATTCGCGGCGAGCTTGGCCTCGAACTGCGCCCGGCTCTCGCGATAGTACTGCGAAGGGGAATCGCGGTTGTACTGCGCCGCGTACAAGCGGCCGCTGGCCCGCAGCAAGGGCGCGAGGATTTCCGTGTACCAGCCGCCGGCGCCGGGCCAGATCTCGACCACCGTCATGTCGGGCTCGATGCCGAAGAACTGCAGGGTCTCCAGCGGATGCCGCGCCGCGTCGCGCTGCACGAACTCGGGACTGCGGTGCTTGGCGCCGATCGCCGCCGCCAGCGGCGATGCAGCGGCTGCCGGCAGGGACAGGGCGGAGCAAAGCAGGACTACAGTTGTGGCGAGTGTTCGGATCATGGCGGCTACCCTCATCGACCTGGCTGTTGCGCGTTGAGCATCCAATCGTACGACAGGTGCTCGATCTCGACGGCGCCGCTGCGCCCGCGCTTGAGGCCGTCGTAGTCCTGGCGTGGCCGGAAGCGATCCAGCGCACATGCGCCTGCAGCAGCCGACCGTAGTCGGCGTAGCCGTGATCAAATGCCGACGCCACGCCGTTCGCTGCCAGCATCGCGAGTGCCATCCATCTTCCGAGCCACCGCGTCATGTCCCGAACCTCTTCGCCAGGTGTGAAATCGTTCGACCAGCCGCAACAAGCGCTCCGGTTTGTGCGCCTGCTTCCACCGGCCGGCAGCGTACTTGTTCGCTTCGGCCAGCGTCGGGTAGATGTGATTCGTGCCCAGAATCTTGTTCAGACCGATGCGCTGGCGCATTGCCAGCACGTATTCCGCGATCAGATCGCCGGCGTGCTCGCCGACGAGGGTGGCGCCGAGGATCCGGTCCTTGCCCGGTACCGTGAGCAGCTTGACCAGGCCGTGGGCCTCGCCGTCGGCGATCGCGCGGTCCAGTTCGGCGAGATCGAACGTCGTGACCTCGTAGGGGATGTTGCGCTCTTTGGCCTCGGTTTCGTTGAGGCCGACGCGCGCGACCTCCGGCTCGGTGAACGTTGCCCACGGAACTACCGAATAGTCGACTGCGTATTCCGACGCTAATCGGCCACTGATTCCGAGCCAAATCGGCCACCCGTTCCGACGCAAATCGGCCGCCCATTCCGAGGCAAATCGGCCACGCCTGTAGGTGCTGTGACGCGGGACCACC
>JBFMCQ010000109.1:0-9329 GCA_040754295.1 Pseudomonadota bacterium | reverse complement strand
GAGCGGCGCGCCGGGCCAGTCGGGCATCGGCCTGCTGATCCAGGGCTCGCTGGAATCGTCGAACGTCAACGTCGTCGAAGAGCTGGTCAACATGATCGAGACGCAGCGCGCCTACGAGATGAGCTCGAAGGCGATCTCGACGACCGATCAGATGCTCGGCTACGTGTCGAACAATCTATGAACGGCGTAGAAGCGGTCGCAGGTCGCAGGCTGCAGCTTGCAGGAAAGCAAGCTGTTCCGCAGCCTGCGGCCCGCAAGCTGCAACCGCTGTTGGTCTTCGCCGCACTCAGCCTCGCCGCGTGCGGCACCGCGCCCGTGGCGGACGACTACCCGCTGCCGCCCGAAGCGATTGCCGCGCCGCAGGCGCCGGCGGACGGCGCGATCTTCCAGGCGGCGCAGAACGTCGCGCTGTTCGAGGACCGCAAGGCCCGGCAGGCCGGCGACGTGCTGACGGTGCTGCTGGTCGAGCGCACCGACGCGAAGAAGGCGGCTGCGACGACGACCAGCAAGGACACCTCGATCGGCGTCGAAGGCCCGACGATGTTCGGCCGCCCGGTCACGGTCGGTGGCACCGAGGTGCTGAATTTCGACATCGGCAGCGAGCAGGCCTTCAGCGGCGCCGGCGGCAGCTCGCAGTCCAACGCGCTGACCGGCTCGGTCAGCGTGCTGATCGTGCGCGTGCTGCCCAACGGCAATCTGCTCGTGCGCGGCGAGAAGCAGATCGACATCAATCGCGGCTCGGAGACGGTCGCAGTCGAAGGCATCGTGCGGCCCGCGGACATCGGCGCCGACAACACCGTGCGCTCGGACCGCGTCGCCAACGCGCGCATCCGCTACGGCGGCAAGGGCGAAGTCGCGGCGTCGAACGCGCAGGGCTGGCTCGCGCGCTTCTTCAACTCGCCGTTCTTTCCGTTCTGAGCCTGCCGATGAACCGAACCCCGGGGTGTGCCGAGCGCAGCGAAGCGCATCGACGCGGCGTAAAGCGCTGCGCTTCGCCTTTGGCTCGGCACATCCTGCGGATCCTGCTGCTGGCGATGCCCGTCGTTCTTCCCGCGCACGCCGAGCGCATCAAGGATCTCGCGGCCATCCAGGGTGTGCGCGGCAATCCGCTGGTCGGCTACGGCCTCGTCGTCGGCCTCGACGGCAGCGGCGACCAGACCACGCAGGCGCCGTTCACGACGCAGAGCCTGCGCGCGATGCTCAACCAGCTCGGCGTCGTCGTGCCGCCGAACGTCAATCCGCAGCTCAAGAATGTCGCCGCGGTCGCGATCCACGCCGAGCTGCCGGCGTTCGCCAAGCCGGGGCAGGCGATCGACGTCACCGTCTCGTCGATCGGCAACGCCGGCTCGCTGCGCGGCGGCAGCCTGCTGATGGCGCCGCTCAAGGGCGCGGATGGCCAGATCTACGCGATTGCGCAAGGCAACGTGGTCGTCGGCGGCCTCGGCGTCTCCGGGCAGGACGGCTCGCGCATCTCGATCAACGTGCCCAGCGCCGGGCGCATTCCCAATGGCGCGCTCGTCGAGCGCGTCGTGCCGAACAGCTTCGCCGAATCGCCGGATCTGAAGCTGAATCTGCACACGCCGGATTTCACGACGGCCGCGCGCCTCGCGCAGACGATCAATACGACGCTCGAAGGCGAGTATGCGCGTGCGCTCGACGCGGTCACCGTGTCGGTGGCGGCGCCGGCCGATGCGAATCAGCGCGTCGCCTTTCTCGCGGCGCTGGAGAACATCGAGTTCGTGCCGGGCGAAGCGGCGGCCAAGGTCGTCGTCAACTCGCGCACCGGCACCGTGGTCATCGGCAGCCATGTGCGCGTGCTGCCGGCGGCAGTCGCGCACGGCTCGCTCGCGGTGACGATTTCGGAAAAGCCTCGCATCAGCCAGCCCGGCGCCTTCTCCGAAGGCGAGACCGTGGTCGTGCCGAGCACGTCGATCGAAGTCACGCAGGAAGGGCAGGGCCGCATGTTCCTGTTCGAGGCCGGCGTCTCGCTCGATGACATCGTCCGCGCCGTGAACCAGGTCGGGGCCGCACCGGGCGATCTGGTCGCGATCCTCGAAGCGCTCAAGGAAGCCGGCGCGCTGCGCGCGGAGCTCGTGGTGATCTGATGCGCCCGGCGGCGGTCACCGACTTCGCGCAGTTCGCAACGCTTCGTGCGCAGGCCCGCAGCGACGACCCGGAAGCCTTGCGCAAGGCGGCGCAGCAGTTCGAGGCGCTGATGATGCAGCAGATGCTCAAGAGCATGCGCGAGGCGAGCCTCGGCGACGACGTGCTCGGCGGCGAGCAGACGCAGCTCTACCAGGAGATGTTCGACCAGCAGATCGCGCAGCACCTCGCCGCGGGACGCGGCCTGGGGATCGCCGACATGCTGGTGCGGCAGCTTGCCAGCGGCCGGGACCCGGCGAACAGCCGGGACTCGGGACTCGGGACTCGGGACTCGGGGAACGGCCCGCAGGCGGGTTTCGCTATCCAGGGAACACCCGCGAGCCGGTTGGCCCATCGTGCCGCAGAGGCGCGACCGCAGACGCATTCCGCGCCGGCCGCCTTCGTCCAATCCATCCTCCCGCACGCGGAGAAAGCCGCACGCGAGCTCGGCATCCCGGCGCGCGTGCTGGTCGCGCAGGCGGCGCTCGAAACCGGCTGGGGGCGGTACGGCATCCAGCACGCCGATGGCCGGCCGACATTCAACTTTTTCGGCATCAAGGCCGATAAGCGCTGGCAGGGCGACAGCGTGGAGCACATGACTCAGGAGTACGACGGCGGTGAGGTCACACGGGAGCGCGCAGCCTTCCGTGCGTACGCGTCGCCGGCAGACGCCTTCGACGGCTACGTCGACTTCCTGCGCGCGAATCCGCGCTATGCAGAGGCGCTGCGTCACGGCGGCGACGCGCAGCACTTCGTCACCGGCCTGCAGAAGGCCGGCTACGCGACCGACCCGGCCTACGCGCGCAAGATTCTCGACATCGCCGACGGGCGCACGATGAAGCTGGCGCTCGCACAGGCGCAGGCGGCAACGCCGCGGACGATTACGGTCTAAACATGGCCGACCTGCTCTCGATCGGGGTTTCCGGGCTGCTCGCGTACCGGCGCGTGCTCGACACGACGAGCAACAACATCGCCAACGCGAACACCGCCGGCTATTCGCGGCAGCGCGTCGAGCTGGCGTCGCGCGCCGGTAGCGGCAGCGGGGCGGGCTATATCGGCGGCGGCGTCGAGGCGCTGACGGTGCAGCGCAGCGTCGACGGCTTCATCGGCGCGCGCCTGCAGTCCGACGCGTCGGCCTACGCGCGGCTCGAGGTGCTCTCCGGGTTCGCGACGCGCGTCGACGGCCTGCTCTCGGACGCCGATGCCGGCTTGTCGAGACCGCTGCAGGCGTTCTTCGACGCGGCCAACGCGCTCGCGCAGAACCCGGCCTCGACGTCCACCCGCCAGGCGCTGATCGGCTCGGCACAGACACTCTCCGCCAGCTTCCAGGACATCCAGTCGCAGCTCGACACGCTCGACGCCGAGATCAACCAGCGCACGCGGGTGACGGTCGAGGAGATCAACACGCTCACGCGCTCGATTGCCGACCTCAACCAGCGGATCGCGCTCGGCTACGGCGAATTCGGCCAGCCGCCGAACGATCTGCTCGATCAGCGCGACCGCCTGCTGGAGCAGCTGTCGACCCACGTCGGCATCACCACGTATCCGCAGAGCGACAGCAGCGTCAACGTCTTCGTCGGCAGCGGCCAGACGCTGGTGCTCGGCAGCCAGGCGAGCGCGCTGGGCCTTGCCGACGACGCCTTCGGCAGCGGCCGGCTCGACATCGTCGCCGGCGGCGCGGTGATCACGTCGCAGATCGGCGGCGGCACGCTCGGCGGTCTGCTCGACGCGCGCCGCGAGATCGTCGACCCCGCGCGCGCCGAGCTGGGCCGCCTCGCCGTCGGCATCGCCGACAGCGTGAACGCGCAGCATGCGCTCGGCGTCGATCGGTACGGCGAACTCGGCGGGCCGTTCTTCAGCGAGCCGCAGGGGACGTCGATCGCCGCCGGCACCAACACCGGCAGCGCCGCGATCGGCGTCGGCTTCAGCGACGTCTCGCAGCTCGGCACCGGCGACTACGAGCTGCGCTACGACGGCGCCGCCTGGTCGCTGATCGACAGTCGCAGCGGCGCCGGCGTCGCCCTCAGCGGCACCGGCACGAGCGCCGATCCGCTGGTCGGCGCGGGTCTTGCCCTCGTGGTCAGCGGTACGGCGGCCGCCGGCGACCGCTTCCGCGTTCAGCCGACGGCTTACGCCGCCGGCAATCTCGGTGTCGCGATCGCCGATCCGGCGCGCATCGCCGCGGCCACGCCGCTGCGCGCGAGCGCGGCGCTCGGCAACACCGGCACGGCCAGTGCCGCGGTGCCGGTCGTGAACGATGCCAGCAACGCCAGCCTGCTCGACACGGTGGAGATCACGTTCACCGGACCGGGCAGCTATCAGATCGACGGCGCCGGCAGTTTCGCGTTCACGCCCGGCACGCCGATCAGCGTCAACGGCTGGTCGCTGACGCTGTCCGGCGTACCTGCGGCCGGCGATCGCTTCACGATCTCGGCGGCGGGCAGCGACAACGGCGACAACGGCAACGCGCAGGCGCTCGCGGCGCTCGGCAGCCGCGGCCTGTTCGATGGCGGCAGCCGCTCGATCGCGCAGGCGCAGGTCGCGCTCGTCTCGGCGAGCGGCCTGCGTGCACAGCAGGCCGGCCTGCGTCTCGATGCGCAGGCGGCGATCCGCGAGCAGACGCTGGCCGAGCGCGAGTCGGTGTCCGGCGTCAATCTCGACGAGGAGGCGGCCGACCTGATCCGGTTCCAGCAGGCCTATCAGGCCGCGGCGCGCGTGATCCAGGTGGCCGACACGGTGTTCCAGACCTTGCTGCAGGCGGCGGGACGATGACGCTCCGCGTGTCCACGGCGCAGCTCTACCAGCGCGGTATCGAGCTGCTGCAGCGCAGCCAGCAGGATCTGCTGCGCACGCAGACGCAGCTGGCGACACAGCAGAAGCTGCTGACGGCTGCGGATGCGCCGTCCGACTGGGTCGCGGGCATGGGTATCGACCAGTTGCTGGCGCAGACGCAGCGCTACCAGTCGAACGCACGGACCGCGCTGCACCGCCTGAATCTGGAGGAGGCGGCGCTCGCCGAGGCCGACGACGTGCTCGCGCGCGTGCGCGAGCTGCTGATCCAGGCCAACGGCGGCAGCCTGTCCGCCGAGAACCGCGGCGCGATCGCGCAGGAGATCACGGCGCTGCGCGATGCGATGCTCGCGATCGCCAACCGCGACGACGGGCAGGGCGCATACCTGTTCGCCGGCACGCGCGACCGCGCGCTGCCGTTCGCGTGGAACGGCAGCGGCGCCGACTACGGCGGCGACCAGCAGGTGCGCAGGCTCGCGATCGGCAATGCGCGCAGCATCGCCGACGGCGACGCCGGCAGCGAGGTCTTCATGCGCCTGCGCAGCGGCAACGCGACGACGCAAGTGAGCGCCGCGAGCGGCAACACCGGCAGCGTGCACGTGCGCCAGAGCAGCGTCTACGATGCCACGCTCTACGACGGCGGCACGTACACGATCAGGTTCAGCGGCGGCGGCTACGAAGTGCGCGATGCGGCGAGCACACTGATCGATTCCGGCCCCTACGCCGCCGGCACGATGCTGCGCGTGCGCGGCATCGCGCTGGTGCTCGACGGCACGCCGGCCGACGGCGACAGTTTCACGCTGGCGCCGGCCGCGCAGCAGGACGTGCTTGCGCTGATCGACAAGGTCGCGCAGCTCGTCGACGCGCCGCGCACGACCGACGGCGAGCGCGGCATCGCGCAGACCGGCGTGCAACAGGCGCTCGCCGAGCTCGATAACGCGCAGACGCATTTCTCCACGATCCGCGCCGGCGTCGGGCTGCGCCTGAACGCAGCGGAGCGGGCAGGCTCGACACTGTCCGCGATCGAGATCGAGGCGCAGTCGGCGCTGTCGGATCTGCGCGATGTCGACATCGCCGAAGCCGCCGCGCGCCTGCAGCAGCAGCTGCTCGCGCTCGAAGCGGCGCAGGCGTCGTTTACGCGCGTGCAGGGGCTTTCGCTGTTCGACTATCTGCGCTGATGCGCGGCCGCTGCGGTGAGCCGCGCTCCCCGCATCAATACGTCACCGTCACCGTGATGCTGTCCGTATAAGTCCCCGGTGCGACGTTCTGATTGCCGGGTACGCGCGCGTAGACCGGATGCACGCCCGGATTGACCAGCAGCGTGATGCTGCCGGACACGCGCGACGTGCCGCCGCTGCCGTCACCCCAGACCGTGTTGTAGGTCGGCGAGGTGTAGAGGTTGTAGTTCAGCGCGCTCGCCCCCGAGCTCATCGTGCGCTGCGCATAGGTGCCGCCACCGGCGCTGAGCGCGACGTTGTACGGAATCAGGCTGAGACCGACGCAGCTCACCGTAACGGTACCGGTCGCATCGGTCGCACCCGGCTGCGCCGGATCGATGGCGCCGAAGGAGACGGGCAGCGTCGATACGCTGCAGCTGGCGAGCTGCGCCCGCGCCGTGAACGGCAGCAGCAGCACCATGCCCATCAACAGCCCCTGTTGGAGCTTCGACATCAGCGTAGGTCTCGGTCCCGGGTGGCCGTACCGGCGGCGGCCTGCGGCAGGCACGGCACGGTGCGCATAGGATCGCCGAGTTTGGCGTCGGCGCGCAGCCGCACGTCGGCGACGCACGCGCCGTCCATCCAGCGGACCTGCAGGCGGTAGCTGCCGGGCGCCGCTTCGAGCGTCGCCGCGCCGTCGAAGCCGAGGAAACCGGTTTGGCCGGTGCCGAGGTTGACGATGTCGGCGCCCGCCGGCGGCGCCGTGCCGTCCGGCAGCTGCAGCCGCAGCCGCTGCGCGACGCCGCCGCGCGCGCGGAACGGCACGCGAACGCCGCCGAAGCCGGGCGCGACGATCCGCTCGGCGAAGCGGTCGATGCGCGCGTCCAAGGCATAGTCGTCGTCGCGCACCGACACGCGGTTGGCCTGGTAGGCGCGAAGATCGGGCACCAGCAGCAGGCCGCGGTCATCGGTATCGCCGACCGGGTGGTTTTCGCTGAATACGCGCACGCCGCCGGTGCCGTCGGTATCGACGATGGCGAACGGACCGGCGAGCGGCCGCGTCCAGAACAGATCGCGGCCCAGCGCGACGATGCCGGTGCGCACGCCGGCGCGGTACGCCTGCTCGCCGTCGAAGTCCTCGATCGCGGCGCTGAGGCTCGCGCGCTCGTGGGTGTAGCCGAGGCTCGCGGTGCTGCGCTGCAGCTCGCCCTGTGCATGCGCGGCGCGCGCGTACCAGCCGAGCGGGCCGGCCGGATTGCGGCTCAGCTGCACGCCGGCCGTCGTCTGCGAGTCCTGGAGCTGCATCGTCGCGCCGACGTGCGCGCGTGCGCCGAGCCGGCGCGAAAGCAGCAGGAAGGCCGAATGCCGCTCGCTGGTCTCGAAGTCGTAGCGGGCGTTGAGGCTGACGTGGAAGCCGAGCAGCGACGGCGGGTTGTAGCCGAACAGCAGACCGTTGAGGCGCTCGCCGCTGCCGGTCAGCTCGTCGAGCCAGCTCGCCGACAGCGAGCCGATGCCCGGCCGCTGCCAGCTCGCGCCGGCGATGCTGCGGCTGCGGCTCGGCGGCTGCGTCTCGCCGATGCGCAGGAAGCCGCGGCTGGTCTCCTGCCACTCCGCGCGCAGCGACCACACCGGGCCGATGCGCTCGGCGCCGGCGCGCAGCTGGCCGCCGTGGCTGTCGCCGCCGGCCGCCGCCAGGCTCGTGCCGATCGTGCCGAGCCCCGGCAGCAGCAGCGCGTAGCCGGCGGCAGCGGTGTAGCGTTCCTGCGAGGCCTCGGCCTGCGTCTCGATCGTGAGGTTGTCGCTGAGCCCGCGGCGGTAGACGGCACTGGCGAACGCTTCGCCGTAATCGCCGGAGCGGACGCCATAGCTTTCGCGCGGGAAGCCGGCGGTGAGGCTGTACTCGCTGAGCCCGCCGCGCAGCAGACGCGTTGCGGTGTAGATGTCGTACTCGAGCAGCTGGCTGCGGCCCAGCAGATCGGTGACGACGAGCCGCAGCCGGCCGTCGCCGGTGAGGCCGGGGAGGTCGGTGATCTCGAACGGACCGGCCGGAACCTCGGTCTGCCCGCGCAGCACGTCGTTGACGTAAACGTCCACCGTGCTCGGCAGCAGCGCCAGTCCGCGCGCGGACGGCAGCGGAAAGCTGACGAAGCTTGGCTGCAACGTGAAATCCGTGCCCCACTGGATTCCGCCGAAGCGCCGCGCCGCGCCGAGCGGGCCGGGATCGGTGATCGCGTCGCCGACTCGCAGCGTCTGCAGGCGCTGCGGGTCGGGGATCGTCCAGAACGTGTCGAGGCGGATGCCCCGATCGTCGTCGAACAGCGCACTGCCTTCGATCTGCTGGTTCGCGCCGAACAGGCCGGCGTAGGCCAGCGTGCTCGTCGTGCCTTCGTCTGCAAAGCGGCTGTACTGGCTGTCGATCTGTACGAAGCCGCCGGTCTCGCTGCGCGGCGCGCCGCGTTCCGTGAGCGCGTCCGTCGGACGCATCGAAACACGGCTCTTCGCCATCAGCCGCGCCGCATCGACGGACAGCGTCTGATTGCAGTGGTCGATTGCGTAATCGAGCTCGGGGAAGCGGTCGAGATCGTAGTACCCGCGCTGCACGCGCGCCGCGGCCGGCAGCGTCGCGCTGATGCCCAGCTTCGAGAAGAACGCGGTGTCGGCGGCGAGGTGTCCGTCGGGCAGCCGCAGCAGCACCGCGTCGAAGCCGGGATCGCCGGGCGCGCGCAGCACGCGCAGCAGCAGGCGGGTCGGTTTCTCGGGGTGCAGATCCTCGGACGTCGTGCAGCCGGTCGAGAACCAGTCCGCCGCCGCCGCGGGCGCAGCGACCGCGATGGCCAGCGCCGCGACGAGTGCGCCGAGTCCGCCGCCCAGGCTCCTAGCGCACGGCAGCGAACTCGACGAGCGGATCACTCTGGCGATCGCTGATGGCTTCGATGCGCAGGCGCTCGGTGGGCAGCGTCGCCGGGAAGCGCCAGGTTTTCGTCGCGCCGGGCAGGAGGTCGTTGAGCCCCGAGCCGCGGCCGAGCGCGGCCTCACTCGCGTAGACCGTCATCTCCGCGCGGCGCTCGTGCACGTTGCCGAGATTGTGCGCGGTGAGCACGTAGTCGCCGCCGCCGCGGTACGCGGACCAGTGCACTGCGCGGCGCACCGGCGCCGCGGGCGCACGATACAGCGGCAGCGAGAAGCGGCGCAGGATCTGCACGCCGACGGGCGTGCCGCCGGCGACCGGCGCTGCGGACG
>JBFMCQ010000108.1:0-9492 GCA_040754295.1 Pseudomonadota bacterium | reverse complement strand
CATCGGGCCGCTCGCGGCCAAGCCGGTCATGGAAGGCAAGGCGGTGCTGTTCAAGAAGTTCGCCGGCATCGACGTGTTCGACATCGAGATCGATCAGGCCGATCCGGACAGGCTGGTCGAAGTCATTGCCGCGCTGGAGCCGAGCTTCGGCGGCATCAATCTCGAAGACATCAAGGCGCCGGAATGCTTCTACATCGAGAAGCAGCTGCGCAGCCGCATGAAGATCCCGGTGTTTCACGACGACCAGCACGGCACGGCGATCATCGTCGGCGCCGCCGCGCTCAACGGCCTGACCGTCGTCGGCAAGGACATCCGCGAGATCAAGCTCGTGGTCTCCGGTGCCGGCGCCGCGGCGCTGGCCTGCGTCGAGCTGCTGGTCGATCTCGGGCTGCCGAAACAGAACATCTGGCTCACCGATCTCGCCGGCGTGGTCTGGGAGGGCCGCAGCGAGCTGATGGACGAGACCAAGGCGCAGTACGCGCAGCGCACCACCGCGCGCACGCTCGCCGAGGTCATCGGCGGCGCCGACATGTTCCTCGGCCTTTCGGCCGGCGGCGTGCTCAAGCCGGAGATGGTCAGGCAGATGGCGCCGCGGCCGCTGATCTTCGCGCTCGCCAATCCCAATCCCGAGATCCGGCCCGAAGAAGTCAAATCGGTGCGCGCCGACGCCATCATCGCCACCGGTCGCACCGACTACCCGAACCAGGTCAACAACGTCCTCTGCTTTCCGTTCATCTTCCGCGGTGCGCTCGACGTCGGTGCAACCACGATCACGCGCGCGATGGAGATCGCCTGCGTGCACGCGATCGCGGCACTCGCGCGCCAGGAGGCCAACGACGTCGTCGCCAGCGCCTACGGCATCGAAGATCTCAGGTTCGGACCGGAGTACCTGATTCCCAAGCCCTTCGATCCGCGGCTGATCGTGCGCATCGCGCCGGCCGTGGCGCGTGCGGCGATGGACTCGGGTGTGGCCATGCGGCCGATCGCCGACTTCGACGCCTACGAGCAGAAGCTGCAGCAGTTCGTGCACCACAGCGGCACGATGATGAAGCCGATCATCGCCGCGGCACGGCGCGTCGCGCCGGAGCACAAGCGCGTCGCCTTCGCCGAAGGCGAGGAGGAGCGCGTGCTGCGCGCCGTGCAGATTGTCGTCGACGAAGGTATCGCGCGGCCGCTGCTGGTCGGCCGGCCCGAGGTGATCGAAAGCCGCATCCAGCGCTTCGGCCTGCGGCTGCAGGCGGCGACGCACTACGACGTCGTCAACACCGAGAACGACCCGCGCTACCGCGAGTACTGGCAGGCCTACCACCAGGCCATGAAGCGGCGCGGCATCACCGAGCAGTACGCCAAGCTGGAGATGCGCCGGCGCACGACGCTGATCGCCGCGATGCTGCTCGCCAGGCGCGAGGTCGACGGCATGATCTGCGGGACCATCTCGACGACCGGGCGGCACCTCAAGTACATCGACCAGGTGCTCGGCAAGCGGCCCGGCGCCACGGTCTACGGCGCGATGAACGCGCTGATCCTGCCCGACCGGCAGGTCTTCATCGTCGACACGCACGTCAACCTCGACCCGACGGCCGATCAGCTCGCCGAGATCACGCGCATGGCCGCCGAGGAGATTCGCCGCTTCGGCATCGAGCCGAAGATCGCGCTGCTCTCGCACTCCAACTTCGGCAGCTCGGACGCGCCGTCGGCGCTGAAGATGCGCGAAACGCTGCGCCTTGTGCGCGCGCGCGCGCCGGAGCTCGAGGTCGACGGCGAGATGCACGGCGACTGCGCACTCGACGAGACCCTGCGGCGCAACATCCTCGCCGACAGCACGCTCTCCGGCGCGGCGAACCTGCTGGTGATGCCCGATCTCGACGCCGCGAACATCGCCTACAACCTGCTCAAGACCGCGGCTGGCAACAACGTCGCCATCGGGCCGATGCTGCTCGGCTGCGCGCACCCGGCGCACATCCTCACCCCGTCGGCGACGGTGCGCCGCATCGTCAACATGACGGCGCTGACCGTCGTCGACGCGCAGGCGGCGCGAGCGGCGCAGGCGGCGTAGGTCGAAGCCGGACTCGACGCGCCGGATACCGACCGACGGGATACCGGGATTGCGCCACGCGCCCCGCGGATCACGCCGGAAACGGCGGCAGCAGTTCCTCGGGGATGTCGAGATGCTCGGCCAGCACGTGGATGAACGCCGGCGGCTTGACCACGAGCACGTCACAGTGCAGGCGCTCGAGAATGCGCTCGGCGCTGCTGCCGAGAATCAGGCGCTCCAGGCCTTCGCGGTAGACGCTGCCGACGGCGACGACGTCCGCCTCGGCGGCGTCGGCGAGATCGGCGATCGCATCGGCGACCGGGCCGTCGACGAAGTGCTTGCGCTCGGCCGGTACGCCGTGTTTCGCGCAGAACGCGTCGAAGTTGCGCTCGTGGATGCCGCGCAGCGTCGTGTAGGCCTCGCCGATCAGCAGCGCATCGCCGTGCGGCTCACCGATCGACGTGACGGTGAGGCCGTCGAAGGCGTGTGCGACGTGCAGCGTCGCATTGCACTGCAGCGCCAGCTGCAGCGCGGCGTGCACGACGGCGTCGTTGAGTGCGGCGGCATCCTCGCCGATGACGCTCGTATCGACCGCTGCGATGACGCGCTGCGGCAGTGGATGCGCCTGCGCGTTGACCAGCAGCAGCGGCGCCGGGCAGAGCCGCATCAGCTGCCAGTCGAGCGGCGTGTAGAGCAGGCGCTTGAGCGCGGGCTCCAGGTGCACGTCCTTGATGACCAGCTCGGGCTTGAGCTCGGCGGTCTTGGCGATCAGCTTCTCGTGCACCGGCTTGCCCCAGACGACGTCGGTCTGCACCTTGAGGCCGTCGGCCTGCAGCAGCCGCGCGCTGTCTTCGAGCCATTCCGCGCGCTCGCGCAGGAACGCGCTCTTGGCGAGCGCCATCACTTCCGCGGAGACGGCGCCGACCGCGGCGATGCCGGCATGGTGATCGAAGATGCACAAATGCAGCTCGGCACCGGTCGCGCGTGCGATGCGCGCCGCGCGCTCGATGGCCGGCGTGCGCCGCAATGCGGGATCGACGACGACGAGAATGCGCTGGTACTGGCTCATGGGTGTCTCCGACTTCTGCAGAAGCGTCCCGAACGGGACCATGCTCGCGGCCGCTGCCGGCAGCGGCATTGATCCGGATCAACCGGCTGGCTGCGACATTTGCTCATGATGCGCTGTGTGCCGCCGGAGTTCACCCTCTGCCGGCCTTGCAGCGTGCACGAAGCGTCTGCGGCGTCCTGCAGCTTGCGGAGCCGCCTGGCAAAAAACGCCGTGCAGCTGACTGGAGTCCATGTTCCCAGGCCGTGCGAGCGGCTAAGGTAATGCAGCCGCGTTCACCATCGGAGCGTTCATGAACACCGAGACCGAGACCGTCGAGCGGCCATGCCCCTCCTGCGGCGCCGCGATCGCACTCAGGCCCGGCGACCTCGTCGTCGGCAAGCGCATCCGCTGCCTGCACTGCAATGCCGAAGCGCAGGTCGTGCAGGAATGGGACGAGCGCCTCGGCCAGAGACACTGGTCGCTCGACGACACCGACGAAGACGAGCTGCCGCCGGAGCGGGTGTAGTGACGCGCGCGGTAGGCCTGCCATAGCACGGCAGGGTCCGGCCGGCCGTTGACACAGGTCAATGCCGGGCCGCGCTCGCCTTCCGAGAATGGGCGCGCCCACGAATGGGTTCGTTCGACTCGGGAGCATCAATGTCAGTAACCACTGCCGCCGGCACCAGCCCGGTCTACGCCGACACCGTGGTGCGCCAGTTCGCCGTGATGACGGTGGTCTGGGGCATCGTCGGCATGCTCGTCGGCGTCGTCATCGCTGCGCAGCTGATGTTTCCGGCGCTGAACTTCGACATCCCCTGGCTGACCTACAGCCGGCTGCGCCCGCTGCACACCAACGCGGTGATCTTCGCCTTCGGTGGCTCGGCCCTGTTCGCGACCTCGTACTGGGTCGTGCAGCGCACCTGCCAGGCCGGGCTGTTTCTGCCGAAACTGGCGAGCTTCACGTTCTGGGGCTGGCAGGCGGTCATCGTCGCCGCCGCGATCACGCTGCCGCTGGGCATCACGCAGTCCAAGGAGTACGCCGAGCTGGAGTGGCCGATCGATCTGCTGATCGCCGCGGTCTGGATCGCGTATGCCGTGGTGTTCTTCGGCACGATCGCGATCCGCAAGGTCAGCCACATCTACGTCGCCAACTGGTTCTACGGCAGCTACATCATCGCCGTGGCGGTGCTGCACATCGTCAACAGCGCGGCGATTCCGGTGTCGCTGACCAAGTCCTACAGTGCCTATTCCGGCGCGGTCGACGCGATGGTGCAGTGGTGGTACGGCCACAACGCGGTCGGCTTCTTCCTCACCGCCGGCTTCCTCGGGATGATGTACTACTTCGTACCCAAGCAGGCCGGGCGGCCGATCTACAGCTATCGCCTGTCGGTGGTGCACTTCTGGGCGCTGATTTCGATCTACATGTGGGCCGGCCCGCACCACCTGCACTACACGGCGCTGCCCGACTGGGCGCAGTCGCTGGGCATGGTGTTCTCGCTGGTGCTGCTGGCGCCGTCCTGGGGCGGCATGATCAACGGCATCATGACGCTGTCCGGCGCCTGGCATAAGCTGCGCGACGACCCGATCCTCAAGTTCCTGATCGTCTCGCTGTCGTTCTACGGCATGTCGACCTTCGAAGGGCCGATGATGTCGATCAAGACGGTCAACGCGCTCTCGCACTACACCGACTGGACGATCGGGCACGTGCACTCCGGCGCGCTCGGCTGGGTTGCGATGATCTCGATCGGCTCGATCTACATGCTGATCCCGCGCCTGTTCGGCAAGCCGCAGATGTACAGCATCCCGGCGATCAACCTGCACTTCTGGCTGTCGACGATCGGCACGGTGCTCTACATCACCGCGATGTGGATCGCCGGTGTCATGCAGGGGCTGATGTGGCGTGCGGTCGAGGCCGACGGCAGCTTGACCTACAGCTTCATCGAGAGCCTCAAGGCCACCTATCCCTACTACGGCGTGCGCCTGCTCGGCGGTCTCGTGGTCCTGTCCGGCATGCTGGTCATGGCCTGGAACGTCTGGAAGACGATCGCGACGCCAACGCCCGAAGCAAGCCGTGTCACCGCTCAGGAGGCGCTGGCATGAATCACGAACTGGTCGAGAAGAACGTCGTCTGGCTGGCCGTCCTGATCGTCGTCGCGATCGCCTTCGGCGGCATCATCGAGATCGTGCCGCTGATGTTCCAGACCTCGGCGACGAAGCCTGCCGACGGTCTGGCGCTGCGCACGCCGCTGCAGGTCGCCGGTCGCGACGTCTACGTTCGCGAGGGCTGCTACAACTGCCATTCGCAGATGGTGCGCGCGCTGCAGGAGGAAGTGCTGCGCTACGGCCCGCGCTCGAGTGCCGGCGAATCGGTCTGGGATCACCCGTTCCAGTGGGGCTCCAAGCGCACCGGTCCGGATCTGGCGCGCGTCGGCGGCCGCTACAGCGACGACTGGCACCGCATCCATCTGCTCAATCCGCGCGACGTCGTGCCCGAGTCCAACATGCCCGGTTATCCGTGGCTGGCAGAGCAGTTCGTCGACGGCGCGGAGGTGCAGTCGATGATGACCGCGCTCAGGCGCGTCGGCGTGCCCTTCAGCGACGCCGACATCGCCGGCGCCGCGGAGGCCGTGCACGGCAAGACGCAGATGGACGCGCTGATCGCGTTCCTGCAGTCGCTCAGGACGCCCGAGCCGTCGCAGGCGAGCGTCTCCGCACTGCAAACGGGAGAAAAATCATGATCAGCGGCCTGATCACCGCGGTTCTGCTCCTCGCGTTCGTCGGCATCGCCGCGTGGGCCTGGTCCGCACGCAACCGCGCGCGCTTCGCCGAGGCCGCACGGCTGCCGCTCGAAGATGGGGAGCCTCGTCCATGAACGGGGTTCTGCTCGCCGACCGGCATTGGTTCATCGCCGCCGCGGCGGTCTTCACGCTGGCCGGCTCCCTGTGGCTGCCATATGGCGACTCGCGCCCGCTGCGCGACCGGTCGCGCTCCAAGGAGACTACGAGATGAGTGGTGGGATGAGCACGTTCTGGCACTGGGTGGTCATCGTCGTCACGCTCGGCTCGCTGGCCGGTGCACTGTGGCTGCTCTTCGGAAACGCCCGGGGCAAGCTCAGCCAGGAGGACACCGGGCACGTCTGGGACGGCGATCTGCGCGAATACAACAATCCGCTGCCGCGCTGGTGGCTGAATCTGTTCGTGCTCACGGTGGTGTTCGGCGTCGGTTATCTGCTCGTCTATCCGGGGCTCGGCAACTTCGGTGGCCGGCTCGGCTGGAGTTCGCAGAAGCAGCTCGACGAGCGCCTGGGCGCGCTGCGTGCGAAGCGCGAGGCGCTGTTCGCGGAATTCCGCGACCGCGACCTCGCGGCGCTCGCCGCGGATCCGGCCGCAGTGTCGCTCGGCCGGGGCGTGTTCCTCAACAACTGCGCCGGCTGCCACGGCGCCGATGCGCGGGGCGCAATCGGCTTTCCCAACCTCACCGACGACGACTGGCTCTACGGCGGCGCACCGGAAACGGTGCTCGCGTCGGTCACCCGCGGCCGCAACGGGGTGATGCCACCGTTCAACGGCGCGATCGATGCGCAGAGCGTCGATGCCCTCGTGCGCACGGTCGCGCACTGGAAAGATCCCAAGCTCGATGGCGCGGTTCGTGCCAAGGGCATGGCGCAGTACAACCTCACCTGCGCCGCCTGCCACGGCCCGGAAGGCAAGGGTAATCCGTTGCTGGGCGCGCCGAATCTGACCGACGACGTCTGGCTCTACGGCGGCACCCGCGAGCGCGTGCGCGAGACGATTCTGTTCGGCCGCAGGGCGGCGATGCCGGCGCATGAAAAGCTTCTCGGCGCCGACGAGATCAGGGTCGTCACCGCCTACGTACTGAGCCTCTCGCCGCAGGCCTCGGCGCAGGCGCAGCTGACCCAGCGCAGCGAGCCGTGAGCCGACGCCTGAAATCCGCCGACCCACAGCTCGACGACGCTGCAGGGATTCTGCGCGCCGCGCGCCGGCGCGCACTCGGGACGCGGCCCTCCCTGAGGCTGCTCGCGATCACCGCGTGGTCGGCGTTCATCGGGGCGGTCGCGCTGTTCGCCGCATTCCTGCTGGCGCTGCCGCACGAAGGGGAGCCGCTCGGTTTCGGCCGGCTCGCCGCCGTCTTCGTCGTGCTCTGGGCGCTGGCCGCGATTCCCGCGCTCACCGCAGCCATGCTGGCGCGGCCGCCGGCGGCGGCCTTCGAGCCACCGCGAGGTCGGAGCCGGTCCGTTCGCAAGCAGGCGCCATGACCCAAGCCAAAGAAAGCACGATCTCCTTTTATCAGTCCGCAGCCAAGATCTATCCGCGCGAGGTATGGGGCCGCTATGCGCGGCTGCGTCTGAGCGCGATGCTCGCCTTGCTCGGCGTCTACTACATCGTGCCGTGGCTGTCGTGGAACGGCGCGCCGCTGGTGCTGTTCGACCTGCCGGCGCGGCGCTTCCATATCTTCGGGCTGACGCTGGTGCCGCAGGACTTCTACCTGCTCACGGCGATGCTGGCGATGGCGGCGTTCACGCTGTTCTTCTTCACGACGCTCGCCGGGCGGCTGTGGTGCGGCTACGCCTGTCCGCAGACGGTATGGACCGAGGCCTTCATGTGGATCGAGCGCTACATCGAGGGCGACCGCCACGCGCGCATCAGGCTCGACCGCTCGCCCTGGAACGCCGCGAAAGTCCTGCGCAAGGGCGGCAAGCACCTGCTGTGGGCGCTGTTCGCCCTCTACACCGGCCTCAGCTTCGTCGCCTATTTCGTGCCGGCGCCCGAGCTGTTCGCGTCGGCGCTCGCGTTCGAGCTGTCCGGCTGGGCGCTGTTCTGGACGCTGTTCTACGGTTTCGCCACCTGGGGCAACGCCGGCTTCCTGCGCGAGCAGGTGTGCAAGTACATGTGCCCGTACGCGCGCTTCCAGTCGGCGATGTTCGACAAGGACACGCTGATCATTGCGTACGACGAGCGGCGTGGCGAGCCGCGGAAGAGCAAGGCGCGCGCAGCGCGCCTTGAGGCTGCGGGTCGCAGGTTGCAGGTTGCTGAAGACGGCGCTTCTCTGCAATCTGCAGCCGGCAACCTGCAACCGCCTCCGTTTGCCCAGGGCGACTGCATCGACTGCTCGATCTGCGTGCAGGTGTGCCCGATGGGCATCGACATCCGCAACGGACTGCAGTACGAGTGCATCGCCTGCGCCGCCTGCGTCGACGCCTGCAACAACGTGATGGATTCGGTCGGCAAGCCGCGCGGGCTGATCCGCTACACCAGCGACCGCTTCGAAGCGACCGGGCGTTTCCACATCCTGCGGCCGCGCATGATCGGCTACGGCATCGTCTGGCTGCTGGTCGTCGCCGCCTTCGGCGTGCTGGTGCTCACGCGCAGCCCGATCACCTTCGACGTCGTGCGCGACCGCAAGCAGCTGTACCGCGAGCTGGTCGACGGCAGCATCGAGAACGTCTACTCGGTGAAGCTCTCGAACAAGACCGATCGCGCCCACCGCTACGCGCTCAGCGCGCAGCTCGCCGGCGGCGCCGCGGTTGCACTGGAGCCCGACCGGATCGAGGTCGGCGCCGGCGAGCATCGCTCGGTGACCGTCGCCGCACGTGCTGCCGAGGCGCCGGCCGGCGTGTCGAAGCTGCGTTTCGAGGTGCGCGCGCTCGACGCCGAGCAGGCCGACGACCACGAAGCCACCTTCCTCGCGCCCGCGCGCTGATCGTTACTGGAGAGATTTGCCATGAAGACCCGCCCCGTTCTCGAGCTCCTGCTGCTGATCGGACTGCCCGCCGCCGTGCTGCTGGCCGGCGTGCTGACGACCGCGCTCGCCTACCAGCACGGCTTCACGCCGGTGCCCGGCGCCGAGCGGATCGTCGGAACCCGGTGATGCGCCGGTGAGCGACTGGAGCGTCTACGACCGCGCCGAGCTGCGCGACAGCGTCAGCAGCCCCGCGGGCGGCGGCCTGCGCGAGGTGCTGCTCGGCGTCGACGGCATGCACTGCGCGGCCTGCGTCGGACGCATCGAGAAGCTGCTCGCGGGGCAGGTGAGCGGGCTGCGCAGCAGCCTGACCAGCCGTACGCTGCAGTTCTGCTTCGACCCGGCGCGGACGCCGCTGTCGGTCCTGTTGTCCCGGCTGGACGCCGCGGGTTTCCAGCCGCGCGTGCTCGCCCAGGACGCCGGCCTGCATGCGCAGACTGGCGAGCGCCGGCGCATGCTCGCGCGCATCGGCGTCGCCGCGATCTGCGCGATGCAGGTGATGATGCTGGCCTGGCCCGAGTATACCGACGGCGCGGACATCGACGCCGGTCTGCGCGCGCTGCTGCGCTGGGCGCAGGCCGTCGTCGCGACGCCGGGCGTGCTCTACGCCGGCTGGCCGTTCTTCCGCGGCGCCGGCCTCGCGCTGCGC
>JBFMCQ010000107.1:0-9752 GCA_040754295.1 Pseudomonadota bacterium | reverse complement strand
TGGCAAACACTGGCCGGGCGTTCGCGGCCGCCGACGATGCCACCGGCATCGTCGGTTCGCGCTGGTTCCCGGACGTCGCTTTCGCCGTCCGTGGCGCGGCGGCGCGCCGCTTGACGACCCCCGGCCCGGCCATCCCTGGCCGGGCGTTCGCCGGCGCAGAAAAGTGCCACCGGCACTTTTCTCGCTTGCGCCGGCTCACCCCCCGAAATCATCGAGCATGATGTCTTTGCGCTCGACGCCGAGATCGAGCAGCATCTTGATGACGGCGGCGTTCATGACCGGCGGGCCGCACATGTAGTACTCGCAGTCCTCCGGCGCCTTGTGGTGCTTGAGGTAGTTCTCGTAGAGCACGTTGTGGATGAAGCCGGTGTAGCCGGTCCAGTTGTCCTCGGGCAGCGGTTCGGACAGCGCGACGTGCCAGGTGAAGTTCGGGTGCTCGGCGGCGAGGCGGTCGAAGTCCTCGACGTAGAACATCTCGCGCTTCGAGCGCGCGCCGTACCAGAACGTGATCTTGCGCTGGGTCTTGATGCGCATCAGCTGGTCGAAGATGTGGCTGCGCATCGGCGCCATGCCGGCGCCGCCGCCGATGAAGACCATCTCCTTGTCGGTATGGCGCGCGAAGAATTCGCCGAAGGGGCCCGAGATCGTGACCTTGTCGCCGGGCTTCAGACTGAAGATGTAGCTCGACATCTTGCCGGGCGGCACGTTCGGCAGCTTCGGCGGCGGGCTGGCGATGCGCACGTTGAGCATGATGATGCCCAGCTCCTCGGGATAATTCGCCATCGAGTAGGCGCGCTCGACCGGTTCGTCGACCACCGACTTGTACTGCCAGAGGTTGAACCTGTCCCAATCCTCGCGGAACTGCGGCTCGATGTCGAAATCCTTGTAGTGAACCTCGTGCGGCGGGCATTCGATCTGGATGTAGCCGCCGGCGCGGAAGTTAACGCGCTCGCCCGGCGGCAGTTCCAGCACCAGCTCCTTGATGAAGGTGGCGACGTTGTGATTGGAGCGCACCGTGCACTCCCACTTCTTGACCCCGAAGACGTGCTCCGGGATCTCGATCTTCATGTTCTGCTTGACCGCCACCTGGCAGGACAGGCGGTCGCCCTGCTTGGCCTCGCGCTTGGTGATGTGGTTGAGCTCGGTCGGCAGGATGTTGCCGCCGCCTTCGAAGATCTTGACGCGGCATTGCGCGCACGAGCCGCCGCCGCCGCAGGCCGAGGGCACGTAGAGGCCGCAGGCGGCGAGCGTCTGCAGCAGCTTGCCGCCGACCGGCACTTCCAGCTCGCGCTCTTCGTTGATCAGCAGTTTGACGTTGCCGGCGGGGACGAGCTTGTCCTTGGCGAACTGGATGATCATCACCAGCGCCAGAATCACGCCGACGAAGACGCCGACGCCCAGGCCGATTTCGAGAAACATGTCGGCACGACTCCCCTAAATTTGGATGCCCGAGAAGGCCATGAAGCCGAAGGCCAGCAGGCCTGCGGAGATGAAGGTGATGCCCAGACCCTGCAGCGCCGGCGGCACGTCGGAATACTTGAGCTTTTCGCGCACGCCGGCGAGCAGCACGATCGCGAGCGCCCACGACGCGCCGGACGACACGCCATAGACGACCGCTTCGGGAAAGTTGTAGTCGCGCTCGACCATGAACAGCGAACCGCCGAGAATCGCGCAGTTCACGGTGATCAGCGGCAGGAAGATGCCGAGCGCGGAATAGAGCGCGGGCACGTACTTGTCGAGCGTCATTTCCAGGATCTGCACGCTCGCGGCGATGACGCCGATGTACAGAATCAGCCCGAGGAATGACAGATCGGTGTTCGGCAGCCCTGCCCACGACAGCGCGCCCGGCTTGAGCACGTACTGAAACAGCAGGTTGTTGAGCGGCATCGTCAGCGACTGCACCGCGATCACGGCAACGCCCAGGCCGAAGGCGGTTTCGATCTTCTTCGAGATCGCCAGGAAGGTGCACATGCCGAGGAAGAACGCGAGCGCGAGGTTCTCGACGAACAGCGAGCGGATCGCGAGGTTGATGTAGTGCTCCATGACTAACTCCGTCGCGTGGCGACACCAATGTCCCTCCCCCGGAGGGGGAGGGGAAGACCGCCCGCGGAGCGGGCGCTGGGGTGAGGGCGGCCGGCCACGGCTAGTGCGCCTCCGTACCGTGGATCTGCCCCGCCTGGATACGGAACGTCGGATGCTCCTGCTGCTGCGGCTTCCAGCTGCGCACCGCCCAGATGATCAGGCCGATCAGGAAGAACGCCGACGGCGGCAGCAGCAGCAGGCCGTTGGGCACGTACCAGCCGCCCTGCGTCGCCAGCGGCAGGATTTCGACGCCCAGCAGCTTGCCGGAGCCGAACAGCTCGCGGACGACGGCGAGCAGGACCAGGATCGCCGAATAGCCCAGGCCGTTGCCCAGCCCGTCGAGAAACGAGGGCCACGGCGGATTGGACTGCGCGTAGGCTTCGAGGCGGCCCATGACGATGCAGTTGGTCAGGATCAGGCCGATGAACACGGACAGCGGCTTGGACTGCTCGTAGGCCACGGCCTTGAGCGTCTGGTCGACGAGGATCACCAGCGTCGCCGCGATCGTCATCTGCGCGATGATGCGGATGCTGCCCGGCACGAACTTGCGAACCATGCTGTAGAACAGATTCGAGAACGCGGTCACCGAGGTCAGGCCCACGCACATGATCAGTGCCGTCTCCAGCCGCCCGGTGACGGCGAGCGCAGAACAGATGCCGAGCACCTGGAGGATGATCGGGTTGTTGTCGACGATCGGCTCGACGACGATCCTCTTAGCGGTCATTTCAGACATGTCTCACCTCAGCTCGCCGCATGCTCGCGGCGGATGCGCTCGAGAAACGGCTTGAATCCGGCATCCGACAGCCAGTAACGGAGCAGGTTCTCGACGCCGTTGGACGTCAGCGTGGCGCCGGCCAGCGCGTCGACCTGATGCTCGGCCTGCGGATGCTCCGGATTGACCCCGCCCTTGACCAGATCGAGTGCCACCTCGCCGTCCTCGCCGTAGATCTTCTTGCCGACCCATTGCTGTTTCCACGCCGGATTGTCGACCTCGCCGCCAAGACCCGGCGTCTCGGAATGCTGGTAGAAGTTGATGCCGACGATCGTGTTGCCGTCGGCTTCCACGGCGAGAAACCCGTACAAGGTCGACCACAGACCGTAGCCGCTGATCGGCAGAATCACCGTGCGCGGCGTGCCGTCCTCGTTGTAGAGGAAGTACAGCGTCGCGTACTTGGGCCGGAACTTGATCTTGGCGAGGTCCGCGCTGCCGAGTATCTGCTGGCCGCCCTGCGCCGGGTCCTTGGCCGCCGAATACTGGTCGTAGGTCTGCGGATCGATGTCCTCGGCGATCGTGCCGCTGTCGAGATCGACGACCTTGGGCGTGATCCTGCTGAACGCCTCGTCGATGCGCATGCCCGGCTCGTACATGCCGACGACGCGCAGGATGTTCTTGCGCTTGTCGTCGAGCCTGGACGCCTGCTGCAGCGGCCGCAGCGCGATCGCCGCCGCGGTGACGAGCACCGAGCACACCAGACAGAGGACGAAGGCGACCCAGAGTGCGTACGCCTTGCTATCTTTTGCTGCCATCGAGAACGCTCCTCAGGCGGCGGCCAGGCGGCGCCGGCGCCGCGCGACGTTGGCCTTGACCACGCCGTAGTCGATCAGCGGCGCGAAGATGTTGGCCATCAGGATCGCCAGCATCACCGACTCGGGAAATGCGGGATTGACCACGCGGACGAGCACGGTGAGAAAGCCGCACAGCGCGCCGAAGATCCAGCGGCCCGTGTCCGTGTGCGCCGCCGACACCGGATCGGTGGCCATGAACATCATGCCGAACGCGAAACCGCCGACGGTCAGATGCCAGTACCACGGCAACGCGAACAGCGGATTCTTGTCGGAGCCGATGAGGTTGAACAGCAGCGCCGTCGCCACCATGCCCAGGAACATGCCGCCGACGACGCGATAGCTGGCGACGCCGGTGAGCATCAGGAACGCACCGCCGATGAAGATCGCCAGCGTCGAGACCTCGCCGATCGAGCCGGGGATCATGCCGAGGAAGGTCTGCATCCAGGTCACGCCGCTTTCCCTGACCGCGTCGAGCCCGCCGAGCGCGGCCACGCCCAGCGGCGTGGCCTGCGTGACGCCGTCGACGGCGACCCAGACCGTGTCGCCGGTCTGCTGCGCCGGATAGGCGAAGTACAGGAAAGCACGGCCGACGAGCGCCGGATTGAGGAAGTTCTTGCCGGTGCCGCCGAAGATCTCCTTGCCGATCACCGTGCCAAAAGAGATGCCGAGCGCGACCTGCCATAGCGGCACGGTCGGCGGCAGGATCAGCGAGAACAGGATCGAGGTGACGAAGAAGCCTTCGTTGATCTCGTGCCGGCGCACCGTCGCGAACAGGACTTCCCAGAAGCCGCCGACGACGAAGGTCACCGCGTAGATCGGCAGCCAGTACCAGAAGCCGTGCCAGAAGCAGTCCCATGCGCTGCGCGGATCGACGCCGATGCCGAACAGGTGCAGCAGCGCCCCGCGCCAGCCTTCGATCTGCGTCTGGCCGAGCGCCGCGAGCGCGGTGTTCGCCTGGAAGCCGACGTTCCAGCAGCCGACCGCGATCGCCGGGAAGGTCGCCAGCCAGACGTAGATCATGACGCGCTTCAGATCGATGCCGTCGCGCACATGCGGCGCAACGCGCGTCACGTCGCCCGGCGAATAGACGATCGTATCGACCGCCTCGTAGAGCGGATAGAGCTTCTCGAAGCGCCCGCCCTTCTTGAACAAGGGCTCGACACGGTCGAGAAAAGAGCGGATTGCCGACATAACTTAAGCCCACCTCGGTTGACGCGCCGGCCCCGTTGCCGGATGCGTCTCAACTAAATCCTGCTGCCGCTCGCCTCCCGTGGCGCTCCGGCGGTCCATGGCGAGACGGCGTGGGTCTTCCGACCCCCCCTGCCCGGGCGTGTTTGCCCGACTCGGCCTGACATCGAGTCATGCCTCGCCTGATGCAAAACACTGGCCGGGCGTTGGCCGGCGCCGGCGAGGCCATTCAAGGCATCGTCGAAGTGCGCCGGCTCACCCCTCCTGCTCGATCTGCTCCAGGTTCGCGCGCAGGATCGGACCGTAATCGTGCTTGCCGACGCAGACGAAGGAGCACAGCGCCAGATCCTCCTCGTCGAGTTCCAGCGCGCCGAGATCCTGCGCGCTATCGGTGTCGCGCACGATCAGCGCGCGCAGCAGCGGTGTCGCCAGCACGTCCAGCGGCATCACCTGCTCGTAGTTGCCGATCGGCACCATCGCGCGCGGCGAGCCGTTGGTCGACGTGTCCATCGCGATCCGTCGACGGCCGCGGCTCAGCGACGAGAAGAATACATTGATCGCCGAGAAGCGCTCGCCGGCCGGGTTGATCCAGCCGAACAGCCGGCGCTCGCGCCCTTCGGCGATGACCGCGATCTGCGTGTGATAGCGCCCCAGATAATTGCCCCAGCCGCGCGCCTCGCGGCCACCGAGGATCGAGCCGGAAATCGGCCGCGACTCGCCGGCGCGGATCTCCGGCGTGATCAGCTCGCCCATGCAGGCGCCGATGCGCGTGCGCAGCAGGCGCGGCTTGACCACCTGCGGCCCGCCCAGCGCGATGATGCGCGTCGGATCGATGCGGCCGGTCGTGAACAGCTTGCCGATCGCGACGACGTCCTGCGGGCCGAGATGCCAGTTCGTGCGGTTGGCGCCGGCCGGCTTGAGGAAATGCATGTGCGTGCCGACGAGGCCGGCCGGATGGCGGCCTTCGAACTCGGCGACGCGGATCTGCGGCAGCTCGGGCACCGGAATCGTCGCGCCCGGCGCCTTGCAGACGTACAGCTCCGGCGCCAGCCGCGACAGCACCGTCAGGCCGTTGCGGAAATCCTCTTCCTGGCCGCGCAGCACGACGGCCGGGTCGGCCGCCAGCGGCCGCGTGTCGATGCACGGCACGAAGATCGCCGCCGGCGCGGTGTCGACGCGCGGCACGCGCGAATACGGGCGCGTGCGCAGCGCGGTCCACAGACCGGAAACCCGCAGCTGCTCGCGCACCTCGTCCGCCGGCAGACCGCCCAGCTCGGACGCCGCCCAGGCCTTGAACCTCAGCTCGTCGGCGCCGTCGATGCGAATCACGACGGACTGCAGCACGCGGCGCGCGCCGCGATTGATCGCGATCACCTCGCCGGACGCCGGCGAGGTGTGCAGCACGCCGGGCCGCCGCTTGTCCTCGAACAGCGGCTGGCCCAGCTTCACCCGCTCGCCCACCTCGACGTACATCGTGGGCTTGAGGTCGATATAGTCGGCGCCGACCACGCCGACAGTCGTCACCGCCGGAGCGTCGTAGACGCTCTGTTCGGGGACCCCTCGGATCGGCAGGTCGAGGCCCTTTTTCAGCTTGATGCGCGCGACATCCACGTGCGGGCCACCTGGTAGCTGGATTGCAACTGGGGATCAAAAAAGCGCGCGGATTTTAGTCAATCCGCCCCTGCGCTGCCAGCGGACCAGGGGCGCATAGCGCCAAAATCCGAGACGCGCGCGCCGAGCGTGCGCTCGGCGCCTGGTGGTTATCCCGCAGCTGTCGCGCCGTCGCGACGCGATGCGCCGATCGCGGCCTAGTGCCGTGAGTCGGAGATTCCTTGATGAAATCGCCGAGGATTTTTCGTGACTGGCAAGGCGCGACGACGAGTCATAGTCGAACTATGGCGAGGAGGAGCAACGCAGCCAGGCGCGAAAAAGACCGGCGATTTCGCATGCGAATTTCCGACTCACGACACTAGCTGCTCCACGTTGCGCACACTCCCGGGCAGCGCTGCGGAGATCCTGCTCGGCGGCCCCGGTGCAGTGACGCTCGATGAAGTCCAGCGCGCGCCGGACCTGCTGCGCGCCGTCAAACGCGCCATAGACCGCGACCGAAAACCGGGACGCTTTCTTCTGACCGGATCGGTCAATCTGCTGTTGATGCAGCAGGTTTCCGAGTCGCTCGCCGGTCGCGCCAGCGATCTGACCTTATGGCCGATGACGCGTCGCGAGCAGCGCGGGCTGGGTGCCTGCGGCCGCTGGGAGGAGCTGCTCGCCACGCCCGATACCGACTGGCTCGATCTGCTCGCCGGCGCCGACGGCAGCGCCGATAACTGGGTCGACCTGGCGCTGCGCGGCGGCTTTCCGACACCCGCGCTGTCGCTCAACAGCGCCGCCGAGCGGCGCGTCTGGTTCGACGGCTACGTACGCACCTACCTCGAGCGCGATCTTCAGGATCTCGCCTCCATCAGTGCGCTACCCGACTTTCGCCGGCTGATGCGTGCAGCGTGTCTGCGGATCGGGCAGCTGGTGAACCAGACCGAGCTGGGGCGCGACGTCGCCCTGCCGCAGCCGACGGTGTATCGCTGGCTCAAGCTGCTCGAGACTTCGTACCTGCTCGTGCGCCTGCCCGCTTATGCCTTCAACCGCACCAAGCGTCTGATCAAGGCGCCCAAGCTCTACTGGGGCGACACCGGCGTGGCCCTGTATCTGGCCGAAGCGGGCGAGCCCAGCGGCGCACATCTGGAGAACCTCGTTCTGCACGACTTGCTGGCGTGGCGCGACGCGCGCCTGGAGCGCGCCGAACTGGGGTACTGGCGCACGTCGGGCTTGATCTGCGTCAAGGCGCGCGGCCGTCGGCTGCGCGATTCTGAGAGTGACTTTGCCCTGAGCCGACGCCGATATCCTGCTGATGTCCCTGCTGTCCGCGCCGTCGAACCACATCCAGCCACGGGATGATTCCGGCCCGGCCGGGGCGCCCGCGGACGCAGCGATCCTGCGGCTGCGGCGGTTCTCGCACCGTGCCGCGCTGCTGGTAATCGTCGCCTGCGCCGCGGTGCTGGCCGGCTGGCTTCTCGACATTGCCGCGCTGAAGAGCATCCACCCGGCTCTCGTCGCGATGAAAGTCAACGCGGCCGTCGCCTTTCTGCTGCTCGGCCTTGCCGCCGCGCTGATGCAGACCGGCGCAGCGCCGGCGCAGCGGGTATGCATACGGCGCCTGTGCGCCGGCGCCGGCGGCCTGATTGGCGTGCTGACGCTGGCCCAGTACCTGAGCGGCTGGGACCTGCACATCGACCAGCTGCTGTTCGACGAGCCGATCGGCGGCATCGGCGTGCTGCAGCCGGGCCGGCCGCCGTTCAACGGCGCACTGATCATGACCGCGCTCGCGGCCGCGCTGCTGCTGCTGGAGCGCGACACCCCGCGGCGCATCGTCGCCGCGCAGGCGCTGGCGCTGGCCGCGGCGATGATCGCGCTGCTGGCGCTGCTCGGTTATGTCTACGGCGTGCGCGCGTTCACCGGCATATCCGCGTTCAACCAAATGCCGCTCAGCGGCGCGCTGATCGCCGCGACGCTGTCGATCGGCGTCTTCTGCGCCCGTGCGGAGGCCGGCCTGATGCGTCCGCTGCTGGATGCCGGGGCCGCCGGAAGCTTCCTTCGGCGCATGCTGCCGCTGGCTATCCTGGTGCCGGTGACACTGGGCTGGCTGCGCCTGCAAGGCGAGCGGCACGGGCTGTACCCCTCCGACTTGGGCGTCGCGCTACTGGTACTGTCGAACATGCTGGTGTTCGCGCTGCTGGTAATTTGGGACAGCCGCCGCCAGGCGCGGTACGAAACGGCGCTCAGGGACAGCGCGCAACAGCTGCGCTTCCGCATCGACCGAATGCCGATCGGCTACATCGTCTGGGACCGCGACTTTCGTGTGCGCGAGTGGAACCCGGCGGCCGAGCGGATCTTCGGCTTCAGCGCGCGCGAGGCGCTCGGCCGCCACGCCCATGAGCTGGTCGTGCCGCCTGCCGTCCGCGCCGGCATCGACACCGTGTGGACACAGCTGCTGGATAGCGATGCTACGGTGCGCAGCGTCAACGACAACGTCACCAAGGATGGCCGCAGCGTCACCTGCGACTGGACCAACGCGCGGCTGCAGCAGCACGGCGTCGTCACCGGCGTGCTATCGATGGTCGCGGACGTCACCGAGAAGGTGCGTGCCGAGCAGGAACTCCGCCAGCTCAACGCCACGCTGGAGCAGCGCGTGCGGGCGCGCACCGCCCAGCTCGAAGCGGCGGCCAAGGACCTGGAGGGCTTCAGCTACTCCGTGTCGCACGACCTGCGCGCGCCGCTGCGCGCCATCGACAACTTCTCCAGCTTCCTGCTCGAAGACCATGCCGGCCAGCTCGACGCCGAGGGCCGGCGCCTGCTCGGCGTGGTGCGCGCCAACGCCGAGAAGATGAGCCGGCTGATCGACGACATCCTCGCCTTTTCCCGCGCCGGTCGCCGCGAGCTGGCGCTGGCCGAACTCGACATGACCGCGCTGGTGCGCACGGTGTTCGACGAGCTGCGGTCCGGCGCCGGCGAACGCCGCATCGAGTTGGAGCTGGCGCCGCTGCCGGCCGCCTGCGCGGACCCCGCAGCGATGCGCCAGGTCGTCACCAACCTGCTGTCGAACGCGTTCAAGTTCACTCGCGATCGCGACCCTGCACGCATCGACGTCAGCGGCGAGGCCGATGCGCGCGAGGTCCGCTATACGGTGAAGGACAACGGCAGCGGCTTCGACCCGCAGTACGCGCACAAGCTGTTCGGCGTGTTCCAGCGCCTGCACGGACCCGAGTTCGACGGCTCCGGCATCGGCCTGGCCATCGTCAAACGCTTTATCGACAAGCACGACGGCCGCGTCTGGGCCGAGGGCGCCCCGGGCGAAGGCGCCA
>JBFMCQ010000106.1:0-9827 GCA_040754295.1 Pseudomonadota bacterium | reverse complement strand
TGAAAGGAAGCTTCCACCAGAGCCGTGAACACCGCCAGCGCTTCCGCCCGATCCGGCGCGGCCAACTGCCCGGTTCGCACCTTGACTGACATCGCCGCCGAAAACTCCGTCAACACCCACTCACTGATCGCGAGCATCCCCGCGGCCTGATCCGCCAGCCACGCCTGCATCCGGCCGGTAGCCGGTTCGCGGGTCAATGCCGCCACCAGGATGCTGGTGTCGACATACAGCATCAATACCGGCTCTCATCGCGCACCTGGCGCATGAACTCGCCCGCGCTCTCCGGCTGCTCGGCCATGCGTGCGGTCAGCTCCCGCAGCGCATCGGCATCCACCGGCCGCAGCACCCGCTCGGCTCGAATCAGTCTGCCCACCGGACGGCCCCGCTTGGTAATCACCACCTCGTCACCTGAAGCCAGTTGCTCGGTCAATTCGCTCAAGTGAGCCTTGGCGTGCGCAAAGCTCACGATTTTCTCCCCCATACATCACCTCATGACCATATTACTGGTCACATAGTAGTCGACGCCCTGCATCGGGACAATACATCCGCCGGCCCGTCGCCCACACCCAAGCCATCGGCCCGAGGGCTGGCCTCCTGCACGGTGGCCGTCGTAGGAGCGGCGCCCTCGCCCGCGATCAACACCGCGCCACGACCACCTCCGCCACCACCCCTCACCGCCCGAACAAAAATCCGCCTGCACCGCCCGGCCGCGCTCGTCGTAGGCCATGTGGTAGACGCCTGCCGGGCGCAGGCCGCGTTCGCGCAGCCAGGCGATCACCTCGTCGGCGAACGACTGCCCGGCGTACAGCGCCTGGAAGGAGCATTCCGCATACACCCAGTCGAAGCGCCGCCGTAGGGGCAGGCCCCTGTGCCTGCCCAGGGACTGTGCGAGCGTTCGGGCGGCCACGGGGAATCCCGGGTAGCGGCTCGAAGGAAAGGATGCGCGCGATCGGCAATCCGCACAGTAGGGCTGCAAAGCTGCGGAGCCATTTGCGCCGCGCTTTTTGTTCTCCGTGCTACTGGCCACTCCCCAGTGTGCTGTCCAGCACCGCAGTCAGCCGTTCCCGATCGGCGGCCGAGAGTTGTCCCAGATGCTTGACGATTTGATTTTTATCGATGGTGGCGATCAGCGGCTTGAGCACGGAGGGCTTGGCCAGTCCGGCTGCCTTCCAATCTTGTAGCAATACTTCCCCGGCGGCCGGCGGTTCACGGATCTGGCTGGTGATGGCCATCAGGATCACATCGGGCCTGTCCTGATAGCTGGGACTGTGGATGATCACGGCCGGGCGGCGCTTGGTGGTTTGCAGGTTGGTGAACGGAAAGCCCACCAGCACCACGTCACCGAAGCGATAGCCGATCATAGACGGCGTCTTCGTCGTTGTCCCAGATTTTGGCGAAAGACTTTTCCGAGGCTTGCGCATAATCGCGGCGCAGGCGCCGATCCTGGTCGCGCTCGCGCAGAAAATCGATGAAGTCCTCGACCTCGGCCAAGCGGTCAGGCGCCAATTGGCTGAGCTTTTCCTGCACCTGTTCCAGTTGCGGCTGCATGTTCTGCCTCCTCAAGCGCTCCTGCTCGCCGGGCTCCAGCGTGTCGATGTCACGCCAGCGGGATTTACGGAGGGTCATGGTGACATGATACTAAACAGCTCGTGGTGAGGAACGCCGGCACGACAATGCAGCGCCCGCGGCGATCAACCCCAGCGCCACACCTTCACGCCCGGCCCTTGTGCTCAGGCGTACATAAGCCGCCCCTTGGGCTCGGGAACTGGGCGCCCCAGTTCCCGAGCGGTTTCTATCCATTCCTCGATCACCTGTCGAGCATTGGCCACCGCCTGTTCGTACGTCTGCCCGTCCGCCATACAGCCAGGCAGTTCCGGAACCTCGACGATGAATGCATCGTCCGCATCGCTCCAATAAACGATCAGCGCAAAGCGATGCCGCGAAGCTGCGTAGATATTTGCTCCGGATTTTTTGCTCGTTCGGTACGATGACGTCTGGCGGATCAACCAGATTGATCCTTGATGCTCTGTGTGATGAGCACCCGGATACGGGTGCGTTCCGGATCGTTCATCGCCAGCAGCGACACAGTCGCCCTGCCCGTCGGCGATATCCCCACGATGTATTCCCCGTCGTACGCGAAGTGATCGAACCAGCTTTCGGCGCGCGGATGGTAGAGGGCAACGACCGCGCGCGTATCTGGATCGACCGCTGTGAGATTCGGGCCCTTGCGCAGATTGCAGTTCGGGCACGCGAGCGCGAGATTGTTCGTCTCGTCGAGACCGCCGTGTTGGCGCGGGATCACGTGCTCGATGTGAAATCGCAGTTCGGAGAATTCTTGAGGGAGCCGGCAGTATTCGCAGCGCTGGCCGGCCCGGATTCGGACAAACCGGCGCAGACTGGAGTCCATCCGCCTAAGCGGCGTTGGGACGCTGCAGGAAGGCGCGGGCTTCGGCCTTCAGCACACCGAGCAACGTGTTGGCTCGAACCAGCGCTGCAAGCTCATCCTTCTCCTCCGGCGTCAGCGTGCCGAGGGTGTTCCTGTCGGCGAGCTCGTCGTAACGGCTCTGAACCTCATCGTCTGCCTGCATGCGTAGCAACGCCGCCGCGAGGTCCGCGTTCAGCTCGCGCCGCAGCGGACGCAACAGCTTTTCGAGGCTGCTTCGATCTTTGACATCGGCCATGATGCAATGCTACCTCAGCCTCCGCCGTTCCGGTCGACCTGCCGCTATTCTAGCCCGCCTGAGTGCCGCGCCCAACCGATCGGCCCGAGGGCGGGCCTCCTTACAGACGCCCGTTGTAGGAGCGGCGCCCCCGCGGCGATCGCCCCCGACGCCACCCCTCACCGCCCGAACAAAAAATCCGCCTGCACCGCCCGGCCGCGCTCGTCGTAGGCCATGTGGTAGACGCCCGCCAGACGCAGGCCGCGCTCGCGCAGCCAGGCGATCACCTCGTCGGCGAACAACTGCCCGGCGTACAGCTCCTGGAACGAGCACTCCGCATACACCCAGGCGAAGCGCTCCAGCACCTCCTCGCAGCCGGCCAGCGCCTGCAGCTCGAAGCCCTGCACGTCCAGCTTGAGCAGCGCCGGCGCGGCGATGTCCGCCGCAGGCAGGGCATCGGCCAGGCGTAGCACGCGGATGGTCGCTGTGCCTGTCTCGGCGGTGCCGGGGAACAAGGCGCTCTGCCGCGCCGCGATCGGCAGCAGGGAGGACGAATCATCCCGCGCCGAGACATGAATCTGCGCCTCGCCGGCCTGCGGCCCCACCGCCGCCTCCACCAGCGTGGCGCGGGCATCGCCGGCGAACACCGCCCGCCACAGCGCCGCCGGCCCCGCCAGCGGCTCGAAGGAGATGATGCGTGCATCGGCAAAGCAATGCCGCGCCGCCAGCGCGAACTGACCGCGGTTGGCGCCGATGTCCACCACCGTCTGGACCGGCCCCAGGTTGCGCAGCACGCCGGCATGCTCAACCCCGGCCGCCACGCGATGGCGCCGCAGCGCCGCCCGCCAGGCGGGCACGGCGAGAATGCCGGCGAGCTTGCCGGCCTTGGCGGCGAGTGGCGTCATTTCGCGCCCCCGCCCGTCGCAGACCCGGGCTCCGGCGCCGCCACAGCACCGGTCAGCTCCGCCAGCAATGCCTGCCAGCGCGCCTCGTTTTCGTCGTAGGTGCGGGCAAAGCGCGCTGCCGCCGCCCGCGAGGCGGCCTCGAACGCCGCCGGATCGGCCAGCCAGCTTTCAAGCTTCGCCAAAGCCGCCGGGACGAAGGGCTCGGCCGGATCGATCACCAGACCACAATCGGCGCCGACGATCTCCGGAATGCAGCCGCGCCCGTAGGCGATCACCGGAATGCCGCGGGACAGGGCCTCGTGAACCGTGACCGGCTCGGCCTCATTGACATAGCGTGTCGGAAAGATCAAGGCATCGATACCTGCGTAGAAGGCGTCCTTGTCCGCCCCGTATTGCGGGCCGACATATTCCACCTGCGGTAACGACGCCAGCCGTTCGCGCACCGCCTTTTCGGTGGCGGCGTCCTGAAACGGCCCGGCCAGCCTGGCACGCAACGTCAAGCCGGATTTTCCTGCGGCGGCCATCAGATCCAGAAACTCGAAGGCCCCTTTTTCCGCCGAGATATTGCCTAGAAAACCGAGCGTCTCAAGCCGGGTTCGCACCACCGCGGGTGTATCAGCCATGACGAAAAAAACCGCGTTGGACACCGGCATGACGCGGTCAGCTCGATAAGCAGTTTGCAAGCGTTCGGCCATCCCACCGGATAAGGCGACGTGAGCGGCATCGTCGCCCGCCGCACGAACCAACGCCCGTGTTAACAGGCCTGGCCTGTCGAGATACGCAAAGCTGTGGTGATGCAGAAACAGGCGCATACCGCGCAGCCGGGCTAGCAGAATGAAAGCTAGCTCGTAAGCCTGCCCGAGCCCACCCGAAACGCTCATGTACAGGGTTGCATGACGCAAGCCTCGTCTGCCGGCCAGCCGGCCCAGGCCGCCCAGCACGCGCGGCAGCCGGCCGAGCCGGGCTGCCAGGGACCGATCGAGGCTGGGCGCGGCCAGGTCGATTACCAAAGGCGTCGCTCCCGCCCGTTGCAGCACATCGCGCACCGCAGCGTTGACTGCCGCCATGCCGTGAACGGGTGGCGGAAAGGCGCCTGCCATGACGACCTGCAACTTATCCCTGCCTCGAATGAGCGGCTGGTTCACTGCGCGCACCATCTACTGCGCCAGTACGAGCAACGAATATCCGCCAAGCAGTCTTGCGGCCAGCGGGACGCTGAACCTTGAAATGATCCAGCGCGGAACGTTCGCGATTGCTTTTTTGACCGAAGGATGTTGCCTGAAAAGGCTTAACGCAGGATCCGTGTAGCGGACGTCCACCAGTTCGTATCCAGCATCCTTCAAGGCCGCCAACGCTGAATCGGCGGTAAAATAGTGCAGATGCCCCACGGAGTACCGAGTGTCAATGAACGCGTTCCTGACAACAGACGACACATGTATATCTAGCGGGATGTGAAATATCTTATAGACGCCCTTGCCCCTTGAGCGTCTGAGAAATCCCATGTAGTCCTCCACGTGCTCGAATACATCTATCAGTAGCAGGACATCCGCAATTTCTACGCTGTCATCCTGCAGAAAGTCCTTGTTGAAAAATGACAATCCTTGTGCGCGGTTACGCTCTGCCAGTTCAATTGCCTGTGGCGAGATGTCGTAGCCAAAGAACTCGGTATCTTTGAAGCACTCCATGTCATGCAGGCTGCGCAAGATGCCGCCGGCGCCGCAGCCGATCTCAGCGACCGACCTCGGATTCAGGGAGTTCCGAACAATCATCTCGCATATCTGCTTAGCCTTCCAGGGTGAATCCTCGGCGTGCCAGGTCTGGTTATTCCTCAAATACTTGCCATCTTCGTATATAGACGAAGCCATACAGGTTCCCTCATTCACTATCAATTTGCCGCGGGGGCTCACTCACTGCACTGTTGAAGCTTGACCTCCGCAAGATCGAAGCACATCGCTCAGCAACTGCCGTTCCTCCCGAAGATCCGTCGCAACCAAATCTAGTGCCTCGTCATCGACGATAGCGGCTACCTTTCTCGTGAAAAACAGACGCTCCTTCGCGGAAGCCATGGTCAGCCGGTATCGACTTGGAACTGCCTTCTTTCCCGCACGAAGAAGAAGCCCTACGCCCCGGCTATGCAGGGCACGAGCCGCTAGCCGCGAACGGGGAGCGCCCGCCTCATTTATCCTTTCAAACGACTGTCGGCCGTCGGGCGTTACGCCAAGGAATTGCTGGACCGACATGTAAACGGATAAAGGGTCGACTTGAAACTGCTCGTATCGAACGATCAGCCTTCGATCCGGCGAAACCGCCTCGCAGAAGCGGGCCAATTGGCTCCCGATGCTTGCAATACGCCGATACTGGAGCAACTCCGGAACAGTGTTGTTGCGAGGAAGACGAGCGCCCTGCCGCCGAGAGCCCTGCAACTGCCACGCAACTCTTAAATCGAACTGATCTTCCTGCTCGATCTTTAGCAAATGCCGGTGAAACGATCTCACGAGTGAAACAGGGTCACGAACGACCGCGATCAATTTTGCGTCGGGAAGCCGCGCTCTTATGTTACGAATCGCGACATCAGAGGCGAGGTACAATGTCGAACCCTCGCCAACCGCAACATGGGCGTCTTTCGCTGAGTTGAAAAGCCGGCAGTAGCCCATCCAGTCGCCCACGCCGAATCTGTTCCGTAGATTCGAGAAATCATCACAAAAGAAGTAAGGCTCTTTGGGATCGCTGAAGTAGACTTGGGGATGTGCGCGCAAGTAGTGCGCCAGTGCCGTGGTGCCGCACTTCGGCGCACCCACGAGAATAAAATTTGGCAACCTCGGTAGCTGCGACTTGCTTTTCTGCGACACTCCAGAACCTCCCTTCAAATATCCGCGCCACGAAGCAGCTCATCGTAAAGGACCACGGCTCGTTCAAGCTGCGTCCGGTGTGCTGGTAACAGAATCATTCGCGCAACCTCCACCTTTCTTGACTCTCGCTCGCTTACGGGCAGCGTTAGCTGTTCGTTGCGTCGCCCCTCTCCAGTAGATCTCCTCTTCCAAACCCTTTCGTTGGCGCGCCGTATTTCCAGATTGACCCGATCCACTGCTTGAGTCGTAGCCTCGAAAACACCAAAAGTCGTGCCGAAGCGCACATTCAAGCATCTCGTCACATGAGCAAAATCATGGATAACCGCCTCGAAACGGGCGACGAACAGTTTTGGCCGGCATTCCTGCACGCACCGATAGTAGTCGATGTATTCCTCAAGCCCACGCTTCACGTTCCGAGAATCGCTATATATCAACGCAGACGCAACAGCATCCTTTGGGTGTCGGATAATCGTCAGTATCGGAATACCCTTTCTTGCTGCGGCTTTCACCGCTGCGGGAGCGTGGAAATGATGCGCAACCCTAACGGACCCAGTCTGTGCAGAGAGAAAAGCAAAGGTGGCGAATGTGTTTGCACAGCGGGGATACGCATCGATCAGGATGTCGGTAGCGCCGCTTATCCTCCGATAGCTTCCATCGTACGGTCGACGACTGAACGCGATCAAAGGCATATAGATCGCCGGATGCCTTCTAGCAAATGAGCGCGCGTTCCATCTGACATCACTGGCAACACTAACCAAAGTGCTCAGCACCTTATAACTCCCGCATCCGAAATCAGCTTCGCCGCCACTGCTCGATGATCCTTTTGCAGTAACAATCACGTTACGAGGCCACGCTCTGCAGCTACGCGCGAACCGCTCCGTGTTGACGTTTAAGACCTGAATTCGCTCTCCGAACGTACTTAGTAAACGACGTCACGTTGCACATCGCGCCAAAGAATAAACCTAACGAAATTAACTCGACTAAAGTCATGCGTCCACTTCCAGAAACTAGGACTCTGAAAAGCGGAAGAATGGGTAGCAGGCACAGCCAAAGCGGCATCCGTTTGCCGGCCACGTTCCCGGAAAACATTTCCCTGAGCATCGCGAGCAAAGCAATTGCGTACCACGCTGATGCGAGCAAGGCTCCCACGATCCCGGCTTCGGTCCATGACGCAAGAAACAAGTTGTGGACCGTCAGCGACTCATTCAATCCTGTTTCAACTTCAACCCGCAGGCCATGTCCCAAGAAGATGCTGTCGTTGATCAGGTCGAGCGCATTTTCATACTGGGCAACCCTGGAATCCTCATCCAGAGAGCCAAAACGCTCATCCAAAATCGTGGAGACACTTCCAACTCCGGAGATCATTGGAACGGCAACGCCCACAATCGCCGCAAATCCAAGCAGGGCCATTGTCCGCATATTCGCAAGGGATTTGTCTCGAACACTTTTCACTAGCATGTATGCAGCCAATACAAGCACGAAAACGAGAATTGCCGATCGGCTCACGCTCAAGAATATCAAGCACGAAATGACAATCAGCGCTGCTGTCGAAAGCGCCTTTCTCGTTTGCTCTCCAAAGCGTCCCCACCACGATATGCCGATAAAGTAAACAATAAATGCCCCGAGAAGCGTATTCCGCAAACTAGCGCTTATTCCCTCGTCATTCGCCACGCACGACCCGTCGAACGAGCAGTTAAAAAGCTTGGCGTAAAACCAATGATGCAGCCTAACAACATCGGCATTAATCACTGCGGTTCCGTACTCCTCAAAGAGGTTAAACCCCAGCTTTGCAAAGAGCAGGAAGTAGTAGAGAACAAAGGCTATCAGGCCGCACAGGGATGCAACGCCAACGGTGTGGTGCAACCTGCCGCCAACAGCCAAGTTGGCGGAAAGTCCGGAAACGACCAAAAAGAAGAAGAAGTTCATACTATCCTTAAGGATTGAACTGGCACCTTCCTCAATGTCCGGACTCCATAGCAACGCAATGGAAAGCCACGCCAAGTAGAAAAAGTAGCTGACGCAAAAATAGAGAAACCACCTGTTCCGCATCAGCGCATGCAAGGTTGAACGCCAAGTCAAAACGATAGTTGCGACAGCCGCGCCAATAGCGAAATGCACGGGCTTCGCAGACAACCCCTGCACATTGAAAAGAACAACCCATTGAAAGGGGACGGCAAGCAGAATGAGAAACAACCCGAACGAAGATAGGTCCTTTCTATAGATTGGGTACATACTCTTCAGCTCTTCACAAAATCATGAACCATCTGTCGAGATCAAACATTTCAACAAGCATTCGTTGTCGCAAGCGGAGTGGCTCGCGAAAAAAGTGCTATGGACGCAATAAACAGCAGCAAATTCTGCAAGATGACCGCGCTCGCCGTGATGAGCGCCACCCCTTCCGCGCCATAAGGCTGCGTAAAAACAAGCAGTCCAAGGAGACTGGCCGCCGCCGCGGCGAAAGTAATCACGAGGTTGAGGCGCTCATACCTCGACATAGTCAGCGCAAGCCCGGCCGGGCCAGTGATCAGATTGACGAACTGCGCGACGACGAGTATCCGCAGGAGCGGCGCCGCCTGCTCGTAGCCGGGGCCGAAAAGCCCCATGACTCGTTCGGGGAAGAGGAACACAGCCATGAATAGCGGTAAGCCCAGCAACGCGGACGCAGCGGTCGAATAGACGAGCTGCTTGCGGAATCGTCCGATCTCGCCGCTGTGGTAACTCTCGGCAAGCCAAGGGGCGGTCACGAGGTTGATGATACGCAGCACCACACTGCCGAGGAGCGCGGTGCGGGCCGCGGCAGCGTAGGGGCCCGCCGCCTCCAGACCGACAATGAGGCCCAAGGCAGCGACGTCCCAGCGCGTGATACCGAATGACGCCAGGCTCGACAAACCCATCGGCAGTGAAATGCCGAGCCAGTGCTTCGTCTCGAAAGGCAGCGCTGTCTCGTCTCCCGGGCGTGGCAGCATGCGCTGCAGTTGGAGCAGGCTCCAGCCTTCCAGTAGCACGAGTGCGCCGAGAAACACGCCCATGGCCGTTGTCGTATTTGAGATCCCGGCCACCAGGACCACGGCGAGTGTGCAAAGCGGCAGCAGCACCTGCCGAGGCAGGATGGCGGCGCTGATGCGGTGAAAGCCGCGCATGGTGCTCTCGCGCCATACGTCCAAGGTCAATGGAATCACCAGCAGGGCGGTCCACAGCAGCCCCGGGCGCTGGTTCGGGAAAACGATGCTTGCAGCGAACAAGAGCACGGCCACCGCGGCGGAAGCCCCTAAGATCAGGCGGCGGCTGCCACGAACCAAAGCGAGAAGGCGCCGGTTTTCACCGGCGCTGCGGTAGCTTGCGACCAGCCGCATCATGCTTCCGGAAAATCCCAGAGCGGCTGCCAGCGCGAGCACCCCGCCGAGCGATTGCGC
>JBFMCQ010000105.1:0-9853 GCA_040754295.1 Pseudomonadota bacterium | reverse complement strand
CCATCGCTCTACGTGGCAACATACGGTTTCAATCCGCGCCCGGCCGTGAGGCCGGGCGATGCTCCGCCACTGTAACCTATTGATTGTTGGGCGGCGCGGCGCGAGTCTGCGCGAACCTTGGTGTTGAAGCAACCCGTGTGCGCCTTTGTCCCCTTTGGGTGGAGCTTGTTTTGTTAAAGATCAATGCCTTGTCGCTTGCGCGAAAGGTCTGGCGGCACGCCGTCGATAGGATTTCGCGGATCATGCGATGAGCGGGCCTTCAAAATCGAGCGACCTGAAGTAACCATGTTGCTTGACGCGCAGTTCGACAGGCCCGGTGATGCGATAGAAGCGCAGGTTGTCCTGGTTTACATCAATCTCTGCGAGCAGTTCGCGTTCGAGTTGTTCGAACTGCATGTCGTTGAGGGTGCATTCGAAGACCGATTTCTGCACGCGCTGCCCCATGCGCTCGCAGGCTTTGGCTACGCGTCGCAGGCGCTTGCGGCCGGCTGCGGTTTCTGTCGAGACGTCGTAGGTCACGATGATGAGCATGGTTATTTTGTCAGATAGGGGAGATAACTTTCCGTCTCGCCGCGAAGCGTTCTAGCCAGGAAACGGGCCTGAATGAAAGGCAGCAGGGCATAGGGCATTTTCTGCTCTACAAGTGGGTGGGTGATTTCTTCCTGCTTGCGTTCTTGCCAGGCGGTAACGATGGCGCGACGGCCTTTGTCATTGAGCATGACTGCGCCGCCTTCCCGCAAGTCGAAATCTCTTTCGTCGATCTGATTTCGGTTGATGAGCGTGAGCGCCAGTCGGTCACAGAACACGGCGCGGAATTCTTCCTGTAAATCCAGCGCGAGCGCAGCGCGGCCCGGGCGTACGGCATGTAAAAACCCCAACTGGGGATCGAGGCCGACGGCTTCGCAGGCAGATCGGCAATCGTTCATGAGCATGGCGTACAAAAACGAAATCAGGGCATTGAACCGATCCAGCGGTGGCCGACGCGTCCGCCCATTGAGCTGGAAGTTGGTGCGGAATGCGGGTTTGACGACAAGGTTCAGTGCTTCAAAATAGCCGCGTGCCGCTTCGCCTTCCACGCCGCGCAATTCGTTTAGCGTGCTGGCCGATGCGGCTGCACGTAAGGAAGCCGCCAGATTGTCGGCCGTGCGGGTGAGCTTGATCGTGTCGCTTTCGTCGTCGGCTTCGCGTGCCCCGCGCTGGATTACGCTGCGGCTGTTCTTGAGCTTGCCAGCGACGACGGCGCGGGCAAGCTCAAGCGTGGTTTCCTCGGTATTGGCCGCACGATGCTGGGTCTGTCGCAGCAGGATGTTGCCGGAGACCGGTCCTTCGAGCCGCGCCTTGAAACGCCCGTGATCATCCAGCAGCACCAGCGATTTGCCCTCGTCCGCCAGGCGGTGCATGAGCGCGGGCGAGACCATCACATTGCCAAAGCAGACCAGCCCGCTGATGTGGTGTAGCGGCACCTGCAATTTCTTATCCCGTTCCACATCGATGCGTACCGTGGCGTTATCCAGGTGGGCGTATGCCTGCGGCGTCATCACATAAAGGGTGTTCTGCAGGGTATGCAATTCAATCCTCGGCCTCGAAAAGATGATGATGAAGCAGTCGCTGCTGGTCGCGATCTGCAATTGCCTGGGGTTGGCAAATCTCCTTTAGCGAGCATTCTTTGCAGCGGGCGTCGTTGACTGGCGGCGGCAGCTTGCCGGATGCGAGCATGGCACGGATGGCTGCTGACGTGTCGATAACCAGATCGCGCAGTGCAGCGGTGATTGCCACTTCACGGCGACGATGGCTGCTGGCGTGGAAGATTGCGCCATGCGTGATCGAACGGCCAAGCATGTCTTCCAGGCACATGGCCTGGGCAGCGAGCTGTATGTCGTCATGCTGTTTTTGCCGTTTGGCACCGTGTTTGAATTCCACCGGATAGATCCGGCCGTCCGGGTGGAATTCGACCAAGTCGGCCTTCCCGATGAGGCCAAGCCGGTCGCTCCACAATGGCAGAGCGCGCTCTACGCGTACGCCTGACTTTATATCGTAGCCTGGCGTATCCACCAGATGATGCACTGCCTGCCCGCGCGCTGTGTGGATGTTGTCGGCGAACGCCTGTTCCAAATGGATCAGCCCGCACTGGCGTGGGCAGTAGGCCCAGTGCTGGAGTGCGGAGAGGGGGATTGGGTCTGTCTCGCTCAAAATGTCGGTGCTACTATTTACGGCAAGCAAATCCACTGGAGCCAGGCATGACAGCGATTCTTAAAGAACTTGAAGAGCAGGCCTTGCAGCTTTCACGACAAGAACGTGTCGCGTTGATCGACCGCCTGATCGTTAGCCTGGAAGGTGAGCCCGAAGACACGCCAGAAGTCGTTGCCCGAGCCTGGGATGAGGAAATCGCCCGGCGCGTGGCGGATATGGAAGCCGGTCGTACCGAATGGATTCCAGCCGAAGAAGTATTCGAGAAAATAGACAAAATCATTGAAACGGCGCGCAAGAAGTGCGCGTAAGCTTCAACCCACTTGCCCATGCCGAACTGCTGGAAGCGATGCGCTGGTACGCCAACGAAGCCGGCGCGTTTTGGGCCAGTGATTTCAGACATGAAATCCAGCGCAGTTTGCGACTGGCTGTTGAGCATCCCGCACTGGCCTCGCCTGCTGTCAAAAACACACGTCACCTGCAAGTTCATCGCTTCCCCTACGCAGTGTTTACCGGGTTGAAGGCGACGCGCTGCGGGTGCTGGCGGTTGCGCACCACAGTCGCCGCCCGGGGTATTGGGCAGGGCGGCGGTAGTGGCTTATACCTTGCGCAGCAGCTCCACACCAGTCGGCATGTCGGCCTCGTTCACCATCACGTCGTAATCCTTGAAACTGCGCGGAACGTCGGTGTTTTTGCTGACCTGAATCCGCTCGAACAGCGCGTGTGCCGGGGCGTTGCCCAGTTCCGAATCGTGCTTAAACACATACAGCCCACGCGTGGCCATCTCGCCACGTGCGGCCGAGCGGTCGTGTTCGAACATCTGGCCGAGCGCCTGCCACAGCAGTTCGAGGTCGTCTTCCGAGAAACCGGTCTGCTTGGCGAGGAAGCTGGACACGAAGCCATGCGCGACATACAGGCCATACGGCACGGTGTGTTTGCGGCCCATGGTGCGTTCTTTTTCGAGATCCTTCTCGTTCGTCACCGCCATGCGGGTGATCGAATGTTCTTGTGCAATGATCGGATTGATAGAGCGGGCGAAAGTAAGCTGAACCGGGCCACGTACCTGCCCGGCAGTTTTCTTCAGCTTGCTTTCAGAGTCTTCATCGCCAGTGCTCATCACCGCACCAAAAGCCCGCACATCGAAAAAGTTGTCACACATCCAGTCGCGTGCAATGTCCTCATAGTGACGTTTCGGTTTCGGGTTCTTCTTCTTGTCCTTCTGCCACTCTTTCCAGGCTTCCATCGCGGCCTGAACGTCGGGGCTTTTTTCGTAAGCCCGTTCGATCTGCTGATTCAGCACGGATTTTTCTTTGACGAAAATATCGAAGCGTGGCGCATCGCCTTTCACCAGCCCGACGAAATTGCGCACCTTGCGCTTCAACGACACATCGGTCACGAGGCCGTGGCCGGTTTCCGCATCCAGGCGTGGAAGGTTGCCGGCGTCCGGGTCGCCGTTCGGGTTGCCGTCTTTCACTTCGAACAGCAGAACAAAGTCGTAGCGATTGGAAAGGCTCATTGTGTTTCCTCCTGATTCTTGGATTCGGATTTGGTGAAGAAGGCCTGGCGCTGGTGGTAGTAGCCGAGCGCGAAGCGGGCTTGTTCGGTCAATGGCAACACGCGTGGCGGAAAACTGTTGGCTTCGAAGCCATCCATGATTTCTCCGATCAGGCGTTCGCGAACGACTGCAAGCCCGTCCGACAGCTTGCCGAGGTGGTGCTTGGAAAGTCGCAGCAAAGTTGAAAACACTGCGGCTGGTGTGCTGGATGCCGCACCGTAGTAGCGGTCACGGATCGTGGCATTGAGTTTGCCGGGGCCACCTGCGGCATCCTCTTGAATGCGCTCCAGGGTTGCGAACAGTCGGCCTAGCCGGTAGCCGGGGTTGGTGTTGGCAGGATCAAGCATGGGCAGAAACTCCTTTTCATTGCTTTGACGGAAACGAATCGAGCGATTGAGGCAGGCCTTCAAAACTGCGGCACGTGCGTAACCCACATTGGGAACCGGTTTGGCGTTCTGATCCTTTCGAGCCTGTTCGGCGCGGCAACGGGTGATGACGTGGTTCATCAGTGTTGTTGGGTACGGCAGTCCCTCAAGCAGGGCGCGCATCACCTCGCCGCCAAGGTTGGGAGGAATGTCATGGGTTCCATCGGACTTCTTGCGGCCAGCCGCTTTCAATAGCGCAGATAGCGAGAGATAACGCGGCTCGTACTCGGCGTGAATGATGTCAATGTCGTCGAAATGCTGTTTGATGCGATGGGCGAGTTCGGCAGCGGTGGCGGTTTCCCAGAAACGAATGGAAATTCGAGCGGCGTTGGGCGCAAGGCCGAGCACGTGAAAGCGCGTGTCGAGCTTGCTGACGGTGAACTGGCCCGCCGCGACGGCGGAATACAAGGCCTGCACGGCGTTCACGTTTCTGTCCGGGTCGTCCTTGGGCGGGTCACCGAACAGATCGGCCAGCGCGTTTTCGAGTTCGTGCGCCTCTTCGGCCCAGAATACGGTGGACGAATCGCCGACCTGGATGCGCTGGCGCGAATCGCGCGCCAAAAGGTGATTGAGCGCAGTGGTGTAGGCGAATACCGCAGCCGCGCCCAGCGGGGCATTCGCACCTTGTGTTTTGCCGTAGGAATTGAAGGCGTCGAGGTTGAACGACACGATGTTCGCCCCTGATGTCTGCGCCCCCCACACGCCCTTGATCGCCGGGTGCAGGCGTTGGATGGCGGCAGGCTGGCCGCTGACGAGGCAGACGCCGTCGGGTTTTTCTTCGCTGCGTGCGGCCGTGGCCGCGACGACAGCCGGGCGCTGACAGACTAGCCCGATGTCGCCGTGCAGACGAAAGCTCACGATGGGATTGGCGGCTTCGATGTCTGGCAGCGCGGCAAAGCCTGTGAGCGTTTCCGGGGCGAGACCGTCGAGAAACGCCAGCACGGCGCGGATACCGTCGTCAGCCTGGACTGCGCCGGGCAGCGAGGCGATGACCTCGCGGAATTTCTGCCGCATCGACTGCAGGCGGTCGAGATACTCGGCTTCGTTATTGTCAGCGCGGCTTTTTTCGAGTTTTTTGGCGTCGGGGATGCCAAGCACGTATTCGGCGTTATCCCACAGCAGGTTCGCCGCCACGCCCGAGGTTTTCTTGACGCCTTGCGGCACCAGAAAGCGCTGGCCGATTTTCTTTTTGCCCTCATTGCTGCGGGTGTCGGCGATGTTCAGCAGGCGGCCGCCGGCGTCGATTTCCAGAACGAAGGGGATTTCCTTGTCTTCCAGCCCGAAGGCAGGCAGACGCTTGGCCGGGTCGGGGTCGGCCTGTTTGCGGCGGTAATAGGCGTCGAGCGCTTGCAGGATCATGCTCGTACCTCCGCGCTGTCCCAGGCCGGTACGCTGACGCTGCCGTTGTCGAGTCGGGCGCGGAAAAAGCGCGGCTGCGGGGCGGCAGGATTGGAGAAATCCAGGTCGTGCAGCATGAAGCCGAGATCGCGCGTTTCGGCGAGCGGCGGGGGGCCGGCAGCGGGGTCGTCCACCAGCCGGAAGGCGGCGGCGAATTCGCGGCAGCCCAGGTAGGGCTGGTTCACGCACTGGCCACGGCGGGCGCGGCGCTCGAACATTTCGTGATACTTGGTCGCGCTCGCATCCGGGTCGCGCTCGTGCAAGAACTCCAGTTCGGCGTGGACGCGATACGCCACGTCGCGCAGGAACAGCCCGGCACGCTGTGCGCGCTCGGATGAATCATCTGCGTAGATCGAGAGATCAACAGGCATGCCGTTCATCGCCTTCTTCACATTGGCGACAGAAATCACAGAAGAAACTTCATTGCGCCGCAGGTTGATCCAGCGGATGGGCTTGAGCACCTCGATGCGGCGGACATGCCAGCGTATCGCCGGTTTCCACAGGATCGCCTCGAAACAGGCGCGCGCGGCGGACGGCGTCATCACGTCGTAGCTCACGCGCTCGACCTTCATTTCCGGGCGGGTGAAGCAGGCGTAGGGGCCGGAGAGTTCAAGGCAGTAGGTTTTCAAATGGCCTCCTGATTAGACGATGGTGCTGCGTGAGTTTAGCGGCATGCCATCTGGGTTCAGCCCCGTGACGGGGTCGTACAGCCAGTCGCTCACCTGCACGAAGAGTCCGGGCAGGATTTCCTCGATGTCGCAGTGATTCAGCAGCGTCATCGCCTGCGCGCGATGCAGAGTGACGGTGTAGCGCTGGAGCTTGCGCATGAGCCAGCGTTGCGGGCCTTCTTTGCGCAGGGCGTTGAGCCATTTATCGATGCTATCGTCGCCGCCGTCGGTGCCCCGGTATTTCACGACGATGGGGACGCGGTCTTCGTCGGCGATGAGGCGGAATTTCTCGGCGGCGGTGCGGAAACTGACGGCGAGCGAGTCGGCGGGCAGCTTGCCATGCGCCATGAAAAGCGCGTCGCAAATGGCGTGCTGGTCGAGCTTGCAGCCGGAATACAGCCGCTCGAAATACGCCGCGAAGCGGGCGCGTGCGAGCGGTGCGTCGGCCACGCCGTGGAGTACATGGCGGCAGGCGTTTTCACCCTGTTGCAACAGGCCGGGCGGCGCAGGTTTGGGCGGCACGAAGACGACGACTTCCCCCTTGCCCTGCAGGCGCCCCTCGCGGTTGCAGCGCCCTGCCGCCTGGGCGATGGAATCGAGCCCGGCGAGCGCGCGGTAGACGACGGGAAAGTCCACGTCCACCCCGGCTTCGACGAGCTGCGTGCTGACGACACGCGTCGGGATGCCCGCTTTCAACCGCAGCTTGATGGCTTCAATCAGCCGCGAGCGGTGCGCGCCGCACATCAGCGCAGACAGATGCAGCGTGCCTCCGGGCATCTGTTCCCACAGTTCGCGCGCGTCGGCACGGCGATTGACGATGGCGAGCACGGAATCGTGGCGGGCGAGTTCTTCAGCCAGCGTCGGCCAATCCGTCGGTGCTTGCCAGTCGGCGGGCAGGCGCACGTTGACGCGGTCGAGCTTTTGATACAGCGCGTCGGGGTCTTTGATGATTTCACGCACACCATCGAGCCCGCGCAGGTTCTGGCGGGCGTCGAAATACGCGCGGGTGGCGAGCGCAGGCTGGGTCGCGGTGGACAAAACGACGGTCACGCCATAATGCCGCGTCAGCAGGTTCAATACGTCGAGGATGGGCTGCAGGAAGTCGGGCGGGAGCAACTGGGCTTCGTCGAGGATCACCACTGCATCGACCAGGTTGTGCAGCTTGCGGCAGCGCGAGGTGCGGGACGCGAACAGCGATTCGAAGAACTGGACATTGGTGGTGACGACGATGGGCGCGTCCCAGTTTTCGCAGGCGAGCCGCGAGGCCGAGGTTTCCTGACCTGGCTCGGATTCGGCGTTGCTGTGGTGCTCGATCACGGCGTCGCCAAAAATCCTGCGGAAGATGTCGGCGGTCTGCTCGATGATGCTGGTGTAGGGGATGACGTGTATCACGCGGCGCTTGCCATGACGGCGCGCGTGTTCCAGCGCGAACGCCATGCCGGAGAGCGTCTTGCCGCCGCCGGTGGGCACGGTCAGCGAGAACAGGCCGGGGGCGAGCGCGCCGGCGGCAACGCATTGGGCGAGGATTTCGGCGCGCAGGGCGTTGACCGGCGTCCGGGCGGCGGTACGGGCGAGCTCGGCCATATGGGTGTCGAAGCGCGGCGCGAGTTCGGTGAGCGCAGGCCAGGTGTTGCGCTCGGCGAATTTGTCAGCGTCCATGTAGCGCTCGGTGTCGAGAAAATCGGCGTCGACCAAGGCGGAAAACAGCATCCTCACCCACAGCGCGAAGCCATCCTTGCCGCCGGGAACGGCACGCAGATCGGGCTTGAAATCGCCTGCATCGAGTAGCTCGGCTGGCGGATTCTGAGCCAGCGATTCGTCGAGTTCGGCGCGGCTGGCTGGCAAATCGAGTCGCGCGTCGAGGCCACCGAACCAGTCGGAGAGCCCGGCGTGATGCCCGGCGATCAAATACGCGAGCACGCGTCCAGCGACGCCGAAGCGGTCGGTTGCGAGTATTGCGCCCGCCGTCGAATGCGGCGCTTTGCCCGTTTCGCCCTTGATGTGCGCATCGGCTTCAAAACCGCTGACCTGCCGGATGTAGTGCTGGAATCGCGGACGGTATTTGCCGAGGTCGTGCCAGCGTCCGGCAAGGTGTGCCCAATCCGCGCCGAAATCCTTGGCAAAGTCGGCGGCAAGCTGGCCGACGCAGCGCAGGTGATCAGCCAAGTCGTGCGGGGCACGCCAGTTTCCTGTGTCGTCTTTTGCTGCGTGCGCGATTGGCTGAGTCTTGTCCATGTGAAACATGTTACTTGGGCGCAGTCTCGGAATCTGAGCCTGCCCGTATCCCTCTTCCATATTGGCTCACAGCTGCAACGAGCAATATTTTGATGGCTTCGCGCAGTTCGCCAGGCCCCACCACCTCCACATCCGCCCCGTATTTCAAAACATCCATCAACAGCTCGCGGTCATCCGAATACGGAATCCGTAGTTCGTAGCGGCCGTCGTCCAGCCACCGCGCCTCTTGTTGCGGGTGCCAGATTTCCTCGGCCACCCAGCGGGCGCGTTTGGCGCTGAAAACGAGGATGGCGGTGGCGCGGGGTTTGCCTGAAAAAATGCCGTAACTGCTGGCGAGTTCCCGGTTGAGGGTGGATTCGTGGACGGCTTTGGCGCGTTTGGCGAGCGGTTCTACGGAACGGATGCACTCGACGGCAAAAATGCGCAGGCCTTTCTTCTGGTGGCACCAGGCGTCGAGATACCAGTTGTCGCGGTAGTGGGCGAGGCGCTGCGGCGAGATTTCGCGTGTGCTGATTTCGTTGCGCTCCCGGTTGTAGTACTCGACCATGAGTCGGTGGCGTTGCAGCACGGCAGCGGCAACGATCTGGAAGTGGCGCGGGTTTTTGTGCCGTGTGGCCATGCCCAGCAGACGGATGCGGTTGGCTTCGCCCACGCCAAGATGGCGGCTGGCGAGCAGCTGGTCGATGCGGGTTTGCAAGGGGCGCAGGTGGTCGTCGAGCAGGCCGGGTTCCAGGTTGGCAAGCAGCTGCTTCAGGGTGACGAGGGCGAGCAGCTCGTCGGCGGTGAACCACAGGCCCGGGAGCGCAAAGCGTCCGTCGGTGGTGTCGTAGCGGTAGCCGCCGCGTTCCTTGTCGTGGATGAGTGGGGCGTTGAGTTTGTCGCGCAGGTCGGCGATCAGTCTGGAAAGGGTGGCACGGGCGAAACCATGCGTGCCGATCAGGTCGGCACGCGGGATGCCGGTCCGTCGCCCGTCAAGCAGGCGGTGCAGGCGATAGAGTTCATCGAATTTGCTCAATCGGGCCGGGGTGTCGGGTGCTTACGTCGTTGGATATTATCCTTGCTCTCCGCCTTGCGCAGGCTGGCGATGCAGGAAACCCGGATTCGGCTGCTTACAGCTTTCTTCTGCTCTTTCTTGTTTACCAGTACGACACCCCATAGGGATGGCAAGACCTGCGTGCTGTCACGCTTCCCGGATAGCCGGGCCCCGTCCCACGCCGCATGTTGCCAGCGCGGGCTCGACCGATTGCAGCCGGAGCTCACCCGATCGCCTTGCCGCTCGCCCAGAAGTCGTAGCCTTTGCTGAGGAACTCGTCCCACGGCAGGTAGTGCGAGCCGTCGCAGGAGAAGGTCAGCCCCACCATGCCGTTGAAGATGTTGAGCGAGCC
>JBFMCQ010000104.1:0-9930 GCA_040754295.1 Pseudomonadota bacterium | reverse complement strand
GACCTCAGCCGCGCGGACGGCGTGGCCAGCGTGGAATACAGCCGCAACGGCCCGCAGGGCAGCGCCAGCGCCAGCCGCGAGACGGTCAAGACCGAGGACGGGCGCGTCACCACGCGCAGCTACACCGGCGTCGGTGGCCAGACCCGCAGCGCCACCACCACCGTCACCCGCGACGGCGGCGAGTAGCTGGCGGCCGGCGTGTGGCGGGCGAAGGCGGCGATGCGCAACTCCTGCAGGCCCTGGCATGCGGAGACGCCGCCGCCTTCTCCCTGCTGGTGCAGCGCCACGCACCGCGGGTGCTGGCCTTCGCCCGCGCCGTGCTCGGCAACCCGACCGAGGCCGAAGACGTGACCCAGGACGTGTTCATCAAGCTCTGGCAGCGGCCGCAGACCTACGATCCGCGGCGCGGCGCCTTCACCACCTGGCTGTTCCAGGTCACGCGCAATGCCGCGCTCAACCACCGCGAGCGCGTGCGCGGGCGCGAGATGCCCTGGGACGAGGACGCTGCGGAGCCCGTCGACGAGTCGCCGGGGCCGGAGGAGTCCTGCGGCCTGATCGAGGACGAGGCGCGCTTCACCGCTGCCGTCGGCGCGCTGCCCGAGGCCCAGCGCAGCGCGCTGGCCCTGGTCTACAGCCAGGGCCTGTCCGGCCGCGAGGCCGCCGCGGCGCTCGGCGTCTCGGCCAAGGCGCTGGAGTCCCTGCTGGTGCGGGCCAAGCGCAGTCTGCGCGCGGCGCTGGCCGCACCCGCACCGGAGCGGGACCCGGACCGGCTTGCACGAGGAGACCGCAGATGAGACAGCAGACCACGACCCGAAGCGACCCGCTGGAGGACCTGATCGCCCGCCACTGGCCGGCGCGGCTCGAGCCCGGGGCGCTGGAAGCGCGCCTGCGGCTGATCCCGCAGCAGTTCCCGCAGCAACCGGCGTCGCCGCGGTGGCTGGTAAGTGCCGTCGCGCACTCGCCGTGGCCCTGGCTCGCCGGCGGCGGGCTGGCCGCCGCCAGTGCGCTGGCGGGTTTCGCCGTCGGCGTGCTGGGGCTGCTCGCCCCGGCCGCGACCCTGGACTGGGCCGCGCTGGCCTACGGGGCGCTGTGAGGCGCGCGCGATGAGCCGCCGAACCTGGCTGTGGACCGGCGTGCTGGCGGCGCTGGCGCTGTCCCTGCTCGCCAACTTCTTCCTGGCCGGCTTGCTGCTGGGCCAGCGCGCCAACCCGGGCGCCGCGCAGGCGCGACTGGCGCTGCGTGCGATGCTCGCCGACGCCCCGCCGGAGCTGCGCCCGCAGCTCCGGCGCAGCCTGTTCGCCGAGCGCCGCGCGCTGGGCGCGGAATTGCGCGGCGCGGCGCAGGCGCGGGCGCGCATCGCCGCGCTGCTCGAAGCCCCGGAGCCGCCCGAGCGCGCCCAGCTCGAAGCCGCCTTCGCCGAGCTGCAGGCCCGCCATGCCGCCGGCCAGCGCGTGCTGCACGCCGCCCTCATCGACGCCATCCTCGCCAGCGACCGCGAGACCCGGCAGCGCTGGGCGCAGAACTGGCGCCGCCCGCGTGCAGGCGCGGCGCTGCGATCGCTGGAAACGCCGGCGCCGCGCACCGGCGCCGCCGGGCCCGCTGCCGCACCGCGGCCTTAGCGGCCGGATTGTTCCGGACCCGAACCGCCACTCCAAGCCGACCCAGGAGGAGACCCGCCATGCAAGCCTTCCCGCCCTCCTCGTTGCGGTCGCAGACGCGCCCGCAGGCGCCCCGGGCGGCGCTGCTACCCGCTGCGGCGCTCCTCGGCCTGCTGCCGGCCCTGTGGCTGGGCGGCTGTGCGAGCCGTGCGCCCATCGTCGACCAGAAGGGCGTCGACCAGGCCGCCTACCAGCGGGATCTCGCCGAGTGCCAGGGCTACGCCGATCAGGTCGCGGTCGGCAAGCAGGCCGGCGCCGGCGCGCTGGGCGGTGCGGCGGTGGGCGCGGCGCTCGGTGCGATCCTCGGCAATAGCGACACCGTGGAGCGCGCCGCCGGTAGCGGTGCGGTGGTCGGCGGCGCGCGCGGCGCCGTCGCCGGCACCCGCGAGCGCTCGCAGGTGGTGAAGAACTGCCTGCGCGGGCGCGGCTACCGCGTGCTGAATTAGCTCGCGCGGCTTGCCGCGCACCTGGCCCTGCCGCGCCGCCGGCTCGACGCCGCCTTTCCCGGCGCCGAGGCGCTCCAGCCTGCAGGAGCTGCGCGTCGCGGCGAGTGGCGCCGTGACGCGGCGGCTGCCGCGAGCGCAGGAATTTTACGCCCGGCGGAGTATCAGGCCCATCGGGTCCGAACTTCGGCAGGCGGCGCCGCGAACGGCGCCGGGGAGGCAGCGATGCGGAGCGAGATGGTGGTGGGCAGTAGCGGCGGCGGCATCGATCGCCGCGGTTTTCTGATCTGGAGCGGTCGCGGCCTGGGTGCCGGGGCCTGGGCGGCGCTGGCCGGCTGCGGCGGCGGCGACGGCCAGACTCCCGACGATCCGCCGCTGCCGCCGCCGAGCGTCGAGGAGATTCCGCCGGCCAGCGCCGAGGCGCGGCTGCTGCGCCGCGCCAGCTTCGGCGTGACCGCGGAGACGCAGGCGCGCGCCCAGGCCCTGGGCGTGGCCGCCTACGTCGAGGAGCAGCTCGCCTACGAGGCGCTCGACGCGAGCGCCATCGAGGCCGAGGTCGCCGAGCGCTTCCCGCTGGCGCTGGCCAGCCCCGCCGCGCTGCGCAGCGGCTTTCCCGGCAACCAGGTGCAGATCGTCACCGAGCTGCTCGGCGCCGCGCTGCTGCGCGCCTACTTCTCGCCGCGCCAGCTCTTCGAGCTGATGGTCGAGTTCTGGAACGATCACTTCAACGTCCACCTGCGCAACGGCATCGCGCCGATTTTCCACCCGGACTACCAGCAGAACGCGATCCGCGCGCACGCGCTGGGCCGCTTCGACGCCCTGCTGCTGGCCACCGCGCGCAGCCCGGCGATGCTTTATTACCTGGACAACTTCCTGAACTTTGCTGCCAGCCCGCAGGAGAACTACGCGCGCGAGCTGCTCGAGCTGCACACCCTTGGGGTGGACGGCGGCTACGGCGAAACCGACGTCAAGGAAGTGGCGCGCTGCTTCACCGGCTGGACCATCGACCGCACCAGCGCCGCTTTCGTGTTCGAGCCGGCGCTGCACGACGACGGGCCCAAGACCGTGCTGGGCACGCCGATCACCCGCGGCGGCGCCGGCGACGGCGAGCAGGTGCTGGAGCTGTTGGCCGCGCATCCGTCCACGGCGCGCTTCATCGCCACCAAGCTGGCGCGGCGCTTCGTTGCCGACACCCCGCCGCCGGCGCTGGTCGAGGCGCTGCGGCAGAGCTTCGTCGCCAGCGGCGGCGATCTGCGCGCCTGTCTGCGCACGCTGTTCGCGCACCCCGAGTTCACGGCGGTGCAGGACGCCAAGCTGCCGCGACCCACCGAGTTCCTCGGCCAACTGGTGCGCAACCTGGCACCCGGCGGCCGCTTTCCGGCAGGCGATGCCTGGCGGCCGTACTTCGCGATCCTCGATCTGCTGGCGCAGATCCCCTACTACTGGGCGACGCCCGACGGCTACCCGGACCTCGCCGCGTACTGGGGCGGCACCAGCGGCCTGCTCAACCGCTGGCGCGTGGGCCTGGCCCTGGGGCTGCCGGACTTCGCCGCGGCCTTCGATCCGGCGCGCGCCGCCGGCGCCGCGCAGAGCCTGTCGGCGCTGGTCTCCGAGGTCGAGGCGCGGCTGCTGTACCGGCCGCTCGCGGCGCCCGACCGCCAGCGCGTGCTCGATTGGCTGGTCGCCGAAACCGGTGCCGACGCCGAGGCGGTGCTGGCCGCGGGCACGCGCGCGGCGGTGGTGCCGGCCCTGGTGGCGCTGCTGGTCAGCTCGCCCTACTTCCAGCTTCGCTGAGGATCGATCATGTCTCTGACCCGACGCGCCCTGCTCGGCGGCAGGACCGCCCGCAAGAATCTCACCGGCAACGTGCTGGTCTGCGTGTTCCAGCGCGGCGCCGCCGACGGCCTCAACAGCGTCGTACCCTGGCGCGACGCGGACTACTACGCCCTGCGCCCGCGCATCGCGGTGCCGCCGCCGGGCGATGGCGACGGTGCCGCCATCGATCTCGACGGCTTCTTCGGCCTGCACCCGCAACTCGCGCCGCTGCTGCCGCTGTACGCCGAGGGGCGTCTTGCCCTGCTGCACGCCACCGGCGTACCGCACGGCTCGCGCTCGCACTTCGACGCCCAGGCCCTGGTCGAAGCCGGCGCCACCGACGACGGCGGGCTCGACGCCGGTTGGCTCGGGCGCCACCTGGCGGCCACCGCAGCCGAGGACGACTCGCTGTTTCGCGCCGTGGCCATCGCCGGCGCCGTGCCGGGCTCGCTGCGCGGCGCCCGCGACCCCCTGGCGATCGGCGATCTGGACAGCTTCGGACTCGGCGAGCTGGGCGGCAGCCGCTACCAGGACACGCTGGCCCTGCTCTACGCCGATGGCCGGCCCTATGCCGACCCGGCGCAGGCCGCGCTCGCCGCCAGCGACGCGCTGGCCGCCGCCGATCCGGGCCAGTACGGCCCCGAGAACGGCGCCGACTATCCCGCCGGCGAACTCGGCGGCCGGCTGCTGCAGGCCGCGCAACTGATCAAGGCGGAGCTGGGCATCGAGGTGATCTGCGCCGACGTCGGCGGCTGGGATCACCACGAGAGCGAGAACAGCTTCCTGCCGACCGCCCTCGACGGCCTGGCGCGGGCGCTACTGGCCTTCGACACCGACCTGGGCGCACGCATGGCGCAGGTCACGGTGCTGGTGATCACCGAATTCGGCCGCCGCGCGGCCGACAACGTCTCCGCCGGCACCGACCACGGCACGGCCGGCTGCGCCTACCTGCTCGGCGGCGGCGTCGCCGGCGCACAGGTGGCCGGGGTGTGGCCCGGGCTCGCACCGGCGGCGCTCGCCGACGGCCAGGATCTGGCCATCACCACCGACCTGCGCGAGGTACTGGCGCAGATGCTCGCGCGCCTCGGCAATCCCGACCCGGCCAGCGCCTTCCCCGGCTTCGTCCCCGACCCGCAGGCGCCGCTGCTGATCGCCTGATCGCGCCGCGCCGCCAGCGCGTCGAGGCCGCAGCGCGGGCTTGCGTCTCAGACGCACCGGCCGGCGCGCAGCGCCTTCAGCTCCTCGGCGTGGCGCAGCCGCAGCTCGCGGCGCAGTTGGGCTTCCTCGTAGCGGTGCTTCTCGGCTTGCGTTTCCGGCACCACCGGCAGGATCGGCCGCGGCCTGCCGGTGCGGTCGACCGCGACGAAGGTCAGATACGCCGAGAGAATGTGCCGGCGGTCGCCACCGCCGATCTTCTCAGCGTCGACCTTGCAGCCAACCTCCATCGACGTGTGCCAGGCCCGGTTCACGGAGCAGTTGAAGATCAGCACGTCGCCGCCTTTGGCCGGCGCGATGAAATGCACCGCATCGACGCTGGCGGTGACGCACACGCCGCCGGCATGGCGATCGGCGGTGACCGCGGCGAAGCGGTCCATCTGCGCCATGATCAGGCCGCCGAAGACGGTGTTGTTGGCGTTCAGATCATTGGGAAAGACCATGTAGACCTGGTCGCGTACCGCCGAATACGCGACCGGCCGATGGCTTGCAGCCTGCGTGGTTGGCATCGCCTGTCCTCGCGATCGGTTCGGGCCGCACGCTGCGCGCGCGGCAGCGCTATTGTTCCACGCGGTGCGCGCGGCTCACAGAGTCGGCCGGGCTGCGAGCCGATCGAGCTCCTCCCCGAAACCGAGCACGGAGTCCGGCGGCTGCTCGATCAGCCAGTCGCGATGGCCGCACTCGATCATGCATTCGCACGCATGCCCGGGGTTGCTGAAGCGGCTGGCGACGTCCGGCGATCCGATCTTGACCCGAGTGTTGTCACGCTCCTGCGGCCATGCGTTCTCGTCGACGCCGAGATAGCGGAACAGCGGCGCCAAGCATCGCTGCACGACGTCGCAGTAGCTCAGCACCTTGACCGGCTGTCCAGTCGCAACCAGCGTGCTCAGGTAACGGCCGTAGACGTCACCTGCCTGCCGGCAGTACGCCTGGAACTCCTCGGCGACGAAGGGTACCCGCTCTTCGTCCGGTTGCTTGCGCGGCGCCTCGTAGCCAGAGCTGACCTCGGAGCGGCGGCGCGTCCAGACATCGCGCGACAGTGCGAGCTTGTGTGACGCGTACGCAGCCAGCAGGTTGTGTCGGATCAGTACCACCTTGCGGATTGAGCGGTCGAGCAGGATGTGTCGCTCTGCGGCGTCGTTGCGGTTCGGCAGATACCGGAAGCCGACGGCCTTCGCGCTCCCTGCCGCAGATTCGAGTACCGCGGCAACGTAGCGGGCGGGTCGCGAGTGCCGATCGGACAGGTCGACCGTATTGAGCGCGCGCAGGCTCAGCTGGTGCTGCGGCTGCGGGTGGAAGATCTCGCCTTCGCAAACGACTTGCGGGTGTGCGTCGAGCTGTTCGGCGAGCAGCGCCGAGCCCGCCCGGGCGATGCTCAGAATTGCGAATCGGCAGGCTCTCTCCATGCGAGCAGGCTCCTAGTGCCGCCGGCGACCGGCTCGGGCGACGTTAGAACCAAACGTGACCTTATTCAAGAACCCAAAGTAACGCTCTGCTGCGTGAGCATGTGTAGGATGCGCACTGCAGCGACCTTCGCCGACCGCCTCAACCTCGCCCTCGACCAACTCCCGCACGGTCTGCGGCCGCCGGAGAAAGGCCGTGGGCGGCAGCTGCACGTGGCAAAGATGTTCGGCGTTTCGCAGAAGGGTGCGCGCAAATGGCTCGAAGGTGAGGCGCTGCCGCGTACGTCGCGCCTGCTGAAAATCGCGGCGCGTTGCGGCGTCAGTGGCGAGTGGCTGCTGACCGGGCGCGGCGCGATGCGCGCCGACCCGTCGGTGTCCGAGCCACCGGCGAGCTATGCCGACTTGCCGGAGGCGCCGGCACGCCGCGAGATGCAGCGCCTGTTCCAGCTCATCGCCGAGGCCGTGGACGCCGGCTCTCTGAGCGAGCGCGACCTCGCCGCGCTGGAAAGTCTCGTGCACTGGCGGATCGGCTGGCGCGCGCGCTAGTCCGTAGAATGCTCCGAACCGTCCGGGCGCCTCTGCGTGGCGCTCGCCAGCGAGGAGAACGACGTGGCACGCAAGAAGCCCGCAACATCACCGGACGCGCGCGCGCCGGTTTTGCAACTGCATGTCCCCGAGCCGCCGGCGCGTCCCGGCGAGGCACCGGATTTCAGCTACGTGCAGGTGCCGCCGGCCGGCGCCCTCGCGCGCCCGCCGGTCGACGCCCCCGAGCCCGCGCTGCGCGATTACGCCGGCGGCCTGATCCGCGTGCTCGACGACGCACACCGCGCCGTCGGCGACTGGGACCCGCGGCTCGACGCCGAAACCCTGCGCCAGGGCCTGCGCGCGATGATGCTCACGCGCGTCTTCGACGATCGCATGCTGCGCATCCAGCGCCAGGGCAAGACCTCGTTCTACATCAAGTCCACCGGCGAGGAGGCGGTGTCGGTGGCGCAGGCCTATGCGCTGGATCCGGCCGACATGCTGTTTCCGAGCTACCGCCAGCAGGGCCTTTTGATCGCGCGCGGGCATTCGCTGGTCGACATGATGTGTCAGGTCTACAACAACACACGCGACCGTCTCAAAGGCCGCCAGCTGCCGATCATGTACTCGGTACGCGAGAAGAACTTCTTCTCGATCTCCGGCAACCTCGGCACGCAGTTCCCGCAGGCGGTGGGCTGGGCGATGGCCTCGGCGATGAAGGGTGACACGCGCATCAGCGCGAGCTGGGTCGGCGAGGGCACGACCGCGGAGCCCGACTTCCATCACGCGCTGACCTTCGCCAGCGTCTACCAGGCGCCGGTGATCCTCAACATCGTCAACAACCAGTACGCGATCTCCTCGTTCCAGGGCTTCGCCGGCGGCGAGCGCGCGACCTTCGCGCAGCGCGCGATCGGCTACGGCATTCCGGGGCTGCGCGTCGACGGCAACGATTTTCTCGCGGTCTACGCGGTCACGAAGTGGGCCGCCGAGCGCGCGCGCCGCAATCACGGCCCGACGCTGATCGAGCTGTTCACCTACCGCGCGGCCGCGCATTCGACCAGCGACGATCCGTCCGCCTACCGGCCGCTCGACGAGAGCAAGTTCTGGCCGCTCGGCGATCCGATCGAGCGCCTCAGCCGGCACCTGATCGCGCTCGGCGAGTGGAGCGAGGCGCAGCAGCAGGTGCTCGCCAAGGCGCTCGACGAACAGGTGAAGGCCGATCTCAAGGAGGCCGAAACCTACGGCACGCTGGCCACACCGCCGGCGAGTCCGAAGACGATGTTCGAGGACGTGTTCAAGGAGATGCCCTGGCATCTCGTGAAGCAGCGCCAGGACCTGGGGTACTGAGCGATGAAAGCAACGACACCGGTTGCAGGTTGCCGGCTGCAGGCTGCAGGAACGAAGGCGGCTTCCCGCTTATCTGCAACCTGCAACCCGCAACCTGCAACCGCTTCTCGACGCATCGAGCTCCGATCATGCCGACCATGAACATGATCCAGGCGATCAACTCCGCGCTCGACGTGATGCTCGGCCGCGACGAGCATGTCGTCGTCTTCGGCGAGGACGTCGGCTATTTCGGCGGCGTGTTCCGCTGCACCGCGGGTTTGCAGAAGAAGTACGGCAAGACGCGGGTGTTCGACACGCCGATCGCCGAGGGCGGGATTCTCGGTGCGGCGATCGGCATGGGCGTCTACGGCCTGCGGCCGGTGCCGGAGATCCAGTTCGCCGACTACATCTACCCGGCCTTCGACCAGCTCGTCTCCGAGGCCGCGCGCCTGCGCTACCGCTCCGCCGGCGAGTTCTTCGCGCCGATCACCGTGCGCGCGCCCTGCGGCGGCGGCATCTTCGGCGGGCAGACGCACTCGCAGAGCCCGGAAGGCGTGTTCACGCACGTCTGCGGACTCAAGACCGTGATCCCGTCGAATCCCTATGACGCCAAGGGCCTGCTGATCGCGTCGATCGAGGACGACGATCCGGTGATGTTCTTCGAGCCCAAGCGCATCTACAACGGTCCTTTCGACGGCCATCACGACCGGCCGCTGCAGCCCTGGTCGCAGTTTCCGCAGTCCGAGGTGCCCGAGGGCCATTACCGCGTCGAGCTCGGCAAGGCGGCGATCGCGCGGCCCGGCGCCGACCTCACCGTGCTCGCCTACGGCACGATGGTGCACGTGAGCCTCGCGGCGGTCGAGGAGGCACAGGTCGACGGCGAGGTCATCGATCTGCGCACGCTGCTGCCGGTCGACATCGAGGCCATCGTCGCATCGGTCAAGAAGACCGGCCGCTGCGTGATCGTGCACGAGGCGACGCGCACCAGCGGCTACGGCGCCGAGCTGTCGGCGCTGGTGCAGGAGCACTGCTTCCATCACCTGGAAGCGCCGATCGAGCGCGTGACCGGCTGGGACACGCCGTATCCGCACGCCTTCGAGTGGGAGTACTTCCCCGGGCCGCAGCGCGTCGCGCGCGCGCTCAAGCGCGTCATGGAGATCTGAGATGGGACGCTACGTCTTCAAGCTGCCGGACGTCGGCGAGGGCGTCGCCGAATCGGAAATCGCGGCCTGGCGCGTGGCGGTCGGCGATGCCGTCGCCGAGGATCAGCCGCTGGTCGACATGCTGACCGAAAAGGCCGCGGTGGAGATCTCCTCGCCCGTCGCCGGCAAGGTGCTGGAGCTGCGCGGCGAGCCCGGCGACAAGGTGCCGGTCGGCGGGCCGCTGGTGGTGCTGGAGGTGGAGGGCGCGGGACGTGCGGAGCCCGAAGCGAAGAGCGCGCCGGCCAGTCCCGCCTCTCCCTCCGGGAGAGGCCGCCGCGAAGCGGCGGGTGAGGGAGCGCCCTCGCCTGTGAGTGCGCCTCCTGCTTCCGCACCGCGCCCCTCACCC
>JBFMCQ010000103.1:0-9988 GCA_040754295.1 Pseudomonadota bacterium | reverse complement strand
GCCACGCCGACACCCACACCCTCGGCAACGCCGACGCCGACCCCGAGCGGCACGGTGACACCGAGCCCTACGCCGACCGCCACGGCCACAGCGACGCCAACGCCGGCCCCAGGCGACGGCAACTCAGGCGGTGGCGGCTCGATGGGCTTGAGTCTGCTCAGCCTGTTCGCCGTGGCCCTGGGCCTGCGCCGCCGGCGCAGCCTGATCCTGGCAAATGCGCTTTTTCACATCAAAGCTTGATCCATAGCGTCGCCGCGATCATCGCCGCGCCGAGCAGAATCGCCGCAGCGATCAGCCTCGCCCCGCGCAGCGAGGCGGACTCCGGTGTCATCGCTGGCGACGGCGGGGCGGCGCGCACTGCGGTCGGCACGTCGTCGGCGCGGTATTCACGCGTGATCCAGCCGCGCGATCACGCGCGCCTCGTGCAGAAAGTGCTCGAGGCCCGCGCGGAAGCGTGCCTCCTGCTCGGCCGCGAGCACACGCACGTCCTGCGACTGCCCGGCACGGTCGGCGAGCGCCTTGGGCAGGTATTCCTTGACCGCGACGCGCTGCTGCAGGTGCACGTCCCAGGCCAGATAGGTAATGCCGAAGCCGCCCGGCTGGCCGAGCACGCGGCCGATGCGGAACTGGCCGCCGATGACGATGCCATGCGGCAGATACAGCGCCGAGTGCGCTGCCCACTCGTCGTAACCGCAATGCGGGCAGACCGCGAGACCGCTCTTGTTGACCAAGCAGCCGGAGCAGTGCTTTTGATGGATCACGGGCGGTCAGGACTCCTCGCGCAGCATCGTACGGCATCGTAAAGCCTTGTATACACTAGGACCGTCGCTGAGAACGCACGACGGTGCTCCATCGACACGGCCGAAGCCATGACCCGACTGCTGACCCCCGCCGAGCTGCGCACGCGCTTCGTCGAGCGCGCGACGCGCAAGTTCGGCGAGAACGTTCCCGACTTCGTCGCGCTGCAGCAGCTGGTCGCCGAGAACGGCGGCACGTTCCGCAACGACCACGGCGCGATCCGCACCGCCGACCCCGCGCTGACGCAGCTGTTCCTGCGCGCCGCGCAGGTGCTCGGGCTGCGCCGCGAGCTCGACTACGCGTTTCCGGCGAAGAAGCTCGTCTCCTGCGACCTCCAGGTCATCGGCGAGGATTCGACGCAGTTCAAGATCTTCGTGTCGCAGGTCGATCTCGACGCCTTTCCCGCCGACGTTGCCGCGCTGGTCCGCGCCGACTGCGCCGCGCAGGCGCGCGCGGTCGATCACGCGCCGTTCATCGCGCTGATCGAGCGCTTCGAGAACAGCGGCGGGCTCGACGAGATCGACGGCGAGACGTTCGTCGAGCACTTCGTCGAACGGCTGATGACGCGCAACGGCCCGCCGCTGCAGCGGCGCACGCTCGAAGCGGTGGCGCGCGTCTCCGGCGAGGCGGCGAGCGCGCTGGCGCTGGGGCCGGACTTCAACCACGTCACGATCGACGTCTACGCCGCCGGCTTCACCGGCATCGAGACGATGGTCGAGGCGATGCAGGCGAAGGGCTTTCGCATGCTGCCGCAGATCCAGGGCGCGCCGGGCACGAAGCTGCGCCAGACGGCAACGATGGCGGCAACGATGGACACGCCGGTCGTCGAAGCCGACGGCAGCCCCGGCCGCGCGCCGACCGAGAAGCAGTTCGTCGAGATCATCGAGCGCAACCAGGCCGTCGACGCCGACGGCCACAAGCTCTGGCGCCAGGACGGCCGCCCGCTGATCTTCCGCAACTTCCTCGCCGCGAACGCCGAGAAGATTTTCGACGCGGCGTCGACCAAGCTTGCCTAGCCGGGACCGCGTGCAGAACGCGGCGCGCGTCCAACAGCGTCAATCGCAGAGGACGCAGAGAGCACGCCGAGAACGCAGACTACAACAGCTTCTTTTCTCTGCGTTCTCTGCGTTCTCCGCGGTGAACTCCCGGCACAACCTGATGCAGCACGAACGCCAGGTTCAGGAGAGCGCCTCCCGCGGCGGCCAGAAGAAATCGCGCGGGCGGCGCGCGAAGCGCAGCGCGACTTCCTTGAGCAGCGCGCGCCCGGCGTCGAAGTAGACGCGCTGCGCGCGCATCGCCACGTACAGCGCGAGCGTGAAGCTGACGAACAGGTTCAGCAGGCCGATCACCGCGACGCCGCCGACGATCAGCAGCAGACCGCGCGGATCGGTCGACACGTCGAGGGCGGCGACCGCGTAGGCGCTGTTGGCCGATGTGAAGGTCACGTGCAGCGTGTCGATCGGCAGCCCGAAGACGCGGCCGATGGCGCCGGTCGAGCCGAGCATGATGCCGAAGAACACGCTGCCGACGAGCCCGCCGAGATTGTTCTCGACGTAACCGGCCAGCCGCGCGGCGCCGCGCCGCCCGAGCAGGCGCTGCAGCCAGCGCGTCTGCGCGACGCGCTGCGGCACGCGGTCGTAGACCGCCTTGTTGTCGTAGTAGCCGGAGATCAGGCCGGTCGCGAACAGCGCGATGCCGGTCAGCGCCGCCCAGACCCACACATGCGGGCTGAACGGATAGACGTCGGCGAGCAGGCGCTGGGCCTTGTCGTGGTCGATGTAGTGCGCGCCGGTACGCATCCACACCAGCTGCGCGACGACGATCGCCAGCGGCACGACGACGATCAGATTGCCCGCCAGCGCGATGAACTGGCTGCGGAAGGTGCGCACGACCAGATCGGCGAGCGCGTCCAGCCGCTTCTTGGTGCCGTCGCCTTCGAGCGTCTGCGCGATCGCGTTGGCGGTCATCGCCGGCTGCTTGGTCGCCAGCGAGAAGTTGAACACGTACATCAGCACGAACGCGGCGGCATAGACGGCGCTGTAGACGATGGCCTCGCCGAACGGCGAGCGCCCGGGGTCCATCAGCGCGAGCTTGGCCAGCGAAGCGCCGACGACGATGAAGCCGGCCCCCATCGCCGAGCGGAACAGGCGGAAGAAATCGGCACGGCCGCTGGTGATGTACTGCTCGCCGGCCTTGCTCGCATTGGAGACGATGCGCACCGACAGCAGGTCGGCGGTCTGCGCCCACAGCTCGCGCACGCTGTGGCGCGTGTTCTCGGCGCGCACCACCTGCTGGAAGAAGCGCACGCGCAGCTCGTTGAGCTCGTGCGCCGGGCGCTTCTCCAGCAGCTGCAGCAGCAGCTTGAGCCGCGCGATGTTCTGCGCCAGCCGCGCCAGCAGCACGGTGAGGCTGACGCTGGCGCCGGTCTGCGCCGCCTGCTTGCGCACCTTGGCGATGATTTGCTCGCACTGGCCGAGCAGCACCAGCAGATGCTTGTCGTCGAGCGCCGGCTCGCGCTTGTCGGTGGCGGCGGCGCGGCGCTCGTCGATGAACTGGCGCATCTCGACGTTCTGCGTCAAAAACGGCGACTCGTAGCGCTCGATCGACGGATGGTTGCGCACCAGCTCCGGCTCCAGGCCCAGTGCGGCGATGCGGTAGGAGACGACCAGCAGCGCCTCGAGGATCTGGAACGGCGGCCGGCTGCTCTGGCCGCCGGCGGCGCCGAAATCCAGCGCGTCGAGAAACGCCACCCAGTCGGTCTCGGAGATGCCTTCGACCCAGACGTAATCGTCATTGTGTGTGAACAGCAGGCTGACGACGTCCTTGAGCTGCGCCGGGTCGAGCTCGTCGGGCAGCAGGCCGTAGGTGCCGCGCCGCCATAGCGCACTGAAAAACCCCTCGCCGGCGAGAACGCCGGAGTCGCTGAGCAGGCGCAGCGGCTGCTTCTCCAGGATCAGCCACAGCAGCGTGTTGCGCAGCGCCGCGCGCGCGGCGGCGTCTTCGCGCATGCGCTGCGTCAGCAGCGCGAGCCGGCGCTTCGCGGCATCGACGTCGGCCGCGCGCCGCGGGCGCAGCCAGGCGATCAACGCGGCGAGCGCGGCCAGGCGCTCGTCGCCCTGCGCGCCGGTGAGCCGCGCCGCCAGCTCGTCGAGCCGCTGGAGCGCCCGCGCCTCACCGCGACCGCTGCGCGACCACCAGAAGCGAAAGAAGGCACGTCGATTGGTATGCATGCTGGGCGCGACTATATCCGCTCGCCGGCAGCTGCCGTCATGCCGGCGGGATATGATCGAACCGCCGCTGAATGGACAGCGGCAGCCCTTCTCACGTTGGCCACCTGGGGGAAACGTTATGGAATGGATTGCCCTTGCCGCGATCGTGCTGCTCGTCGTCTGGGCGGTGATGATCTACAACGGCCTCGTCACCGCGCGCAATGCCTACAAGAACGCCTTCGCGCAGATCGACGTGCAGCTGACGCGGCGCCACGACCTGATTCCGAATCTCGTCGAGACCGCGAAGGGGTATCTGAAGCATGAGCGCGAGACACTGGAAGCGGTGATCTCCGCGCGCAACGCCGCAGTGACCGCGCAGAAGGCCGCCGCCGCCAAGCCGGGCGATCCCGCGGCGATGCAGCAGCTCGGCACCGCCGAGGGCCTGCTCGGCGCGACCGTGGGCCGGCTGTTCGCGCTGTCCGAGGCCTATCCGGATCTGAAGGCCAACCAGAACATGATGCAGGTCTCCGAGGAGCTGACCTCCACCGAGAACAAGGTGGCGTTCGCGCGTCAGGCGTATAACGACTCGGTGATGAGCTACAACAACAAGCGCGAAGTATTCCCGAGCAATCTGATCGCCGGGCCGTTCGGCTTTCAGGAGGCCGCGCTGCTCGAGATCGAAAGCCCGGAGATGCGCAAGGCGGTGAAGGTCTCGTTCACCTGAGCGGCACGGCCGTCGCCGGGCGCGGCGGGGCGCGCGATGAACTTTTTCGAGAAGCAGGCGCAGGCGCGGCGCAGCACGACCTGGCTGGTCGTGCTGTTCACGCTCGCCGTCGTCGCGATCGTCGCGGCGATCGACTTCATCGTCGTGCTGCTGTTCGCCGGATACGACGCGGAACAGCCCGCGGCCGATCCCGTCGCGCTCGGCCCGATGATCGCCGCCGCCAGTCTGGCGACGCTGGCCGTCATCGGCGTCTCCGCGCTGTACCGCACGCTGCGCCTGCGCAGCGGCGGGCGCGTCGTCGCCGAATCGATGGGTGCGACGCCGGTGCCGCCGGACCCGAAAACACTCGAGCTGCAGCGGCTGCGCAACGTCGTCGAGGAGATGTCGATCGCCTCCGGCGTGCCGGTGCCGGCGCTCTACGTGATGGAGAACGAAGCCGGCATCAATGCCTTCGCCGCCGGCTACGGTCCGAGCGACGCCGTGATCGCGGTGACCCGCGGCTGCCTCGAGCAGCTCGACCGCGACGAGCTGCAGGGCGTCATCGCGCACGAGTACAGCCACGTGCTCAACGGCGACATGCGCCTGAACATCCGCCTCATGGGGCTGCTGTTCGGCATCCTCTCGCTGACCGTGCTCGGGCGCATCCTCGCGCGCGTGCGCGGCGGCGACCGGCGCGGCAACCAGCTCGCGATACTCGGTCTCGGATTGATCGTCATCGGCGCCATCGGCCTGTTCTTCGCGCGCTGGATCAAGGCCGGCGTGTCGCGCCAGCGCGAATACCTCGCCGACGCCTCGGCGGTGCAGTTCACGCGGCAGACCCGCGGACTCGCCGGCGCGCTGAAGAAGATCGCCGGCTACGGCGAGGGCTCGCGGCTGCAGCATCCGGACACCGAGGAAGTCAGCCACATGCTGTTCGCCAGCGGCCTCGCCAGCCGCCTGTTCGCGACGCATCCGCCGATCGAGGCGCGCATCCGCCTGCTCGATCCGGCGTTCACGCCCCAGGCGCGGCGTGCGCCGCGGCCTGCGGCGCGCCCCGCCGCAGCGCCTGAAGCCGACACCGCGTTCGCCGGCGGCGTGCAAGCGCCGGCCGCAATGGCGGAACCCGCGCCGCAAGCCGGGGCGACGCCGGGCGTGGGTGCTCTCGCACCGGCCGATGCCGTGACGCGCAGCGGCGAGCTTTCGGCGGAGCAGATCCGTCGCGCCGGTGCCGTGCGCGAGGCACTGCCGGAGGCGCTGCGCGCTGCCGCCCACGACGCTGCGACGGCGCCGGCGCTGCTGATGGCGCTGCTGCTCGCCGAAGACGACAGTGCCCGCGCCGCACAGCTGCAGCGCATCGAAGCCAGCCACGGCGCGGCGCTGCGCAGCCGCGCGCTGCAGCTGCTGCCGGCGCTGCGCGCGCTCGAACGGCCGCAGCGGCTGCCGCTCGCTGCACTGAGCCTGCCCGCGCTGCGCACGCTGGACCGCGCCGAGATCCGCCGGCTCAAGGGCAGCGTGCACGCGCTGATCCACGCGGACGCACAGGTCAGCGTGCACGAGTACGCGCTCGGCGCGATGCTCGACACGCAGCTCGGCGACACGCTCAAACCCGCCGCGGCCGGCGCCGGTGGCACCGCGCTGGCGCAGCGCGCGCACGAAGCGGCCTGCGTGCTCGCCGTGCTCGCCAGCGTCGGCCATGCCGATGCGCGGGCGGCCGCCGCGGCGTTTCGCGCGGGGCTGCAGCAGGCGCTGCCGGGCGCGACAACGGCCTACACGCCGCCGCAGCGCTGGCACGAGGGGCTCGATGCCGCGCTGCGCCGGCTCGACCGGGTCCGCGTCGAGCACAAGGCGCGGCTGCTCGAAGCGTGCGTCATCACACTGCAGCGCGACGGCGTCGTCAGCGTCGACGAGTACGAGCTGCTGCGCAGCCTGTGCGCCAGCCTGCACTGCCCGCTTCCGCTGTTCCGCTGAGAGCGTTTTCGATTAACACGCTAATAACGTTTTGATCGATATTTCGTAACACCTCCGCGCCGCCCGCAGCGCCCGCCATCACTGACTTTTCCCGCGCGAATCCAGGCGCCACGGGACCTGCCGCGGGGCAGCGTCTGCAAGTCCCTGGATTTGCTGGCGAGAGCGCGTCCATCCCCCGCTTGTGCACAGGCTGCTCACCGGGTTTGACACAACAAATAGCGGTTGACTGTGCAGAGAACCACAAGATATGGTTGGCACATTGCCACGACTGCCCCTCACGCGACGTCCCGCAGGTGCTCGTGGCTTTGGTTTTTCAACCTCTTTCGCTCAACGGAGAGCCACAAAAGTGCAGACCGAATCCAGCGTCGCTCCGTCCGAATCCCGCCGCCCCGCTCAGGCGCCGGCGTCCGCCGGCAGCGCCGAACTCGCCGCCACCGCTCCCGGCGCGGTGAAAGTCATTCGCCGCAACGGCAAGGTCACGGCCTTCGACGGCTCGAAGATCCAGATCGCGATGACCAAGGCGTTTCTCGCCGTCGAAGGCGCCGCTGCAGCCGCATCGGCGTCGATGCGCCAGAAAGTCGATGCGCTGACGCAGCAGGTCGTGCAGGGCCTGACGCGCCACATGAACGGCGGCGGCACGCTGCACATCGAAGACATCCAGGACCGAGTGGAACTGGCGCTGATGCGCGCCGGCGAGCACAAGGTGGCGCGCGCCTACGTGCTGTACCGCGAGGAGCAGTCGCGCAAGCGCGCGGCCGAGGCGGCGACGCGGCCGGCCGCGGAGAAGCCGCGGCTGTCGATCACGCGCGACGACGGCAGCGTGGTGCCGCTCGACGAGGCGCGCATGCGCCGGGTCGTCAGCGAGGCCTGTGCCGGCCTCTCCGGCGTCGACGCCGACGAAGTCCTCAACGCCGCGCTGCGCGATCTCTACGACGGCATGCCGGAGGCCCAGCTCTCGCAGGCACTGACGCTGGCCGCGCGCGCGCGTATCGAGAAGGAGCCGAATTACACCTACGTCTCGGCGCGCCTGCTGCTCGACGCGCTGCGCCACGAAGCGCTGAAGTTCCTCGGCATGAGCGAGACGCGTCCGACCTTCGAAGAGATGAAGGCGCACTACCCCGACTACTTTCGCGAGTACATCCACAAGGCGGTGTCGCTGGAGCTGCTCGACCCCCGGCTCGCGCTCTACGACCTCGACGGCCTCGGCAAGGCGCTGCTCGCCGAGCGCGACGGCAAGTTCGACTACCTGGGCCTGCAGACGCTCTACGACCGCTATTTCATCCACAGCCACAAGACCCGCTTCGAGCTGCCGCAGGCGTTCTTCATGCGCGTGGCGATGGGCCTGGCGATCAACGAGATCGATCGCGAGGCCAAGGCGATCGAGTTCTACCGGCTGCTGTCGAGCTTCGATTTCATGAGCTCGACGCCGACGCTGTTCAACTCCGGCACGCTGCGCCCGCAGCTCTCGTCCTGCTACCTCACGCAGGTGCCCGACGATCTCGACGGCATCTTCGGCGCCATCAAGGACAACGCGCTGTTGAGCAAGTTTGCCGGCGGCCTGGGCAACGACTGGACCCCGGTGCGCGGCATGGGCGGCTACATCAAGGGCACCAACGGCAAGTCCAATGGCGTGGTGCCGTTCATGAAGGTGGCGAACGACACCGCCGTGGCAGTGAACCAGTGCTTCGCGCCGGAGACGCTGCTGCACACCGCCGACGGGCCGAAGGCGATCCGCGACGTGCGCGTCGGTGACCTGGTGCTCGGCATCAGCGGCAGCTACCGCGAAGTCACCGACAAGATGGTCTACAACCAGCGCGATCCGATGGTCGCGCTCGACATCAAGCACTCGATCGAGCCGCTGCGCGTGACCGCCGGCCATCCGTTCTACGCGATCCGCGGCGTGCCGATGGAACAGAGCGGCGAGCGCACGCTGGCACAGCTCGCAGCCCGCAAGCGGCACCCCGAGTGGGTCGACGCCGGCGAGCTGCGCAAGGGCGATTACGTCGCGCAGGTGATTCCGACCGAAGTCGTGCCGGTCGCCGGCTTCGACGCCGACGATGCGCGTCTCTACGGCATCCTGCTCGGAGACGGCCATCTGTCGAAGGACGGCATGCAGTGGGGCGTGTCCGGACATCCGCAGCGCGATGCGCACATGAGCTTCGTGCGCGAATATCTGCGTGAGCGCGGCATCCATTGCTGGGAGACGAGCCGCGGCGAAACCTACGCACAGATTCACTGGGCGTCCGGCCGCGGCGTCGTGCGCGACGCAACGACCGGCCGCATCAGCGGCGCCGGCGCGGCAACGCTGCCGTTCGGCTACGACGATCTCTACGACGGCAGCGGCCGCAAGCGCATCGCGCGCCGCTTCAGCCATCTGCCGCGGCCGCAGACGCTGGCGCTGGTTCAAGGCCTGCTCGAGACCGACGGCGGCCCGACTCAGAACTGTGGGGGGCGCGGCAAGGAGCTGTGCTTCACGAACACGTCGCAGCCGCTCGTCGAGGGCCTGCGCTATCAGCTGCTGCGCCTGGGCGTGCCGACCGCCGGCCAGTACCGCGAGCGCGACACCGCGCACACCGGCACGCGCGCCGACGGCTCGACCATCGAGTTCAAGGGCGTCACCAAGTGCTACGACGTGCGCGTGCCGGCGGTGCCGGAGATCGCCCAAGCGCTCGGCTGCACGCCGGTCGCCAAGCGCAACTGGATCACCTACGAAGGCTGCGTCTACTCGCGCGTGCGCAGCGTCGAGGCGATCGAGCTGACGCCGTTCGTATTCGATCTGAAGGTCGAAGGCGACGAGTCGTACATGACCACGGCCGGCCTCGCCCACAACGGCGGCAAGCGCAAGGGCGCCGTCTGCGCCTACCTCGAAACCTGGCATCGCGACATCGAGGAATTCCTCGAGCTGCGCAAGAACACCGGCGACGACCGCCGCCGCACGCACGACATGAACACGGCCAACTGGGTGCCGGACCTGTTCATGAAGCGCGTCATGGAAGAAGGTCCGTGGACGCTGTTCTCGCCCGAGGAGACGCCGGATCTGCACGATCTCGTCGGCGAAGCCTTCGAGAAGCGCTACTGCCAGTACGAGAAGCTCGCCGACGAAGGCCGCATCAGGAACTTCAAGCGCATGCCGGCCGTCAACCTGTGGCGCAAGATGCTGTCGATGCTGTTCGAGACCGGGCATCCGTGGGTCACGTTCAAGGACCCGTGCAACCTGCGCTCGCCGCAGCAGCACGCGGGCGTCGTGCACAGCTCCAATCTGTGCACCGAGATCACGCTCAACACCAAGGCCGGCCAGGAGATCGCGGTC
>JBFMCQ010000102.1:5841-10111 GCA_040754295.1 Pseudomonadota bacterium | reverse complement strand
AGGCTGAGCGCTGCAGCGACGAGCGCCGTGATCTGCGATGGGGTCAGGCCGGCGAAGCCGCCGACATCTGCGCCCCATGCGGCCAGCAGCGCTGCGCCCGACTCGTTGACGACGTAGTTGCCGTTCTCTAGCCGCGTCATCAGGCCTTCACGGACGGCCTGCTCGAGCGTCTTGCCCATCCGCTCGGCGACCTGCGCGGCCTCGGGTGGCGAGAGCTGGCCAGCGGGACCGGTGGCCTGCTGAGCCATAGCCTCCGAGTAATACATGTTGACGGCAAGCTGCCCACCCACCAGCGCAACGGCAACGGCCGCGACGATCAGCTGCTTTCTCATTTCCTGGGTCTCCCCTGCGAAACGCTTCCGGATTGCGCGACGAGCGACCGACCGGGCTGTCTCAGCCGCTGCGCGCGATATTCTGAACTATACGGCCGGATCCTGCCCAGTTTCATGACATCAGTCACGTTGAAACACCTCTTTCAGGGTGCTTCGAGATTCTGCGATATCCGTTGGTGCCCCACCGCCACCGGCGAACATCTGCAGAAAAAGATACGTCCCCGCCGCCGCAACGCTCGGCGCCTGACGCAGACGGTCCAACTGCACGCTCGACAGCACGGCGCGAATGCTGGCGCGCTGTTCGAGCGGGCGGGTCATGCCGTAATAAGCCGCGGAGTGCCCATAGGTGACCTCACGCAAATCCTGGGCCACCGCAGCCGTCGTACCGAGCAAAGTGCACGCACCGGCCACCGGACCAAACCAGCGAATCCCCTTTCTCATGCGCTGCCCCCGATGCTCTTGTACTGGTAAGCATACCGGTACTGATAGGCATACCGGTAGCCGTAGGCGCCGGCGCGGCCAACCTGATTGAAAATCGTGCCGCGTACCTTGACGCCCGCGTTCTGCAGGCGTGCCGCGGTCTCCTGGATCATGGGCAGCGGATGCGTGCCGGCCTTGAGCACGAGCAAGGTGCAAGCCGCCAGCTTGCCGACAATGGCCGCGTCGGTCACCACGAGGATCGGCGGTGTGTCGATCACCACGTGGTCGAAGTTCTTCGACAGGCTGGCGATGAGCCGGGCGAAACGGTCGGTGAGCAGCAGCTCCGCCGGATTGGGTGGGATCTGGCCGGTCGGCACGACGTACAGCCCGTCGATGACCGTGCGCCGCAGCACGTCGTCGACCTGGGCCTGCCCTGCACAGTAATCGGACAGACCCGGCGCGCGCCGGCCGCCGATGTACTCGTTGAGGTGCCCGCGACGCATGTCGGCGTCGACGACGACCACCCGCTTGCCGGAGATCGCCAGGACTGCACCAAGATTGACGGTCACGAAGGATTTGCCCACGTCCGGTGCAGGCCCGGTCAGCATCAGCACGTTGCTGCCGGCGTCGAGCATCGCGAAATGCAGCGAGGTTCGCAGGCTGCGCAGCGCCTCGATGGCGATGTCCTGCGGATGGCTGTATGCCAGCAGCTGGCTGTCCTCCTGGGGCCCGCGCTTGAGCAGGCGCCGCTGCACCGGCGTGTACGGCACGGTCGCATAGGTGGGGATGCCCAGCACCCGCTCGACCTCGGCAGGATCGTTCACCGCCTGGTGCAGCGCGCGACGGATGAAGATCGCCGCAACCCCGGCGAACAGGCCGAGCACGACGGACAAGGCCAGGATCAGCGGCACCTTGGGCTGCGACGGCTCGAGCGCGTCGACGGCGTAGTCCACGATGCGCACGTTGCCGATCGTGCCGGCCTTGATGACCTGCAGCTCCTGGTAGTTGTTGAGCAGCGCGGTATACAGTGCGGTGTTCACCTCGACTTCACGCGACAGCCGCAGCAGTTCCTGCTGCGTTTCCGGCAGGTTCTTCACGCGCTCGACGATCGCGTTCTGCTCGTCGCGCACCGACTGCAGCTGGCGGTCGATCGCGAGAATCGCCGGATGGCTCGGCGTGAACCTCTGCAGCGCCGCCTGGCGCTGCTGCTCCAGCTCGATGCGCGCCGTCTCCAGCTCCACGCTCTGCTGGAGGATCAGCTCGGTCTCCTTGGTGAGGTCGGCCGAGCCTTCCTTGAGCCGGTAGTTGTTGAACGCGGCTTCCGCCGCTTCGAGCTTGGAACGGATCTGCGGCAGCTGGCGGTCCAGGAACTCCAGCGTCTGCGCGGCCTCCGCCGAGCGCCGCTCGACGTTCTGCCGCTGGTAGGCGATGACCAGGTGGTTGACCACCTCGCGTGCGAGCACACGGTCCTCCGAGGAGTAGGACACTTCCAGGATGCCGCTGTCCTTGCCCTTCTCCGTGACCTTGAGCGCCCCCTGGACATGCCCGATTGCCGCGGTGCGGCTGATTTTCTGCAGCGTGAACTCGGTGCCGGGCGCCGCGACCAGCTCCTGCACGAACAGCCGCACGCGGCCGATGCCCGAATCCGCCTCGGCGCGCGTGCCGACGGTGCCGCGCAGGACCGGCTCGCCGTCGTAGAACAGCTCGTAGCCGTCCTCGCGCGCGACCAGCGTGAACGCCTCTCCGAAGAGCGGCGGCGGCACTTCGAAGGACGACAGCTTGATGAACTCGCCACCCCAGGCAAACCTGCGCAGCCCAAGGAGCGGCTCGGCCGGCCCGTCCGCCGCTGATTCGTTCCCGCGCGCGATTGCGGCGCCGATGACCGGAAAGTGGTTCGGCCTGGCAACGATCTGCATCTGCAGGTCGTCGACGACCGAGCCGACGATCATGCGGCTCTTCAGCAGCTCGACCTCGGCGGTCACGGCCGACGGCGTGCCCATGACCTCGGCCAGATCGCCAAGCGCCGCGCTCGCGGTCGACTCGTTGTCCTCCACCTGTACCAGTGCATCGGCCTCGTAGATGCGCGGCGTCACCCAGGCGTAGAAACCGCCGAGCCCCAGGCAGGCCAGCGCGACCGCCGCGAGCAGCCAGCGTCCGCCGCTGATCGCCGCAAGCAGCTCGCGCAGGTCGATCTCATCGTCGGCCTGCGCGCCCATCGCATACGGCAGGGGAGCGGCAGCCGGAGGACTTGCGTTCATCGTCTGGAATTCAGGTTTCATCTAACTTGCGACCGTGCAAGCCCGATATCGTAACCGCAATGTCGGGCTAGCTAGCCCGACGAATCAGTAGTTGATCAATCTGTCGAGCTGGAACACTGCTGAAATCGTCGGCAGCAGCTGGTTGATCAGCGAGTTGTACTTGGCAAAGCCGGTCGCCTTGACGTAAATCACGTCGCGCGGATGCAGCACGAACTCGCCGGCCAGCAGCAGCCCAAGCGGATTGTCCAGCTCCAGCGAGTAGATCGTCGGCAGCACGCCTTCGGCGAACGGCCTCCGGAACACGAGCACGCCGGAGTCGTCCGCACGCAGCTTGTCGAGCCCGCCGCTGGCCGTCAACGCCTCGGTCAGCGTGGTACGCCCCTGCCGCAGCACCACCTCCGACTGCCGCTCCACCTCGCCGAGCACGAAGACCAGATCATTCGACTGGTCGGGCACGTGAATGATGTCGCCGGCGCGCAACCGCGGGTTGGGCACCTGCCGCGCACCGGACAGCAGCCCGGCGAGATCGATCGGATAGCTCAGGCCATCGCGCGTCAGCAGCGCGCGCCGGCGGCTCGCGTTTTCGGTGAGGCCGCCGCGCTCCGAGATCGCTTCCACCACCCCCTTGGGCGTATCGTCGAGTGTGACCGTGCCGGGCTGCAGCACGTCGCCCGTGACCTGCACCCGCTGCGAGCGGAAGCCGACGACGCGCACGTCGACCTGCGGCTTGGTGATCACCCGCGCCAGCTCACGGCGCAGGAGCTCGCGCAATTCGAGCACCGTCATGCCGGCGACCTCGATCTCGCCGACATAGGGATAGAACATCACGCCGTCCGACGACACCAGGCGCCCCGCGCTCTGCACGTCGCTGCGGTCGCCCAGCGGAACCGAAAGCTCGGGATGGTCCCAGACGACGACCAGCACGATGTCGCCGGGACCGATGCGGTACTCCGCCGGCCTCTGGTCCGGCGTGACGGATTCGAAATCCGGCGGCAGCGGCGGCACGATGGTGTCGGTATCGCGGCGAATCTGCGTCAGCGTCTGCCCGGAGACTTCCACGACGCGATAACCGACCGTTACGCCGTCGACCTCCGCCACGTACTCGGCGACGCCGTCTCCCTCGACTTCGACGGCGTTCTCACCCTCCACGGCGCCAATGCCGCTCACATGCAGACCGGGCAGGATCGAGCAGCCCGTAACCAATGCTGCGGCGAAAACGCCCCCCAACCTGAGTGCTGAAATCACGCGAAAACCCCCTTA
>JBFMCQ010000102.1:0-5741 GCA_040754295.1 Pseudomonadota bacterium | reverse complement strand
CGTTCTCACCCTCCACGGCGCCAATGCCGCTCACATGCAGACCGGGCAGGATCGAGCAGCCCGTAACCAATGCTGCGGCGAAAACGCCCCCCAACCTGAGTGCTGAAATCACGCGAAAACCCCCTTAGGAGAAAAGGGGTCGGAGTAATTTTCACTCCACGCCGCCAACGCGCTGACAACGAGCACAGCGGCTCTCAGAAATCGAATCACGCTAACCCCCTTTGGAATGCCGCCGTCCCGCCGGATGGCGGCGAAGCCTACATAAGTCTCAGTCCTTGATCAAAAACGACGCGCGCGATTTACCGCTGCGCTCGGCGGCCACCAGCCATTTTGGCGGCTTGCCGCGGCCTGACCAAGTCTCGCCGGTCTTCTCGTTGCGGTATTTCGGTCTGACCGCCCTGCGCCCGGCGCCCTTGCCCGGTGCTCCGCGCAAGTCTGCCAGGGTAATCCCGTGCTCCGCCATCTTCTGCCTGATCTCACTGATGGCCTGCGCCATCTCGGCCTTGCGCAGCTGCTCCGCCTGCTTCTTCAGCGACTCGATCTGGTCCACCAGCTCCCGGTACGTCGGCATTCTGCTCCCCAGTCAAACACGCGCGCTCTGCGCGTTCTCCAAAAACCACCGATACGTGCCCGCGATACCTTCGCGCAAGCCGATGCGGGCCTTCCACCCCAGCGCGCTCAGCCGGCTCACGTCCATGAGCTTGCGCGGCGTGCCGTCGGGCTTGGATAGATCCTGCACGATCTCGCCGCGGTAGCCGACGACGTCGCAGATGGTCTCCGCCAGCTCGCGGATCGTCACGTCCTCACCGACGCCCACATTCACGATATCTTCGCCCGAGTACCGCTGCATCAGAAATACCGCCGCCGCGCCCAGATCGTCCACGTGCAGGAACTCGCGCCGCGGCGTGCCGGTGCCCCACATGACTACCTGCGGATCGTTGCGCAGCTTGGCTTCGTGGAACTTGCGGATCAGCGCCGGCAGCACATGCGAGTTTTCGAGGTTGAAGTTGTCGCCGGGGCCGTAGAGATTGGTCGGCATCAGGCTGATCGCATCGAAGCCGTACTGCCGGCGATACGCCTGGCACATCTTGATGCCGGCGATCTTGGCCACGGCGTACCACTCATTGGTTGGCTCCAGCGGCCCCGTCAGCAGGCAGCTCTCCGGCATCGGCTGCGGCGCCATCTTCGGATAGATGCATGACGAGCCGAGGAACAGCAGCTTGCGTACACCGCTCTTCCACGCGGCATGGATCACGTGGGTCTGGATCGCCAGATTGTCGCGGATGAACTCCGCCGGATACGTGTCGTTGGCGTGAATGCCGCCGACCTTCGCCGCCGCCAGAAACACATACTCGGGACGCTCCCGCTCGAAAAACGCTTCGACGTCCGCCTGGCGCGTAAGATCGAGCTCCGCATGCCGGCGCAGGAGCAGATTTCGATACCCGGCCGCTTGCAGCGCGCGGACGATCGCCGAGCCGGCCAGCCCGGCGTGGCCGGCGACGTAAATGGGTGCATTGGCGTCCATGCGGTTAGTCATCCTTCGCCCGCCTCAGGCGATCGACTCTTCGAAGGGATTGGTCACCCTGAGCGACTCGAACTGGCGGCCCGACTGAAAATCCTCGCTCGCGAGCACGCTGCATTCCGCGGCAAGCGCCGATTCCACGATGAGGGCGTCATAGAATGCCAGTTGGTCATCCTGGTGGCGGCGCATACCCCTCTGAATCAGCGCCAGGTCTAAGGTTACGACAGGGTGGCCGAAGAGCGCGTTCAGAGCCTTTTCCACCAGCCGCGGCTCGATCTTCAGCTTGCGCGTGGCAGCGCTGTAGGTTTCCTGGATCACCTGCGTGCTCAGAACCATGCAGCCCGCGGTTCCCAAGCGCTCGATCAGCTCCAGCGAAACACCGCGCTTGGCCGGCTGATCGGCGTCCAGCGCATACACCAGGATGTTGGTATCGACGAAAACCTTATCGGCGTTCATGCAGTTCCTCGCGCGACCATCGCGCGCCGCCGCTATGCCCTTCCGCCTTGCGCGCGATCTTCAGAAACGCACGCGTCGCCAGCACGTGATCCGGCTCGTCGCCCGCCACATAGGACTCGAGGTAGCTGCGCAGCACGCCGTTCAAGGACCGCCCCTGCTTCAGCGCTTTGATGCGCGCCTGCCGCAGAAGCTTCTCGTCGATCGACAAAGTGACGTTTGCCATACGCTGGCCCCGAGGTTACACAGGATCAGTGTAGCACGGGTTCCGTGGGGTCACTCGTGATAGTCGAACGCCTTGAACCCGGCCAGCTTCACCAAGCTGTCGCGCTTGGCCGATTTCAGATCTTCGGTGACCATTTCGCGCACCAGCTCTTCGAACGTGGTGCGCGGCGTCCAACCGAGTTTCTCCTTGGCCTTGGTCGGGTCGCCCAACAGCGTTTCCACTTCCGCAGGGCGGAAGTACCGCGGGTCAACGGCGACGATCTTCTGCCCCGGCTTGAGCTTGATCTCCTTGTCCGCCACCGCGAACACGATGCCGACCTCGTCGACGCCCTTGCCTTCCCAGGCCACCGAAATCCCGAGCTCGCCCGCCGCACGCTCGACGAACTGCCTCACCGAATACTGCACGCCGGTGGCGATGACGAAGTCCTCCGGCTGTGCCTGCTGCAGCATCAGCCACTGCATCTCGACGTAGTCGCGCGCGTGGCCCCAGTCGCGCAGCGAGTTCAGATTGCCGAGGTAGAGGCAGTCCTGCAGGCCGAGCGCGATGCGCGCAATCGCCCGCGTGATCTTGCGCGTGACGAAGGTCTCGCCGCGCACCGGCGACTCGTGGTTGAACAGGATGCCGTTGCAGGCATACATCCCGTAGGACTCGCGGTAGTTCACCGTGATCCAGTACGCGTACAGCTTGGCCACGCCGTACGGCGAGCGTGGATAGAACGGCGTCGTCTCCCGCTGCGGAATCTCCTGCACCTTGCCGTACAGCTCCGACGTCGACGCCTGGTAGAAGCGCGTCTTCTTCTCCAGGCCCAGGATGCGGATCGCCTCCAGCAGCCGCAGCGTGCCGATGGCATCGCTGTTGGCCGTGTACTCGGGGCTTTCGAACGACACCGCCACGTGCGACTGCGCACCGAGGTTGTAGATCTCGTCCGGCTGCACCTGCTGCACGACGCGGATCAGATTGGTCGAATCGGTCAGGTCGCCGTAGTGCAGCACCAATCGCCGATCCTTCTCGTGCGGATCCTGGTACAGATGATCGATGCGGTCCGTGTTGAACAGCGAGGCACGGCGCTTGATGCCGTGGACCTCGTAGCCCTTTTCTAGAAGAAGCTCGGCCAGATACGACCCATCCTGACCCGTAATGCCTGTAATCAATGCGCGTTTCATTCATCTACCCTGCTGATCAAATTGTTTTCCCCGGTTTGGACCGGTCCTTCGGCTCGCCGCACTCGCGTCGGCGAGTCCCGCCCCAACGACCAAGCCCATTGCACCGCTTTTCAGCTGCACGCACAATGATGCTTTGATGATAGATTCAGAGACATCTTGATGCGAACCACGCTGACGATCGACGACGAACTCGTTGCCGCCCTGAAGGAAACCGCGCTCCGCAGCGGCAAACCGTTCAAACAGGTGGCCAACGAAGCCTTGCGCGCCGGCTTGCGCGAACTTTCACGGCCCACAGCACGCCCTTACCGCCTGCAACCCGCGAGCATGGGGCGGGCTCACGCGGGCATCGATATCGACAAGGCATTGCATCTGGCTGCCGCCCTTGAGGATGAGGCGATCGGCCGCAAGCTGGAACAACGCAAGTGATCCTCGTCGACGTCAACCTGTTGCTCCATGCGGTAAACCGCGACAGTCCTCAGCACGCCGCCGCCAAAGTCTGGCTCGAGAACATGATGTCCGGAAGCGAGGGCATCGGGCTGCCATGGGTCGTCCTGCTGGCGTTCCTGCGGTTGACGACGTCCGCGCGGATCTTCGAGCGCCCGCTGTCGGTCGAGCAGGCCGCCGCATACATCGACCGGTGGCTGCGGCAACCGGTCGTCGCAACACCCGTGCCGGGCCCCCGACACTGGCCCATCCTGCGCAACCTGCTGGAGCAGGCGGGCACCGGCGGCAATCTGACCACGGACGCGCACATCGCGACGCTGGCTCTCGAACATGGCTAGAGCGTCTACTCCAGCGATTACGACTTCAAGCGTTTCGCCGGATTGAAGCACGTGAACCCCTTGGATCGCTGACCCGCGTTACCCCAAGGCTGCCCCCCTTATTCTCCTGTTTCAACTTGGGCCAATGCTACAACTGATCGGCGCCGGCTACGGCCGGACGGGGACGGATTCGACCAAGGAGGCGCTGGACCTCCTGGGCTTGCGCTGCTATCACATGCGCGAGGTGATCAGCAATCCGGCCAACCGGCACCACCTGAATTTCTGATGCCGGGTGGCGGATGGCGCGCCCGGTGCGATGAGAAAGGAAATCCGGAGCATGGTCAAAGGCGCCTATGCCATTCTCGCCCTGGCTGGCGCGGGCATCCTGGGCGCCCTCGCCGTGCTGCTGAGCCTGCTCTGAACATCAGGGCCGAGCGGCTTCTCCGCCCCGCGGTTCAGGCGAAATCCTGCGGGGCCTGGCGCTGCCAGTCGACGAGCGAGCTGCGAAAGTCGAAGCGGAAGGGGAAGCCCAGCGCTTTGAGCGTACCGGGCACGATGTGGGTCGGCCGGGCCGCCTTGCGCACCCGCACCGGGTGGATGGGGCTGCGGCCGCCGAGCGCTGCGTGGATCAGCGCGGCGGCGGGGACCAGCAGGGAAAGCGGCAGCGGCACCACCGGCGCGCGGCTGTTCAGATGGGCTTTCACGTGGCCGACCAGCGCGCCCAAGGGCTCGGTCGGATCCTCCACGTAGTTGTAGCGGAGGAGCGGGTCGTCGCGGTCCATCAGGAACGCGATGCTGTCCAGCAGGCCCTCGATGTAGCCATAGGACTTATGGATGTCGGGCGAGCCCGGATAGGCGAAATAGCCGCGCTTGATCGCGCGGATCATGCGCAGGATGTTGCCCGGATCGCCGGGGCCGTAGATCACGCCGGGCCGGCAGATGACCAGCCGTCGCCCCGGCGCGAGCGCTTGCCAGCGCTCGTGGATCAGCTCGGCCGGGTATTTCGACCCCCCATAGGGCGATACCGGGCAGATCGGCGCGCTCTCATCCGTCGGCCCGTCGGTGGGGCCGTAGACCGCGATGCTGCTGGTGAAATAAACATTCGGGCAGCCTACCGCCTCGGCATAGGCCGTCACGTGGCGCGCGCCGGCGAGATTGGTGTCGAAATACTCGCAGGCTTCGTGCCCCGGTTCCCGGTGCACCGCGGCCAGATTGAAGATCCAGCCGGGCGCCTCGGGCGTCAGATCGAGCGGAATCGGCCGGCGCACATCGGTGAGGGATGCGCTGATGCCCGGCAGGTCGGGCAGCGGATTGGGCCGCAGGTCGGCCAGATGGATATGATCGAAGCGGCCCGTTGCCGCGAGCCGACGGGCCAGGTGGGCGCCGATGAAGCCGGCGCCGCCGAAGATCACGCAGGTGCTCATGCTGGGTTTCCTGCTCCACGGTTCGTTTTGCCAAAGAGTGCGGCACGCACGGATTACCTCGCGGCGGTGGCAACGCCGCCCATCAGCGCCGCGGCCTCGTCCTGAAACCGGCGCATGATGGCCCCCTGGGCCAGATTCTTTTCGGCGTAGGTGCGCGCCGCAACGCCCAGCGCCCGGCGGCGCGGCGGGTCG
>JBFMCQ010000101.1:0-10215 GCA_040754295.1 Pseudomonadota bacterium | reverse complement strand
CTGCGATAGCACTCGAGCCGGCGCGCCTGCAGGGCGTCGCAGACGTTCTCGCCAAACGGCAGTGCCAGGCGCGGCTCCCACAGCCGCACGAGCCGTCCCATAACGATGCTCAGCGGCTGCACGCTGGCCTGCAGATCGCCGAGTGTGGCGACCGGCAGGCGCGGCATCAGCTGCGGTGCGGGCGCCGTGCCGGCCGCGGCATCGGAGACGAGGGCGGTCGTCGCGTCCGGCAACGGGCCGATCGCGGCTGGCGGCGGCGGCGGATTCGGCCGGTGCGCCGCCGGCTCGGAGAAGATCGGCTCCTCGGTGCTGTAGCTGTAGACGAAGAGCCCGGCGCTGGCGACCAGGGCCGCGAGCCACGCGCGTTCGATCCAGCGCCAGCGCAAGGGCGCCCTGGGGTCGAAGGTCAGCGGCTGCTCGCCCATGACTTCACGCGTCGCGTGGCGTGCGATCTCGGCGCTGACGAAGCGCACGCGCCGCGCGTAGGCGCCGAGCAGCGCGCGGTCGCAGATGATGTTGATCAGCCGCGGGATGCCGCGCGAGTGGCGGTGCACGACCGCCAGCGCGCGCGGCTGGAAGATCTGCGAGCGGCAGCCGGCGACACGCAGCCGGTGCTCGACGTACTCGCGCGTTTCCTGCGCCGAGAGCGGCGTCAGATGAAAGCGCGCGGAAATGCGGCTTGCGAGCTGGCGCAGCTCCGGTCGCGCGAGCAGCACGGACAGCTCCGGCTGGCCGACCAGCATGATGCGCAGCAGCTTGTCCTTGGCGGTCTCCAGATTGGTCAGCAGCCGCACCTGTTCGAGCACCGACGGCGGCAGGTTCTGCGCCTCGTCGATGATCAGCACCGTGCGCCGTCCTGCGGCATGCGTGCGCAGCAGGTGCTCGTTGAGCGCGTCGACCAGTGTCTTCAGCGTCGCCGCTTCGCGCGGGTAGGCGACGCCGAGCTCGTCGCAGATCGTCTGCACGAACTCGTGCTCGTTCTGGCGCGGGTTGTGGATCATCGCGACGTCGACGTCGGGCAGCTTCTGCGCGAGCAGGCTGCGCACGATCGTCGTCTTGCCGGTGCCGACCTCGCCGGTCAGCTGCACGAAGCCGCCGTACCGGCCGGTGCCGTACAGCAGGTGGCCGAGCGCCTCCTGATGGCGCGGCGAGAGATACAGGTACGCAGGGTCCGGGGTGATCGAGAACGGCATCTCCCGGAGCTGGAAAAACTCGATGTACACGGCGGACGGGGCAGCGGACGACGGACGAGTATAGCGAGCCGAACCGCAGCCGTTGCCTACTAGCCCCTGAGCATGTCGACGTGCGCGATGCCGTCTTCCAGATACGGTGCCGAGATCGCGCGGAAGCCCAGCGACTCGTAGAAGCGCTGCAGATGCTGCTGCCCGGAAAGGAAGACCGCGGCGCCGGGGTGGCGCTCGGTGCAGGCGCGCAGGCCCTCGTGCATCGCGGTGCGGCCGAGCCCGGCGCCGCGGTCCGCTGCGGCAACGACCAGCCGGCCGATCGCCGGCTCCGCGCGCTTGAGCCCCGGCGGCAGCAGGCGCAGGTAGGCGAGCAGGCGGCCGTCGCGGTCACGGCCGCACAGGTGGCGGCAGGCCGGATCGAGTCCGTCGATCTCGGCGTATGCGCAGGCCTGCTCGACGACGAACACGTCGACGCGCAGTTTGAGGAACGCGTGGAGCGTGTCCGCGTCGAGTGCGGACCACTCGTACCAGCGCCACGCCAGCTCAGGTGCGCTGGAACTCATAGACGCTGCCGAGCTTGAGCAGGCGCGTGAGACGGTCGAGCGCGGTGCGACTTTCCTCGAGCAGCTGCGGGTCCGCCAGATCATCGAAGCGCAAGCGGTCGCGGTAGTGCTTGTCGACCCACGCGAGCAGCTCGCCGTGGCGCTTCGCGGTCAGCCAGGTGCCCGGATTCACCGCGGCGCGCTCGAGCTCGGTCAGGACCACGCGCAGGCGCAGGCACGCCGGCCCGCCGCCGTTGTTCATCGACTGGTGCAGGTCGAAGACGTGCACGCCGTCGATCGGATTGGCCGGATCCGCGACGATGCGCTGGATCGCCGCCCAGACCCGCGCCGAGTCTTGGCATTCCTGAGCGGCGACCAGGCGCATGCCGCCGTCGGGCATGCAGACGAGCTGCGAGTTGAACAGGTACGAGCGCACGGCGTCGTCGATGCCGACCTCGCTCTCCGCGATCTCGATGAAGACCGGTCGCCGCCCGCCCTGCAGGTGCGTGCAGATCCATGCGCGCAGACGCTGTGGATCGACGAACGCGTGCTCGTGATAGAGCAGCACCTCGCGGTTGCCGACCGCGATCACGTCATTGTGGAACACGCCTCGATCGACCGCGTCCGGATGCTGCTGCGCGAAGAACACCGCTCGCGGCGACAGCTCGTGCAGGCGTGCGACCGACTCCGACGCCAGCCGCGTCTGCCGCGCCGGAAAGCGCGACGGCGCCAGATCGCTTTCGCCGCTGCGGCCGTAGACGAACAGCTCCAGGCCCGGCGCGCCGTAGTCGCTACACAGGCGTGTGTGATTGGCCGCACCCTCGTCGCCGAGGGTCGGCGTCGCCGGCAGCGGCTGGTGGTGCGCGAACAGGCTGGGGTCCGGGAATGTTGCCCGCAGCACGCGCGCGGTGGTGTCGGCCTCGATGGCGCGATGCAGATTCGTGCACAGGTTCGCCGGCGTGAAGTGGACGCGGTCATCGCCGCTGTCGGCGCTGGGCGAGACGGTCGCGGCGTTCGCGGTCCACATCGCCGAGGCCGACGCTGCGGCGGCGAGCAGCTCCGGCGCCTGTTTGCGCGCACGGGCGAGAATCTGTTCATCGGTGCCGGTGAAGCCGAGGCGGCGCAGGGTCGGCAGGTGCGGCCGCTCGTGCGGCGGCAGGATGCCTTGCGCGAGCCCCAGATCGGCGAGCGCGCGCATCTTCATCAGCCCCTGCCGCGCGGCTTCGCGCGGATTGGAAACGCGCCGTGCGTGACGCGTGGACGCGACGTTGCCGAACGCCAGGCCGGCGTAGTTGTGCGTCGGCCCGACGAGGCCGTCGAAGTTGGCTTCCACAGAAAGTCCGGCGTCGCTCACAGCCTGAGTCCCGGCGGCAGAGTGCCGGCGCGCTGCGGGTGCGGCGCTTCGCTGCTCGCGACCGGGTACGCGCAGTAGTCCGCGGCGTAGTACGCGCTCGGCCGGTGATTGCCGCTGGCACCGATGCCGCCGAACGGGTAGGCGCCGGACGCGCCGGTGGTCGGGCGATTCCAGTTGACGATGCCGGCGCGGATGCGGCGCCGGAAGTGCTCGTACTCGGCCTCGTCGTCGCCGATGAAGCCGGCGGCGAGTCCGTAGCGCGTGCGGTTGGCGCCGGCGATCGCGGCGTCGAGATCGTCGTAGCGGTAGAGCTGCAGCAGGGGGCCGAAAAACTCCTCGTCCGGCGGATCGGCGAGCCGGCTGACGTCGATGATGCCGGGTGACAGGAAGGCCGGCCCGGCGCCGAGCGTGCGCATCGGCAGCAGCGCGGCCGCGCCCGCGGCCAGCAGCCGGTCCTGCGCGCCGCGCAGGCCGTCGGCCGCGCCGGCGCTGATCACCGGCCCCATGTAGGGCTGCGGCTCGGCATCCCAGCGGTCGATCGCGATTGCAGCGACGACCTCGGTCAGCCTGCGCAGGAAGGCATCGCCCCAGCCGCCTCTGGGCACGAACAGGCGGCGTGCGCAGGTGCAGCGCTGCCCCGAGGTGATGAAGGCCGACTGCACGACGTCGAGCGCCGCGGCGTCGGTGTCGGCGACGGGGCGCAGCACGAGCGGGCCGTTGCCGCCCATTTCCAGCGCCAGGATGCGCGCGGTGTCGGCGGCGAACTGCCGGTGCAGCAGTGCGCCGGTGCGGTAGCTGCCGGTGAAGTACAGGCCGTCGAGCTGTGCGTGCGCCGCGATCGCCGCGCCGGTGGCGCGCTCGCCCTGCAGCAGTGCGAGCACACCGTCCGGGATGCCAGCGCGCTGCCACAGCCGCACGGTCAGCTCGGCGACTCCGGGCGTCTGCTCGCTGGGCTTGAACAGCACGGCGTTGCCGGCGAGCAACGCCGGCACGATGTGGCCGTTGGGCAGGTGTCCCGGAAAATTGTACGGCCCGAAGACCGCGACGACGCCGTGCGGCCGGTGACGCAGCACGTGACGACCGAAATCGGTCGGCTGCTCGCGCATGCCGGTGCGCTCGTGATACGCGCGGATCGAGATTTCGACCTTGCCGATCATCGCGCTGACTTCGGTGCGCGCTTCCCACAGCGGCTTGCCGACTTCCTCGGCGATGCCGCGCGCGAGCGCCTCCGCGTTCTGCTCCAGCTCGTGGGCGAAGCGCAGCGCGACCGCCTCGCGGTCGGCGACATCGAGGTCGGCCCAGCCGGGAAAGGCCGTGCGCGCCGCGGCGAAGGCGTCGTCGATGTCCGCGGCAGCGGCCGCGCGGCCGTGCCAGAAACGATGCTGGTCGTGCGGCGCGAGGCTTTCGAATGCCGCGCCGCGACCTTCGCGCCAGGTGCCGCCGATGAAAAGCTGTCCGGTGAGCATGCGCTGTCCTCGATTCAGAGCGCGACGACGCGGGCGGCCTCGCCGTCGGCGAGGCCGAGCTGCTCCGCGAGTGCTGCGGAGACGACGGCGCGCTCGCCGCCCGATGACAGCGGCGCCAGCGCGCAGCGGAACTCGCGCAGCCGCAGGTTCGAGATCAGGTGCGGCGTTCCACCGGCTTCGGCTTCGCCGATGCCGACCGGCAGCAGCTTCGACTCGCGGATCGAGCGGATCTGCGGCAGCGGTGCCTCCACGGCGGGTCCGCCGTCGAAGATATCGACATAGCCCTGATACCGGAACCCTTCCTGCTCGAGCATGCGCAGTGCCGGCGCGGTCTGCGGATGCACCTTGCCCATGACCGCCTGCGCCTCCGGTGGCAGCAGCACCGTGTAGATCGGATGCTTGGGCATCAGCTCGGCGATGAACGCCTTGTTGCCCTGGCCGACGATGTGCTCGGCCTTGCCGTACTCGATGCTGAAGAAATGCCGGCCCAAGCCCTCCCAGAACGGTGCGCGGCCGTGCTCGTCGGAAACGCCGCGCATCTCGGCGATGACCTTGTGCGCGAAACGCTGCGGAAAGCAGGCCATGAACAGAAAGCGCGATTTCGACAGCAGGTGGCCGACGCCAGCGGCGCGGAACGCCGGCGCGAGATAGAGTGAGCACAGCACGCTGGTGCCGGTGAGGTCGTTGGACAGGTAGAGCGTGGGCACGCGCCGGTAGACCTCGAGTGCGCGGCTGGCGTGCACCACCAGGCCGACGTGGTAGTTGTAGAACGGCTCCTCGAGTCCGCACGCGGCTTCGACCGCGCAGCAGCCGCCGATCCCGCCGGTGCCCGCGTCCTCGAGCACGAACATGTAGCGCTGGCGGCCGGCCTCTGCCACCTCCTCGCCGAACGAGCGCAGCGACAGCTCGATCTTGTCGCGCAGCGTGTCGCGATCCGGCGGCAGCGAGGTGAAGCCGGCACCGGCGCTCTGCGCCATGCACAGCAGCGCGTCGAGATCGCCGAGGCGGATCGGGCGGATGATCTTCATGGCCAGGTCGCTTCTCCCGAAGCGAGGCGCATCAGCAGCAGCGCCGAGACTTTCGCCCGCTCCGCGAGCGACGAAATGCGCATGCGTTCCTGATCGGAATGGATGTCGCGGCCGACGACGCCGAGGTTGTCGATGTTCGCCAGTCCGTAGGCGGCGAGATTGTTGCCGTCGCAGCAGCCGCCGGTGGGCTTGAACCGCAGCTCGGTACCGAGGCTGCGGCCGCAGTCCTGCAGCAGATCCATCAGGCGCTGCAGCCTGCCGTCCACGACTTTCGGCGGCCGCGTGAAGCCGCCGCGCAGCTCGAAACGGATGCCGTCGCGCCGCGCGCGCGCCAGGATCAGGTCGAGCTGCTCATGCACCCAGGCGGCGTCGTCCGGCTGCGCCGTGCGCACGTTGAACTTGAAGACGCTCAGATCGGGCACGACGTTGAGCGGGCCGCCGCCGTGCAGGTAGCCGGGGTTGAAGCTCACGCCCGCGCGTCGGCCGTTGAGCGCATCGACCGCCGCGACGATCTCGGCGGCCGCGCGCAGCGCATTGCGGCCGTCCTCGGGATTGCGTCCGGCGTGCGCCGCGCGGCCGTGCACGATCACGTCGAAGTTGCCGCTGCCCCTGCGCGCCGACGCGAGGCTGCCGTCGGGCAGCGACGGCTCGAACAGCAGCCCGAGCTGGTTGCGCGTCGCCGCCTGCCGCAGCAGCGGGTCCGATCCCTGCGAGCCGACTTCCTCGTCGGGATTGAGCAGCACCTCCCAGCCGAGGCGCGTGCGCCACGGGCTGCGCTCGAGCGCCGCGAGCGCGGCCCACATCACCAGCAGGCCGCCCTTGAGATCGGCGACGCCCGGGCCGTGCAGGCTGTCGCCGGCGTCCTGGCGTACGCGCTGGAACGGGTGGTCCGCGGGATAGACGGTATCCAGATGTCCGCCGAGAAAGATCTGCAGCGGCGCATCCGGCCGCTGGCGCAGGCGCAGCGCCGGGCCCAGGGTCTGTGCGTGCAGCCGGCCGTCGTCGCCGGTGCTCTGCAGCGCTGGAACTTCGATCCACTGTGCGCTGCAGCCGAGCGGCTCGAAACGCGCGCGCATCTGCTCGGCGACCGCGCGTACGCCGGCGGCGTTGAAGCTGCCGGAGTTCTGCTCCGCGAGGCGCACGAGCGCGTCGCGCAGCTCCGGGAGTTGCGCGTCGATCCAAGCGAGATGGGGGCGGTAATCCTGGTGCATTGACCTCTCGCGCCAACGGAATCGGTTTGATCTAATGCCAGTCTAAATCGTCTCCCGCCATTCGAACTGCGCGCATGAGGGAAATCCTGGGTGGACTGCTCGCGTTTCTCCTGAGCCTGCCGCTATGGGCGGCCGACGCCTCGCTGTGGGAGAAATCCACGCTCAACCAGATCCTGAAGCGCGGCGAGCTGCGCGTCGGGCTGGAGGTGGGCTACATGCCCTTCGAGATGCGCGACCGCAAGGGCGACATCATCGGCTTCGACGTCGACCTCGCGCGCCTGATGGCCAGGACGATGGGCGTGAAGCTGACGCTGGTCAACACGCAGTGGGACGGCATCATTCCGGCGCTGTTGACCGACAAGTTCGACCTGCTGATGGGCGGCATGACGATCACGGCGGAGCGCAATCTGCAGGTCAACTTCGCCGATCCGTACGTGCACATCGGCCAGTCGGTGCTGCTCAACCGCAAACATGCCGATGCGGTGACCGTCTACAGCCAGCTCAACGATGCGCGCTACACCGTCGCGACCAAGCTCGGCACCACCGGCGACATCGCCGCGCGCCGCTTCATGCCCAACGCGCGCATCAAGAGCTTCGAGGCCGAGGCCGAGGCGACGATGGAGGTGCGCAGCGGGCGCGCCGATGCCTTCGTCTACGACCTGCCGTACAACGTGGTTTACGCCGCGCAGTTTCCGGACGCGCTGATCCATCTCGATGAGCCGTTCACGCGCGAGGCGCTGGGCTGGGCGGTGCGCAAGGGCGATCCCGACTTCCTCAACTGGCTGAACAATTTCCTGCGCCAGATCAGGGACGAGGGGATTTACGAGGCGCTGTACCGCAAGTGGTTCGAGAACACGGCCTGGCTGCAGAATGTGGCGAGCTGAGCGCGCGCTGCGGCGGTTCGGCTGGTACGCGCTGTACGTCGCGATCATCGGCGCGCTCGGCTACGGCATCTACGCCGCGACGCGCCACGTCGACTACAGCTGGAACTGGGGGCGCGTACCACAGTACATCGTCAGCTTCGACGGCGAGGAAGTGCGCGCGCCGTTCGACGGCTTCGTCGACATCGCCGAAGACCGGCGCAGCCTGCGGCTCGAGGCGCTGCGTACGGCGGAGTCGGTGGAGATCGGCGGCTTCGACCGGCTGGTCGCCAGTGACGGTGACCTGGTTTTCGAAGGCGACACGCTGGCGATCAAGAGCGGCGTCGCGCCGGGGCCGCTCGCCTGGGGCTTGTGGCTGACGCTCAAGCTCTCGGCGCTGGCGCTGCTGTTCGCGCTGGTCATCGGCGTCGTCGCCGGACTGGGGCGCGTCGCACGCAACCCGGCAGCGCGCGCGCTGGCAGCGACCTACGTCGAGATCATCCGCGGTACGCCGCTGCTGGTGCAGATCTTCATTTTCTACTTCTTCGTCGGCACCGTGCTCCACCTGTCGGCGTTCACCGCCGGCGTCGCCGCGCTGGCGGTGTTCACCGGCGCCTACGTCGCCGAGATCGTGCGCGCCGGTATCGAGGCGGTGCCGAAGGGGCAGATGGAGGCGGCGCGCAGCCTCGGCCTGTCGTATGCGCAGGCGATGCGCCATGTCGTGCTGCCGCAGGCGTTCAGGAAGGCGCTGCCGCCGCTCGCCGGACAGTTCATCAGCCTGATCAAGGATTCGTCGCTGGTCTCGGTGATGGCGCTGACCGATCTCACCAAGGCCGGGCGCGAGGTGGTGAGCTCGACGTTCAGCCCGTTCGAGGTCTGGTTCACCGTCGCGGCGATGTACCTGCTGCTGACGGGCGCGCTGTCGCTGTGGGTGCGCAGGCTCGAGGGCAGGCTCGCGCATGACTGAGACGCTGATCGACGTACGCCGGGTCTGCAAGCTGTTTCCGAACGGCGTCGTCGCGCTCAAGGACGTTTCGCTGACGGTCGCGAAAGGCGAGGTCGTGTGCATCGTCGGGCCCAGCGGCTCGGGCAAGTCGACGCTGCTGCGCGCGCTCAACGCGCTCACGCCGATCACGAGCGGCGAGATCCGCGTGCTCGGGCAGGCGGTACACGATCCGCGCACCGACCTCAACCGCCTGCGCACGCAGGTCGGCATGGTGTTCCAGGCATTCAACCTGTTTCCGCACCGCACGGTGCTGCAGAACCTGATGCTGGCCCCGCGCGTCGTGCAGCGCGTCGACGCCGAAAAGGCACGCGAGCGCGCGCTGCGGCTGCTGGCGAAGGTGGGCCTGTCGGACAAGCACGATCAGCACCCGGCGCAGCTCTCCGGCGGCCAGCAGCAGCGGGTCGCCATCGCCCGCGCGCTGGCGATGAACCCGGCGATCATGCTGTTCGACGAGCCCACCAGCGCGCTCGACCCGGAAAAGGTCAACGAGGTGCTCGACGTGATGAAGGCGCTGGCCGCCGAAGGCATGACGATGTGCGTCGTCACCCACGAGATGGGCTTCGCGCGCGCCGTCGCCGACCGCGTCGTGTTCATGGAAGCCGGCGAGATCGCCCACGTCGATGCGCCGGAGCGCTTCTTCCGCGACAGCGGCAACGCGCGCCTGCAGGCTTTTCTCGGGCAGGTTCTGCATGGCTGACGGCGCATCGTCTACCATTGCGCGAGTTCCAGTGGGGGGAACACGCCCTTGTAGCTCAGTGGATAGAGCATCCGCCTCCTAAGGGAAGGCATATGATGCGCAACTGCCTGAAAATACAGACAGGCAACTGAAAGTAAATGAAAAATAGTTTGCGGCAGTTTGCGGCGAGTTGCGTAAATTTGCCCGGATTTGCCGCCTGAAAGCAGATGTGGAGCAGATAAGCCGATCCTTCGGCAGCACTTGAGCGTTTCGCATGCGAAACGATGCAGTCATATCGCTATTGTGCTGTTATTCCCGACAGCAAAACGTATCGGAGACTGCACCATGCCGACCCTGACGATCCGCGATCTGCCCCTGGACGTGCACCAGGCGCTGAAGACTCGCGCACGCGCGCATGGCCGCAGCACGGAAGCTGAGGTCCGCGCCATCCTGCAGGACGCGGCGCGGCCGGAAGGCGATGTGCGGGTCGGCGATCTGCTGGTCTCGATCGGCAAGTCGATCGGCGGCGTCGAGCTCGACATCCGCCGCGACCGCCAGCCGGCGCCCTACGCGGACTTCTCGTGATCCTGCTCGACACGAACGTCCTGTTCGAACCGCTCAAGCCGGCCTACAGCCAGTCCGTGATCGACTGGCTCAACGCGCAGCGGCCGGAAACGCTCGGCACGACCACGCTAACCCGACTTGGCGGATTCCCCCCCGGTTCTGAGCATGCGCCGAAATATTTTCGTTTCGGATCAGGGGCCGATCTGTGGATAAGCGGTCAAAACGCGGTGTAGTGCAGACCTTGCCTGTTTTCTTCGTGGCGGCGGTGCGGATAATGGGCAGCCATGTTTCTGCGATCGACCCCGCGCAAGAAAGACGGCAAGC
>JBFMCQ010000100.1:0-10642 GCA_040754295.1 Pseudomonadota bacterium | reverse complement strand
ATTATAGAGCGGGCAACCATGGGCCCCGGCGGATACACTGGCGGTACGCGGATGAACGACACCGATAGAACGAGGAGAACCGTGATACATGAGCCCTTCGGGGTGCGCGCGCAGGCGCCGGCATGAACATCCGCGAAAGCAGCCACGGCTACTGGACGTCATCGCGCAGTTTTCTGCTCGTCGTCGCCGGCGCCACCGTCGGCATCAGCAACATGACGCGCGTGCCCTATCTGATGGGCGAGTACGGCGGCGCCGCCTTTCTGGCTGTCTACGCACTGGCGCTGCTGCTGATCGCTGCGCCGCTGCTCGCCGCCGAATGGATGCTGGGCCGCTGGACCCGCGACGATCTGATCGCCGGCTTTCGCCGTCTTGCCAACGTTGCGCGCGCACCCAGCGCATGGACCGCCGTCGGCGTCATGAGCCTCGCCGGTGCCGTATTGATCCTTTCGTACTACAGCGTCATCGCCGGCTGGAGCATGGCGTACACCTTCCGCATCGCCGCCGGCGGCTTCAGCGGCATGACCGACGATGCGGCCGCGGAAGTGTTCCTCGATCTGGCGCGCGATCCCGAGCGCAGCCTGTCCTGGCACACGCTGTTCATGGTCATCACCTGCATCGTCGTTGCCCACGGCTTTCGCGAGGGCATCGAGCGCGCAGCGATCCGCGTCGTGCCGGCGGCGGCGCTGCTGATCACGGGTCTGTGCATCTACGCAACGGCGACCGCCGATGCGGCGCCGGCGCTGCGCTGGCTGCTCGCGCCGGACTTCGGACGGCTCGGCTGGCGCGGCGTCATCGAAGCGATGCACCAGGCGTTTTTCACGATGAGTCTGGGCATCGGCGTGATGATGAACCTCGGCGTCTATCTGCCGGCGGCGGCGCCGGTCAAGCGCCTGGCGCTGACGCTGATCGTCATCGACGTGGCGTTCAGCCTGCTGGCCGGTATCGCGCTGTTCACGATGATCTTCGCCGCCGGTCTGCAGCCGGCGCCCGGGCTCGCGCTGATCTTCCAGGTGCTGCCGCGCAGCCTGCCGCCGACGATCGGCGGCACGTTGTTCGGCGTTGCGTTCTTCCTGACGCTGTTTCTGGTCACGCTGAGCTCGGCGACGGCGCTGCTCGAGCCGATGACGCGCTACCTGATCGACCGGCTGCGCTGGACGCGTGTGTTCGCCGCGACCAGCAGCGCGCTCGGCATCTGGTATCTGGGCCTCGGCAGCCTGCTGTCGTTCAGCCTGATCCAGGACGCCGAGCTCTGGGGGCGCAACTTCTTCGAGTGGGTGCAGTTCCTCACCGCCAGCTGGCTGGCGCCGGCGACCGGTCTCTTGGTCTGCGTATTCGTCGTCAGTATCATGCCGCGCGCGCTGACCGCGGCCGTGTGGGGCGAGCGCGACCGCTGGCTGTACCGCGCGTGGTTTTTCCTGCTGCGCTATCCGGCGCGACTGGGCTTGATCGCGATCCTGCTGTACGCGACCGGCGCACTCGACCTGCTGGTGCGCTTCTGGACGGTTTCGTGACGGAGACGCCGTGACCGAAGGTGATCTGATTCCGATCGAAGTGGCCTACGCGGCGCCGGCCGAGCAGGTGATCCTCAAGCTCGACGTCGCCGCCGGCACGACGCTCCGCGATGCGATCGAGCGCTCCGGCATCCTGCAGCGCTTTCCGGAAATCGATCTCGCGCACAACAAGGTCGGCCGCTGGAGCCACGTCGCCGCGCTCGACGAGATCGTCCGCGCCGGCGACCGCGTCGAGATCTACCGGCCACTGATCGCCGATCCCAAGGAGATGCGCCGGCAGCGCGCGGCGGCAGCGAAGAAAGCCGGCTAGGCTTTTAGAGGCTGTGGATCAGGCCGAACGCCAGACCGGCGCCGATGAGCGGAATGACGCCCGCCCGGAAACGGAACAGCGCGACCGTGGCGACGGCGAACGCGGTCAGCGACACCAGATCGATGGGTCCCGCGAGCCCCTGCGGCCAGAAGACGTGCCAGGCGAAGAACGCTGCGAGGTTGACGATGACGCCGACGACCGCAGCTGTGATCGCGGTCAGCGGCGCCGTGTAGCGTAGTTGTCCGTGCGCGCTTTCGACCAGCGGCCCACCGGCGAGGATGAAGGCGAAGGACGGCAGGAACGTGAAGAAGCTTGCGACACAGGCGCCGGCGATGCCGGCGGCGAGCGGCGCGTCCGCGGCCGCCTGGGAAACGCCGCCGAGAAAGCCGACGAAGGCGACGATCATGATCAGAGGGCCCGGCGTGGTTTCGCCGAGCGCAAGCCCGTCGATCATCTGCCGCGCATCGAGCCATGCGTAGTGCTCGACGGCGCCCTGATAGACGTAGGGCAGCACGGCGTAGGCACCGCCGAAGGTCAGCAGCGCGGCCTTGGTGAAGAACCAGCCCATCTGCGCGAGCGTACCGGTCCAGCCGAAGGCGGCGACGAGCGCACTTTCCGCGGCCAGCCAGAGCGCGCAGGTGGCGAGGACGATCGCCACGAGGCGTCGCCAGGAAAAACGCAGGTGCGCGGCCGGCGGCGTGTCGTCGTCGATCAGCGCCGGGCGGTGCGCGCCGGATGCTTGCGTGTGCACGCCGCCGAGCGCGAAGCGCTGCGGGGCCAGGCGGCCGCCGGCGGCGCCGATCAGTGCCGCGGCGAGCACGATGTACGGAAACGGCACGGACAATGTGAAGATCGCAACGAAGGCCGCAGCGGCGATCGCCCACAGCACTGCGTTCTTGAGCACGCGGCTGCCGATGCGAAACGCCGCATGCAGCACGATCGCGACGACGGCCGGCTTGATGCCGTAGAACATTCCCGCGACCCAGCTCACTTCGCCGTAGCTGACGTAGACCCATGAGAGTGCGATCAGCAGCAGCAGCGATGGCAGCACGAACAGCGCACCGGCGACGATGCCGCCCCAGCTGCGGTGCAGCAGCCAGCCGATGTAGGTGGCGAGCTGTTGTGCCTCCGGCCCGGGCAGCAGCATGCAGTAGTTGAGTGCATGCAGGAATCTGCGCTCGGAGATCCAGCGCTTGCGCTCGACCAGATCGGCGTGCATGACCGCGATCTGGCCGGCCGGTCCGCCGAAGCTGATGAATCCGAGCTTCAGCCAGTACGCGAAGGCCTCGCGTCGCGTCGGCGCCTCGGGCGCGGAAAGAATCGCGGCCTCCCGGGCCCGTTACTGCGGTGTGATGACGACACCCGAGTCGCGCTCGCTGGCTTCGCGCTCGTCCTCGGCGGCTGCTTTCTTTTCTTCTTCGATGACTGTCTTCAGGTCCGGCGACTCGAGCGCCGCGGCGCCGCGGACGTCCTCGACGCCCTCCATGCGCGCCAGCGTGCCGGTCGGATCGAAGTACAGCGTGACGACGCGCTTCGAGACCTTGCCGCGCGGCGACTTGTAGTAGCCGACGTAATCCCAGCGGTCTTCGCGAAACGGGCTCGCGGCCAGCGGCGTTCCCATCAGGTACAGCACCTGCTCGCGCGTCATCCCGGCTTCCAGCTGATCGAGCTGCTTCTGCTCGATGACGTTGCCCTGGCGGGTCGGCAGCTTGTAGACGATGCCGCAGGCCGTGAGCAGGCCGGCGCAGACGAGGATGAAAGCGAGACGCATCAGGTTGCCCGGTCGGGGAGAGCGCGGATAATAGCCCAATCACAACGATGGGCGCTGACATGGAAACCTCCGATCTTCGCAACGCCGGCCTGAAAGTCACGCTGCCGCGACTCAAGATTCTCGAGCTGCTCGAAACCAGCGACCGCCGCCACATGTCGGCTGAAGACATCTACCGCAAGCTGATCGATCTCAATGAGGACGTGGGCCTGGCGACGGTCTACCGCGTGCTGACTCAGTTCGAGGCCGCCGGACTGGTGCGCCGTCACCATTTCGAGGGCGGCTCGGCGGTGTTCGAGCTGGAGCGCGGCCATCACCACGATCACATGGTGTGCCTGGAGACCGGCAAGGTCGTCGAGTTCGTCAGCGAGGACATCGAAAAGCTGCAGCGCCAGATCGCCGACAAGTACGGCTACGTTGTCGAGGACCACAACCTCGTGCTGTACGTGCGGCCCAAGAAGAAGTAGCCGGGGGCCGCGATTCACATTCTTGGCGGCGCCTTCCTGCTCGGGATGGCCACGCTGCTCGCCGTCGCTTCGGCGCTGAACCGCATCGACTTCAACGCCGTCCCGCAGATTCGCCAGCTCCTCGGAACCTGGCCGCTGCCCGACATCGTCGTCAGGCTTGCAGCCGCGACGGCGAAGCCGGCATTTGCCTGCGGCTGCAAGGCTCTACTATGAACGGATACAGCTCGCCGAGGACTAGCTAGATCTCGCCGGCCCTCGCGAAGCGGGCGATGTGCTCGGCGGCGCGGAAGGCCAGCGCCTCGATCGTCATCGTCGGCTGGCCGCGGCCCGAGCTCACGAAGCTGGAGCCGTCACACAGGAAGAGGTTTCTCACGTCGTGCGTGCGGTGGTACCTGTCGATGACGGAGGTGCGCGGGTCGTTACCCATGCGACAGGTGCCGAGCAGGTGTACGCCGCCTGTCGACGCGCTCACGTGCACCTTCCAGACCTTCTTCGCGCCGGCCGCTTCCAGGATTTCGACGTTGCGGTCCTGCTGCCAGCGCGCGAAGGCGAGATCGTCGGGGTGGTCCTTGTAGGTCACGCGTATCGCCGGAATGCCCCAGGCGTCCTTGAGCTCGGGGTCGAGGTCGACGCGGTTCGTCTCGAGCGCGAGCGAGGTGCCGTGCGCGAGCGCGACCATCGAGCGGTTGAACTCGGCGAGATAGTCCTTGAAGCCTGCGCCCCAGCTCGGCACGCCGTCGGGCGTGTTCAGCGCCCAGCCCATCGGCATCGCGGAACGCGCCGTCGTGCCGCCGCCGCCGTAGAAGCCGCGCTTCGGATCGGATTCGTAGAAGTCGTGGAGCACGCGCGTGACCTGCACGCTCTTGTACTCGTTGAGCTCGTGTTCGAAAACACCGATCACCGCGCCGCCCTTGTTGAACATGAGGTACTTGCCGACCAGGCCGCTCGAATTGGCCAGACCCTGCGGAAACGCCGCGCTCGCCGAATTGAGCAGCAGGCGCGGCGTCTCCGCGCCGTTCGCGCAGACGACGACGGCGCGCGCTTTCTGGAACCGCTCGGCGTTGCGCGCATCGAAGTAGTGGACGCCCGTCGCGCGGCCCTTGGCGTTCATGCCGATGCGGAAGACATAGCTTTCGGCGCGGACCTCGCAGCGGCCCGTCGCCTCGGCCTCGGGGATCATGGTCCACACCGACGAGGACTTCGCCATCACCTCGCAGCCGAAGCCGTTGCAGAAGCCGCAGTGGATGCAGCCCGGCCGGCCCTTGTAGGGCACCGAGTTGATCGCCATCGGCGCCGGATACGGATGCAGGCCGAGCTTGCGCGCGCCGCGCTCGAACAGCACGCCAGAGGATTTCACGGGCAGCGGCGGCATCGGGTAGGGCTTGCTGCGCGGCGGGTCCGTCGGGCAGGCGCCCGCCAGGCCGGAGACGCCGACATCCCACTCGACCTTCGTGTAGTACGGCTCGAGTTCCTCGTAGCGGATCGGCCAGTCGGCGAAGCCCGTGCCCGCGATCGCGCCGAGCAGGCTGCGCTCGTGAAAGTCGAGCGGCCGCAGGCGCCAGAAGTTCGCGGTGAAGTGCACGCTGCTGCCGCCGACGACGCGCGCATAGGTCAGTGGATTGCTGCCGGGACGCTGCTGCGCCGTCTTGGCCGGATCGTCGCGGAAGGTCTGCGGGCTCGCGCTCGCACTGTTGGTGATGCCCCGCAGCTGCGAGTACTTGAGCTCGTCGTGCTCGAACTGCGCCGGCGTCAGCCGCGGCCCCTGCTCCATGACGACGACGCTGTGCCCTGCGCGCGCCAGCTCGCGTGCCATGATGCCGCCCGCGGCGCCCGAGCCGACGACGACGAAGTCGACCCGCTCGCTGGGCTTGTACGCCTGCGCGCTCACGCGCCCGCCTGCGCGGCAGCGGCGGCCGGCGTGCCGGGATAGGGCACGAAGCCCGCGTAGTCGCGATCGTACCAGCCGAACGGCGGCTGCCAGACAGAGCGCTCGTCGAAGCCCAGCAGCCGCCAGCCCGCCTTGTCGCGATTGCCGCCGTACTTGGGCGAGGCGACGAAGCCGAGCAGGGTGAGCCGCCGCAGCGCGAGGAAGAACTCCGTCTCCTCGACGGTGCGCAGGTATGCGAGCTGGCGGGTCTCGCCGGCGGCCGCGAAGGACTCGGCGCTGCGCTGCGCCCAGCCGGCGCGGAACTCGCGCAGGCCCTCGCGGAACGCCGGCAGCTGCGCGGCGAAGAAGCTCGCGAGCGCGCGGTCGATGAAGGCGACGACGTTCGCGGCGCGCGCACCGGGCCTTGCCCCGCCCGGAATGATCTGGTTGCAGATCGCATCGACATCGGCGGCCTCGGCCGCGGTCAGCACGCCGGCGACCGGCGGCAGCGCCCCATCGCCGTGCGCCGCGTGGGCGGCGGCGGCCGCGACCTGCGGCGCGTTCAGCGCCAGCCAGCCCGCGCTCGTGCAGGCGATCGCGCTGGCGAGGAACTGGCGCCGCGAGCTCAGGGCAGCGTTCGCAGTGCTCATACGACTCCCGATGGCGGTCTCCCAGCTTGAACGTTCGTACCGGCCGCAGCGGAAATGCGCCGAGCCTTCCAAATCGCCGCCGCATTTCCGCGCCTTCAGGCTGCCACGTTGCACTGGACAGACTCGAAGCCCCTCTTGACCCGGCCCCATGAGGAGTATCCCCATGCGTTTGTCCTCCGCTGTCCTGCGCGCCGCACTGGCGCTGGCGCTGCCGTTTTCGGGTTGCGCGAGCGCGCCGGAGGCGCCACCCGCCCCGCCGGTCGCCAAGCAGCTCGTCGGCACGCCCAATCCGATGCTGCCGTTCAGCCCCGCGATCAAGACCGGCGGCTTCGTCTACACCTCCGGCCAGCTCGGTCTGAGCCGCGACAAGCCCGGGGCCGACATCAAGGCACAGACCAGGGCCGCGCTCGAGGCCGTCGACGCGCTGCTCAAGGCCGGCGGTTCCTCGCTCGCGCGCGCCGCCAGCGTCACCGTGTTCCTCAAGAACGCCGCCGACGTGGCGGCGATGAACGAGGTCTATGCGGGCTACTTCACGAGTGAGCCGCCCGCGCGCACGACGGTCATCGTCGAGGCTCTCGCGGCGCCCGAGGCGCTGGTCGAAGTCGCCGCGATCGGCATCGTGGAGGGCGCCGAGCGCAGCGTGATCCTCCCCGCGGGCTGGAAGCCGCAGGCCGCGTACAGTTACGCCATCAAGAGCGGCAACACGCTGTTTCTCGCCGGACTCATCGCGCGCGACGGCAGAACCGGCGCGCCGGTGCCGGGCGACATCGCCGCACAGACCCGGACGGCGATGGACAACGGCGCCGAAATCCTCAAGGCGGCCGGCATGAGCCACGGCGACGTCGTGCAGTCACGCGTCTGGTACGACGCCGAGAACAACCGCGAGCTCAATCCCGTCTACAGCAGCTACTTCGCCGGTGTGGCGCCGCCGGTGCGCGCCGCGGTCAGGGCCAGGCCGCCGGGCGACTACCTGGTGGAAATCTCGATGGTCGCCGTCAAGGATCCGACGCGCACGCGGATCGTGCCGCCGAATGCCGACGGCACGCCGGGCACCGTGCGTCCGGGCGCCTTCCTCAGTGCAGGCATCAAGGTCGGCAACACGCTCTACCTCTCGGGCGTGCTCGGCGTGAAGCGCGGGCAGAACGAGGGCGACATCAGGTCGCAGACCACGACCACGCTCGACAACATCGAGCGCACGCTCAAAGCCGCCGGCTTCGGCTGGAACGACCTCGTCGACGCGCTCGTCTACATCAACGACATCGCCGGGTTCCAGGAGATGAGCAGCATCTACAAGGAATACCTGATGGCCAAGGGCGTCACCGCGCTGCCCGTGCGCTCGACGATCGGCGTCGGTCTGGGCGGCGAGGTCGAGATCATGTTCACGGCGGTGAAATAAGCCAGGCGCTGCGCCTGGAAGTCGGCTCGCCTGCACCGGCCGCTCCCCTGGCCCTGGGCCACGCCCGCCTCAGGAGCGCACGATCGCCCACACGATCGCGGCGGCGATCAGTACGCCGGGCAGGGCGCGCCGCCAGCCTTCGAAGCGCAGCCGCGCGAGCTCCGGCGCCGCCGGCAGGCGCTTGTCGCCGCTGAGCATGGCCGCGATCAGGTTTTCGCGCTTGTAGACCCAGTAGAACAGCACCACGGCCACGTGCAGGCCGACGAGCGCGAGCAGCAGGTTGAAGCTGATCTCGTGCACTTCGGCGAAGTCGCGGCTGAGCGAGTAGCTGATCTTCGACGCCAGCGGGCCGGATTCGAGGCCATCGGTGTCCGTCGCGAACAGTCCGGTACCGACCTGCACCAGCAGCAGCGCCAGCAGTGCGAGCACGCTCCAGCCACCCATCGGGTTGTGGCCGGGCGTGATCGGCCCGGGCCGCTGCAGCAGCCGGCGCGCGTAGGCGAAGAAGGCACGCGGGCCGCGCACGAAGCTCGCGAAGCGCGCCGTGGTGCTACCCACCAGGCCCCAGTACAGGCGGAACAGTAACAGACCCAGCACGCCGTAGCCCGACCAGCGATGCCAGTCCATTGCATGGTTCTCCGCGCTCCACCAGGAAAACGCGAACAGCGCCACCAGCAGCCAGTGCAGCAGGCGTGTCGGGAGATCCCACACGCGCCGCCGCGCCAGTTCGGCCTGCACGCTCTCAGTCCCGGTCGACGCGGAAGCGGTCGTGGCACGCCTTGCAGCGGCCGCCGAGCTTCTTCACCTGCGCCGCAAAGGCCGCCGCATCGCCGCCGTCGGCGAGCTCGGCCAGGCGCGCAGCTTCGGCGGCGAGGGCCTCGCGCTTCTCGGCGAACTCTTCGGGCTGCTGCCAGATCTCGGCGCGCGCCTTTGTATCGATGCCGGTTTCCGGGCCCGAGCCGGGCGGGAACCAGTCGGCGAGCTGCGGTGCATAGCCGTGGATGGTGTGCGCCGCCTTCTTGACGTCCTCGGTGAGCCCGGCGCCGGACTTCACGGCATCGTTGAGGGTCTTGAACGCCTCACCGATGGCCTCGAAGCCCTCGTGTCGCTGCTCCATCACTTGCTTGATGCGCGGATCGACTTGCGGCTGTTTGTTGCAGGCGCACAGGGCGAGCACGCAGCTGGCGGCGACGAGCGCGGCGGGCAGGGTTTTCATCGGACCTCCGGATTCCTGGGCGCCCGGAGTATAACCGCCGCCGGATACGCGCCGGGCACCGGTCGGATCGCAGTCCGAGGGGGCGGGCGAAGCGCGGGCGTGACTTCCTGCTCGCATCGGTGCGCCTCTACGCCTCCGGCGCCGAGCGCGCCAGACGAGCCGCGCGCCGCTCGCGCCGCCGCTGCGCGCGCCGGGCCAGCAGCAGGTAGATCGCCGGCGTGGTGAGCAGGGTGATCAGCTGCGAGGCCAGCAGTCCGCCGACCATGGCGATGCCCAGCGGCCGCCGCGTCTCCGCGCCGGTGCCGAAGTCCAGCGCCAGCGGCAGCGCGCCGAGGATCGCCACCACCGAGGTCATCATGATCGGGCGGAAGCGCACCAGGCAGGCCTGGCGGATCGCGTCGTAGGGATCGGCGCCGCCGCGCTCGGCGGCGAGCGCGAAGTCCACCATCATGATCGCGTTCTTCTTGACGATGCCGATCAGCAGCACGATGGCGATCACCGAGATCACCGACAGCTCCGTGCCAGTGAGCAGCAGGGCCAGCAGCGCGCCGACGCCGGCCGAGGGCAGTGTCGACAGAATCGTGAACGGGTGGATCAGGCTCTCGTAGAGTATGCCCAGAATCAGATACACCGCCGCCAGCGCCGCCACGATCAGCAGGGGCATGTCGCTCTGCTGCTGCCGGAAGCGGCGGAAATCGCCGGCGAAGCTGCCGCGGATCTCGCCCGGCATGCGCATCGCCGCCATCGTGCGTTCCACCAGCGCGGCGGCCTCGCCCATGGGCACGCCGGGCGCGAGATTGAACGACACGTTCATCACCGGGAACTGGCCTTCGTGCTCCACCGACTTGGGCGCGATGCCGTCTTCCATGTGCGCCACCGCGGTGATCGGCACCATGCCGCCGCCGGCCGTGCGCAGGTGAATGCGCGTGATCGACTCCGGCGTGGCGGCCTGCTGCGGCAGGGCGGTGATGACGACGCGGTACTGGTTCACGTCGGAATAAATCGTCGACACCTGGCGCTGGCCGAAGGCGTCGTAGAGCGCGGCGTTGACCGCGGCCATGGATATGCCCAGACGCGCCGCGGCGTCGCGGTCGACGACGATGTTCTGGCGCGGCGAATCGTCGTCGACGTCGGTGGCGACGTCGCGCAGCTGCGGCAGCTTCTGCAGCTCGGCGACCAGCCGCGGCGCCCATTGGCGCAGTGCCGCGAGGTCGTTGCCCTTGAGCTGGTACTGATACTGCGCGCCGCCGCCCCCGCCGCCGCCGCCGCCGCCCAGATCCTGCACCGGCCGCAATCGCACGTCGAAGCCGGCCAGGCCGCGGGTGGCGCGCGCAAGCCGGTGCATCACCGCGAAGGTCGAATCCTCGCGGCCTTCGCCGAGCGGCTCGAGATTGATGTACAACTGTGCCGAGCCGCCGCCGAAGCCGCGGCCGCCGCCGACGCGCGAGCCGATGCTC
>JBFMCQ010000099.1:0-10770 GCA_040754295.1 Pseudomonadota bacterium | reverse complement strand
CGGCCTGTCGGCGACGCAGCGGCCGATCGAGCGCATGGCGCAGTTTCTGCTCGGTGCGCGCGCCGCCGGCTGCGAGATCATCGACACCGGCCACACGCGCCGGCGCGACATCGCGATCGAAGTGCCGCCGGCGCCGCTGGGCGCGGTGATGGCGAACGAGGTCTGGGGCGAGGTCTACGACCGCATCGCCGAGCTGGTCGAGGCGCATCGCACGACGCTGATCTTCGTCAACCAGCGCCGCCTCGCCGAGCGGGCAGCGCGGCATCTCGCCGAGCGCATCGGCGAGGAGCATGTGACCGCGCATCACGGCAGCCTCGCCAAGGAGCACCGGCTCAAGGCCGAGCAGCGCCTCAAGTCCGGACAGCTCAAGGCGCTGGTCGCGACGGCGTCCCTGGAGTTGGGCATCGACATCGGCGACGTCGACCTGGTGATCCAGATCGGCTCGCCGCGCTCGATCAATGCGTTCCTGCAGCGCGTCGGCCGCGCCGGCCACGCGGTGGGCGCGATCCCCAAGGGGCGACTGTTTCCACAATCGCTCGACGATCTGCTCGAATGCACGGCGCTGGTCGACGCCGTCGAGCGCGGCGAGCTGGATCGCATCGCGATCCGCGAGCAGCCGCTCGACGTGCTCGCGCAGCAGATCGTCGCCGAAACCGCGTGCCAGGAGTGGACGCTGGAGGCGCTGCATGCGCGCTTCGCGCGTGCGCTGCCGTACCGCGGCCTGACGCTGGAGCGCTTCGAAGACCTCGTGCGCATGCTTGCCGACGGCTACTCGACGCGCCGCGGCCGCCGCGGCGCGCTGCTGCACTACGACGCGGTCAACCGCCGCCTGCGCGGCCGCCGCGGCGCAAAGCTCACCGCGGTCACCAACGCCGGCACGATCCCCGACCAGTTCGATTCCGATGTGATCCTCGCGCCCGAGGATCTGCGCATCGGCACGCTCAACGAAGACTTCGCGTTCGAGAGCCTGCCCGGCGACATCGTGCAGCTCGGCAACACCTCGTACCGGATCCTCAAGATCGAAACCGGCCGCGTGATCGTCGAGGACGCGAAGGGCCAGCCGCCGAGCATGCCGTTCTGGTTCGGCGAGGCGCCGGGGCGCAGCGACGAGCTGTCGGCCGCGGTGTCGCGGCTGCGCGAGCGCGCCGACGCGCTTCTGGAGAGCGCCGACGGCGTCGCACCCTGCGCGCGCTGGCTCGAAGCCGACTACCACCTCGCGCCCGCGGCCGCAGTACAGCTCGCCCACTATCTCGCCAGCGCGAAGGCGGCGCTCGGCCTGCTGCCGACGCGCGAGAAAATCGTCTTCGAGCGCTTCTTCGACGAGGTCGGCGACACGCATCTGGTGATCCACGCGCCGCTCGGCTCGCGCATCATGCGCGCCTGGGGTCTGGCGTTGCGCAAGCGCTTCTGTCGCCAGTTCAACTTCGAGCTGCAGGCCGCGGCGCTGGAAGACTCGCTGGTGCTCTCGCTCGGGCCCACGCACAGCTTTCCGCTCGAAGACGTCCGGCACTTCCTGCACTCGAACAGCGCGCACGACGTGCTCGTACAGGCGGTGTTGCAGGCGCCGATGTTCCCGACGCGCTGGCGCTGGGCGGCCTCGGTCGCGCTCGCGGTCGCGCGCAATCGCAACGGCAAGCGCGTGCCGCCGCAATTCCAGCGTGCGGACGCCGAGGATCTGCTGACGCACGCGTTTCCCGATGCCGTCGCCTGCCAGGACAACCTGCCCGGTCATCGCGAGGTGCCGGATCACCCGCTGGTGCAGCAGGCGCTCGACGACTGCCTGCGCGAGGTCATGGACGTCGACGGCTTCCTGGCGCTGCTCAGGCGTCTCGAATCCGGAGACGTGCAGATCTTCTGCCGCGATCTGAGCGCACCGTCACCGCTGTCCGAGTCCATCCTCAACGCGCGGCCGTACGCCTTCCTCGACGACGGCGCCGCCGAGGAGCGGCGCACGCTCGCAGTGAAGACACGCAGCGCCTACGAGCCGCAGGAAGCGGCCGATCTCGGCCGGCTCGACGCGGATGCGATCGCGCGCGTGCGCGAGGAGATGTGGCCCGATCCGGTGAACGCCGACGAGCTGCACGATGCGCTCGTCGTCGGCGGGTTCTTCACCGAAGACGAGGCGCGACCGTGGCTGGCGCTGATGGAAGCGCTGTCGACGGCGCGACGCGTCGCCCTGCTCTGCCCTGCCCACGGTGAGGGCGAGGGGCCGGCGGCGGGCGTCTGGGTCGCCGCCGAGCGCTTGCGGGAAATGCGTGCCGTGCTACCCGATGCCCAGATCCGCGGCGATGCACCGATGCTCGGAGCAGAGGTCGATCGCGACACGGCCCTGCGCGAGCTGATCCGCAGCCGCCTGGAGCTGCTCGGGCCGGTGACCGCTGCGGAGCTGGCGGCTCCGCTGTCGGCGCAACCCTCGGCCCGCAGCCCTCTTGCGCTTGCCGGAGAGGCGGGTACTGCAGTCGATGCAGCGCTCGCCGCGCTGGAGGCGCAGGGCGCGGTCATGCGCGGCGACTTCACCGGGCAGGGCCGGCTCGAATGGTGCGAGCGCCGCCGCCTCGCACGCATTCATCGCTACACGCGGGAACGCAAGCGCGCGCAGATCGAGCCGGTGTCGCCGGCGGCGTTCATGCGCTTCCTGCTCGAATGGCAGGGCCTCACCGCCGCCGAACCGCGCGAAGGGCCGGTCGCGCTCGAAGCCGTGCTCACCCAGCTCGAAGGTTTTCCGGTCGCTGCCGTGGCCTGGGAAAGCGAGGTGCTGCCGGCGCGGCTGCACGGCTACGAATCCGCATGGCTCGACCAGCTGTGCGCGAGCGGCCGCATTCTCTGGCAGCGTCTACCCGGCGGCGCTGACGCCGCGCGCAAGGCCGCGCCGGTGCGTGCCACGCCGATCGTGCTGCTGTCGCGCGACCGCGCCGCCTACTGGCAGGCGCCGGCCGACGCGCAGCCGCAGCTCTCGGCGGCCGCCGAAACCGTGCTCGATCTGCTGCGCGAGCACGGTGCACTGTTCTTCGTCGAGCTGGTCGAAGACAGCGGCCTGCTGCGCAGCCAGGTCGAGGCCGCGCTCGGCGAGCTGGTCAGCCACGGGCTGATCACTTCCGACGGCTTCGCCGGGCTGCGTGCGCTGGTCGCGCCGGCGGAGCTCAAGGCGCGCAGCCTGCGCCGCGGCGGCGTGCGTGCGGCGTTCCAGAACCTCGAGAGCGCCGGGCGCTGGTCGCGCGTGCGCACGCGCCGGCAGCGCGCGGACGCCGGCGATCAGGAGCGCATCGAGCGGGTCGCACGCACGCTGCTGCGCCGCTACGGCGTCGTGTTCCGCAAGCTCGTCGAGCGCGAGTCGCGGCTGCCGCCGTGGCGCGACCTGCACTACGTGCTGCGCCGCCTCGAAGCGCGCGGCGAGATTCGCGGCGGACGCTTCGTGACCGGCTTCGCCGGCGAGCAATTCGCGCTCGCCGAGGCCGCCGGCGCGCTGCGCCGGTACCGCGAAGACGGCGACGCCGCGCTCGTCGTCGTCTCCGGCTGCGACCCGCTGAATCTGAGCGGCGTTGTCCTGCCCGGCGAGCGCGTGCCGGCACTGCCCGGTCATCGCCTGCTGCTGCGCGGCGGCGTTCCGGTCGCGAGCCTCATCGGCGGCGAGCCGCGCTATCTGGTCGACGCCGATGCGGCGACGCAGTGGGACTGGCGCCAGCGCCTGCTGCGCGGCAGCGGCCGCGCCGGCGCGCCGCAGGCACCGGCAATGGGCGGATTCAGGACACCGAGCCAGCGCAGCCTGCAACGGCCGCGGTACTGAGCGCACCGCGCGCTACGACGGGCGCACCGACACGGGCTGTTCGCCGTGCCGATCGTGTCCGTCGCCGCGCAGCGCCATGCCCTCCACCTTGACCGCGCTCTCGACATAGAGCGTTCGCGTCGGGTACGCGAAACCGATGCCTTCCTTCGCGAACGCCCGGATCATCTGCAGGCAGATCGCCTGCTGGGTGTCCATGTACTTGTTGTAGTCCGGGTCCGTCATCCAGTAGACGACCTCGAAATCCAGCGACGAGTCGCCGAACCTGAAGAAGTGCGCGCGATCGAAACGCGTCAGCGTCTGCTGCTCGATGATCTCCTTCACCAGCTTCGCGGCCTTTTCCAGCTGCTCGGGCGTCGTCTGGTACAGCACGCCGAACGTGAACACGATGCGCCGCTCGTACATGCGCTTGTAGTTGCGCACGCGCGCCTGCAGCAGGTCGCTGTTGGAGAACACGATCTGCTCGCCGCCGAGGCTGCGGATGCGCGTGGTCTTGAGCCCGACGTACTCCACCGTGCCCATGTAGTCGTCGACGACGATGAAGTCGCCGACGACGAAGGGCTTGTCGATGACGATCGACAGGCTCGCGAACAGATCGCCGAGGATGTTCTGCACCGCCAGCGCGACGGCGATGCCGCCGACGCCCAGGCCGGCGACGAGCGCAGTGACGTCGATGCCGATATTGTCGAGGCCGACGAGCAGCACCACCGACCAGAGGACGACCTGACCGACGAAACTCAGGGCGCCCAGACTCGTCGCCGCGCTGATGTCGGCCTTGACCGCACGCTCCCTGTAGCGGCCCATCCAGAACTTGAACGCGGCGTTGCCCCAAAGGCCGAGCTGCACGAATGCGGCGATCGTTGCGGCGATCTTCAGCACGCTCGCCGTCTTGTCCGGCAGCGTCAGATACTGCGTGCCGATGTAGAGGCTGACGAACAGCACCAGGCCCTGCCGCGTCGCACGTGCAATCTCGATGACCGAGTCGTCGATCGATGTCTCGGTGCGGCCGGCGAGCTTGGACAGCCGCGCGATGACCGCCCATTTCACGACACCGACGGCGATATTGACCGCAACCGCGACGCCGAGCGCCGTGAGCCAGGTGGTGATCGAATTGCCGAGCAGCAGGATATCGAGGTCCATTGCGGCGCTCCTCGCGGGCGAACGGGGGCTGCCTTTTTACCCCGCTCGACGCGGCAACTCAATGCGCGGTTGCCGCCGCACAGCCACACTGAACGCCGGATGAGCGCGTGCCCCACGACAAAAACCGGCACCGCGCGCCGAGCAGCCGCGGTAACCGCCGATCGGCCGGCCGTCCACTGCCAGTGGTCAGTGCGTGTGCTCGAGGATGAAGAACGTCGCCTGCACGTAGTCGCTCACATCGCCCGTATTGTTCTGGTTGTAGACGCCGGCCTTGAAATAGAGGTTGGTGCCCTCGTAGCCGGGATCGATGTCCTTGTAATACGTGGCTGCATCGCCCGACGCCGGCTCGGGTATCGAGCGTGTCGTCTGCGGCGGGGGCCGCGCCGCCGTCCGAACCGCTTGCAACCGGCGGATCGGTGAAGACCACGCCATCGCCGCCTGGCGAGCACGCGGCGAGCAAGACCAGCAACGACAAGCCGGCATGCGCGAGCGGTGGCGAATCACGATCCGTGTTGGTCACGTGTGGTGGCCGAAAACCGCGGAATGCTGGTTCGCATTCGGCTCGCCGCATCCTACGGCGCTGCAGCCAGGTCCTGCAGCAGAATCCCGGCGACGGCCTCTTCGTGCAGCTGGTAGCCGCCGCTGCACAGGGTTTCGCGCAGCTCGGGATCCCAGGACGCCGTGACGGGTGTCGACGCGAGCGGCTTGCCGGTCCGGCCGCGATAGTCGGCGGCGCCGAAACGCCACGGCCGGGCGCCGAAGCGGCGCATGACGAAATTGCCGATCGTGATTCCGGGCCAGTCGAAGTCGCCGTGATAGTGCAGCCGCGCGCCGGCGGCGGCGAGCTGGCCGAGCAGCGCTTGCTGTGCGGCCGCGGGCATGCCGTCGGTGCAGACCAGCGGCGCGCAGCGCGCGCCGAACTGCGCCGCGGCGATGGCGACGATCGTCGGGTTTTCGCAAACGAACACGCTGCGGCCGGCGACGCGCCAGCGCGGCGGCGTACGCAGCAGCAGGCCGAGGCTCAGGTGCAGCGGCTCGCCGGCGGCGCGCGCCGCCGCGAGCAGGTGGCCGCCGATCGAGTCTTCTTCGGCCTCGAGGTTGAGGCATAGCGCGGGCGCCGATAACTCGTTGACGACGACGCCGGCGCGCGCCCAGCGGTTGCGCACGCGCGTGTCTTCATCGGAGCCCGCGGCACGCTCCGCCGCTGCTTCCTCGGGCGAGAGCCGGTCCGCCTCCGCGGCGCGCAGCACCAGGGCGGCGAGTCCGTGGCCACTGTCGAGCGCGTGGGCGTCGCCGGCGGTTTCCGCGGCGAGCTGAGCCAGCGGCAGACCGTGCGCGGGCAGGCGCGCAAGCGCGCGTGAGGCCGTGCGGACCATCGCCGCCGCGGCAACCGGATCGTCCGCGAGGCGCTTGAGCAGACCCAGGCCGGTGGGCGTGGCGAGCAGCCGCTGCAGCCGCGGGTCCGCAGCCTCGTCGACGAGCCGTGTCCACGCCTGCGCGCGCTGTGCGCGCTCCGCATGGGACTCCAGCGGCCCGTCCAGCGCCTCGAGCGCGGCACGCAGATCGGCGGCGAGGCCGGCGCGCGCCAGCGCCTCGTCGAGGGCCCGGCAGCTCAGGCGCATCGAGCGCGCGGCGCTGGTGCGCCGGCCGAGCAGACCTTCGAGGGCTGCGCGCTCCGGCGCGCTCAGCGCGTCGAGCGTGAAGACGTCCGTGGGCGCTGCGCGGCGGAAGCGCGCGCGCAGGCGCTGGCGCAGGCCGGCGAGCTCGGCAGCGCCGAGCAGTGCGTCCAGCCGCTCGAGGTCCGGGGTCACGTTGCCGGTGCAGCTTCCGGAAAGCGCCGCTCGGGATCCAGCTCGGCGCGCCGCTCACGGCCGTCCCAGTTCCAGCGCGAAACGAAAACCGCGTCGGCATCCTCGCGGCGCACGAGCTGGCTGATCGCCACGGCCGGCAGCTCCGCGTAGCAGCCCCACTCGCGCTCGCTGGTCATGACGAAATCGAGATCGAACTCGCGGATCAGCGCCATGCAGTGGCGGCGCGCGTCGTCGTCGATGCCGGCGAAGGCCTCGTCGAGCAGCACCAGCCTGGGTGCACGCGGGTCGGCGCTTTCGTAGAAGCTGCTGGCGGCGGCGAACAGCGGCACGGTCAGGCCGAGCGCCTTCTCGCCGCTCGACGCGGGGCCGGAGAGCGGCCGCCAGTTCGGATCGGCCTTCGACAGCTTGCGCTGCACGGCGAAGCGGTGCCAGCGGCGGTAGTCGAGCGCGGCGCTGAGCACGTCGAGCTGCACGGCCTGGTCGTCGCGCTCGCGCTCGGTCTCGATGCGCCGGCTCAGGAACTCGCCGACGACGCGGCGATCCTCGGCCGACCAGGCTTCCGCGCGCGTGCGCAGCAGCCGGCTGCGCGCCTCGGCCAGCCCGGCCGGCGCATCCTCGCTTTCCGCCGGCAGCCAGGCGAGGCGGTAGCGCACGCCGGTGGACGTCGGCCGGCGCTCCAGCTCGGCGTTGATCGCGGCCACGCGCCGCTCGGTGTCCTGGATCAGGCGCTGCAGCCCGGCGGCGATCTCCTGCTGCAAGTGGTTCTCCAGGATCTCGCGCTCATTGGCGGTGAGCTGCATGCGGCGCTCGGCGCGCTCGGCCTCGACCTGCGCGCGCAGCCGGTCGGGGGCTTGCGCGCGGCTGCGGTAGACGATGTGCACGAGCATGCAGTCGTCGGCGACTTCGCTGACCGCCTCGTGGCCCTGCGCGGACATCGCGCGCTGCAGTTCGGTGAGATCGGCGCTGATGTGGCTCTGCACGCGCTGCCAGTCGGCATCCTCGGCCGGCACTTCGCCGAGTGCCTGCTCGGCACGCCGCGCCAGCGTGCGCGCGGCATCGACGCCCCAGGCGGTGTCGAGCGGCGGCAGCTCGAGCGCAGGCAGCGCCTGTTGCAGCAGGCCGGTCGCGGCGAAGCTCTGCAGCACGCCGATCGCCCGGCTGCGCGCTTCGCTGCGCTCGGCGAGGCGCAGGCGCGCGTTGCGCTCCTTTTCTTCGGCCGCGGTGCGCCGGCCGTACGCGCCAATCTGTTGTTCGCGCGCGATCTCGCGTTCGTCGCGGTGCCGCTGCAGCGTCGTGCGTGCCTCGCCGATGCGCGCCTGCAGCGCGTCGACGCGCTCGCCGACCGCCGCGCGCAGCGTCTCGAAGCGGGTGCGGGCCTGGTGCGCGGCGCGCGTCTGCTGATCGGCTTCGCCGCGCGCCTGCACCACCGCGGCCTGCGCGCGCTGCTCGCGCTCGTGCTGCGCGGCCAGCTCCAGGCGGTCGCGGCGGTGCTCGCGCACGCTCGCCGCGAGCGCGGCGGCGCTGCGCCGGTAGTCGTGCAACTGCGCGCTCAACGCGTCGAGCGCGCTGCGGTCCGCGGGCAGCCCCAGATCGGTGGCGTCGATTTCCAGCGCGTCGCGCGCGCGCTCGACGGCAATGCCTGCGGCCGCGAGCTTCGCTTCCGCGACCGCCAGGCGCTCCTGCAGCAGGCGGCGCTGGCGCTCGGCCTCGGCGTACGCGAGCTGCGCGCGCAGCAGCGGCTCGTCGGCCGGCGCGGCGTCGCATTCCGCGCGCATGGCCTCGCGCGTCAGCGCGAGGGCCTCGAGCCGCGCGGCCAGCGCCTGCGCCTGTTCGGCGAGCGCGTCCAGGTGCTGCACGATCTCGGCCAGGCGCCGCCGCCGCGCCGCTTCGCGTGCCGTGTTCCCGATCAGCTCGGCCTGCGGCTTGGCCCAGGCGCCATGCGCGGGGCCGAGGCGAAAGCGGCCCTGCGGGGAGACCCAGGCTTGGCCGCTGCCGGGATCGGTCTCGCCGGCGGCGATCGATGCGAGCAGTGCATCGACGACCGCTGCGGCGACGGTGCCGGCGCCGTTCGGTTCCGGGATGTCCGCGCGCAGCCAGCGCTGCAGCGTCTCGCCGGCCACCGGCGCGGCTGCGAGCAGCTGTACGTCGTGCGTCGCGGCATCGAGCAGCGCGCCGTCCGGCGTCACCCAGGCGTCGAGCAGGCCCGAAGCCTCCAGCGCCGCTTCGAGGCCGGCGCGCTGCGATGCCTCCAGGCCTGCGGCGAAGTCGATGAGCTGCCACAGCGGCGCGCCGGCGCGGTCACGGCGCACATCGGCACCGCGCGTGTACGGCGCCGGCGGCGCGCGCGGCTGCCCGCTCGTGAGCGCCGCCGCTTCCGCTTCGAGCGCGGCGCGCTCGGCGTCGAGCGCCTGCTGCTGCTGCCGCGCCTGCGCTTCCTCATCCGCGAGCAGCCGCTCGCGCTCGCTGCGCGCCTGCTGCAGCGCCCGGCGCAGCGGGTTGTCGCCGGCGCCGCTGTCGATCCAGTCCTCCAGCGCCGCGAGCAGCGGCCCGGCATCGAGTACCAGATGGCGCAGGCTCTGCAGATGGCGCTGCGCGGCCTGCAGCAGCGCATCCGCCGCGGCACGCTGCTCGCGCTGGCGCAGCTCCACCGTAGCGGCAGCCTGGTCATAGTCGTCGGCGCGCGCACGGCGCTCGCTCGCGCATGCCGCCTGCGCGCGCTGTGCATCGGCGAGCTCACGCAGGCGCTTGCGCAGCAGCTCGATCTGCCGCAACCGCGCCTGCGCGGATTCGTCGGCGCTGCGCCGCAGCTGATCGGGCAGCTCGGCGCCGAGCGCGTCTGCGCCGTCCGGCAGCGTCGCACCGGCGAGCGCCTGCTCCAGCGCCGCACCCACGCCCGTCGCCGCGGCGAGCTCGCGCGCGAGCTGAAGCTCGCCGACGAGGCGCTCGCGCGAGCCCTCGGCCTGACGCCGGCGCTCGTGCAGCTGGCGCAGCTCGCGCTCGTGCTGGCTGCGCGCTTCGCCGGCGCGCCGCTGCGCCTGCTGCTGCCAGTCCTCGGCCTGCTCGGCGTCGCGCCGCGCCTCGTCGAGACGCGCTGCATCCAGATGCGCCGGATCTTCGCCCAGCGCCTGCAGCCGCGCCTCGTCCTCGGCGATCGCGAGCGCCAGCTCGCGGTCCAGAGCCTGCAGCTGCTCGACCTCGGCCGTCGCCGCCGTGGCTTGCACTTCGGCTTCGTTGACCTCGCGACTCGCGTCCTCGAAACGGCTCATCGCACGTCGCACTTCGGCGGCGCGCCGGCGTGCGGCGACCTGCGCGTAGCTCTGGTAGCGCTTCTCGAACGCGGCGACCGCCTTGTACATCGCATCCAGTTCTTCGAGCTCGCGCTTGAGATCGTCGAGGCGGTTGAAGGACTCGGCGACGTCTTCCAGCAGTCCGCGATCGAGGGGCGGCAGCGCTTCGGACAGCGCGCGCGACAGGCGCGTTTCGTCCGGCTGCTTGGACAGCTGCGGCTGGCGCAGCTGGATCAGCGTGTCGATCAATGCCGCATAGCGCGTTTCGCCGAGCCGGAACAGCTGCTCGTCGACCGCGCGCCGGTAAGCCTGCGCGCTGTCGAACAGTTGTCCGTGATGGCCGATCGCCGCTTGCAGACGATCGCGCGACAGCGCGGTGCGCTCGGGCGTGGTCAGCCACAGCGTTTCGCCGATGCGCTGCGTAGTCAGGAAGTACCACGGCTCGACCGGCTTGCCGGCGACGCCGCGCAGGCCGCAGCCGAGCGTGAGGTACTGCGCCGCGCCGCTGGTGTCGCGGCGGCCGAACTCGATCCAGGTGTAGCCGGTGCGGCGCTCGCCGGCCGCGCCGCCCATCAGCAGATTCCACTCCATGCGCTTGCCGCGGTCGCCATCGGGCTCGACGCGCTCCGAGCGCAGGCTGGCGTCGAGCAGGAACGGCAGCGTCAGCGACAGCACCTTGGATTTGCCGGTGCCGTTGTTGCCGCGCAGCAGCAGATGGCCGTCGCGGAACCAGAACTCCTCGGCATCGTAG
>JBFMCQ010000098.1:0-10774 GCA_040754295.1 Pseudomonadota bacterium | reverse complement strand
GAAGCGACGAGCTTCGAGAGCCAAAGCCGCATTGCCGGCATCGAAGTGCAGCGGGGATTCGCTGGGGAGTTCGAGGACAAAGGGCAGGCGGACGGCATCGGCGCGATCGCCAGACAGAACCAGGCGTCATTCGGCGGCGTGCTCGACGCCACGAACGGTCGCCCGGAAGTCGCGCGCGATATGTACGGCGCCGGTACGTCTGAACAGATCGGGCGCCTGGATACCTACCGCGACCAGTTCGGTTTCGATCCGCGACAGGTGGGCGCAGCGCAGGGCGTGGATGCGGCGGTGTCCACGGGCGCGACGGAAGCGACGCTACGCAATCGCGGCATCGAGGCGATGACGGCCGGCGCTCAGTACGGCAAGGAGCAAAGCGCCGTCATTGGCACCACAGCGCAGCAGCTCGGTGGCGGTTCGATCTCGCCGGTGGCAGACGTCACGGGACGCAACCAGCTCGCCGGCGATTTCGGCCGCGCGACAGCGCAGCAGAAGATGGCGGACTTCTTGTTCGGTGACAGCACGGCCGACCTAGCGCAGCTACATGAGCGAGGCGCCAGCGTGTTCAGCGGCACGCTGTCCGGTGACGCCGCGCGGCGCGTGGTGGATTGGTCGGAGCAGAACGGTCGCATCCCACCGGACCAGGCTGCTGCCCTGCGCGCGAAGGCCGACAAAGGGTTCAGTGTCGCGGTCGGATTTGGCGAGAGCGGCCAGGTTGCGTCGTTCAACTTCGATGGTCGTTATAGCGGTCAGGTCGGTGCAACGCACGACGATACCGTGGGCATGAACTATGGCCGCGGCGATACCACGACCTTGGGTGACAGCACGGCGGTCAGGCAGGGCATGTCGATGCGTGGCGAGAGCGGCATACAGACGCTACAAGAATTTGTGCGCCGGAATGAGGGACATTCGGGCCTAGATCAAACGGACAGCCTGGCGCTCGCGAATGCGTACGCGCAGCGTTTGGCCGCTGAAGGGCAGACAGGAAGCGCGTCGCAAAGTGACCAGCGGAATACCGTGACAACAGCAGGGTTCGGGGCGAATGGGAATGCTGGCGAAACCCCAGGAGCGAAGGGCGGAGGCGCCACAGGAGCCCTCATGGGGGCACTGGGCCTAAACGTCGGTGTTACAGGAACGAATACAACCGCACATGGGTGGAGCGCCGAAGAAAACTATGTGCTGACAGAGTTTTCTGGGTCCATGGGATCTGGGTATCAGCAAGCGCGTGATGCTGTGTACGAGCGCTACGGCACGCCTGATACCTGGGACTCCAGCACACGGGATCTTGCTGAACGGGAAATTGCTGAACGTTGGCATGGCAGCAATGAAGTCGTGTACCAAGATCTGAAGAGCAAGATGACCTCAGAAACGGCTGACGATGCTGCTCGCGCTAAGGGCGAAAGCGAGTGGAGCGACTTTATGGCATCAGACAACAAGCTGGATCGATTGGCGGATAAAGGTCGCGAGGTTTACGACGCCGTCAAGGACAAGTTCTCGTCATGGTGATCACAGTGTCCACCGCAACGAAAAATGCCAGCGAGCATGGCTCACTGGCATTTGTTAACTACGCCTTAGTCACGCGGCACGGGATAGTACGGCGGCTGCCAGCTCGGGTACGGCCTGTGGCCGTACACGTCGTGCCAGTACGGACCAGTGCGATTGTGGACGTCGTTCCAGTGCGGACTCGAGTCGAGCGCGTCGACTTCGAGTCGATCTGTCGGCTTGAACTTGTGCGGAGCAATGAGCCAGAAGCCAACAACAGCTACAAGGCCCGCCGGAACCGCCAGGACCGTGCCGGCCAGAAGGCCAAGCATGAAGAGACCGCCGCCGCCAATCAGCAGTGGCAGACCGAAGGCCCAGCGCAGAACTTTGCGGAACACGGCACACCTCCCGTTTCGCATGCGAAACGCTTTGAGGGCCATTTTACTCCACCCAGAGGGAAACTCCCATGAATTCGATCCCTTCCTACCAGTGGCAGGACGACGGTATCTGCTTGATGAGCTTGCAGCTCCAGTCCGACGACCTTGCCGCACTGTTTCTCGGCCTGGAAATCGTCGGCGAGCGCATTGCCCGCGGGCTTCCGCGCAAGCCGCGGCTTGGGCCGGACGAGTGGCCGGAGTTCTCCGACTACATCGAGGCCAACGGTGCGGCGGCCGAGCCGCTACGCCGGCTCCAGGATTTGATGCTGGGCATTCGTGTAGCGGCGCAAGAGCAGGCGCTTGATCTGATGTCTCCGAGCGTTCGGGCGGCCTGAGCAACGCTGGTGCGATGCCTGGCCCGGTTGGTCGGCGCTCGTTGTCTGGGGGCCACGCGCTGCGCGCGCCGGGCTTTCGTGCTGCGCATCGAGCCGCTGTGCGTCTCGACCCTGCGGGCTTCAATCCCTCGGCCGAAGCACCGTCAGACCAAGCCTGCGGCTTCGTCTGTCGTCCCAACCGGGGGACACCGCGGCGGTGCTACGCCGCCGTGTCCAGGCTCGGTCGCTCCGCGGGTCAGTTCGGTGCCACTGGCTCCGCGCGCGTCAATGACCGCTCAACGCCTCGTATACGGCCGCGAGCCGATGAGCCGCTACGCGGCCCCTGCGGGGCGGTCATTGACCCGTGCTCGACGGCGTGGCGATCGGTCTCCGATCACAAGCGCGGCGGACCTCTGCCGCGCTTGCGACCAGGGCCATAGGAGACGGACATGAACGACGTGCGTGATTTGAAGGTGCATCGAATCGAGATTCGGACGCAGCGGCACAGGACCGGCTGGACTTACTTCGTGGACGTGGACAATACCGGGCTGTTCGAGACGGACAGGACGTACATCACGCGCGCCGCTGCGCTCGATGCGGCTGCTTTGCGACTGATCCGCGAGCTGCCGGTGCTGTTCGAGCAGGACCTGATCGAGAAAATCCCCTGCCAGCTCAGGAGTGCATGATGGCGACGGCAAGAGAGTGGCGCTGCGACCCGGTGCTGGCCGAGTTCGCGGCCAGGCAGGTGGCCCTTGCGGCGACGCGCGGCAAAGCGAAGGCGCCGGCGATGGAGGGCCTGCACAGGATCGTAGCGGCGATCCGCCAACATCCTGGAACCGGCCAGGTGCGCCGTCTCGTGGCATTTCTCGGCGGGCTTTACAACGGGCCGCGTTTTCCGTTCGATCTGACGGACCTGCGTTCGCTGGACGGTGAGTTGGCGTCGGCATGTCTCGATGTTCTGCGCTATGACCATTTCGGCCAGGCGGAGATCCACGAGTGGGGCGTCATCGACGGTGACGAGTTGAACGCGCTGCTGGAATCGTATGGGCTGTACTACGCTGCTCAGCAACGCCGAATCGGACGGGAGTTGTACCGGGCGCGCTACGGCGAGAATGGGCACCCTGACGAGGGCTGCTGCGCATGACAGCGTTTCGCATGCGAAACGAAGGTGGTTCGGGCCATGCCTGAGCTTCACGTCCGCGATCCAGACGACTCGGTGCATAGCCGGGTCGTCGATTACGCCCGGCGCAACGGCCGGACGGTCTCAGAGGCGGTGCGCGAGTTGCTGGCTCGCGGGCTCGATGCTTCGTCGGCGAAGCCGTCGATGCTGCCGAGCTGGCGCAGCAGCTGCACGCGCGCATTGCTGCGTTGGATCAGCGTATCCCGGCGACCGGGGCCTATCACCGCCGGATGATGATGACGATACTGGGAAACGTCATGCTGACGCGCCAAATCGCAGCATTGATGAAGCCGGAGATCGTCCAGAAAGCGCAGCAGAACGCGCGCAGCGCGTCCGAGAAGATAAGCCGTGACGGGCGAGGTCTGACGATAGTCCGGGCCGCTCCGGTTCCTGCCTGTGCGTTGAATTTTTCTCGACACAGTATTCACGTTGTGAACGACCAGTATCGCCCGTGTCTGACGGACATGCCGATCGCGGATTCGGTCGAGGCGTTGTAGACTTTTCCCATCGTTTCAGATCATGGGAATGGGGGATGCCGATGGGATCGAGAGTGCCCGCTCGCTGGCTGCCGGCGGTCATTGTTGTCTCGCTGTCTGCGATCTTGGCCGGATGCAACGATCGCCCTACTGAGAGCGACGCCGAGGCCGCATTTCGGGACAAAGTCGCTAGCGAGTGGGGAGAACGAGCGCAGGTGCGTTCGTTCAAGAAGACCGACGGCTTGGGCTATGAGAAGAACGGCGTGAAAGCCTACGAGCTGGCATACACGGCGAGCGTCGACCGGCCGGCGAAAGGTGCCACGGAAGTGACCGGAACGGTTACGTTCGTACGCACCGAGCATGGCTGGAACGCGGCCGATGTGAGCGGTGAAACCGACGAGCAGCGGCAAGCCGCGCAGCAGCGCGAACGGGACATTGCCGAGCGCGCCAACGTCGTACGGGCGCGACAGGACATTCGAGTGCTCGAAAGCGCGCTGGCCCTCTACAAGCTGGACAACTTCCACCACCCCAGTACTGAGCAAGGCTTGGCCGCACTGGTGAATCCACCGGACAGTGAACCCAAGCCTGTCAACTACAAGTCCGGTGGTTACATCCAAGACCTTCCGAACGATCCGTGGGGCAATCCTTATCAGTATGCCAATCCCGGAACGCGCAGCGAGTTTGATCTATTTTCGTTCGGTGCCGATGGCAAACCCGATGGCGAAGGCGCGGCCGAGGACATCGGTAATTGGAATCTTCCATAGATAGGCCCGACCGGCCACGCGCGACCCGTTACCGCGCACCAGCGGATATGAACTGCCGAACGCGCCGCTGTTCCGCCTGAGCCTCGGCCAACAACCAATTCCAGTCGTCCGGTGGATGGCCGCTTTCGAGCATCTTGCGAAACGTCCGGTACGCATCGTCGCTGCTTTCGTAGGCGCGTTTGGTGTCCTCGTCATTGACCCAGGCGAACACGATGACCTTGCTCTGGGCGTGGTATCGGAAGAACAAGCGGTACTGCTGGAAGAATTTCGCGCGGAACCAGTGCTTGTAGTCGTCCCCGAGCGTGCCGCCCTGCCGGTACTCCGACCGCGTCGGGTCCTGCGGAATGACTTCAAACGCCAGCTTCGTGATCGCCGCCAGGCGTTTGGTGGCGTTCTTCCTGACGTATCCGGTCGGGTCTTTTTGCTTCAACGCCTCGACCTGCTGCGCGAGCGCTTCGAGCTGTGCGAGGAACAGCGGGTGGGCGAACATCGTCCAGCCGTGAACGACCAGCGGCGCTGGCTTGCCGCCGGTCATTCATCGTCCGCCGACAACGCTGCATGGAGATCGACCTCGACATCGCCGACGAGCGTATGGAGCCGCCGCACCAGATCAGCGTCGATGGCCTGGGTGCGTTCCGGGTGGTCGGCGATGTCGCGCGCCAGAAAGCCCAGGAACTGACCGAGCACCGGGTCGGCTTCGTCAGCCTCCTCCGCGCGCGTCAGCACCACCTCGCCGTTCGGACGGATGGTGTAGTGAATCTTGTCCCGCTTGCTCAAGCGCAAGGCGCGCCGGACGGTCTCCGGCACCGTGGTCTGGTAACGGTCGGTCAGCGTCGATTCGACTTCGAGGGCGGCAGGCATGGCGCACTCCGATCAGAGCGGGATGGATGCAGCGATGGTAATGCAATCGCCTTGTCATGGCAATGCGTTCGCATTGCCGATACCGGACTGCACATGAGCGTTGTCCCGGTTCGGCCAGCACTGCCGACCAGGCTTGGACAGCATCAACGCCTCAAAACGACCAAACTCTTCGACCATCTGGACGCAGGTGGAGCAAAGGAACTCCCCGGCGGCGCCGGTCTGATCCTCTCTCACACCCCACGCACGGGTGGCGTGCCCTACGGGCGGCGCTAAGTCGTTGACTTAGCGCCTGTTACGCGGCCTACAGGCTTGCTGTCCTTTGTAGGACATCTGCAGGCCAGCCGTTCGGCGGAAGCATAGATTCTTTCTGAATCAATGCCTTGTACCGAAGAAGCCCGAACGCCTTCCCGCGTCCGCCGAAAGCGGCGCGGTCGCGAGCTTTCCGGCCCTTCGTTAATGCGCGTCTCTCGCGCATTTTGGCAGCTGGTGAGGGCAAGGACAGCGCGGTGCTTCTCGCGCGTCCTGGGTGCGCTGGGCGGCCGTGCGGGGTCTTTACCGCGACACCAGAAACGCCTTCTGGCTCATCAGCTCCTTCTGGCTCGCCTCGGCATTGACCAGGACATGCTGCTTGGTCATGCCCTGCGACTTGTAGACCGTCGTGGCGTAGGCATGCTCCCAATGCTGGCCGGCGGCTTCCTTCGTCGCCACGTCCCGGACCTCTTTGCCGTAGCGCTCGCGCAGCTCGGCGGCGTCTTTCGGATCGCGGCCGTCCTGAACCGCTTCGAGCACGCGGCGTTCCTGTTCCTTGGACTGCGGCGTAGTCCACGCCTCACGCTCGCCGAGCCGCGCAGAGAACAGCCACGTGTTGCGCGCCGCGCGCGCGATCGCGCCTTCCTCATCCGTACAAGGGCTATCCGCAGGTGCAGTGACAATCTCGGAAGAATTTTGGTTGGCCCAGCTGTCATGCCTTCCTGAATGCTTCACACTCTGCTGGTGCTGCGCCAGGAATCCGACATGAACGACCAATGCAAATGTGGCACGGCCCTTGGCATGCCGCCTCTCCGTCCCGAGTTGCAAGCGGCCTTTGACGAGTTGTATGCCAACCCGGATTACTTCGCATTTGCCGTGTGCCGTAGTCCCAATGGTCAGGCGTGGGAAGTGAACGTCAGGGAGGCCAACATTACATGGTGCCTTGAGACGTGCGGCACCGAGAATGAGTATCCCAGCTACGATGAAGCGATGGCTGCCGGTGCGGCCTGGTTGCAAGAACAGATCAACCGCGAGCCAAGCGCCGATGACATGGCGTTCCGGAAGTTATGGGAGGACTGGTGCAGTCAAGCGGATGAGCGTTTGTAAAATGGTCGCTGCTAGCGTCGTTCGATAACCCCGCGGCCGAATGTATTCGCGTCTAGTCGAAAAGGTCTCGATCAGCGATTTGGGGACGGCGGACAGCTCGAAGCCGCCATCACGTGCCGTCTTCTCGACGGCGTAGCCAAGACGTTGCGCGTCGGCGGCGAGCTCGGCGCGATAGATCATCCCGCCGAGCTTCTGGTCCTCGTAGAGCGGTTTCGATTCGAGGGCGACCCAGCGGCCGTCGGCCCGCTGCGTGACGTTGGCGACGACCGCGTGCGTGTGCAACTGCGGGTCCATGTTGCGGCTGGTGTGTTGCTGGAACAGCGCTGCGACCAGGTTGTCGCCTTAGCGCTGCCGCCCCTCCCAGCCCCAACCACCGCGCTGGCGGTAGGCGATGCTGTGCTCCTGGAGATGCGCCAGCGCTTTCTCGACAGCGCGCTCGTGCGCTTCGCGCAGGGGCGCGTCGCCGAAGGCTTCGACCATGACCGAGACGGACTTCGGCGCGCTGAAGGTCAGATCCCAGCCCGGCATGGTCTTCAGCACGGTGCCGTTCGGCAGCTTGCCGTCGAGGAGATTCTTGAAGGTGTCGGGTTCGACAGCACCGGAAAGGCCCCAGGCGCTGTGCTGCTGCGCCCCACCAGCAGCCTGCGCATCGGCAGACTCGGCGCCAGCGGCGTAGTAGTCGTCCTTGTCGTAGTACGAGACAGCAGCTGCGCTGTCCCGGAGACGCGAAATCGTGAGCATCGGCAGCTTGCTCCTGGCAAGGTGCCGATCCCGTCGCTCTACGCGCTATCGTACCGCGGCAGGCCGCGCTGCGCGATTTACTTACGCGGCCGACGTGCCTGCTTGGGTAGTTGATCCCAGCCTGGGTTCGGGCATTCGCGCCCGACCGGCGAGCCCCAATCCGTTTCCGGGTGCGTGTTCTCCGGCGTGATGCGCGCCAGCAGGTCGTCGAGGTTGTAGTTCGGCAACGGCGCGCTGCGCCGGCGTTTGCGGGCGCTGCTCATTGGGTATCCGATCGCGCTACTGCTGCCCGGTAGTGCTTGCCCAGGGCGTCGATCGCCTGGGCATAGGTGATCTCGCCGCGAATCAGCTTGGCATCGAGATCGCGGGAAAACACGCTGGATGGCGGCAAGCCCTCGCGGATATTGCTGCGCTCGGCGGCGGCCAGGGCCACGGCGCGGGCACCTTCGGGATGGATGTCTGAGTTGTGATTCATGGCGCTTTCCCGGTTCGGCGGCCTGGTTTCGTATCGTATTGTGTATCGCAACTACGAAATACGATACGAAACCGAAAAGCCGAAGATGGCTGACGCTGACATCATCGGCCACGTTCTCTAGGTTCAAATCGCGGGCTTCGGGACTTTGCTGGCGCAAGCCTCCCCCGAGGGACATACGATAGCGCAAAGGCCCACGGTGACGTGGGCCTTTGTCGTCTCTGCGGCCGGAGCTGTGCCCCGCAGCGTTTCGCATGCGAAATGCCCACGGTGATCGCCGGCGGCTCGTCCGGATCGGAACGATCTTGCGCTCGCAAAGTCCTCGATGATGGTCAGCGGTGAGCCGACACCGCTCGGGGTCGGCGCGCGCGTCACGACGCACTGCCCGGTCGATCAGTCGATGATCGAGCTGAGCACGCGGCCTTCGGTCGACTGCGGCACGCGCTTGCGGATGGCCTCGTATACGGCGTCGGGCACTTCGTCAATGTCCGGGTCGTACTGCGGCAGCGCGCGCGCCACGTCCTCTTCGGAGAAGTAAGGAGATTGGCTGATCGTGCGGCCGATCCGAATGTAGGAGGCGGCCAGATCGTCAACGCTGCGCAATTCACGACCGGCGTCGTCGCGTAGCTGAGCATAAAGCTGGTCATCGAGTTCGATCTTCATGGCACTGGTATCGTCTCACATGCGGCGCTCAGCGCCGATCCGTTGGAGTCTCATGGACACTCGCAAGCCCTTCATCTTGCCGCATCCCGGCATCGCTCAGGAGTTCGACGTCCTGTTCGCGGACACCGAGTTCTCGCGACTGCCGCTGCCGACCGAGAGCGTATTCGCCTGGGTGAAGCAGACCGAACTGCTGTCGCTGGGCATCACCTGCCTTGAGGCATCGGTCACGCCTTCGGGCCTGTACGCCGTTCGGCCGCTCGACAAGAAGCTGCGCAGCCGTTGCACGACCTTCGTGATCGACGAAGTGCTACCGCACCTGGAAGCCGTATCGCCGACCGCCCGCTTCCGCTCGTCGGCCGAGTTGCGCAAGCAGCTCCGGGCATTCCTTTCAGACCGCCGACGGGCAACCGGCAAGCCGCCGGCGATCGCCGTCGACTGGGCCGGGGATGCGTTTCTGCTCGGCGAGGCGCTGCCACCCGACATCGATGTGCTGCTGCTCGAAGGCATGCTGAGTATCACGCGTGCGATGGATACCTTCTTCAACGAGGACTATCGGCGCCACAATGCTTTTCATGATGCGCTGGCGCTGCGGCATGGGTTCATGGACTACCTCGGCACTGCCGGCGAGTGATGTGGTCCACTTCGGCAAGGCATCCCCGAAAGTGTGCGCTCCGATGTAGCGTCATTGGGATCGTTCGAGCGTTCGGGCTGCAGTGCCAGATCAGCCTGCGCAACGGAGCCGGTGTACTCGATGCGCAGCGCGCATGGTCGAGGTCCGGCAAGCGGCCGGGTCCGCCCCGCCGGAGTGCGCAAAATGCGCAAAATGCGCAATGTTTCACGCGGAACATCCTTGGGGCGAGCGTTTCGCATGCGAAACGGACGCGGCCCGGCCGACGGCTACTTTTTGCCGTAGGTGGCGTCGTGATCCGGTGGAATGGAGAGTAGGCGGATGAAATCGCCGTCACGGTACGCCACGGCCCGGCGTGCCTGGGTGATACGCAGACTGTAGAGGGCGGCGACGCCGGCGGGCGGCTCGATGCTGGTGATTTTCTCCCAGCGTAGTCCCTTGTCCCGATAGACCTGGTTCCAGGTGAGCTGGCGCAGCTTGTCCAGCATGTCCAGCGCGGCGTGACGTTCGATCTTTTGCAATCCGAGGAGGTCGCGCTGGAAAATGGGGTTGTTCAGATCCAGCCGGACCGTGGCATCGCGCTCAGCGGCCTTCATCGCGCAGGCGCTTCAGCGTTTCATCGTCGGTATCGGCGACAGGATGCGCCTGCGCCCAGGCCAGTGCCTCGCGCAGGTCTGCCGCGGCCTGCGGATGATGCAGCCAGCGTTCGTTGTCAGGGATGACCGTGGCAGTGCGGATCAGCCAGACGCCCGGCTCCTGTTCTTCGAGCAGCACCTGGCGCCCGGCGTACTGCTTGCCGAGGGAAATCGTCCCGTTGGCGCCGACCACCTTGACGGTCGGCTGGCTGGCAAGGGCGGGCATGGCGGCCTCCGTTAAATATTAAAATACGAAGGCACTATAACACTAAATGCCGCAGTGCGGCCGTACTGGCGTTTCGCATGCGAAACGACGCCGACCCGATTTAGGGGCGGTGATCCCAGGGGTTGATGACGCGCAAGCCGGCATCGAGGAAGGGCTGCACGTCCCGCGTGGCGACAGGCAGGCCACGGGCCAGGGCAATGGCGGCGATCAGGGCATCCATCGTGCCGAGCGGCCGGCCCTTGCGTTCGGTCTCGGCGGTCAGGCGGGCGTAGCACTCGCTCGCCGTGGTGTCGAAGGCGTAGACGCGATCGCCGACGATCAGCGGGAGCTTGCTGCGCAGTTCGACTTGGAGCTGCTGCTTGGCCTTGCCGTCCGGCTTGCGCTCGACGCCGGCGTACAGCTCAGCAAGGGTTAGCCCAACTTGGCGGATTCGAGCCAAAGAAGTTTCTAACCCATTGATCGATATAGACGGCACCCCCGAAGGTCTGCACTACATCGGGGTGGCGGTTTGGGCTTGTGCGGCAGTGATTTTCGGGGGCGGT
>JBFMCQ010000097.1:0-11049 GCA_040754295.1 Pseudomonadota bacterium | reverse complement strand
CCTCGGCGCCGGTCGTCGGCTCCTCGCTCGCCGCCTCCTCGGGCTCGGCGGGGCCATCATCGCGCTCGAGGAGCAGGTTGGAGTCGAGTGCCTGCTCGATCTCCTGCTGCAGATCCAGGCTCGACAGCTGCAGCAGGCGGATCGCCTGCTGCAGCGCCGGCGTCATCGTCAGCGACTGGCCGAGGCGTAGGCCGAGGGTGGACTTCATCTAGAAGCAGTTTGCAGTTGTGAGTTTCCAGTTTCCAGAAACAGCAGTTGCAGCGGCTTCTTTCGGCAACAGGCAACTGGAAACTGGAAACCGCTGTTACTCACTTGACGGTGATCGTGATCTTCTCGGACATCACGGCGGGGCTATGCGGCTGATGCTTCCAGTCGCCCAGCAGCAGCTGCAGCGTGTGCTTGCCGGGCGGCAGCTCGAGCGTGGTTTCCGTCTGGCCGCCGCCGAAGTGCTTGATCTGCTCGGTGGCGGGCAGCGGCTGGGTGAGGTCGACCTGCGGGTCGTCGATCAGCAGGTGGTGGTGTCCGGTGCCGGTCTGGTTGATGCCGGCCGGTGCAACGCCCATCGCGCGCAGACCGAAAACGACGCGCACCGGTCCGCTGATCTCCGCGCCGTCCTTGGGTTCGATGAAGTACAGCTTCGCGCCCGGCGCAGCCGCCTGCGGCAGGCTCAGCTCCTGCTCGGCGCGCTGTGCGGCCTGCTGTTTGGCAACGTCCTTCAGATCGTTCCAGCTGTCCGCGTATGCGGGCAGTGCGAACAGTGCGACGATGGCGAAAACACACGGTTTCACAAGGCCTCCCGGCGATAAGTGGCGAAAATTTCGGCACGGTATTTGCGTGCTCCCTGGGCCAAGATTAGGTGAATCCGCTCGGAATCGCTATACTGCGCGCCGTTTGTGAGGCGCATCCCGGTTTGCGCACCAAGTATGGGCGGCCTGGTTTCCCGGCCGCACCGCCGCAAACCCCGCGCCGACCGTGTCGACCGCGCTTGTTCACTTCCCGCCTGAACCGGTCCCGGCAGCCTGGCTGCCCGGCAGGCTGCGGCCTTCGTGCCGCCTCGACCCGATCGTTCAGGAGTTCCGATGTCATTCGATTCTTTGGGCCTTGCGCCCGGCCTTATGCGGGCGGTTGCCGAGCAGGGCTATTCCACGCCCACGCCGATTCAGAGCCGTGCGGTTCCGGAGGTGCTGGCGGGCCGCGACCTGCTGGCTGCGGCACAGACCGGAACCGGCAAGACCGCCGCGTTCACGCTGCCGATGCTGCACCGCCTGCACGCGACGCCGCGCACCACCGGCGAGCGCCGGCGCGTGCGCGCGCTGGTGCTGGTGCCGACGCGCGAGCTCGCCGCACAGGTCGACGAGAGCGTGCGCACCTACGGCCGGCATCTGCCGGCGCTGCGCACGGTGCTGATCTTCGGCGGCGTCGGCATCGGCCCGCAGATCGATGCGCTGCGGCGCGGCGCAGACATCGTCGTCGCCACGCCGGGGCGCCTGCTCGACCATCTGGGTCAGGGCACGGTGGACCTGTCGCAGGTCGAGCTCTTCGTCCTCGACGAAGCCGACCGCATGCTCGACATGGGCTTCATCCGCGACATCCGCAAGCTCATCGGGCGGCTGCCGGCACAGCGGCAGAACCTGCTGTTCTCGGCAACGTTCTCGCCGGAGATCCGCAAGCTCGCCGAGGGCCTGCTGCGCGACCCGGCGACGATCGACATCGCGCCGCGCAACAGCGCCGCAGAGGCGGTGACGCAGCGCGCGGTCTTCGTCGACAAGGCCGACAAGGCCGGCCTGTTGTCATACATGATCGGCGGTTTCAACTGGCCGCAGGCGCTCGTGTTCACGCGCACCAAGCACGGCGCCAACCGCCTCGCCGAGCGGCTGGTGCGCGACGGCATCCCGACCGCGGCGCTGCACGGCAACAAGAGCCAGGGCGCGCGGCTGCGGGCGCTGGCGCAGTTCAAGTCGCGCGAGGTGCGTGTGCTCGTGGCCACCGACATCGCGGCACGCGGTCTGGACATCGATCAGCTGCCGTACGTGGTCAACTACGAGCTGCCGGCGGTGCCCGAGGACTACGTGCATCGCATCGGTCGCACCGGGCGCGCGGGCGAGGTCGGCGAGGCGATCTCGCTGGTCTGCCGCGAGGAGTACGCCGAATGGCGCGGCATCGAGAAGCTGCTGCGGCGGCGAATCGAGGCCTTCGAGGTCGAAGGCTATGTGTCGCGGCCGCCGCCGGCGGCGCAGGAAGCGCCCGCGCGCGAACGCATGCCGCCCGGACGCGGTCAGACAACGGGCGACCGGCGGCATCGGCGGCCCGCGGCAGGCGGTCGCCGCAGTGCCCGCTAGCAGCAGCACGACTCAATGACTATCAGGAGAATCAGATGAAACGCGTCTTCGCCGGCAACCTGCCGTCCGACACGACCGAGCGCGAGCTCACCGAGCTCTTTTCCGCTTTCGGCAAGGTGTTTTCGATCAAGCTCGTGCAGGACGTCTTCAGCGGCCAGTGCAAGGGTTTCGGCTTCGTCGAGATGGAAGGGCACGAAGCGCGCGCCGCCATCGCCGGACTCAACGGCAAGGAGCTGCGCGGCAAGCCGCTGCGCGTCAACGAGGAGCAGCCGCGCGACAACCGCCGCCCCGGCGGCGCGCGCCGCCGCTAAGGGCGGCAGCGGCGCCTTACGGGCGCTCCAGCGTGCGCGTCGCCTGCGCCGAACCGACGATCAGCACGTCGGCGGGGCGGCGCGCGAACAGACCGACGCAGACCACGCCGGCGAGACCGTTGATCTGATCCTCGAGCTTGACCGGATCGAGGATCTCGAGCCCGTGGACGTCGAGGATCAGGTTGCCGTTGTCGGTGGTGACGCCGTCGCGCAGCACCGGATGCCCGCCCAGGCGCGTCAGCTCGCGCCCGACATAGGAGCGCGCCATCGGGATGACCTCGACCGGCAGCGGGAACCTGCCGAGCACACCGACGAGCTTGGATTCGTCGATGATGCAGACGAACTTGCGGCTGGCCGCGGCGATGATCTTCTCGCGCGTCAGCGCGCCGCCGCCGCCCTTGATCAGCTGCAGGTGTTTGGTGGCTTCGTCGGCGCCGTCGACGTAGACCGACAGCGTGCCGGTCTGATTGAGGTCGAGCACGCGGATCCCGGCCTTCTTCAGGCGCTCGGTCGTCGCGTTCGACGACGACACGGCGCCGGGGATGTCCTGCGCGAGCTTGCGCTCGACCAGCAGGTCGATGAAGTGGTTCACGGTGGAGCCGGTGCCCACGCCGAGGGCTTCGCCCGGCTCGACGTAGCGAAGGGCGGCTTCGGCGGCTTTGCGCTTGGCGGCGTCTTGAGACATGGGAGACGGGAGAGGGGAGAGGGGAGACAAAGGTTAAGGCATCCGCGGTCGGCGGTGGACTATGTCCGCGTCTCCCGTCTCCCGAATATCGCCGTACCGACGCGCACGATCGTCGAGCCCTCGGCGATCGCGGCTTCGAGATCGTCCGACATGCCGGCGGAGAGCGTGTCGAGCGGCAGACCCTGGTCGCGGATCGACTCGAACAGCTCGCGCAGGCGCCGGAACGCCGCGCGCGCATCGGCCTCGGGCGCGGGGATGGCCATGAGCCCGCGCAGGCGCAGGCGCGGCAGCCCGGCCAGCGCGCGGCACAGCGCCGGCGCCTCCTCCGGCGTGCAGCCGGATTTGCTCGCTTCGCCGGATACGTTGACCTCGACGCAGACCTGGAGCGGCGCGTGCTGCGGCGGCCGCTGATCCGACAGGCGCTGCGCGATCTTCAGCCGGTCGACGCTGTGCACCCAGTCGAAGCCCTGCGCGATGCCGCGCGTCTTGTTCGACTGGATCGGACCGATGAAATGCCAGACGAGATCCGCGTCGGCGAGCTGCGCCTGCTTGGCCAGCGCCTCCTGCAGGTAGCTCTCGCCGAAGTCGCGCTGGCCGGCGGCATGCGCGGCGCGGATCGCCGCGGCGTCGAAGGTCTTGCTGACGGCGAGCAGGCGCACGCCGTCGGCCGGCCGACCGGCGGCGACGCAGGCGCGACGGATGCGCTTGCGGACCTGCTCCAGGTTTGCGGCGATGCCGGCCATGTTGCCTCGCTGCAGGATTGCCGATAACGTCTGATGAAATCAGGGTATACAAGTACGGTCACTTCGAGAATGTCCGCATGGATATCGCGCAGCTGCTGACTTTCAGCGTGAAGCAGGGGGCTTCGGATCTGCACCTGTCGGCCGGCGTCGAGCCGATGATCCGCGTCGACGGCGACGTCAAGCGCATCAACCTGCCGCCGCTGGACCATAAACAGGTCCACGACATGGTGTACGACATCATGAACGACAAGCAGCGCAAGGCCTGGGACGAGTTTCTGGAAACGGACTTCTCGTTCGAGATTCCGGGGCTGGCGCGCTTCCGCGTCAACGCCTTCACGCACGCGCGCGGCGCCGGCGCGGTGTTCCGCACGATTCCGTCGAAGATCCTGACACTGGAGGATCTGAAATGCCCGGGGATCTTCAAGGACATCTCCGAGTACCCGCGCGGCATCGTGCTGGTGACCGGGCCGACCGGCTCCGGCAAGTCGACGACACTGGCGGCGATGGTGAACCACATCAACGAGAACGAGTACGGCCACATCCTCACGGTCGAGGATCCGATCGAGTTCGTGCACGTCTCGAAGAAATGCCTGATCAACCAGCGCGAGGTGCACCGCGACACGCTGGGCTTCAACGAGGCGCTGCGCTCCGCGCTGCGCGAGGACCCCGACGTGGTTCTGGTCGGCGAGATGCGCGACCTGGAGACGATCCGTCTGGCGCTGACCGCCGCCGAAACCGGCCACCTCGTCTTCGGCACGCTGCATACCTCGTCGGCAGCGAAGACCGTCGACCGTATCGTCGACGTGTTCCCGGCGGCGGAGAAGGACATGGTGCGCGCGATGCTCTCGGAATCGCTGCGCGCGGTCATCTCGCAGACGCTGCTCAAGAAGAAGGGCGGGGGCCGTGTGGCCGCGCACGAGATCATGATCGGCACGCCGGCGATCCGCAATCTGATCCGCGAGAACAAGGTTGCGCAGATGTACAGCTCGATTCAGACCGGACAGAAGGAAGGCATGCAGACGCTGGACCAGTGCCTCAAGGAGCTCGTGCGCAAGGGGCTGACATCGATCGAAGAAGCGCGCGTGAAGTCGGCCGACCCGCGCAGCTTCACCGCATGAAGAGGTAGCCACGATGGACCGCGAACAAGCCGTCAAGCTGGTGCAGCAACTGTTGTCGCTGATGAGGCAGAAGGGCGCGTCGGACCTGTTCATCACCGCCGGCTTTCCACCGGCGATCAAGCTCGACGGCCAGATGACGCCGGTGATGGACAAGCCGCTGCCGCCGGAGGCCTCGGCGATCATCGTGCGCTCGCTGATGAACGACCGGCAGATCAAGACCTTCGAGGCCGAGAACGAGTGCAACTTCGCAATCTCGCCGCCCGGCATCGGCCGCTTCCGCGTCAACGCCTTCGTGCAGCAGGGGCGCGTCGGCGGCGTGCTGCGCACGATCAATACCGAGATCCCGACCTTCGACCAGCTCGGCCTGCCGCCGCAGCTGGCGAAGATCGCCATGGAGAAGCGCGGCCTGGTGCTGATGGTCGGTGCCACCGGCTCCGGCAAGTCGACCTCACTCGCGGCGATGGTCGGCTATCGCAACCAGAACTCGCGCGGACACATCGTCACGATCGAGGACCCGATCGAGTACGTGCACCCGCATATCGGCTGCCTGATCACGCAGCGCGAGGTCGGCACCGACACCTACTCCTGGGAGAACGCGCTGAAGAACACGCTGCGCCAGGCGCCGGACGTGATCCTGATCGGCGAGGTGCGCACCCGCGAGGGCATGGAGTACGCCGTGAACTTCGCCGAAACCGGCCACCTCGTTCTGGCGACGCTGCATGCCAACAGCGCGAACCAGGCGCTCGACCGCATCATCAACTTTTTCCCGGAGGAGAAGCGCGAGCAGCTGCTGATGGACCTGTCGCTGAATCTCAAGGCGATCATCTCGCAGCGGCTGGTGCGCCGCGAAGGTGGCGGCCGCGTCGCGGCGATGGAGATCATGATCAACTCGCCGCTGGTCGCCGACATGATCTTCAAGGGCGAAGTCGCCGGCATCAAGGAGGTCATGGCGCGCTCGAACGAGCAGGGCATGATCACCTTCGACCAGTTCCTGTTCCAGCTGTTCGAGGACGGCGCGATCAGCTACGACGAGGCGGTGCGCAATGCGGATTCGCAGAACGAGCTGCGCCTCAAGGTCAAGCTCGAATCCAAGCGCGCGCGCCAGAACCTGCTCGAGGACGAAATGGTCCGCAAGATGCAGATGAAGGACGACGAGTCCGCGAACGTGCTGCGGCGCTGAAGCGCGAGCTGTCCCGCGAGGAGCCTGAATGCTCAAGATCCTGCCGTACATGAAGCTGTGCGTGGAAAAGAACGGCTCCGACCTGTTCTTTACCGCCAACGCGCCGGCGCAGGTGAAGATCGAAGGCGAGCTGATGCCGGTCGGCAAGAATCTGCTGACGCGCGATTTCATCAAGGAGCTGGCGTTTTCGATTCTCACGCCCGAGCAGAAGGAGCACCTGCAGCGGCATCTGGAAGTGGATCTGGCGACCGAGGCCGGCGGACTGGGACGTTTCCGCGTCAACGTTTTCAATCAGCGCGGCTCGATCGCGATGGTGCTGCGCTACATCAAGGCGCAGGTGCCGCGGCTCGACGAGATCATCGGCATGCCACCGGTGCTCAAGGATCTGATCCAGCACAAGCGCGGCATGATCCTGATGGTCGGCGCCACCGGCTCCGGCAAGTCGACGACGCTCGCGGCGATGATCAACCACCGCAACGAGACGCAGACCGGGCACATCCTGACGATCGAGGATCCGATCGAGTTCATCCATCCGAACAAGCGCAGCATCATCAACCAGCGCGAAGTCGGGCAGGACACGATAAGCTACGAGCGCGCGCTCAAGAGTGCGCTGCGTGAGGCGCCGGACGTGATCCTCGTCGGCGAGGTGCGCACCCGCGAAACCATGGACGCCTGCATCCAGCTCGCCAACACCGGCCACCTGGCGATCTCGACGCTGCACGCCAACAACGCGTACCAGGCGCTGCAGCGCATCGTCAATCTGTATCCGGAGGCGCTGCGCGACCAGCTGTACATGGACTTGTCGCTGACGCTGCGGGCGATCGTTTCCCAGCGCCTGGTGCGCCGCAAGGATGGAAAGCGCTGCGCGGCGATGGAAGTGATGCTCACCACGCCCTACGTGCAGGAGCTGATCCTCAACAAGCGTATCGACGAGATCAAGGAGGCGATGAACCAGTCCTCCGACAAAGGCATGCTCACCTTCGACCAGTCGCTGTTCGGCCTCTACAAGAGCGGCGCGATTACGCTGGACGAGGCGCTGAGCAACGCCGACTCGCGCACCAACCTCGAAGCCAAGATCAACTTCGGGTCGTAGTGCCCGTCCCGGGCAAGCCCCGGCCATCCGTGGCCGGGACTTTCAAAACAAGCGGATAGCAGCTTGCGCGGGTCCTGTTCCACCGTTAGAATTCGCGGCCTTTTTCGAGGTTGGACGGTTTGCGCCGGTCAACCGAACTACAACCAGCCCCCAAGGGGCCGACTGGACTGGACCGATGAAGACCATCTTCGCGAAGTCCGAGACCGTCAAGCGCGACTGGTACGTGATTGACGCAACGGACAAGACGCTGGGCCGGCTGGCGACCGAGATCGCCAACCGCCTGCGCGGCAAGCACAAGGCCGAATACACCCCGAACGTCGACACCGGCGATTACATCGTCGTCGTCAACGCCGAGAAGGTGAAGGCCACGGGCAACAAGCTCAAGGACAAGATCTACTACCGGCACACCGAGTACCCGGGCGGCATCCGCTCGCAGAGCCTCGAGGAAGTGCTGGCCAAGCATCCCGAGCGCGTGATCGAGAAGGCGGTCAAGGGCATGCTGCCCAAGGGTCCGCTGGGCTACGCGCAATTCCGTAAGCTGAAGGTGTACGCGGGCAGCCAGCACCCGCACACCGCGCAGCAGCCCAAGCCCCTCACGTTCTGAAGACTCGGACCCGATCCATGGCCAAGACCATCGATTACAAATACGGCACCGGCCGCCGCAAGACTGCGACGGCGCGTGTGTTCATCAAGCCCGGCAAGGGCGACATCACGATCAACGACAAGACCGTCGAAGCCTACTTCGGCCGCGAGACCTCGCGCATGCTGGTGCGCCAGCCGCTCGAGATCGCCGACTCGCTGACGCGCTTCGACATCAAGATCACCGTTGCCGGCGGCGGCCCGAACGGACAGGCCGGCGCGATCCGCCACGGCATCACCCGCGCGCTGATCGACTACGACGAGAACCTGCGTGCGCCGCTGCGCGCCGCCGGCCTCGTCACCCGCGACGCGCGTGAGGTCGAGCGCAAGAAGGTCGGCCTGCACAAAGCCCGCCGCGGAACCCAGTACTCCAAGCGCTGATCCATACGGGGCAGCCGGCTATACTCGCTGCCCATCGGATTTCCGCCCGGATGGGGGATCGTCTAACGGTAGGACAGCGGACTCTGACTCCGCCAGTCTAGGTTCGAATCCTAGTCCCCCAGCCAACACCGCTTTCCTCGGCCTCCCGAAGAAGGCCGAAGAAAGCGACGAACCCTGCTGGTATGCGGGGTTTTTTGTACCTGACGTGGCGCCCGGCCAGGACGTGGTGCTGGTCGACGTGCGAGAAGTCTTGGCCCCTTCGCCGCGTCTTCGTCCCCGCCCGTAGTACATTTTCGACGTTGCGGACCGGGGCGGGCGCGGCAGCGCCGCTCGTCCGCCGGACTCGCCCGGCGGCGCGCTGCAGTCGGTCACGCCCCCGACGATCCACCTAGAGTGTTCCGCATGAAACTCGGTAGGGCAACGGATCCCATGCGTCACGCGCGCAAAGCGTCTGCCGGTGCCACGGTGGCTCCGGATGAGGTCCTGGCGGCAGAAGCCGACAGGCAGGTGGCGCAGCACCTGTGGTTCAACGTTCTGGTCGTGGGCGGCACGGACACCGACGTGCTGCGGCTGCACCGTACGCTGGCACACGCGCAGCCGCTGCCCTGGCGGCCCGCCGAGGAAGTCGAGCGCGAGGTCGTCTATCTGGCCGTGCTGCGCTCCGGGCGCCGCATCGAAACGCTCACGCTCGAGGACGTTCTGCGCGCCTGCGAGGAGGTCGAGGAGCGCCACCTGATCGACAACGGCTCGATCGCCCGGCATTTCCGCAACCTTTGGAATACCTCGAGCGCTTACTGCAAGCACTTCATGCGCGGTCTGCTCGCGCTCAAGCCGGGCGACATCGCTGCCGGCGCACGGGCGGGCTCCGGCGGCCTGTTCCGTGAAGGCTTCTCGCTGACGCGGGTGATCCTGCCGCCGTTTCGCGTGCTGCAGGGCTCGTATCGCTACGCCGGCCGCAACTGGTGCATGCGCAACTGGGGCACACCCGAGGACGCACGCCTGATCGCGAGCCGCTTCGAGCGTGCCGGCGACGGTCGACGGATCGCGCTCTACGAGCTGGAAACGGTCGAAAGCGCGCCGGTCGGCGTGCTGCGCCGGCTGTGCGAGCGCTATTCGGCCCTGCGCTTCGGTTGCGTTTCGGTCGACGCCGACAGCGGCGAGCGGCGCGCACACAGCGGCGGCGGTGGCAGCGCCTTCCGCGGCGAAGCGCTGCCGCCGGCGCCGATGATCAACGGTGGATTCACCGGCAGCGCCTATCTGGAGACGACGGCGATGGCACGGCAGCTCGTGCTCGCGCGCAGCGCGCCCCTCGGTTCGCCGCAGGTGCCTCAGCCGATACGCGCGGCCGGCTGAGCCTGCGCCGCCCGTCACAGGGCGCTCGCCGTCCGTCCGCCGCGGCGCGCTCGAGGGCCCCGCACGAGCCTTACTACCACCGGGTGGCATGTCTGCGCAGCGCCGGATCGACTCCGGTCGGTCGCGTGGCTCATGCTCGGTGGCGTGTGCCAGCGCCGGCGAGTCGGCGCACGGCGCGATGACGGATTGATTGACGATGTCGATCGACATAGGGACAGCGTCGCACGGCGGGCGCTCGCAAAGCCTGGATGCGAAGCACTTCCTCGAAGGGCTGCGCAACCGCGTGCTGCGTGTGACGACCGGCATGCGGCCGGGACCGCAGCGCCTGGACCTGGCGATCGAGGCGTTCTGGTACGCAGCGCTCGATCTCGTCGTGGCACGGGCACAGGTGAGCTGGCGCAGCCTCACGCCGACGACACATGCTGCGCTGCTCGGTCCGATTCGCCTGATGATCCGCTCGGAGCTGATCAACGCCGGTGTCGCCCAGCCGGATGCGCTCGCCGACCAGTCGTTACAGCGGGCGCTCGATATCGCCGAATGCGAGACAGCGGCCGCCGCACCGCTGCCCGCGGCACGCGCCGAGTTCTTCGAGTGGCTGCATGTGCAGATGCGCCGCGCGGCGAGTGCGGTCGGCGCGGCGTCCCACACTCCGACCCCAGTCGCCTAGCTAAGCCGCCCGCCCTGCGTCCGCACACCCAGCGGTGTCGCGTCCGAGCTGCGGATCGGCGATTGGCCGCATCGACCCGGCGCCGGATCAGCGCGGCCAAAGGCGGCGCCGCGCGCGGCTGCCAAGCTTCCCCCATGAAGGTCGACATCGGCATCGCGCGCAGCGTCGAGATCGCTGCGGGGGTCGAGCGCGTGCAGCCGCTGCTGCGCGATTACGCGAGGCTGATCGGCCGCTTTCCGAAGCTGCGCCGGCTCACGCCGCTCAGGCGGGACGCATACCTCTCGGAGATGGCGCCGATCGGCTCGCGCACCGTGCGCATCGCCCACGAGCTTAGCTACGCCGCCGCCTACACGGTCGACGCGGATGCAGGTGTGCTCGAATGGAAGCCGCTGCCGGACTACGGCAACGCCGTCATCGAGGGGCGCATGCACCTGCAGCCCAGCGCAGGCGGCTGCCGCCTGTCGTTCGACGTCCGCGGCGAACTGCACGATGTGCCGATTCCGCTGGTGTACCGGCTGGTTGCGCCGCCGTTCATTCAGG
>JBFMCQ010000096.1:0-11305 GCA_040754295.1 Pseudomonadota bacterium | reverse complement strand
AGGGCCCCCCTACCCCCACGCGACGTGAGAGAGGAAGGTCCGTGCCTTCGCCGTTATGGCCCTCGCCTGCGATGCGCCTGGCGCATCCGCCCCCGGCCGCGAGGTCAAGGCCAGCCGCCAGATCGTTCGCGCCTGCGCGCGGGAATTGCACCCCGTCTGGTCCCGGATATCGCACGCGGGTTGCGCGGTGTTTTCTGGCGGGCGGCCCATGCAGGCCCTCGGACTTCGGGTGCGCCGGACCCGTTGCGGTCGTCAGATCATGCGGCCTACCTCAGCGGGACGAACGGCGTCGCCTCGCGCCATGACTTGTTGCGCGCGATCTGATGGATCAGCGATGTCGACACGGCGTATTCACGCGCGAGCGATACCTGCGTCGCGCCCGCGTCCAGACGCGCACGAATCTCCCGCACTTTTTCTCGCGTGAGCTTGCGTGGCTTGGCGCGGAGACGCGCCATGGTCGCCAGCGCGCCGCGCAGCCTGCGTTCGCGCCTTTCGGCGAGCGCAGCCGCCTGCTTCGGCGACAGCGCGCGCAGATGCGCAGGCGCGACGCAATCGTTATTCCAGCAGGTACGGATGACGTGCTTGCGCGAATTCATAGGTCCGACCTCGATCAGATACACCAGCCTGTGGACGTAGTACGGATTTACGCCGAGCGCGTTGATGGCTATGAGTGGATAGCCGTCCGCCGTGCGCGCCTGTGTCCAGTGCCAGCAGCCGGTTCGCTGTCGACTCGGCAGCGGTCGCGGATCCTCTCGAGCAGAGACTTCACCGGCACGCCTCGGCCTGGATGGCCTCTCGCTCGAGTCTCGCCTCGCGCTCGGCCTCTGTCTCTTGCGCCGGCATGACGACCGAGCCTGCCGCTACGAACGACGCAGGCGCAGGCGCGACGCGCCGCGGCCGCGCGTCGAGACGCGCAACCACTTGGCGCGCAAACTCGCGGTCCTCATGACCGGCCGCCGGATCGCGCAGGATGCCGAGACACCATGCGCGCGGATCCGCCGCCGCGCGCTCGCGCAAAGCGAGCCACATCCGTGCAAACGCCCGCGCGTGCGGCCCCGGCGGCGCCCAGGCCGTCGCGTTTCGCAGCTCGCGCGCCTGGCGATGCGCCTCGTGTTTGGCCGCGACGGCACGCTTGACGTTTTTGAGCGTCGGCGGGTGATCGGTCTCAGCCTCGCGCTCCCATCGCGCGAGCTGATCGAACACATCGGCGGAAGGGTACTGCGCGAGCTCGTCGTACCAGAACTTCACTTCCGATTCGCTCGGCGCACGCCGCCCGCACATGCGGTGCAGGCGCGAGAGGCGACGATCGAGCTCGGCGATGTCGGCGGGGCTCATGAAGTCACTGTCCGAATTAACTCTGCCGCGACTTGCGGGACGATGGCATTGCCGTAGGCGCGCAGTCGTCCCACCCGGGCGGGTACCCCATGAGCCAGCGGACAAAGGCCGGGTTGAGTTGGCCGCGCTTTTCCGTCTGAGCAGGCGAGCCATTCGATGTCGCGCCAAGCGTCAAGTGCGCCTGCCTCGGTAGCTGATCCAGCCTCTCCGTACCATCCGCCCTCGGCTTGATCGGCCCCGTGTCCTTCCAGTCGCGCGCACTCGGAGTGGTCCAAGCCGACGCAGGCAGTCCTCGCCATGAACCAGACTCTTTCACGGCGATGAAACGCTCCGACAGCGCCAGCCGGGACAGTCGACGCCCAGCAGGCGTAATCGACTCTCTCCAGGTCGTCGAAAACAAGATCGAGCCAGCCGCTCTTAACCGCTGCCGCAACCTGCTCTCAAAAGACGACCGGAGGGCGGCACTCGCGGATGAGCCGGAACCTCGCAGGCCATAGGTGGCGCTCATCGTTGCTGCCACGCCGCTTGCCCGCCAGGCTGAACGGCTGACATGGACAAGAGCCTGTCCAAACAGGTCTGTCGTCGGGCCATCCGGCGAGCCGCAGGGCGAGGGACCATCCGCCGATGCCGGCGAAGAAATGACACTGTCGGTAGCCTCGCAGGTCGTCTGGATGCACGTCGACGATGGAACGCTCGTCGACGTCGCCTGCGGCGATATGGCCTGCGGCAATGAGGTTGCGGAGCCACTGTGCAGCATATGGGTCGATCTCGTTGTAGTACGCCGCCGCTCCACGCGCTGCGCGAGTCCCGTCACGCCGCACCGTCCACCATCCTGCGCAGCCGTTCCGCGCGCTGGTCTTCGGCGGGATCGGCGGCTGGCAGCTCGTCTTCCCAGCGCCGGCCGGTGCGGGGGTTCAGCCATGTTCCGGCGTGCGGGATGTGCTCGGGCGGCGTCTGGCGCGCGGTCCAGTACGCCACATGCGCAGGCAGCGCGGCGAGCGCGGCGGTGCGCTCGGCGGAAGTCAGGCGCGCCCACATCGAGCGCGCGTGCGCCTTGGCAACCTTGCGCGGATAGAGGTGCCAGAACGCGTCGAAGTCATTTGCCTGCGCCGCGGCGGGCGGCGCGCAATCCGGAAACAGAGCGCGGACGTTGCTCATCGCCAGTCGATTCTGAAAATGGCCGGCACGGCCGGTTCGCGCGCCGGCTCGCAGACGACGACCGGCTTGCGCGCGCCAGGGAGGCACACGCGCTCGACCTCCACCAGGTAGCCGGCCGAGCGCAACGCGTAGACGCTGCGCGTCGCATCGGCGCGCGACAGCTGCAGCGTCCGTGCGACAGTCAGCGAATCAATGCGGCCGGTCTCGCGCGCGAACTCGAGCACGCTCTGCGCCACGGGTCCGAGCGGGCGGCCGCGGCGCTTCATGCGGAAGCCTTTCCGGCGCGGTTCCGGCCCGCTTCCGGCGCGTTTCCGTTGCCGGGGCTGACGCGGGCGATCAACATCGCCTCATGCCGCTTGCGTTCGACCCACTCGCCCAGCACCTGCCGCAGGATCGTCATGCGATTCGCGCCGGGCGTGGCCATCGCCACCGCGTCGAGCACATCGACGTGCTCGCGCAGGACTTCGCCGAGCAACTCGACGAATGGATCGCTCATGCCGCGCTTCGCTCCCTGGATTTTTCCGGCAGCGCGCGCTCGCCGCGATCCACCGCGGCGAAGTAGTCCAGCAATGGCTGCGCCGTCTTCAGTTGCAGGTTTTCGCGCTCGCCGTAGGCGATCTTGGCCGGCAGGCGCGGCGACACGCCGGCCTCGGCCGCGATGCGCTCCCAGCGCGCCGCACCCGCCTCGCGCAGGCGCCGCCGCAGGTAGACGATGATCGGTTCCATGGCCGCGAATACTAACCCCATTTATGGGGACAGCGCAACCCACGCAAGGGGGCTGCTCTGCCGCAAACTCAGTGCCATGCATAAGACGCTGCGGCAGGTGCTGGCCGAAAACGTTGCCGCGCTGATGCGCAGCCGGCCCGATCTCGCCACCGAGTCGCAGCTGCGCCGGCGCGCCAGGCTCGGCGGCGGGCAGTTCGAAGGCATCCGCAATGGGACCAAGGCCGCCACCATCGACACGATCGAGCGCGTGGCCAAGGCCTCGGCCTCGAGCCCTACCAGCTGCTCGTTCCAGAGCTCGATCCAGACAATCCGGCCACCGTGCGGCTGTCGGCGAGCGAAAAGCGGTTCTACGAGCGGCTGCAGGCCGACATCCAGCGCCTGCAGCAGAACGTCAGCGAGTACGCCACCGAAAAGAAGCCGTGAGGCCGGTCGCGATCCTCCTGGCGCTATGCCTGTGTGCCGGCGCTGCGCGCGCCAATCCGGCCGATGACATCCTGCGCGCGATGAGCGATGCCGCGCGCCGCACCGCCTTCGCCCGCATGCTTTCCGCCAGCGGCGCATCCTGCGGCCAGGTGCTCGAGGCCTACCGCCAGGGCCGCGACCGCCGCGGCAACGCCTACTGGAGCGTGCGCTGCGCCACCGGCCTCGCCGTGCAGGTGCGCATCGCGCCGGACTCCGGCGGTTCCACCCACATCGCAGACTGCGCCGCCGTCGCCGACGCCGGCGCGCCGAGGTGCTTCACGCGCTTCTGACGCCAGGCCCCCATTGATGGGTTGACAGATCCCCACACATGGGGTTAATGTCGCCCCCGTCACACGACGGAGGGCGCATGAATCAGGCATCCCCAAAGGCGGACGGCGCGCCGCGGTTTCTGCGCCCGATCACCTGCCCGCGCTGCCGCGCGGTCGCCGTCTCCGTGCTGTGCGCGTGCGGCGAGTTCAAGCTGCCCCGCAGCGTCGCGCCGTTCGCCGACGAGCTCGCCGCTGACGAGCGGAGGGCGACATGAACATCGTCGCCGCTCTACGCCAGACCTGGGCACGCCTCGCCTTCGGCCAACAACGCGCGATCCATCCGCTGCGCGAGCTGTTTCCCGCGCTCGGCATGGGCATCTACAGCAAGCATCGCGCCCGTAATCGCCGCCGCGCTGAGAAGCGCCGCGCGCGGCGTGAACGCATCATGCAGCGGTGAGCGGCATGAGCTACTGCCCGATCCGCGAATGCAATGAGCGCCGCCGCTCCGTCGAGACGCTCCGCAGCCTGTACGAAGACGCGCGCGAGAGCCGCCTCACACCGGAGCACATCGCCGATGCGCTATGGGATGGCTGGTGGTACGCGCGCAGCGCGCTCGAGTCGCAGCAGCGCCTCGTCGCGCTCGCCTGCGCGCCGTGGTTCGATGTCGAGCAGTGGAGGACAGCATGACGCAAGCCACATTCCGCATCGCCATACGCCACGAAGGCCAGTTCATCAATGCGTACCTGGCAACGATGGACACGATGGAAGGCGCCAAATTGGTGGCATCGATCGATCACGAACTCTGCGTCCTCGATCCGCAGATTTTCGAGCTGTTCAAAGACGCCATGCTGCGCGCAATGCCGGCAGTGGTCGGTTTGATTGGCCACAAGATCGATCGCATCGAAATACGCGATGCACCGGCCCACGAACACGCGGGGCACGCATGAACCTCCACGCCCACATCGGCCGCCAGCATCCGCGCACCCGCGGCATCCAGGTCGAAGAAGCCGAGCACATCGACGCCGCGCCCGCGCCGAACGACTACCCCGATCCGCTCGACTGCATCTCCGGCGGCAACGCCGGCGCCGAGCAGGATGCCGAGCCCGACGCGTTCGCGCCCGCGCGCCGCATCTGCAACGCCATCGGCACGACCGTCGTGCTGCTCGCCGTCGCGCTCGTGCTCGTTGCGCTGCTGTGGCCGCGCTTCGCCGGCGCCGCCGAATGGCACCTCGCGCTGCACGGCGCATCGCTGCACTTCGGCTCGATCGCCCCGCAGCACGCCGCGCGCGCCGGCATGTGCGGCAGCGCCGAGGCCTGCGCCGCCGCGCGCTACCGCGCCGCCAATCCCGGCCTCGGCCTGCGCTGGCAGCATTCGCCCGCGCTCGGCCTGCAGGCCGGCATCTACCGCAACAGCTACGCGCGCACGAGCCGCTACGCCGGGCTCGACTGGACGCCCCTCGCACTTGCGCCGCGCCTGCGCGCGGGACTGTTCGTCGGCGCGACCGACAACTACCCGTATCGCGACTTCGCCGTCGTACCGCTCGGCGGCGCACTGCTGCGCTGGCAAGCCGATCGCGCCAGCGCTGCGCTGCGTCTGTTGCCGCCCGTCGACGGCGTGGCCAAAGGCGCGGCGGCGATCGAACTGGGGTGGCGGCTATGAGCGAGGTACAGAAACTACCGGCAGCGAGCCCGGCAGAAATCAACGTACAGATCCTGTCCTGGTTCGGATTCAGCGTCGAAGAAATGCAGCACATCACGAGCGCGACGATCGCGCTGAGTCCAGAACAGTATCCGCAGATCACCATCGTGCGTCGCATCCCGCCGACGGCGAATATCAGTTCGATGTTCAGCGTTCGGCACTTCCGCTTGAAGCCCATCGACGAAAACACCGAGGGCCCACGATGACGTCCGGCATGCGCGACGACGAGCGCTACACGCTCAACTACGCCGGCACGCTCGACTACGTGGCGCCGCACGCGCTCGGTGCGGCCGCCGCGCCGCGCGTGAACACCGGCATCCTCGCGCGCGCACTCGCGATCGCCGACGACGCTGCGCGCTGCGACGTCGAGTCGTACTGCCAGCCGCGGCAGGAGCGCGGCGTCTACGGCCTGCTCGATCCGAACGGACAACCGGTCCACGCGCCGGCCGATGCCGACCCCGACACGTTGGAGAAGATCCAGTACCTCATCGACCGCGGCCTCGCCGAGCTGCAGACCGACGCCCAGGACCGCGCGCTCGTCGTGCTGCGGCTGGAGCTTTTCCGAGGCGGCGCATGAGCCGCGAAACGCTGCGCGCGCTCGCCGCGCTCGCCGTCATCCTCGCCGCTGCGGTCGCGGTGGGGACGATGGATTACGCCGATGCGGTGCGGGTGGAGGCCGCTCGATGAAACCCCGCTACTTCGTCCAACCCGCCACGCGATGGTGCTGCCGCCGCTACTGTCTCCTCGGCAGCAACGGCCGCACCGTCGTCGCCGTGCAGGCGAGTCGCCCCGACGGCGAAGAAGTGCCCATGCCGCGCGCCGTCGCCTGGACGCGACCGGCCGAGCGCACGCTGCTCGCGCCCGCCGCCAAGCGGCTGCACGCCTTCGGCAGCATCGACATCGCGCGACGACGCGTCCTGCGCGGCTGCGTCGAATGCGGACAGATCAAGCCGCGCGAAGAATTCCTGGCGCGCGGCGGTCAAGGCCGCCCACACAAAACCTGCCGCGCCTGCCGCGAGGAGACCGAGGCATGACCCCCGCCACCGAGCGCCGCGTATTGCGCGATCTCGCGGCCGGCATCGCCGGCGCGCTCGCCATGACCGCCGTCATCGCGTTCGCGCAGTGGCTCGACGCGCGGGAACGCGCGTTCGCCGAGCACGTGCAGACGCAGGCGCGCGCCCGCGCCGCCGCGCAGGCCCTCGAGCACGCCCGCAGCGAAGCCGCGCGCGCCGGCTATCAGGACGGCCTCGACCGCATCCGCTGCGTCGGCGGCTGGCGCATCGACGCACTGACCGGCCGCGCGATCGATCTGGAGCGGCTGCAATGACGCGCTACGAATACCGCCGCTGCCGGATCAAGCTCGACGTCGAATGCGCCGCGCGCGCCTCGCTAAGCGTTTGGGCGGTCAAACTGCCGCCGCCATTCCATGGTCTGCGTTTTTGCCTGCGACGAATTGCGAGAGGATGGGTCGTCGACCACTACGACAGCGGCAAGATCGTCACCTCGGCGCGCGGCCCGACACGCGATCTGGCGGTCGATCGGCTCATTCAGCGCCTGTGCGCCGCGCACGCAGGCGGCCGCCTCCGCCGCGTGTTCGCCGATGTTGGCTACGCGTGGTGCCTCGATGAGGCCGGCCTCTGAACGCCGCCCGCTCATGCCCGCCGCCGACCGCCTCGCCGATCTCATCGCGCGCCGCCCGCGGCCCGCGCGCGTCTCGCTCGCCGAGCCCGACCCGAACGTCGACCGCTTCGATCTCGAATGCGCCGCGCGCGCTTGCGGCCTGCGCGCGGCCGACCTCGACCAGCACCTGCGCTACCCGCCGCTCGCGCGGCTGCTGCACATGATCGCGCGCCGGATCATCCGTCGCCGCCAGGCGCGGCTGCGCGCGCAACCCGACCACAAGGCCCGCGCGGCGGGCGACGACGAATGAACGCCGCCATGCTCTTCGCCTCGACCTTCGCCGTCGTGTTCTGCCTCGGCGCGCAGTCGCTGCTCGTCAATAACGGCCGCTACGTCGCCGCGTTCATCAACTCGCTCGCGATCGGCGCCGCGCATCTCGCGCTCTACAAGCTCGCGCCCGACGCCACCGGCGCCGAGATCGTGGCCTACCTCTTCGGCGGCCCGATCGGCATCGTCAGCGCGATGTACGTGTTCCGGCGGCTCCATCGGCGGTCATGAGCAAGATTATCCGGCCCGTGCTGCGCTATCACGGCAGCAAGTTTCGCCTCGCGCCGTGGTTGCTCGAATTTTTCCCGCCGCATCGTTCCTACGTGGAGCCCTTCGCCGGCAGCGCGTCGGTCCTCATGCAGAAGCGGCGCAGCGCCGCGGAGTGCATCAACGACCTCGATGACCGCGTCGTTAACGTGTTCCGCGTGCTGCGCGATCCCGTGCTCGCCGAACATCTGCGGCGCCGACTCGAGCTGACGCCTTTCGCGCGCGCTGAATTCAACGCCGCCTACGCGCCGACCGAAGATCCGGTCGAACAGGCCGCGCGCACGATCGTGCTGTCGTTTATGGGACACGGTAGCGATAGCGTCGGCCGCGGCTACCGCACGGGCTTCCGCTGCAAGGACAGCGAAGGCCGCGCGCTGCCGTCGAAAGAATGGGCCACTTGGCCTGAGCAGGCGCCGCTGTTCTGCGCCCGGCTGCGCGGCGTGGCCATCGAGAACCGCGATGCATTGGAAGTCATCGCGCGCCTCGATAGCGCCGACACGCTGTTCTACGTCGATCCGCCGTATCCAATGCACACGCGCACCGCTGCCGCCAGCAAACACGGCTACCGACATGAGATGAGCGATGACGATCACCGCCGCCTCGCGTTGGTGCTGCATGACGTGCAGGGCATGGTCGTGCTGAGCGGCTACGCGACGCCGCTATACGACGACGAGCTGTACCCGGACTGGGCGCGCTTCGAGCGCGCCACGCTGGCCGATGGCGCGCGTCCCCGCACGGAGGTCGTCTGGCTGAATCCGGCGTGCGCGCACGCGCTCGATGCGCAGCGTCGGCAATTGCATCTCGACGATTGGCGCGCCGCATGAACTCGACCAAGCTCCTCGCCCACCTGCTCGCCATCGCCCAGCACAGCAGCGAGATCCGCCGCGAGCTGGAGCGCGGCGACGCCGCGCGTGCGATGGTCGAAGCGCACGCCGGCCGCCTGCTCAAGACCGCCGCGCGCCACCCGCACCGCCGCCCGCGCCTCGCAGGAGGCTGCGCGGCAGGGCAAACCGCAGCCGCGCGGCGCGCGCAGGAGTGGATCGCGCATAACTGGAAGACGGCGCGAATTGGGGTGCGGGCATGAACGAGCGGCCGATCGCGTTCGGTGGGTCGATGGTCCGCGCGATCCTCGGCGGCGGCAAGACGCAGACGCGGCGCATCGTAGATCCGCAGCCCGAGGCGCGCGCCACCGTGTATCCGATGCCGCTCGATGGCGAGTGGTACTGGCAACACAAGAAGCTGCACGCCGGCTACTTGCACACCGGCCGCAGAGCTATGGAGCGCTTGATGGTGCCACTCTGCCCTTACGGCAAGGTGGGCGATCACCTCTGGGTGCGCGAGACGTGGAGAGCGCGCGCGCCAGATCAAGACGGCTGCACCATCGACTATCGAGCAGATCATTGGACAGAGGATCCGTGCGACGTACCGTGGCGCCCGTCGATCCACATGCCTCGCTGGGCCTCGCGCATCACGCTCGAGATCACCGACGTCCGCGTCGAGCGTCTGCAGGAGATCAGCGCGTCTGACGCGCTCGCCGAGGGCGTCACGCACAGCACGCTCAACGATCCGCGCGTCGAGTATCGCTGGCTGTGGGAGTCGATCTACGGCGAAGGCTCGTGGAACTTGAATCCTTGGGTGTGGGTGATCGAGTTTAGAAAAGTCGATGGGCGCTGACACCAAGATTCAGTGGACCGATCACACGTTCAACCCGTGGATCGGCTGCACCCGCGTTTCGCCGGGCTGTGACCACTGCTACGCCGAGCACCTGATGGACCTGCGACTCGGCCGCGTGCAGTGGGGGCCGGGCGGCGACCCGGACGAGTGGCCCGAGGATCTGCGTATGCGCGAATTTCCTGCATGATCGCGCCCACCCTCGACCCTGGCATGGTGGGCTGATGGGAGTCGGCGATTGGCTCATGGCCACCGGCGAGGCGAAGAAGCACTTCGCCGCCACCGGTCGGCGCGTCGCGTTGCGAGTTCTGATCGCCTGCGAATTCAGCGGCGTGGTGCGCGATGCCTTTGCCGCGCTCGGGCATGACGCTTGGTCATGCGATCTGGTTGAGAGCGAGCGCGGCGGCCAGCACCTGCAACGCGACGTGCGCGAAGTGCTGCGCGACGGATGGGATCTGATGGTCGCGCATCCGCCGTGCACGCATCTGGCAGTCAGTGGTGCGCGCTGGTTCCCGCTCAAGCGCCGCGAGCAGCAGGACGCGCTCGACTTCTTCGCGCGCCTCTTGCTGGCGCCGATCCCGCGCGTCGCGGTCGAGAACCCCGTCAGCGTGGTGTCGTCGTGGATTCGCCGGCCGGACTAAGTAATCCAGCCGTGGCAGTTCGGGCACAGCGAGACGAAGGCGACGTGCCTCTGGCTCAAGGGCCTGCCGCCGCTACGGCCGACCAAAGTCGTCGAGCCGGATTACATGCGTCGGCCTGACGGCACGTATTACACGGACTCGCGCGGCAAGCTCTACAGCCGTGTGCATTTCATGAGCCGGCGCGCGGATCCGGAACACCGCCGGCGCGAGCGCAGCCGTACCTACGCAGGAATCGCCGAAGCGATGGCCGAGCAGTGGGGCGGCCGAGTGCTGGGCGGCTCGGCGTGAAAGAAAACATCGCCGACCGCATCGTCGATGCGCGCGGCCGCCAAGTCGCTGCGGTTGATCGCCAGCTTAACCGGCGGTCTTGCCGCCAAAGAGGTGACACATGAAAAGCGATGAAGCCAGCGGGCGGCAAGACCGTCCGGTTGAAGCGACAGTTGGACCTGCGACCCACTGCGCGAACTGCGGATGGCCTGCACAGAGCTGCGATTGCGACGAGAGCTACGACGACGAGCCGTCGTGCCTGATCTGCGGCGGCGAAGGTTGGGTGGACGGCAGCGACCATCTGGATTGGGACGAGGACGGCTACGACGACATCATCCGCTGCACGAGCTGCAAAGGCAGCGGACTCGCAAAGGACATGACGTGGTGCTGATGTCCAACTGCGCAAGTTCGAGGGCGACGCCGCCGAGCGGCGCTCGGCATCTGTACGGGCGGAATTTCTGCGGGAGTCGCCGTGTCCGGCAACCGGGAGACGCGCCGGGCCGTGCCAGGGCTGGGAGATCGATCACCGCGTCCCGCTGTGCGCGGGCGGGCGGGATGAAGTGCGGAACCTGCAGTGGCTCACGGTGGCGGCGCACCGCGTCAAGAGCCGCGCGGATCTTTCGCGCTGCCGCAGCCAACCGACGAACGGTCGATCGGCCCCTTGACGCCTAGGGCAAGATGCCCTATATTGCGCATATGGACGGCCGATTGGCGGCCGGCATAGCAAGGAGAGCAGAGATGACGACACGCACATACAGGCCGACTACGGACTTCGTCGCGCCACCGGAAGAGCAGGGACAGATTGTCCAGCGCAGCTACGCGCTGGACGCGGAAGCAGAGGTCATCCTCTGCCGCGAAACCGA
>JBFMCQ010000095.1:0-11312 GCA_040754295.1 Pseudomonadota bacterium | reverse complement strand
CCTCGCCGCTCAAGAAATCTACCCCCTCTGCGCTCACTGAAAGCTGACCCAGCATCTGCGCGCGCGCAGATGGCTTGGAGCATACAAACGCCGAAGACCGCGTCTCCGGTTGGAGGCGCGGTGGCGCGGTGCACGGTCGGTGGTGGTAGCGGCGCGGTCAGCGCGCGGGGCGTTTGGTGGGTCTGCGAGCAACGGCGGGCGCGGTCGCGTTGGCGACCGGCGCCGGTGCGGGCTCGGCGCTGCGCAGCGAGGGCCCGTTGATGCGGATGGTGATGCAGTGGTGTTGCAGGCGGTCGAGCAGCGCGTCGACGAGCGACTTGTTCTGGAAGAGTTCGTACCAGGAGGTTGGTTCGAGGTTTGTGGTGATGATCGTGGTCGCGCGGTTGTATCGCTGATCCATCAGCCGGAAGAAGGCGTTGACCTGCTCGGGCTTGAGGGACATATAGCCGAGTTCGTCGATCACCATCGGCGTGCGCCGGCTCAGGGTCTGCAGCAGGCGTGAGGTACTGCGGTCGGCGAGCGAGGCGTAGATTTCGTCGAGCAGGTCCTGGGCGTTGTAGAAGCAGCCGCGATAGCCGTTGAGGCAGGCCTCGCGCAGCAGGCCGATGGCCAAGCCGGTCTTGCCGGTTCCAGGCGGCCCGATCAGGAGCAAATTCTCGGCGCGCTTGACGAAGTCGAGTCCGGCCAGGGTGTGGATTTGGGCCTGGTGCCGCAGCGCGGCGACGTAGCGCGCAAGGAGCGGATCGTCGGCCCATTGCGCCGCCAGCGCCGGCGTGCGCGCCGCGCGGCTGGGCAGCGTGTGATGACCCGGCAGTACGCTGCGCCCATCGCGTCCGGACAGGCGCGGATGGGTCGCCAGCAGTTCCTGGCGCCGATAGACCCGGATCTCGGCGAAGTGCTTGTAGACGGTCAGGCTCTGACCGACCCAGCGCTCCGGCACCGAGTAGCGATGCGTGTCCACCGAGACGAAGCCGTGCAGGTCGACGACGCGTTCGAGCACGTCATACACCGGCGGCAGGGTCGCCGGCAGGCGTTTCAGGGACATCTGCTCGATCCGGTACGCCGCCTCCGGGCTCATGCCCAGTGCACGCTTGGGCTTGGCGTTGGCGACCTCGTTGCACCAGGTGCGCGCCTGCGCGTTGAGGTCGGCCAGGTCGGCGAAGCTGCGGCCGGCCAGGAAATTCCCTTCCACCCAGGCAAAAGGCCGCTCGATGCGGCCCTTGCGGTCGGGATGGCCGATCCGGTGGGCACGAAACGCAAAGCCCAGCGCGCGGGCGAAAGCCTGCATCTCCGGGGCGATCACGGCGTCGGCACCGCTGCCGCCGGCGAGCACGACGTGGCTGTTGTCGACCACGCACACCGGGCAGACGCCGTCCATGAAGACGGCCGCCTCCAGCAGGAAATGCTTGGCCTCGAAGCGCGTGAAGCGGGTGTAGTAGTGAATGAAGAGCTTGCGCGAGCAGGCCAGCACCAGCGCCGCGCACTGCAGGGTCTGTCGCGTGGCGCCGAGCATCACCTTGTGGGGCGAGGTGTCGTGCTGCATCTCCTGGCCCGGGGCGAAAACATACTCGCCGGCTCGCCGCGGCGGCGTCCGCAGCCCGGCCAGGCGCAGCCAGCGCGTGAGCGTGCTGTAGGACAGGCTCAAGCCATGCTCGGCGGCCAGCAGTTCCCGCACCCGCACGGCATTGCCGCCGGCCTTTTCGTAAGCGGCTTGCAGATGCCCGCGCAGCGTCGCATCGAAAGGGACTTGCTCGGTCTGCACCGGCGCCTGGCGCAGGATGCGCCGCACAGTGTTGCGCGACAGGCCGACGGCACGACCGATCGCGCGCAGGCTGCGTCCCTGGGCATGCAGCGTGCGCACTGCGGCCTGCAGGTCGGCCGGCGTCATCGCGGGCGCACCAGGGCAGCGAGGTCGGGCCCGGCGGCGTGCAGCGCCGCCACCAGCGCCGGTGGCCACGGCTCGGCGATGGCGGCCAGGCGCGTGCGCAGGCGCGCAACGACGGCGACGACGATGCGCAGGTCTGCCAGGCATGCGCCTTCGACATCCGCGCGCAGTTGCGCCGCCGCCTCGTCCTCCCGCGCCGCCTGCCGCGCCTGCACAAACAGGCGCGGGTGCGCGACCAGGCGCTCGCGGCCGGCGCGGCTCGTGCGCTGGTACTGCGCAAACCACTCCCTGAGCTCGCGCGTCGACAGGCCTTCCTCGCCCAGCGACGCCAGCAGCTGCTCGGCATGCGCACTGTTGGCGCGCGCCAACGGCGCAAAGATCCGCACCGCCGCCCAGGTCGAAACCCGGCCCCGCCGCACCGCCTCCACAAAAACCTCCGGCAAGCCCGACAGCAACTGCAGCCGGCGCTGCACCCAGCTCACGTCACGGCCCGTGCGGCGGGCCACTTCATGCCGCGACAGCTGCAGGCCCTCCACCAGCTCGCGCAGCAGCAGCGCTTCCTCCAGGGCGGCAAACGGCCGCGACTGCGCCGAACCAAGCACCCGGATCAGGCCCTGCGCCACGTCGCCGGCCAGGCGTTCCACCTGCACCGTGTCCCGGCCCAGCTGGCGCAGCGCCGCCACCCGCCGATAACCGTCCACCAGCACCAGACGATCGGCGTCCGCCACCGCCCAGCACGCCAGCCGCTGCCCGCAGCTCTGGATCGACCGCGCCAGTTGTGACACCGCTCGCGGCTCGATCAGGCGCGCGTGCCGGTAGCGCAGCTCCAGACGGTGCAGGTCCACTTCTTCACTGGCCGGGTCGGCATCCATGACCGGCCACGCTACGGCCGCACCCCGCCGATTCCTATCGCGTCATCTCTTTGCAAGAGGGCTTCAGCCCCCTCTCATTCGGCCAAAACCCTGATACGACAGTGATTTCAACCGTTATCGCGTCGCTCTTTGCAAGATCCTCCGAGGCCGCCGGCGTCAGCCGGTATGTCCCTGATCGAATGGGTACTTTCGCCTCGATCACGGCGCTCTTTGCAAGATCGTCGCCACGCCGCCGCCGGTCCCGCGCCCGCTGCCGTGCGCGGTTTTGCGCGCAGTACTCCGGATGCCGCGACCGCCAGTCGCACCAGTACCGCGGGTGGCTCGTGCACCACCTGCGCTGGGCTTGCGCCTGGTTGTCGGCGTAATCCGCGTCGCTCGCCAGCTTCATCACCTTCCAGCGCTGCTTGCGCCAGCGCCGGCACCGCGGCTCGCCGCAGGTGCGCTGATCCCGTACCCGCGGACACGGCCGAAATTCCACGCCGCAGCACTCGCACCGGCGTCGCTCCATCGTCTGCTCCACGCACCTGCCCGTGCGCAGAGTGCGTGCGCCGCTTCGATCAGCGCTGCGCCAACCTCGCCGCCATCACTGCAGCTCGATGGGTCAACTCAACCGAGCAGAGACTGGGTCAACTCCGGTGAGCGCCAAGGGGCCTCTTATCCTTACTGTATAGTGCAGTACATTTGCAGCGGCATCTGGAGAAGCTATGGCCACCAGCAAGACTGCCACGCTGACCTTTCGGATCGATCCTGGCCTGAAGGAGGCCCTGCGCATCGCGGCGGATCAGGAACACCGCTCCATAGCGAACATGGTCGAGGTTCTGATTCGGGACTACTGCGAGCAGCGCGGCATTGCAATTCGGCCCTCCGAGGAAACAAAGAGCAAACACGGAGTGCGCGCATGATCAAAGCCAGCGAGTTAGCGCCATGACGAAGAATGTCCACTCGGCTCGACGCGCGGATTGCTCGATCATCGCGCTCGACAAGTTCATCCAAGCGACCCGGGACTCTGGGTACAAGGGTACAGCGAGCGCGATCTCAGAACTCGTTGACAACTCTATCCAAGCGGGTGCCACACGCATCGCGATCTCCGTCGCGGCCAAGACCAGCGACGACGAGGAGAAGGCGATCGAGGTTTCGGTACTGGACAATGGCTGTGGGATGGACCCGCCGACACTGCGTCAGGCACTCCGATTCGGCGGCAGCACTCGATTCGGGGATCGCCGAGGACTTGGGCGGTACGGCATGGGCCTACCCAATGCGTCGCTGAGCCAAGCGCGGCGTGTCACGGTCTTCACGTGGCAGTCGCCGAAGGGCGCGCGTGGGCATGACACCCCGAACGTGTACTCGTCGTACCTCGACGTCGACGAGATCGTGCGCTGCGAGATGATCGAGGTGCCCGAGCCGCAAGTGGTGAAGGTGTCGCCAAGCGAGTGCGCTGGGAACTCGGGGACCCTCGTTTGCTGGTCGCAGTGCGATAGGCTCGACAATCGCCGCGTCTCTACCATCGTGCGCAAGCTTGAGGTCGAACTCGGGCGACGTTTCAGGCACTTCATCTGGAAGGGCCTCCGCATCACCATCAACGGCGATACCCTCGATGCCTTCGATCCGCTTTACCTACACCCGAAAGCAGAGATCTCTGGTGCCCAACTCTTCGGCGAGGAGATGCGCTTCGAAGTCCGCGCCGATCCGCTCGATTCGCGGAAAACTGGTTGGGTCAGCGTGCGCTTTACGGAACTGCCGGTCCACGCGTGGCACAAACTCTCGAACGACGAGAAGCGCCGAATCGGTCTCTCGAAGGGTGCCGGCGTCTCAATCGTCCGTGGTGGACGCGAGGTGGACTACGGCTGGTTCTTCATGGGCAGCAAACACCGAGAGAACTACGACGACTGGTGGCGCTGCGAGATCCAGTTCGATCCGATCCTCGACGAAGCGTTTGGCATTACGCACACGAAGCAACAGGCTCGCCCCCAGGCGCATCTCATCGAGGCGCTCTCGCCGGACCTCGAGGCGACCGCGCGTGCCCTCAATGGCCGCGCACGCAGGGCGCACACCGCTGTGAAGGCGAGCGAACGCTTCTCCGAGGCGGAGCGCATCGCCAACGAGCGGGACCACCTCCTGCGCCCCCTCCCGCGTAGCGCTGACCCGACAGCGCGGGCGCTGATGCGTGAATTGGAGGAAAGTCACCCGACGCTACGGGATCGCGCCGGCGAGGCGGACCGCTACAGCATCATCGAGCACTCGGTGAAGGACACGTCGTTCTTCACCCTCGCGCACGACGGGGACAGGCTTGTGCTCGTATTGAATCCTGATCACCCCTTCTACCGCGAGATCTACAAGCCGCTCTCTGAAGGCGAGGCCCCTCGCGATCCACAACTCCGCGCCAAACTCGAACTGCTCCTCCTCGCGGCAGCGCGGAGCGAAGCGGCCGCGCGCGGGAAGGTCCCGGCGCTCGCCAAGCATCGGCTCGAGTGGAGTAACACCTTGGCCGCCTTCCTGAACGACAAATGACCAGCGTGCCCAACACATGGACCACGCTGGAGCCGCCGCTCCCGAGCAAGGCGTCGCAGGACGTCTTCGTGGAGCACGCGCGCGCGCTGGCGAAGGTGTGCCGGGGCGAGCGCACCGAGGAGGCGATTGAGAAGGCGCGCGGCGCGTTCGTCGCTGAAGTCACGGCGTGTCGTCGCGGCGATCGACAGGCGTTGCTCGCGGCGGGGCTCGTCATGACCGACCTCGCGACGCAGGGCTGGACGATACGCGTGCGCAGCGAGCGCGTCGAGGTCAAGCCGCCTGACCCCGTCACCGACCCGCTCGCCGAGAAGGCACGCATCCGTCGGCAGGAGTTGGTCAAGCGCAACGCCCAACTCCGTCAGCCGTCGGTGCAGCGGTTCCTGGAGTCGATGGAGCGCCAGCGTCTCCACGATGGGAGGTACGTCTCGATCTACTCGCTCATGCGCGATGGGCGAGACCTCGCGGAGGGCCTTCGGGAGGCGCGGACGCACCTCAACAACGGCTGGGCCGACGCGCTGTCGAAGCTCGTCGATCCCTACCTCCAGTTCGTCACCTCTGAGAACGCCACGTGCGAGTTCACCGGGCTGCGCCTGATGGACGTGTGGCGCTACTTCCGCCACACGTGGACGAACCAGTACACGAGCGTGCCGGGCCGGACGATGGTCTTCCTCGTACGCGACCGCGCCGCCGCCAACCACCCGGTGATGGGTATCGGCGCGCTGAGCAGCCCGATCATGCAGATCCGCGAGCGCGATTCGTGGATCGGGTGGCACCCGGAGACCTTCCTTGATCGCGTGCGCACCGCGCCGACGCGAGAACTCGCTAAGTGGCTCGTCGACACGCTCGACGCCGCCATCGACGAAATCTACGTGGCGGACCTGATCGAGGACGGCATCCTCTCGACGCGCGATCTCAAGACACCCTCGTTGGCAGTGATCGAACGCCTGCTGAAGGAGAGCGCCGAGGCGCGCAAGAAGCACCACCGCTTCGCGCGCTCGCGCGACCACAAGCAGAAGCGCTCCGCTCTCCCGGGCGATGAGTACTGGATCGCGAAGGCGAGGACGCACCTGTTCCGCAGCAAGCGCGCGCTCGCCCTCTCGACGTACCTCCGCGCGCGCGCGGTCCTCGACGAGGCATTCGGCGGCAAGCCGACGGCGGAGAAGCTCGCCACGCTCGCGAAGACCGGGTATGGCAGCGACGCGATTCGCAGGGTGCTCAAGAAGGCGAAGGCTGACCGCGTCGGCATCGCGGTCGCAGACATCTCGGTGTGCGGCGCAGTGCAGCCCTACAACGCGCTCCTCGGCGGCAAGCTCACTGCCATGATGGCGGCGAGCCCAGAGGTCGTGCATCAGTACCGTCGACGGTACGCCCACGCGGAGAGTGAGATCGCGTCCTCAATGGCCGGACGGTCCGTCGTGCGCGCCTCGAAGCTCGTGCTCCTCGGCACCACGTCACTCTACGGCGTGGGGTCGAGCCAGTACAACCGCATCACGATCCCGGCGGAGCGCCTCGGGGGCAATGCGGAGGACGTCATCCGCTACGAAGAGTTGGGTCGATCGGAGGCGTTCGGCACGTCGCAATACTCCGAGGAGACGGTCGACGCGCTTGTCGACCTCGTGCAGCAGTCCGACGCGCAGCGCGTGAACAGCATTTTCGGCGAAGGCGTGAGCCCCAAGCTGCGCAAGGTGAGACAAGCGCTCGACCTGCTGAACTTACCGTCGGGGATGCTCCTCCGCCACCACCGTCCGCGCGTCGTGTACGCGGTGAGCCTTATCAAGAACCTCGGCGACTACCTCATCGGCGCCGCCAAGCGGCCCGAGTACGTAGTACCGGTCAACGAGGGCGCGGCGGCGACGGCGGCGATCGGCGCGTGGTGGCGCGAGCGGTGGTTACGAAATCGGATCACCTCCGATGACGTCCTCGATGAGGTCGAGCGACACACAAGCGTCCGCCCGATCACCCACGGGGCTCGTGTTCCCCTTCAGCGTGGTACGCCCAGGCAGCCCACGTACTCCGATCTGTCGTGAAGTTCCAGAAGTAGATGATGAGTAGGTTCAAGGCCGACCAAGAGAACACCGCGCTCCTGCGGAGTGTCGCGACGCGGTCCCCGGCATGTGAACTGGGGTGGAGCGCTCGGGCTCCTCACCTGACGACGATTGACGCGCAGCGCGCGGCCGTGCAGTTCGGGAAGTGAACAGGCGTCGCGATGGATCTGGGAGAGTGGAACCATCGACTTGAAGAGCACTTCGGCGCCCTCGCGTGTGACCGCAAGGACATCCCTGTTTTCGCCTTGGAGCACGGCCTCGCGCAGGCCGAGTTGCTGGCGCTGAAGAACACGCTGCGCGCCCACATCCGGGTCTCGTTGCCTGCGCGCGACCACCAACTCGTTTGGGTGGTTTATGCGACGGAAATCGGCTACGGCTACGCCGGGGACGAGTACTGGCAGACCTTCGAGGACAAGACGCCGGGCTGGACGTTGAACGGCAGGCGCGACTGGATTCGCGACGCGTTCGTCGCCTTCCAACGGAAGTTCGCGGGCGTCACGCCGTCGGGGCCATGGGCGGAGCAGTTCTCGATTATCGCGTGGCCCATCACGCACGCGATCCTCCCGCGCGACCTCCAACAGCAGCTAGCGCGCATCCTATACGACCTCCGGCACTCGTTCTCGGCCGAACTTTTCGACGAGCCGCAGCGCCTCGGGGACTTCATCGCGGCGCGGAGTTGGAACACGTCGGCCCGCTTCCAGAATTTCGTGCAGGCGCCGGCGCTCGTCGGGCAGATCGCTGCTGCGCTGCTCCTCCAGGGGAAGGAGGGCTTCAAGCCGCTGCTCGACCCGACGACGCTAAAGCGCATCGGCGATGACGTCGACCGTGATCGGCGTGGTCGCGAATGGCTACGCGGAGCGCGACGCGCGGCGGAGGAGCGTGCGAAGATCCGAGGGTTGACCATCGGCAGGCCAACAGCGACGACGTTTCAGCGTCGCGACGAGGCCCGCGCGGAGGTCGTGCGGCTCGGCATTGAGCCGCGCCTGGTGCTGCGCCCCATCGAGGGTTCACGCTGGGAGGTTTCGCTGGAGATCCCAGACCTCTCGCACCTGCTCCTGCGTTTCCCGCAGGTGCGCGACGTCCTTACCGAGTCGCGATGCACCGTCGCGGGCGCGGCGGGCCGCCCGCTCGCGAGGGGGCGCTGCCTGCACGGTCCCCAGCGGGTCGTGCTCGGCCGCTGGCCGCGCCCCGACGATGTGCTGTTGAAGTTCGAGCGCACCGACGCGCAACTCGAGTACCTACTGCGCACGGAGTGCATGCTCCGGCCAGGCACGTCGTGGCTTTTCAAGGTCGCAAGCGACGGCCTTGCCTACGAGTCTCGCGGAATGCGCGTTCGCGCGGACTCGAAGTACCTGCTCGTGAGCACCGAGCCATTCGCTCACTTACCCGTCGCGCGCCCGGTCGAGCTAACGTGCCAAGGGGTACACGCCGTGCTCCTTGACGTGCCGTCCGCACTCACGTCGGAGTGGGAGCAGGCGCTGAAACAACTCCAAGTCAGCCAAGCGAAGTTGATCGAGGTGTGGCCGGCAGGGCTCGCGGCAGTCGCGTGGGACGGCGAGGGCCACGGCGAGTGGCTGGCGTCGGAGACGCCGATACTCGCGATCCGCTCCGACCATGCGATCGATGAGTTGACCATCGCGAAGGGAGAAGGGCCGTCGCTCTCGTTGTCGCTGACTGACACGCCGCCCGGCGAGCCGATCTTCGTCGAGCTTCCGCCGCTGCCGGTCGGCCTCCACAACTTCAGTGTCGCGGCACGCAGCGGGAGCGGCGCTGACTCCGAGGTGATCGGCGACCTCGAAGTCGTCATGCGTGTCCGCGAGGCCCGCCCGTGGTCACCTGGCTCGACCACGCACGGCCCCCTCGAAGTGGAGTTGGACCCCGCCGCGCCCTCGCTCGAACAGCTCTGGGAGAGCAAGGCCTCCATCCACATACGCGGGCCTGATGGACGACAGGCCAAGTGCCGAGCGCGGATGTTCGCGCGCCTGGGAGAAGCACCGTTGTTTGAGCACCAACTTCCGCCGATCACATTGCCGCTCTCGAGCGAGGAGTGGACAAGGCACTTCGAAGCGCACCTTAAGAAGGACAAGGATGCGCAGCGTGCCTACGACGACGCACACGTCTGTGAGGTCGAGTTCTCCGCCGACGAACTCGGCGGCTTCACCATCCACTGCGAGCGCGAGTTCACGCCGCTGCGGTGGTCCGTGCGGCGAGAAACGGCTGGATTCATCGCGCGCCTGCACGACGACGCTGGCAGCGGTGAGCCCATCGTCCAGCGATTCTCATTCGAGCGGCCTACCATCGGAGAGACGCTGCCTGCCGCCCAAGACCACCTGGCGCCCCGAGCCGGCGGCCTCTACGTCGCAACTCTCCTTGAGTTCAGGGCCTCGATCGTTGTGCCTCCGATCGTCAATGACCTCGCCCAGCTGAGGTGCGAGCCCCAACTGGACGTCGGGAGTCGCACCGTAGGGCACATCGTGCAACTCGTGCGGTTCGCTCGACTCTGGAGCAGCGCACGGCTCTCTGGGGATCTCATTGCAGGAGTTCGGCGGCGAACCGTTCTTCGCTCGTTAACGGCGCGCATCTGGGCGCTACTCGGCGGGGACCGCTGGGGCCACCTGGAAGACGACTTCTTCAGCGACGAAATTGGTCTTGCAAGACTACGACAAGCAATCGTGTCCAAGAGATCCTCAAGCAGATTCGACCGGACGGCAACTGACCCCGCTCAGATCTTCCCGCGCGACCTGTTGGTACAGTTGGGGACTGCGCCGCTAGATGAACGATGTACCGCACTTGTCGAACTCATTGAGCGGCTACGATTGATGCCATATTCCGCGAGAGGCCGCCCAGCCGCCCTCCTCGCTTCATCCAAGCAATCCAGGCCCGCTCTCGGGGGGGCTCCGCGCGCTCGCGGTTCTGCATGGGTCGCGGAGTTTGCGCTCCGCATGGCGAGTGACCCGACGGCCCTTGAAACTTGGGCTGGAGGAGATCTCGAGGACGGAATCAAGAGCCTACTTGAAGCACCGACCCTGGCCCGCGCCGCGCGATTCTTGGTGCTCGCGGTCGACCAACAACGGCAGTCTGCGATCCTAGCAGGCGAAATTTACTCGGGATGGCGGTGGTCGGCATGAGGCGCCTCACCGTCGAGGAAGTACACGCCCAGAAGATCCGCGAACTCGGGCTCGACCCGGAGGCGCTCGACCTGACCACGCCAGAGGGGATCGCGGGGGCGCTGCGCCGGGCCGCAAGCTACCTGTGTCCGTGCTCTTCGGCGACGCTCGTGCGCGCCGTCGTGGATCCGCTGCGGGGCTTGGTGCCCGACCTCGAGAACGCGAAGGAACTCGTCCAGGAAACGCTCGAGGCGATGATCTCGCACGGCGACGTCCTGGAGCAGCCCGAGGTAGAAGACGGGACGCCGACGGCGCGCGTGCTTCTCTACGCCGCGCCCGCGAGCTTCGTCGTTCGTCAGAGCGGGCTCGTGGTCCTCCTCGGGGTCGCTGCAGACCAACTCTCGCCGCTGCCCTCGGAGCTTGAGCGTCGCATCCAATACCTCGGGCACGTACGCAGGCTGAGCCCGTCGTCCGGGACCGAGGATCTGCGCGGCGAACTGCGCCAACTCGGGTTGTTCGAACTCACGTCCGAAACGTGGCTGAAGGGTCCCAAGCCCAGTGCCGCGTCGCAGGCCGTGGCCGCGAGCGATCAAGCTCTCGACCTCGTCCCGCCTTCGAGGGACATCCCAGGGCTCCAACTCCTGGATCCGGCAAAGCCGGTCAGGTACTACCGGGGACGCTGGACCGAGCCGAAGGCGCAGACAGGCCGCTTTGTCGCGCGGCGACAACAGGCCTACGGCGCCGATCTCTGGTGCTACGTCCAACTCACTAATGGCCAGCCAGAGCGGATGATCGACTTCCCGAAGCGGGGAAGCCGGTGGCGCGGCTGCGACGAAGCGTGGTACCTCCAGATGGCGATCGACGCGCAGCGCGATACGCCACAGCGCTTCCGCGT
>JBFMCQ010000094.1:0-11496 GCA_040754295.1 Pseudomonadota bacterium | reverse complement strand
ACGGTGTCGGCGCTTCGCTGCCGGGATCTCTGAACCTGTCGAGCGCCGCCGCCAGCCACGCCGCCCTCGTCGGCGTCGCCAGCCTGGAGGTGCCGGAGCTGCTGCGCGTCGCGCCCGGCGATCCCGACAACAGCTACCTGGTCCACAAGCTCGAAGGCAGCCAGGCGGTCGGCTCGCGCATGCCGCTGGGCGGACCGTTCCTGTCGGAGGCCGAGATCGGCGAAGTGCGGCAGTGGATCGAGAGCGGGGCGTTGAACGACTAGGCCGGCACGAGCTTTGAAAGGACCCGGGCGAGGGATTCAAGAAGCTGGCCGGAAAGCGTTGCGCCCTGCGCGCGCCTGCTGCCTGAGCTTGCTGCTCGCCGCCGGATGCGCCACGCCTTCTGCGGCGATCGAGGCGCCCTTCGACTTCGCGCGTCAGCAAGTGCTGATCGAGGGCGCAATCGGCGGCGAGCGCTTGCGCTTTCTGGTCGATACCGGCGCCACTCCTTCGGCGATCGACCTGGCCACGGCAGAACGCACCGGGCTTGCCGTGGACCGACGACGCTCGGGCCTGGCCTCCGGCGCCGGCGACGACGAAGTGCCCATCTATGCGTCCGGCATCGAGGGCTTGCGGATTGGCGGGCGCGAGATCGGGACTGTCGAGGCGGTCGCGGTCGACCTCGGCGCCGTTTCCGGGCGTTACGGCGCGCCGGTTCACGGCGTGCTGGGCTGGAGCTTTCTGTCAGGCCGCGTCGTGCGCTTCGATTACGCCCGGCGTCGCCTGCTGCTCGATCCCCCGGGACCTGCCTGCCCGGCCGAGGGTCTGCAGGCGCGCTACCCGTTCGATCCGGCACAGGCGCCGCCGCGGATCGAGGGATTGCGGATCAACGGCCGGGAGGCGTCGGCCACGATCGATACCGGCTCCAGCCTGGGGCTGCAGGTTTTTGCGCAGGCGGCCGGCCGGCTCGGCGTGGAGCCGCTGCCGGGCGCGTCCGTCGCTGCCCTGGGCGCCCGCGGCGCCTATGCGCTCACCCCTGCGCGCGAGGCCGTGCTGGGCATCGGCCGGTGGTCGGCTCCGGTCGAAACCGTGCTCAGCCCTGCCATTGCCGACGACGCGCAGCGCGATGTGAACCTCGGCAACGCGGCGCTCGGAGCCTTCGTCATGACGCTCGACTATCGCAACGGCGTGCTCTGCCTCAACGCATCGCCCGCGCAGACCGACTGATTCGACCGCATGGCCCAGATCCTCCTGCTGTGCCGCAAGACCGGTGGCCTGGCATGAACATGGACTCGCAGCCGGGCTGGCAACAGGCACCGTGGTACGGCTTCAAGGCGCATCCCGGACTCAAGATGGTCGCCGCCGCGACGCCGCGCCCGGAACTCGACTGGGCGCGCTTTCCGCCACTGGGGCCCATCATCGCCGCCGATGATGCCGGCAACGCGCTGCCCTCGCTGCATGCCGCATTCGCCCTGTTCTCGGCGATCTGGATGGACCGGCTGCTGCGTCGCGCCTTGGCCCCGGCGTGGTTGCGGATCGCCAGCGCAGTCTGGGGCCTGGGCATCCTCTACTCGACCCTGGCGACGCGCCAGCACGTGGCCGTGGATGCGATCGCCGGCACGGCACCGGGCTGGCTCGCGGCGGTGCTGCACCTGCGCTGGCTGCGCTTGCGCCCCCCTTATGATGCCCTCGCCATGCGCCTCTAGCGCGGCTACGGACAAGGCCCTCCACAGGGGAGGGCCTCGTTGGTTGCATGCGGTTACCGGAGCCCTCGGCAGCAGCGGTTCAAACCGTGCCGCGGCCCTCGATGGACGCGATCAGAGCGCGTCCTTGATCCCTTCCTTGGCATCGCCATAGGTTTCCTGCACCTTGCCGGCGACGCCCTGGATCTTGCCCTTGTTCTCCATGGTCTTGTCGCCGATGAGCTTGCCGGTGGTTTCCTTGAGCTGGCCCTTGGCCTGCTCGAACTGCCCTTTAACCTGATCCTTGTTCATGAACTGCTCCAAAGCGAGTGCGGGTGTACGAAGGCAGCGCTGCGTGAATGCGGCTCTGCTTGCGAACTGCACAATGAAACACCCGCCCTTGCCGCGTCTGTACGGCAACTCACATAGCCGATCGCGTGGCTCGAGTGCGATGGACGACGGCCTCCTGCTCGCAGGCGTCAGTCTACATTCTTGTTATGTACGCCAGCGTACACGGCGCGCCGTGCAGGCTGATTCCGCCGCACTTCTCAAACTACCCGGACCTTACGTGCGTCAGCGAACGGACGTGGTTTGCCGCCGCGTCCACTATGGATGACACAAAGGTCCTGCGGAAAATCGTTGGAGACATCGACCATGCTCGAAACCATCGCGGTAGTGCTGATCATCCTGTGGGCTTTGGGTCTGTTCACGGCGAACGCGATGGGCGGATTGATTCATCTCCTCCTCGTCGTCGCCATCGCCGTGGTGCTGATCCGGGTCATCCAGGGCCGGAGGATCTGAATCGCGGCAAGTTGTCCGGCCGGCCTTGATGCGCGGCCGGCCTCGTCGATGCTGCTCGTTGGAGGAGACAAGATGAACGCACAGAAAGTCATTGCCATCCTGCTGCTCGTCGGCGGCGCCCTGGCGCTGGGCTACGGCGGCTTCAGCTACACGAAGGAAACTCACGAGGCCGACCTCGGGCCGCTGCATATGTCGGTCAGCGACAAACAGCAGGTCAATGTCCCTGCCTGGGCAGGCATCGCCGCGATCCTGATTGGCGGGCTGCTGCTGTTCATGCCGAGGAAGAGCTAACACGTAGAGCTAGCGCTTGAGCATGCGCAGCAGGGCAGCGCCTTCGCGCAGTTCGCGCCGCAGCTGCGCAACCGTGATCCGCAATGCGCTGCGGCTGCCTTGCCCTACGCCAGGCAGGGGAGCGGCGCCAACGTCAAGCACCAACGTTGCGCCGAGCATGCCCTCGTTGCCGATCAATCCCATTTCCAGCGGCGGAGGGCCGCGTTGCCGGTCAGACCCGCGCCGTTCTCAGGCGCGGAACTGCGGCGGAATCAGCAGCTCGTAGGTCACGCCGGTGCCGGTCGCGCCGAGCGCGAAATTCGGCCCGCGCTGTGAGCTGAAATAGAGCCGGCTGCCGTCCGGCGAGAACGCAGGGCCGGCGATCTCCGAGCCGCCCAGCGTGATCTGCAGCAGCGTCTTGGCGGGCGCATTGGGCACGACGACGATCAGCCGCATCGCATCGCCGTCCTCGGCGGCCAGCACGTCGCCGGCCGGGCTGACGACGACGTTGTCGACGTCGTCGAAGGGTGGGTCGATCGAGGCGTTGTCGAAGACGCTTTCGATCAGGGCGTTGTCGATGTCGTAGGCGAGCACGCGGTTGTCGCCCTTGCAGGCGAAGAACAGCAGCGCGCGGGTCGGCCGGCTGCCGCCCGGCGGCACCGTGCGCAGCGCCTCCGGCAGCTCATAGAGCCAGATGCCCTCGCCGCCCTTGAACACGGTGCCGGGCACCGGCATGCCGGCCGATTCGAGGGCCGCGCGCACCTCGTCCTGGCGCTGTTCGGGCGAGGCGACATCCGTCCAGCTCACGCGATGCAGCGTGCGCAGCAGCGCGTCGTCCTGCGCATAACCGCCGTCCTCGTAACCCTCGATGTTGAGCACCTGCAGGCGTCCGGCCTCCAGGCGCAGGCGCTCGCGCCCCTGGGCGTCGACGCTGAGATCCTGCGGCTCGGCGACGAAGCGATACAGCCGTCCGCTGCCGGAATCCTCGGTGAGGAACACGCTGCGCGTCGACAGATCGACGGCCGCCGCCTCGTGATTGAACAGGCCCAGCGCGGGCCGTGCCTGCGCGTCGTCGGGCGTGCCGAAAGGATTGCACTCGTAGACCAGCCCATCGGCGGTTTCCTCGCAGGACAGCCAGGTCTGCCAGGGCGTGGCGCCGCCGGCGCAGTTGCGGCGCGTGCCATCGAGAATGCGGTAGGCCGCGACGATGGCGCCCTGGGCGTCGAAGCGTAGCGCGCCGGCGCCGCCGCGCGGATCCGTCTCGCTGTTGGAGACGTAGACCCAGCCGCCGTCGGGCGCGGCGAAGCAGGCGCCGCCGTCCGGCGCCTGGTGCCAGTTGTAGCCGGTCAGGCCGAGCGGATCGAACAGGTCGGTGACCGGATTGCGCAAGTGCCGGGCGACGGCGCGCACCTGGAAGCCTTCGGGGATGAGGATGCCGTCGAGCCCGCTGTCGACGAGCGGGCCGACATTCGCGAGCGGACCGGGCGGGATCTCGAACTCCTTGCCGAGCGGATCGCCCCCGCCGACCGGCTCGCCACCGCCAACCGGATCGCCGCCGCCGGGCGCATCGCCGCCACCGGAGCGGTCCGGCGAATCGCTGCAGGCCGTGAGCCAGGCCGGCGCGCCGACGGCTCCGGCCGTCAGGAAGACGTGGCGCAGGAACTCGCGGCGGCTGGCGCGCGCAGCTGGTGTGCCAAGCATGATTCCCCGGGTCAATAGCTTGCGAGGTCCGGAACTTTAGTCGCGGTAGATGAAGCGGCGGTGACAGGCCCGCGACAGCGGCCGCCGAAGCAGGCGGATCGAACGCGGCGTTACCGCCTCTGTTGCATTTCTGCGGCTGCATCGACCGCTTTGCGTAACCGGAGCGTCACAGGCGCGGACTAAATTTACCGGTTCGCGCCGCGAGGGATCGGCCGAAAATGCAATCAGGGGGTTTCGTGGATCGTCGCAGGTTCCATCGTGGAATCGGTACGGCGGCGGCAGGGCGCCGCTGCCGCTGGGGATGTGCGGCTCGAAGCCGCCCGATGACAGCGGTGTGGCAACACAGGTTCTGCACGACGTGGCCTGCCGCGATCCGCTGAGCGTGTTCGGCGGCCTGGTCGACCTGCCGATGCTCGACACGCGGCGCTATGGCCGCGAGCTGCTCAGCATGATCCGCGACGTCACCCACGAGCCCTGCCAGGCCGGGTGGTGGTACGTCGACAGCATTCCCGACCCGCGGAGCCTTCGGCCCGGCGCAGTACATGCTCGCCGGCGAGAACCGGCTGCGCGAGGCCGACGCTCCGAGCGAACCCAGGCGGACCGCCGCCGCGCCGCCCCCTAACCCCCTAACCCGCATCGCCCGCAGCATTCCAGGAGTTCATCCGATGTTCCGCCCCTTGCCACACCATCTCCCGCGCCCCGCTCTGTTCGGCCTGAGCCGACGTGAATTCCTGCGCCGCAGCCTCGCGGTGTCCGGCGTCGTCACCACCGGACCGCTGCTGTGGAGCTGCAGCGACTCGGATTCCGACGATTCCTCCGGTCCCGGCGGGACCGTACTGGCGCCGTCGCTGACCCAGCTGGGCGCGCTGCAGGAGCCCGACGCCAACGGCATCATGCTGCCGGCCGGCTTCACATCGCGCGTGATCGCCGAATCCGGCCTGCCGATCGTGTCCGATCTGGTCGGCGGCCTGCTCGGGCCCGTGCTCGGGTACAACTGGCATACCTTTCCGGACGGCGGCGCGACTTTCGCCGCCGACGACGGCGGCTGGGTGTACGTTTCGAACAGCGAGTCCGTGCCCGGCGGCGTCGGTGCGATCCGCTTCAGCGCCACCGGCGAGCGCGTCGATGCCTACCGGCTGCTCTCCGGCACTCTGCTCAACTGCGCCGGCGGGCCGACGCCCTGGGGAACCTGGCTGTCCTGCGAGGAACGCCCGATGGGCCAGGTGCACGAGTGCTTTCCGTTCGGCAGCGCATCCGATGCGCGCGCGCTGCCGGCCCTGGGCACCTTCGAGCACGAGGCGGTCGCGGTCGATCCGCTGCGGCGCCAGCTGTTCCTTACCGAGGACATCGACGACGCGCGCTTCTACCGCTTCGTGCCCAGCGCCGCCGACTGGCCGGCCGAGGCGACGCGCCCCGCGCTCGACGAGGGCCTGCTGCAGGTCATGGTCGTGCCGGGCGTGGCCGATTCGCGCGACATCCCGCTGGATTCGCCGCCGCTGGCCGTGCAGTGGGTGGACGCGCTCAATCCGGACCAGCCGCAGAGCCAGAACCGTATCCCGGAGGCGACGATCTTCGCCGGCTCCGAGGGCATCTGGTACGTGGACGACATCGTTTACTTCACCTGCAAGAGCGGCAACCGCGTCTGGGCCTACGACGCCGCGCAGCAGACGATCGAACTGATCTACGACGACGATGCCCACGGCGGCGCCGACGCGCCGCTGCTCGGTGTCGACAACTGCGTCGTCTACGGTCCGACGCGCGATCTGCTCGTCGCCGAGGACGGCGGCCACATGCGCATCAGCGCCATCGCGCCCGACGGCACCGTGGCGCCGATCCTGCAGATCGTCGGCCAGGACAATTCGGAGATCACCGGCCCCGCGTTCTCGCCCGACGGCACGCGGCTGTACTTCAGCTCGCAGCGCGGCGGGCGCTTCTCCGGCGGCATCACCTACGAGGTGACGGGCCCGTTCACGGCAGCCTGACAATGGAAAACCGGGGAGGATCAGGGGAGTGAGTCCGCCGCTCGATCGCCGCGAGTTCATCCGCGGCAGCGCCGCGCTGGGCGCCTTGGCCGCGCTCGGCGGCCTGGGCGCCTGCGGCGATGGCGATGATGCGCCCGACGACGCGCCGCCGGCCGTCGATTTCGTGCCGCCGCAGAACTGGGACTATCCGGCCGTGGTCGAGTTGCTGCCCTTCGGGCACGGCGTCGCCTCCGGCGACCCGCTCGCCGACCGCGTGATCCTGTGGACCCGCATCACCGTGCCCGATGCGCGCGGCTGGGCCGTGGCCGATCCGCAGGGGCTGACCGAAATCGCCGTCGACTGGCTCATCGCCACCGATCCTGCGCTCAACGAGGTCGTCGCTGGTGGCCGCGTGCGCACCGACCGCGGGCTCGACTGGACGGTGAAAGTCGACGCCGCCGGCCTGCGCGCGGCGACGACCTACTACTACGCCTTCGAGGCGCTGGGCCGCCGCTCGATCACCGGCCGCACGCGCACCGCGCCGGCACCGGGCGATCCGGTATCCGAGCTGCGCATCGCGCACGCGGCCTGCTCGTCGTACTGGTCGATGGATTTTCACCCCTATGCGCGCATCGCCGAGCGCGACGATCTCGACCTGTTCTGCCACGCCGGCGACCACGTCTACGACTACCCGGACGACCAGCAGTGGTACCGGGCCCGAAACGGGGTCTTCGACCCGGAGTACGTGGACTTCCGCGACTGGCGCAATGCCGACGAGTGCGCGCGCCGCTATGCGCTGTACTACGCCGATCCCGACCTGCTGAAGGCGCACCAGTCGCTCGCCTTCGCGATCATGCCCGACCAGCACGACGTCGACGCCGCCACCGATCCCGCCACCGGCGTCGAATTCAGCCGCGCCGAGGCCGCGCAGGTCTTCTGGCTGTGGACGCCGTCGCGCCCGCCGCTGCCGGACGGCTCCGGCGAGTTCGGTCCGCCGCCTTCGCCCGATACCAACATCGCCTTTGTGCCGCGCGCGGCCGCCGAGTGGTTCTATCGCTACCTGCCCTACGGCGATCTCGCCGACGTGATTCTGATCGACCAGCGCCGCCACGGCGATGCCGAGGCACCGAGCGCGCTGGGCAAGCTGCTCGGCGAGCCGCAGAGCGCCTGGCTGCGGCGCGTGCTGCTGGCCTCCAAGCAGCGCGGCGCGGTGCAGCGCGTGATCGTGAATCAGATCAACATGTCGCAGCTGCTGCTGTTCACCTCGCCGCTGCCGGGCCTGTTCGAGACCCTGGGCCTCAACCCCAACGGCCCGGAGCTGTACACCAGCGGCTGGGGCGAGCAACCGGCGGCGCGCGACGAGTTCTATGGTTTTCTGCGCGAGCAGGGCATCGTCGATAACCTGGTCATGTCCGGCGACAGCCACGGCTGGTTCGCCAACGACCTGATCGAGACCGCGGGGCTGCCGGCCTACAACCCGGCCAACGGCGGCGGCACGCTGGGCGTCGTCGGCGTCGAGATCGTACCCTCGGCGATGGGCCGCGCCAGCGGCGTGGAAGTGGTGGCCGGCGCGCTCTACCAGGCCGCCCACGGCCAGCCGCCGTACGCAGACTACGCAACCTACGCCAGCGTCTACCTGCCGCTGGCCACGCCGATCATGCGGCTGGTCGAAGACGCCGCGCGCCTGGTCAATCCGCAGCTGCGCTATTTCAACTGGCGCAGCTACGGCTATGGGCTGGCGCATCTGACGGCGGAGCGGCTGGTCTGCGAGCTGTGGCAGGTGCCCAGCCCGCAGGCCTCGCCGGAGCAGACGCTGCTGCGGCAGTTCGTCTCGCAGGTCGGTGCACCGCACCTGGAAAGCGTCGCCAATCCCCAGCCGACGCAGGGCAGCCGGCGCGCGCCGGCGCCCGCAGCACCATCGGAGCCCGGTTCATGAGACGCAGAGGAATGCAGAGGCTGCGGCAGGCCTGCGCCGCGCTCGTCGCCGCGACACTTGCCGCCTGCGGCGGATCGAACGACCGCCCGCACGATGCCCCGGACGGCAGCCCGGTTGACGGCCCGTCCGAGGTCGCGAAGCTGGAGGTCGCGCTGAGCATCGATGGCGACGGCCAGGTGTCATCGTCGCCGCGCAGCGCGGACTGCTTCGATGCCTGCACGCTGAGCTTCGACGCAGGCGTGCAGCCGACCCTGCTGGCGGTACCGGCGCGCGCGCAGGCCTTCGCCGGCTGGGAGGGCGCCTGCGCCGGCCAGACGACACCGGCCTGCACCTTGAGCCAGTCCGGAACCGTCGCGGTGGGCGCGCGCTTCGTGCCGGCGCCGCTGGACCTGAGCGCGGCGGTCTGGCGCGAAGGGGAGCTGCACACGCACTCCGATCATTCCTCCGACGGCAGTCTGCTGCGCCAGACCTTGGACGACCGGGCGCCCGGCAACATGCCGATTGCCGACATCCTCGGCCTGGCCGGGTCGCTGGGCCTGGACTTTCTGCCGATCACCGACCACCGCACTTACGACCAGCACTACGATCCGCATTGGACCTCGGATCGCGTGCTCTTGATCCCCGGCGAGGAGGCCAACGGCCGGCCGCATGCGACCGTGCAGGGCGCGGTCGAGACCATCGACCAGAACGCCGGCATCGAAGGGGCACCGGACAGCCGCGTCGTGCAGGAGTCGATCTGGCTCGCGCACAGCCAGGGCGCGGCCTGGGTCACTGCGCATCCCGACGACGGCGAGATGGAGGACGACGGCTCGCTCAACGCACGCGCCGACGCGGTCGGCGTCGACCTGGTCGAGATGTGGAACCGCGCCTCCGACGTCGAGCGCGAGATCGACTATGTCGAAAACCGCTGGAACGCCGGCTTCCGTTTCGGCATCGCCGGCGCCAGCGACAACCACTTCAAGGAGTTCTGGGCGCTGGGCGGTACCCCGGCGCGGCCGGCCACGGCCACGCTCGTACCCGAGCTGAGCGAGCGCGCGGTGCTCGATTCACTGCGCGCGGGGCGCACGCTGCTGTTCTCGCGCGACATCGCCTCGCCGCGCGCCTGGCTCGACGCCGACTTCGACGGCGACGGTGTCTTCGAAACGCTCGCCGGCGAGGAGGTGTTCGTGCCCGCGGGCACGCCGGGCCGGCTGCGCGTGCGCGTCGAAGGCGGCCTGGGCAGCCGCGCGCTGGTCTACGCAGCGCCGGGCCGCAGCGCCGGACCGCTGGGCGACATCATCCTCGCCGGTCTGCCCGGCGGCGACGAGCACTTCATCGACGTCGTCACGCCGGAGACCCCGACCTGGTATCGGGTCGAGCTGCGCAGCCTGGGGCTGGCCGAGCCGGCGAGCCTGCTGTTCGGCCTCGTGCTCGGCCCCTACGATCTCGAAAATCTCTTCCAGGAGCTGCTCGCCCAGCTGCGCGCGGCGACCTCGCCGATCTTCGTCTCGGCCGCGCCGGTGGAGCCGCAGGGCGAGTTTCTGCCGCCGGAGGATGCGGGCGTCGCCGACGGCGCCGAATATGCGCTCGGCGCGCCGGGCGAGTTCGCCGGTTTCGCCGACGCGGCCTATGACGCTGCCTCCCAAACCTTGCATGTCGTCGCCGAAGTGCACGATGCGCTGGCCACGCGCGTGGCCTACACGGCGCGCAGGGCCGACGGCCGCTGGAGCGCGCCGGTCACGCTCGCCGATTCGACGTCCGCACGCTTTCCCAAGGTCGCCGTCGCCGGTGCGCAGCTCGTCGTCGCCTGGCAGGACGAGCGCGCCGGCCAGATTCCGCGGCGCCCGGCGATCTACCTGCGCGCGAGCCACGACGGCGGCGCCAGCTTCGGCCCCGAGATCCGCGTGCGCGGCATCGACGGCCGCGCCGAACATCCGGATCTTGCGCTGGCTGCCGACGGCAGCGCGCACCTGGTCTGGCAGGAGATTCGCAGCGGCGAGCCCTTCGACGTCTGGTATGCGGTGGTCGACCCGGCAGGCGCGGTGTCCGAGCCGCGCAACCTGAGCCGCGAAGGCAAGGACATCGCCGCGGCCTCGGCCCTCGATGCGCGCAGCGCGCGCTACCCGGCCTCGGTATGGCCCGCGATCGCGCTCGACGGCGCCACGCCGCTGGTGGTCTGGCAGGACAACCGTTTTGACATCGACCCGCTGTGGACCGGCCAGGCCGCCACTGGCGAAGGTACCGATCCGGACGACTGGCAGATTGCCGTCGTGCGCCTCGACGGCGCCGCGCTCGTCCCCGAGTACCTGGGCGCGCCCGACGCCGCCGACCGCCATCCGGACGTCGTCGTCGACGGCGCCGGTCGCACCCACGTGGTCTGGGACAGCAAGCCGCTGCGCTCGGCCGGCGTCAACCTGCGCCTGCTCTCGGTGCTGCGCGAAGCGCAGGCCCCGGCGTTCTCGGCCGCGCAAGCGGTCGCCGAGGAAGCGGCGGCCAGCGGCCGCGCGCCGCGCCTGGGCCTGGACGCCGACGGCCGCGCGCAGCTCGCCTGGTTCGACAGCCGCAGCACGGACTGGCGCTGGCGCGTGATGCACGCCGCCTTCGACGGCAGCAGCTGGGCCGCACCCGGCCTGATCCAGGGGCGCGGGCTCAATACCTGGCCGGTGCCGGCAGGCCCCTATCTCGCGTTCGCCAGCACGCGCAATGCGAAACGCCTGCAGCGCGACCGCACGCAGCAGATCTTCGTCGTGGCGCGCGACGACGAAACCACGCTGTCGGCCACGCAGGATGCCGAGGTGCTCGCCGCGAAATCGCTGCGCCTGGCGCCGGCTACGCACGTGCATGACGAAGACTGCGCGCACGAGTGGATAGACCGCGTCGCGCCGCTCGTGCCGCTGCGCGGCCGCGCCCGATAAACCCACCCCGCCAAGACCCTGGAGACCAGCCCGTGCACCACGCTATCTACCTGCGAGGCCAAGCTGCGGGTGTCCTCGTGCTGCTCGCTGCGATCGCTGCCGGCCTCGGCGGCTGCGGTTCGGATGGCCAAGATGATGGAATCGCCTTCGGCATCGAGGAACCCGCCGCCGAACCCGATCCCGCCCCCGATCCCGAACCCGCCCCGGATCCCGAACCCGCACCCGCACCCGCACCCGCACCCGAACCCGAACCCGAACCCGAACCCGAACCC
>JBFMCQ010000093.1:0-11592 GCA_040754295.1 Pseudomonadota bacterium | reverse complement strand
CCCGAAAATCACTGCCGCACAAGCCCAAACCGCCACCCCGATGTAGTGCAGACCTTCGGGGGTGCCGTCTATATCGATCAATGGGTTAGAAACTTCTTTGGCTCGAATCCGCCAAGTTGGGCTAACCTCGCAAGACGTCGGTCGCCGGCGTGTAGGCGTAGCCCAGCGCGTCGGCGACGGCCTGGTAGGTGACCTGGCCGCGGTGCACGTTGAGGCCCTCGCGCAGATTCGGGTCGTCGATCAGCGCCTGCCTGCAGCCCTTGTCGGCGAGCGCGAGCACATGCGGCAGCGTCGCGTTGGTCAGCGCGAAGGTCGACGTGCGCGCGACGCCGCCGGGCATATTGGCGACGCAGTAGTGCACGACGCCGTCGATGACGTAGGTGGGATCCTGGTGCGTCGTCGGTCGCGAGGTTTCGAAGCAGCCGCCTTGGTCGATCGCGACGTCGACGATCACCGTTCCGTTGGGCATCGACTTGAGCATGTCGCGCGTGACCAGCTTGGGTGCCGCGGCACCGGGGACGAGCACCGCGCCGATGACGAGATCCGCGCGCATCACGCAGGTTTCCACGGCGTCGCGCGTCGAGTAGAGCGTCGTCGCCCGGTTCTCGAAGACGCTGTCGAGCCAGTTCAGCCGCGGCAAGGAACGGTCGAGGATCGTCACCCGCGCGCCCATGCCGATCGCGATGCGCGCGGCGTTGTAGCCGACCACGCCGCCGCCGATGATCACGACTTCGGCCGCCGGCACGCCGGGCACGCCGCCGAGCAGCACGCCGTTGCCGCCGGCCGATTTCTCCATCGCATGCGCGCCGGCCTGGATCGACATGCGCCCGGCGACTTCGCTCATCGGCGCGAGCAGCGGCAGCCCGCCGCGACCGTCGGTCACCGTTTCATAGGCAATCGCCGTGCAGCCGCAATCGATCAGCCCCTTCGCCTGCAGCGGATCGGGAGCCAGATGCAGGTAGGTGAACAGTACCTGCCCTTCGCGCAGCATCTCGCATTCGACGAGCTGCGGCTCCTTGACCTTGACGATCATCTCCGCCTCGGCGAAGACCTCGGCCGCAGTGCCGACGATGCGCGCGCCGACCGCGGCGTACTGCTCGTCGGTGATGCCGATGCCAAGGCCGGCCTTCGTCTCGATGAGCACCTCGTGCCCGTGCGCGACCAGCTCGCGCACACCGGCCGGCGCCAACCCGACCCGGTACTCCTGATTCTTGATCTCCTTCGGCGTGCCGACACGCATGGCACTCTCCTCATTGCAGGATCGGACGGAAATTATCCCACCCGCTTCCCGCACACGCCTCGTGGAATCCCCTCAACAGCAGGCTGCATCGCTGCGAATGCGTACAATCACCGGCCCCTTCCAGCCGAAGACCGAAGCGGATGGCCGCACCTCCGCCGCCCATGAGTGCCCTGCCAGCGCTGATGCTCGCGCTCGGGCTGGGCCTGTGCGGCTATTACGGCGTCGAGTGGTATCAGCTGCCAGAGTATGGCGAAGCGGACCTCGTCGCGTCAGTCGAGCTCAACCTCCAGCTCGACCTGCAGCGGCGCGGACCGCACCTGCAGCCTGATGAGGAAGGGCTGGAGCGCATGCGCGAGATGGTCCGCGCTGAAATCGAATCCCAGATCAGGCGCGAGCAGGAGACGATTCAGTTGAGGGCGGGCGTGGGCTTGGTCGCGCTCGTACTGGGGCTGAGCCATCTGGTGTTTCAACGACTGACCCGGACGGCGGCTCCCTAACCGCCGGGAGCGGCCGCCTCCTCGGCTGCAGGCGGCTCGAAGGACACCGTGAACAGGCGCACGCTCGTCGTTGTGGCATCGGTGCATGCGCTGGCGGGAACAATGACATCGATGGTTACGATGCCTTGATCGGGCTCACCGCTATCGGGCGCCTGCAAGGTGAACACTTGTAGATTGGCCTCCGGGCTCGGATCCGACGTGTTAAACGGACCCACCGTCGCCGGCGGCAGCACGGAGCCGATCGTGCTGCTCAGCGTGAAGGTCGTTCCGGTCGGCATCGGGTTGCCATTGGCATCCCGGACGACGACTCCGATATCGGCCAGAGCCTTCTTCTCGCGGAAAGTCAGAGTGGATCCTTCGTAAGTCGAAGGCGCCGTCACAGCCACGAACACATCATCTTCGGTAATGAACGGGGACCGCGAAGAGAAAGTGACGACGAGTCCGTCGCTCACATTGATGGGGGTCGAGCGGCAGTTCTGTCCCGGCGCGTCGCAGACGTAGCCGTCGAAGCCGCCATTGCCGCCGTCGTACGCCTGGCTGGCGTTCGCATCGACGAAGAACTCGCCAAGTTCGTACTGCCCGCTCTCGTTGGAATCGTTGAAGATTTCTGGGAGATCGGCAAAGACATCTCCATCGTCGAAGAAGCCGTTGCCGTTGTTGTCGGTGAAGCTCTCTTCGCCGGAGACGTACGCAACCAGGGAAACGCGTCCGTTCGCCGGACGCGGATTCTGTACGACGAGAAGAACGGAGCACACCCCGGCCTCGCTGTCCGCCGCCGCCTCTCCCGTGACGCAGCTTCCGGAGATCTTGCCTCCTTCGGTCGTCAGCACCGGCTGTGTGCCCGCCGGAACCGGGTTGTTATACCGATCCGCCAAGCGCACGTTCACCTTGGTGCTCTCGCCGTCGCAGCTACCATCCAGAGTCAGCTTCTCTGCAGATACGGACACGCTGTCGGCGTCGGCGAGACCGGTGGTAACGGCGATGGGATCGGAAACGCCGGGAGGCACCGGCAGGCCTAAAACAGTATCGATCGTGTCCGCCCTCACTCTGACCGACGCCTGTGCACTACCGGCCTGCAGCAGTGTCTGCACCAAGCCGGCGTTGTCGGTCACGGCCTCCAGCGGCGTCGCGGAAATGCCGCCCGCAGTCGTGCTTAGCGAGAAACGCACGAGTTGGTTAACGACGGCGCCGCCACTGCGGTCGATCACCTTGAAGACAACCGTGGACTGCCCCGGAATCGTGCTTCCCGTCATGCCGATGACAGCCGGCGTAGCCGACACGAACTGAATTGCTCCGACCTCCGACGGTTGAACGGTGATCGTTTCGGTTGCGCTGAGCTGAACTCCATTGATTACGACCTGGGCGCGGATAACGTCTTCACCGGCGCAGCCCTGGGCGATGTATGTGGAATCGACGCGTCCGGTGTTAGTGGTGACGACTGCCGGCTGGAATCGGCTGCTATTGGCGGCTGCGCAGTCGGAGCTGAAGGACACGGTGGCGTCAAAGCCCTGAGCGCGGGCGCCCGCCTGATCGACGATATCAACACGCAGAGCGACTTGGGCACCGGCATCGAGCTCGGTCGCTGCAGCAAAAATCTGGCCCTCGACGAAGTTGGTGCCGTCGAGATAACCGGCGCGAAACGTCGTCGTGCCACCCGTCGTGCCACCCGTCGTGCCGCCCGTCGTTCCCCCGCTTGTGCCTCCGGTTGTGCCTCCCAACGAGCCGCCAGTGGTCTGCCCAAGCTGGGCGTCCCCACCGCAGGCAGACAGGACAAAAGCTGCTAGCGCAGCCGCTACGGACCAGGAACGCGTTTGAGCCATGGGTCTCCCACCTGCCGCAACCCCCGCGGCACGGAATACGGAATGAGCCGGATGCTAAACCTAAAAGCCAAGTAAAACAAGACAATCCGCAACACTTTGAAACCAGCTTGAGAAGTCAGGCAGCCATGCCGCGCCAAAGCTGGCGCCCTTGGCAGGAATCGAACCTGCGACCCTCCGCTTAGGAGGCGCAGGCACGATATCCTTTAGGCTATTGTCTTAGCAGGACTTTCCTGAGAGCAGATGGTATCTCATCTGCTCCAGATTTGCCCGGGAGCACAATGGCCTACTACAATGAGCGACGCTGGGAAGTAGAGCGCGAATACGCCGACGGACGCAAGCGCATCCTCAAGCAGATCCGCCACGATTTTCGTATCACACTGCCGGACGGCCGCAGAGTCACAAGGTCGTTCAAGACCAAGGACGCGGGCCAACGCTGGGTCGCCGAGCAGGAGCGGTTGGTCGAGCTGGGCGCAGACCTCGCCGGTGTGGAGCGCGCGAAGAAGTCAACGCTCGGCAAGATCATCGACCGCTACATGGAAGAGGTTGCGCCCCGCCTGCGCTCGCCTGGAGCAGCGAAAAGCTGCGCTACGCCGCTCCGGCGCGACCTCGGAGACATCCCGCTCGCGGCCCTCACGCCGGAGCGGATCGGCAAGTATCGAGACGACCGTTTGCGGCAACGCTGCGTACGCAGCGGCGGCAAGCGCGATCTACCCCTGGTCGAGCTGGACCGCTACGTGAAGCCGCCAACGGTGAAGAAGGAGATGGCCTTCCTCGCTCGGGTGATTGACGTGGCGATCAAGAGCTGGGGCTATCGGCTCCCGTTCGGCAACCCTGCGCGCGGCGTGGATCGACCGCCGGAGGGAGATGGGCGCGACCGGCGGCTTCTGCCTGGAGAAGAAGATCGACTGCTTGTCGCCTGCGCCTTCAATGCGAGCTTGAAGCTGGCGATCATCTTGGCGATCGAAACCGCTGCCCGCCGCGGCGAGCTGTGCGCATTGATCTGGGGGGACATCGATTTCGAACGTCGTACCCTGCAGATCAGGGCCGAGGATGCCGGCGCGGGCAAGACCGGCACGAAACGAACCGCCCCGCTCAGCCAGCGGGCCATCGACGCACTGACGGCGGCCAAGCCCAAGCGAGTCAAGCCCGAAGAGTCCGTGCTCGGGTTCAAAGCCGACTCCCTTAGCCAGGCTTTCGACAGAGCATGCCGGCGCGCCTCGATCGATGGCCTGCGCTTTCACGACCTCCGACACGAAGCCACGTCGCGGTTGTTCGAGCTCGGACTGGACATGATGGAGGTCTCAGCAATCACCGGACACAAAACGCTGGACATGTTGAAACGGTACACACAGCTGCGCGCCGAGCAGATTGCCCTTAAAATGGATCGGCTAGCCCTTCAGTCGGCCGATAATGCGTCGCTGGAAGTCCAGCTCGCCGCAGTCCTCAAGGAATTGCGGTTGCTCCGGCAGATGCGATGATCTGCGCCTCGGTAGCTCAGTGGATAGAGCATCTTCCTCCTAAGAAGAGGGTCGTAGGTTCGATTCCTACCCGGGGCACCAAGCTCTTGCTGCTTCATTTTGCACAACGGCGCGAATCGTCTGCCGCATCGTTTCTCGTTGCAGCTCAATCCGAAGTTTTTCGCGCGGAAGATCATCGGCCGCAGCCTCAGGGATCGCCTCGGCAATGATTTCCTGCATCTTTTTAAATGCGTGATCGGCTGCTGGGCGCTGTTTCCACACTGCTTGCCTCGATATGCCGAGCTCTCGCCCGACTTCAGCAAACTTCCCTCGCCGATCCTCCAGCACAAATGCCAGCGCTAGATGCTTCTTTCGGACCCGGCGCTGGATCAGCTGGTCAGCAATTCGCTTAATCGTCTCCCAATCCAGCTCAATCTTGCGATCCTTGACCACCTTCATGTGCTGGATCGTTGCCTGCTGCAATTGCTCGATTTTCTGTTTCGCATGCGAAACGGCGGCGGCGTCGGGATAGGGTGGATGGCGAAGCGCGGATGCAGCCTGGTCATACTCCGCTCGCGCCAGCTCCCACTTGTTTTCCTCGATGGCAACAAGCTCTGAGAACCTTGCGAATCGCGGCAGGCGTCGCATTGCAGGCTCGATCATGTTCGCTTTATTTGACAGGGCACGCCCGAAACTCTCGAGATCGTTATCGGCTCGGGGCTTCGGCTGCACGGATTCGCGTGCGGCCACGCAATCCTTGACTAGAGAAAGTCCGGTGACTAGCACGAATGCGGGATCTTCATCCCACGGCAACTTCGCATGCTCGCGCTTCTTGGCTGCAAGTAGGTAGGCGTCCAATACTGAACGTAGTTCTGGTGGCTTTCCGACCCGTGAGCGCCGAACAAGGCGGCGAAGAAATCCTTTTGGATCAAACGCTGCATCTGGCAAGCCTGCGGCCGACGATGCAGCGAGAAGCGCCACTGGGGTAATCAGCGCGACTAGGCCGATTTTCAGTAGCGCTTCGACAGTAGGGCGTATATCGATCGGCCGGGGCCACGACGCTCTGCGCATCTTGGATTGCGCATCAATGAAGGCCGCGAGCTCGCGAAGCTCGGCCGCATCCCAACGAGACGCCGGCGAGGCGCTTAGGTAGCCCGCCTCACTTGCGAGCGTGAGCAGCGCATCCCGCACAGCGGCAATCTTGTCGCCGCACAAATCGGCCGCTCGTGCGACAGCCCGTGTGACTTTGTCGTTCGATGTAGAGACGGTGCGACGCGACGCTCCCACAGCGTGGGCTGTCTCCGACGCGGTTGCACCGCAAAGCCGAGCCGCCCATGTCATCACGTCCCGGTCAACTATTTTCCCCGTCCCCTGGCCAGCCCCACAGAACTCGGCGGCCAAATACCGCAGACCGCTATTGAGGCGTTGCGGCGCCTCTCGACGCAGGCGGGGTGCATCACGATCGAATGCAAACGACTTGCGGGCCTTCTCCAACTCGATCAGGTGCTTCGTCCACCGCGAAACAATGCCCGCGGAGTCGGCAGCGTCGCTGAGCCGCTGCACCCACCGATTGAACCCCGGCGGGGTTCGGAAATGCCGCTCGCAATATTTTCGGCGCGGCCGGATGCGACCGCCATCTTGGCGGCGGGCTGGCTGGACCAGACTGCCGCAAGCTGCGCAAAACGGAGCTGAGGCGTCTTCGTCAACCATTTCGATCACTTCTGCACGCATGGGAAGTAATCCTGACAGACAAATGTCGGTACTGCCAAGGTTTCACACATAACTTCCTGAGCCACCCCCGCTACGCACATAGGTGGCGCAATGCAGCACTCACTACACAATCCCGCCAGCGACATGCTCGACGTAGCTGGTCTGAGCATCCTCCTCGGACTGAGCCCCGCCACTGTACTGACGCTGAGAGCACGGGCACCGGATCGTGTACCGCCACCTTGGCGGACTCGGCCTCTGCGTTGGCGTCGCGAGGCCGTCATGCGATGGCTCGCCGACCAAGAAAACCGCGAGCAGCGCCGCATAGAAGAGCTGATGCGCCCGGTTTCCAGGCCGCGCGTTGTCGCTGGACGCTGATTCTATGGCGGCTCCGAGCCCACTTACTGCAGTCGAGCGCCGCATAGTGGTGGCTGCCGAGTCGATCGCCGGCGGTGCGCCGCTGGGCGACGACCTTACTTTCCTGGATGGGCTGCTCTGCACCGTCGGCCTTCCACGTTCCCGAGTGGCCGGAAACTACTTCGAGCGTGCGAGCGGTAATGCGTCGCTACGCATCGAAGCCGGGCGGCTATGGACAGGAACCGCCTGGCAGCAGCAAATCGTTCCCTATGGCCCGCTTCCGCGGCTCATGCTGGCGTGGATATGCACTCAGGCCGTGCGAGAGCGGCGCTCCGATATCTGGATCGGCGACAGCGCAGCCGCCTTTCTCCGGCTTCTCGGAAAAACGCCAGATGGCGGGCAAAAAACGCGCGGCGCCTATGCCGCCCTCCGGCTACAAGCCTCGGCTCTTGCGGTGTGCCGTCTCCAGTTCGGTTGGAGTCGTGGGCGATCCATCTCGACTTCCAATTTTCAGCCGGTCACTCGCTTCGAGGCATGGATCAGCAACGATGACAGCCAGCGCGCACTCTGGTCGCCGGTACTGGTGCTGTCGGAAGAATTCCTGCGCAGGCTCCTGGATCACGCGACTCCGCTTGATCTACGCGCGCTGAAGGCATTGTCGAGCTCGGCGCTCGCAATGGATTGCTACACCTGGTTGTCGGCGCGATTGCACCGCCTGAAAAAGCCAACGCTCATTCCGTGGTTGGCTCTCCGCGAGCAATTCGGATCGGAGTGCGTAGGCGTGCATGCGGCAAGGAATCTCAAGAAGGACCTGCGCCGTGCCCTGGCGCGGGCTCTGGCGGTCTACCCAGACGCGCATGCTGATCTCGTGGCAGGAGGGGTTCGGCTCTTGCCATCCAAGCCGCCGGTTTCCCGCACCTTGGTTGCTGTGGAAAAGCCTCTGAGTGGCGGGAGTTATCCACGCGACATTTCCACCCCCTCCAACGCGACATTTCCACCCCCTACCGCCGATTCCGAACGCGACATTTCCACCCCCTAAAACCTATAGCTGTTCCCTATAGCAATACCGATAGCAGGGCGCGGGCCGCTGTGGAAAAGCCATCGGCTGGACGCCGCGACCGTTTCGCATGCGAAACGGCGCCTTCTTCGCAAGAAGCGGGGGAACTCCCCGCAGGAGGTCTTCCATGAACACGCTTGATGCGTATCGGCGGTTGGTCACCAAGTTGGCAGCCCCGCTTTTCTTGCTCTCGGCGATGCCGGCGGTGCTGCTCCCGCAGAAGGCAATGGCCCAGAATTGGGTGGACGACTGGTTCGACCAATCCACGAGCAGCGGCCCGTCATCGCTCAACACACAGGAGCGCGGCTACTACAACGGTGGCAGCTTCTCCGGCCGCTGGCGCATGACGAATGATTACCTGCTGACGGTGCAGCCACCGCGCATGCAGGCCGGCTGTGGTGGCATCGACCTGTTCGGCGGCGCGTTCTCGTACCTCGACAGCGAATACCTGGTCGAGAAGTTTCAGCGCATCATCCAGGCCGCACCCGCTTTCGCCTTCGAGCTGGCGATGCAGGAATACTGCAAGCCGTGCTCCAGCGCGATGCAGACGATGGAGCAGATCACCGACTACCTGAACTCGATCCAGGTCAACGACTGCCGCATGGCGAAGCAGGTCGCGGCGCTGGCGGTGGATGGCGATACCTCAGTGTTCGACGGCATGCGCGAGAAGGCCGCGCAGGGCAAGGCGATCTGGGAAGGCGTGACGAAGAACACGCAGGACTTCGCCGACCAGACCCGATCATCGGGTGGCATCTCGCCGGTTAGCCAGGCGGATGCGATGGCCGAGTGCCCAACCGTGTTCAAGACCGTGTTCACGAACGGCTCGGTGGTCGGCAACGCGGCCGAGCTGCTGGACCTTGGCGTCTATGCCGATCTTGCGCGCGGGCTGATCGGTGACGTGAACGTGGGTTACGACGACGCTACGCGGCAGTGGATCGTGATGCCCGTCGAGCCCTGCGCTGGCAACGATCAGATCGATGGCTTTGACCTCGTGGTCGGACAGATGGAGAAGCGCGCGCCCGTGGCAGGTGGCACGGCGGGCGCCTGCACGGTCGCCGGTGCCTCGCCGATCGTCAACGCGATTGCCGACAAGCTCTCCGCGATCGCTGCGAAAATGTCAGCGGGCGGCGCTCAGCTGCTGTCGGCAGCGGACAAGGAGTTCCTGGGCCGCGCACCGTTCCCGCTGCACAACCTGCTGCGCGACGCGACCGCAATGCAGAACATCAACGAAACCGTCGAGGCGCTGATCTACCCGCTCTCCACAGCATACGCCGCGCGCATGTTCGACGATCTTCACAAGATGACGGCACTGGTGCTGTCGAAGGCCAGTGAGATTGCGGAGCTGCAACGGCACTCGACGGGTGATCCCAACAAGTGCAACACAAAATTCATCGAACCGGCGCTATGGCAGGTTCGGAGCATGGCGGAGCGCTCGCTCAAGTACCGCGAACTGGCGAAGTCCAACTATGCGGCGCAGGTCACGGATCTGAACGCGAATATCCAGATGGCGCGGCAGATGCTCGATCAGCGGCAGCGCGACTTGCAGGTCAAGACCAGCGCGTCGAGATAACGGTCATGCGCACGCTACTGCGGTTTGCTCCGGTCCTGCTGATGTTTCTGCCGGCGTCAGCGCATGCGCTGACGATGGAGTACCTGACGTACAACGCCTTCGACGAGACGGCGGCGGCGTTCAAGCGTCTGGGCCTGATCATGTCCGATCCAGGGTTCATCGTCCTGGCCGGGTGCTTCGTGGCCGTGTCCGGTATCGGCGCCACGCTAATGTTCGGGACCAACGCGATCGGTCGCGGCGGTCAGGGCGCCCATCCGATGTCGATGTTTGCCCCGTTCCTCATCGGCACGGTGGTGTTCTGGGGTGCCGTGGTTCCGAAGGGAACCCTGCAAATCTACGACCCGGTACGAAACAAGACCGAAGCGGTACCGGACATTCCGGCCCTGATCGTGCTGCTCGCCGGTGGCCTTTCGACCGTCGAGAAGGGCATGACGACGATGGTCGATACCGCCAGCGCAAATCCCTACAAGGACGATGTCGGCGGCATTTCCTACTCGCTGATCTTCGGTGCGGTGAAGGCATCGACGCCGCTCTACAACCTGGACCGGAGCATGGCGCAGTATTTCAAGGATTGCGGCATGACGGCGATTGGCTCCGGCTACAACGGCGCGAGCATGCAGGAAGTCGTCAAGGGCGTGGCCGGTTCCGACCTTTACGCGGCGTTCTCGAAGTGGAATCACCCGGCTTGGGGAACGGTCTGGTTCCAGGAAGGCAACGATGCCGGCGTCACGGGCAGCTGCGCCGATTCCTGGGCCTATCTCGACTCGAAGCTCAACGGTGAGATCACCACGGTCATGAATCCGATGAAGCGTGCCGCCTGCGAATCGGCCGGCTTCAACTGGTCCGACGGCGCACAGGTAGCGGCGTGTGACACGATCCTTCAGGACGCTGCGGCGAAGTTCGATTCGCCGACCGCCACGTCCGAAGTGCTGCTGCGCGCGATCATGATGGGCAAGTCGATCACGCTGGCACTCAACGATCCCGACTTCAACGTGGGGATCAACACGCTGGTCAACCGGCAGATGATGTCCGAAGCATTTGGCGCGTCGGCTGCGATGAATCAGTGGATACCACGCCTGCGCGGCATCATGATCGCCGTCGCGGTGGGCGTCACGCCGATCTGCCTGCTGTTCGTGGCAACGCCGCTGGTGACGCGGGCGCTTGCCGTGGTGGTGGGTCTTTACATCTGGTTGGCCCTCTGGGGCATCTGCGACGTGATCGCCGTGCAAATGCAGCAGGATGCGGCTTTCGATGCGTTCACGGAGGTCAAGCGGCATTTCCTCGGCTACGAGGCCATCATGAATGCACCGGAAGGTGCCGTCGCCGCCCTGGGCGTGTTCGGAAAGGCGCGCACGATGGCGATGGTGCTGGCAACGGTGCTCTGTGGCGGGTTGTTCAAGTTGTCGAGTAGCTACGCCTTCACGTCGATGGGCCAGCAGTGGCAGGGCGACTTCAACCAGGGCGGTGAAGCGGCCGGCAAGCAGCGCCTGCAAGTTGAGCAGCAGGCGGCCTTGCAGGATCAGCTCGTCAACGCGCCCGGCTCAATGGGTCGCGTCCAGCAGTTCGGCTATGACACGGCTGTCGGTGGTGCCAACTATGGCGCACAGCAGCAGTTCGCGCAGTACGACTACCTCGCCGACGTCACGGGCGGCGTCACGGGTGACTTGGCGTATCGAGCCGGCGAATTGAGCGGCGGCCAAGCGCTCGGCAATGTGCGCGGCGGTGAGGAGTATGCGGGCAGGATGGGCATGCCACTCGGCGCGGCCGCATCGGTGGTCGCTCAGGCCAGCGCCGTCGGCTCGGCCGGCAGCACGATGGGTGCGCGCACACGGGCCGAGCAGAACGTCCCAGGCGGGTATTTCGAAGCGACGAGCTTCGAGAGCCAAA
>JBFMCQ010000092.1:0-11837 GCA_040754295.1 Pseudomonadota bacterium | reverse complement strand
CAGCCAGGTGTGGCAGCGCGGCGCGAGCCCCGGCAGTGCGGCGGCCGGCTCGGCCAGGTGACTGGAAGCGACCAGCGCCTGGGCATCGCAGTTGTCGAGGATGTAAGCCGCTTCTTCGCCGGTCAGGTAGCGGTTGATGGTGGTCAGATGCAGGCCCGAGCGCAGCGCCGCCCAGACCACCTCGAAGTAGCGCAGATTGTTTTCCATGAACACGGCGACATGGTCGCCCGGCCGCAGGCCGCGCGCCCAGAGCAGCTGCGCGAGCCGGTTGGAGCGGTCGTCGAGTTCCCGGTAGCTCAGGGTGGCGCCGCTGCTGCTGTCGATCGCCGCCGGTTTGTCGGGGGTGCGTTGCGCCCAGGTGCCTGGATACATGTTGTGGTTCTCCTCGCGTTGCATGTAGGTGGACTGGCCGCCGCGGGTCAGGCCGGCGGCGGTTGCCCGCCGCATGCGGCACGCCGTCGATGCGGTCGTCGCCCGGTTCGGATTTTTCCCGAGCACGGCGCGGCTGTCCATCATCAGGGCTGCTCGCCTGTGCCGGAGCTTCAGTGCGGTACGGTGGCGAAGGCCAGCATGATGTGCACCTGCAGCTCGCCGACCAGAAAGCCAAGCGCGGCGCCGACCGCGATCAGGATCCACTCGTCCTGCTGAAACGCGGGCCGCAGCAGCGCCTCGAACTCGTCCGCGGTGAGCCGCCGCATTTTCTGCGTGAGCGTGTTCTCCAGGTCCAGTGCCTCGGCGACATAGCCGTGGGCATGGCGCAGCGTCGCGGGCAGCGTCTCGATCACCTTGGCGGCCACGGCCCGCTTCACCGCCAGGAACTGCTGCGTGCCCACGGCGCCGACGACGAAGGGCTGGGCCAGCCCGGCCTCGCGATCGACGGCGTCGCTGACTTCGCGCTGGATCATCGCGTAGAGCCGGTCCGACAGGGGGCCGGTGAGCAGGGCGTCCAGGATCGCCTCGGGCGTGAGCACCCGCTGGGCGATCAGGCGCGCATAGTCCGCCGCCACCTCGTGGCGGCGCCGCAGAAACAGGCCCTGCCAGGTGAACACTCCGAGATAACGCGTGGGCTGTTTGGGCCGGAACACCATCTTCAGCGCCAGCCAGTCGCTGAACCAGCCGGTCAGCCCGCCGAAGATCGGCATGATCCAGACGGAGTGCGTCAGCGCCCAGGCCAGGGCCTGGACCAGGCCGATCAGCAGGCCGAAATAAATGCCCGAGCGGCGGATGAAGCGGAATTCGGCGTGGCCGACTTCGCGGAACATCTGGTTCAGCAGCTGCTTGTCGCGGCTGAGCAGGTTCACCACCACGTGCTTGAGGTCGAACACGCTCGCGAAGTCGTCGCGCACGCGGGTCATCATCTCCTCGATCAGCGCCGGCGCCTGCTGCTGGGCACGTGTGATCAGGCGTCGGCGCAGTGCTTCCGGAGCGCGTCGCCACAGCTCCGGCGCCTGTTGCGCGACGACCTCGCGGATGATGGTCTCCACCGCAGCGCACAGCGGCTCGTGCACTTCCAGCGCGAGGCGCCAGGGCTCCAGCCGTGCGAACAGCTCTTCGGGTTTGAGCAGGCGCGCGGTGAGCGTGTCGCAGGCGATGGCGGCCATGCGTTCGGCATTGCGCGGAATCACGCCCTGCCAGCCGAGATAAGGCGGGCGGACACCGACGAAACGGATCGGCTCGAACATCATGTAGATCGCTGCGAGCTTGGTGCCGTATCCGATCAGGGCCGCGACCAGCGGCATCGAGGCGTACAGCAGGCCGTTTTGCTGGATGTCGGCGAGGATGGCGGCGATCACGGTGCGCCCATCCCGGACCGGCGACCGGCCCGTCGGCGGACGCGCCCGCGGAGCATCACCGGAGTCCGGCGTTCTGCGCGGCGCAGCGGGAAAGTTTTCGGCTTCACCCCCGTTTCGCCCTGGAGGAGCGGCGCTGTTTGCGGCCGGCGTCGATGAAGGCGCGGATCTGGGCGTACAGGCGGCGTTCGTGCAGGATGGAGAACACGGAATTGATCGAGGGGATCACCACCTCGATGAGCTTGCGGATCTCCAGCGGTGACATGTAGTCGATGCGCCGCCGGAAAAGTTCGAGCTCGCAGCTCACCGCCGAATCGACCAGGTCGACGATATACGCCATGTCCGCAGGACCGAAGCCGCGCTGCTCCGAAAGGCCGGCCTCCTTGATGCGCAGCCAAAGGCGGGCAATCTCCACGTCGGAAATCGTGGCGCCGCCGGAATCGGCGAAGCCGAGTGTGCGCAGGTCCTTCAGCTCCTTGGGCGTCAGCCCGATTTCCGCTGCCAGCCGGTCCGCATCCTCGTTGACCACCAGGTCCCGGTGCTCGCCGGCGAGCTGACGCCGCATTTCCCCGAGCGCTTCCATCTGCTGCGTGGTGAACCCGATTTCCCCAGCGGAGCCTTGCACCAGGCTCTTGATGACCTTGAGAGGCAGAAACCGCTCGCTCTGAAGCTTGCCGATCAGGGACAGCATCTCGACGTGACGTTGCGTATACCAGCCGACGTTCCGCGAGGTTTTGACCGGCGGCGGCAGCAGCCCCTGCGCGACGTAGAAGCGGATGGTCTCCCGGCTGACCCCGGAAATCTCCGACAGATCCTTGATCTTGTAGGGTGCGTTTGCTGGGGCGGGAGTCTTTCTTCGAGCCATTATTCGTGCGTGTGGAAGCGATGCGCGGCTCATGCCCGTAGCCCCCTTGGCTGGACGCCGCAGCGGGATCGACCATTGCCGCGGCGGGCGTGCACCGTCGCCAGCCAAGTATAAGTCGCTTCGGCTCAAGGAATTACGTGGCCCACCCGCTCTGGGCCATGCAAATATCGCGAGTACAACTACCTACTATTGACAATGAACCGAGGATGGGCTAGGTTTTCCGCATCGTCCCCAGTGGGTCAGGCTGCACTCACGGGGGCGCGGTGTTCAATCGCGGTGCGTTTCCCGACTTGGAAGAAGAGGAGTCTGAACATGAATATCCTGAATACCCTGGATACACGGCCTTCGAGCAAGATGTACGCGGCGCCCAGGGCACCCTGGGGCAAGATGTTTATGGTCCTGGCGGTGTTGCTGTCGGTCTGCGCGGCCTACCGGATTTACCAGCACGCCACTTCCTTCACCGTCGGGCTGGATTACTTCTCCGAGGACTTCCAGACATACTGGATGACGCTGTTCTACGTCCAGCTCCCGGTGCTGTTCGCGCTGGGCGCAGGCATCCTCGGCTGGCTCTGGTATACGCGCGACCGTCATCTGGATCAGCTGACACCGGCCGAGGAGCTGCGTCGCTATTTCGTGCTCATCGGGCAGCTGATGGTGTTCGGCATCATCGCCTACCTCATCGCGTCGACGTTCGCCGAGGCTGACGCGGCCTGGCATCAGGTCACGGTGCGCGACACCGACTTCACGCCGACGCACATCGTGCTGTTCTACTTCGGCATCCCGGTGTTCATCATGGGCGCGGCAGTGGCTTTCGTCTACGCCCGCACGCGGCTGCCGCAGTTCGCCAGCCGCCTGTCGCTGCCGTTCGCGCTGGTCGTTGCCGGGCCGGTCATGATCATGCCGAACGTCGGCTTCAACGAGTGGGGACACACGTTCTTCTATGCCGAGGAGCTGTTCGCGGCGCCGATCCACTGGGGCTTCGTGCTGCTCGGATGGTCGACGTTTGCGGCCGGCGGACTGCTGGTGCAGATCCTGTCGCGGATCGTCGAGCTGACCAAAGTGGTCGGGTCGCCGGGGTCCGGGGACGTGAGCGCGGTTCGCTCAATCGAATCGACCGCGGCCGTTCGTCCGGCCGAACCGATCGCGGCCGCGGCGTGACGGGAAGGCCTGAGAAGTACGCAGGAGAGCGTCCGGTGGCCGCTACGGCACTAAACGCGGCTCAGTACCCCCTGGACTCCAGCACGCCGCAGGTATTCGCAGGGCCTTCAGATTGGAAAGTACAGCTATCTACTATTGACCACTGCAAGCTGTGAGAGCTATTTTTCCATGCACATCATCACGCAGAGTCATTACTGTCCGTTTCATCTGAGAGGAGTCTGAACATGAATACAATGAATACGCTGCTGCCTTCGAGCAGGGGGTACGCGGCGCCCAGGGCGCCTTGGGGTAAGATGTTTCTGGTCCTGGCGGTGCTGCTGTCGGTCTATACGGCCTACCGGATTTACCAGCACACCACGGCCTTTACGGTGGGGCTGGATTACTTCTCCGAGGACTTCCAGAAGTACTGGATGACGCTACTCTACATCCAACTCCCGCTGCTGTTCGCGGTGGGTGCGGGTATCGTCGGTTGGCTGTGGCATACGCGCGACCGTCATCTGGATCAGCTGGCACCGGCCGAGGAGCTGCGTCGCCATTTCGTGCTCATCGGGCAGCTGATGGTGTTCGGCATCATCGCCTACCTCACCGCGTCGCCGTTCACTGAGGCCGACGCCGCCTGGCATCAGGTCACGGTGCGTGACACCGACTTCACGCCGACGCATATCGTGCTGTTCTACTTTGGCATCCCGGTGTTCATCATCGGGGCAGTGGTGGCGTTCGTATACGCCCGCACGCGGCTGCCGCAGTTTGCCAGCCGCCTGTCGCTGCCGTTCGCGCTGGTCGTGGCCGGGCCGGTCATGATCATGCCCAATCTCGGGCTGAACGAGTGGGGACACACGTTCTTCTATGCCGAGGAGCTGTTCGCGGCGCCGATCCACTGGGGCTTCGTGCTGCTCGGATGGGCGACATTTGCGGCCGGTGGACTGCTGGTGCAGATCCTGTCGCGGATCGTCGAGCTGACCAAGGTGGCCGGATCGACCGGCCTGGAAGAAGGGACGCAAGGCCCTGCAGCGAAGCAGGTCGTCCGACGCGATGAGCCGGTCGCGGCGGAGGAGCCGGTCGCGGTGGCCTGACGGAAGCAGCAAGCGAGAGAGTTGCGCGAAAAGACGCCCGGGGGAGGCAGTTGCCCCGGGCGTCCTCGGATACTTCAATGCCTGCAAGCACCGCAGGCGACGGTACAGGCGGGGCGCCCGGACGGCGGGCCTTCGTCTGACAGAATTGGTCGGCCCGGCGGTAGTCCTCCGACGCGGCCACCTGTGAGGAGACCATCATGAAAGCGGAAGCAATACCCCGGCCCCCTGCGCAGACCGGAGCGCGTGATGTCGGCCTGAGCACTGCAGCCGAGCAACGCAAGGCCTATGTGCAGGCAGACCTGCTGATCATTCCGCTGATCGTGCTGCTGTTCATGGGCATTTTCAGCTTCCATTTCGCGCTGACGGTGGGAGACTGGGACTACTGGGTGGATTGGCGTGACCGCCGTTGGTGGCCGCTGGTCACGCCGTTATCGCTGACGGTGCTGCCGGGGGTCTTCGGCTATCTGCTGTGGGACAAACTGCGCTTGCCGCTGGGCGCCTCGCTCACGATCCTCTGCCTGACGGCGGCGGCCTGGATCAGCCGGTATCTGAACTTCCATCTGTTTGCCGACTTTCCGATGAACTTCGTCTGGCCCTCCACCTACATCGGTCTGGGTCTGATCATCGACTGCCTGCTGCTGCTGACGCGCAGCTTCTTCTGGACGGGGCTGTTCGGCGGTTTCGCGTTCGGCCTGCTGGTTTATCCACTGAACTGGCCGCTGCTCGCACCTTTCCAGGTTCCCGTGGAGCTGCACGGCACGATGCTGACCGTGGCCGATCTGATGGGCTACGAGTACATCCGCACCGCCATTCCCGAGTACGTGCGCATCATCGAGGAGTCTACGCTGCGCACCTTCGGCGCGGCGGTGACACCGCTGACGGCGGTGTTCGCAGGCTTCCTCAACATCATGAACTACTGGTTCTGGCTGTGGATCGGCTATCTCGGCGCCAAGGCCATCTGGATCCGGAAAATCGTCTGAGGGTATGCGCATGAGAACGCTATTGGCGGCTTGGCTGGGCCTGGCCGCTCTGCTCCTGGGCTACGTACCCGCCGCATCGGCGCATGGCGAGCGTGCGCAGATGCCGCAGTTGCGCATGCGCGCGGTGCACTGGATCGATGTTGAGGTTTCCACGGCGAAGCTGGCCGTCAACGACATCGTCAAGATCACCGGCAAGTTCATGCCTTCGGAGTACTGGCCGCATCACGTCAACTCGATCGAGGACACCGCCTATCTCAACATCGGCGTTCCCGGACCGTCCTTCGTCAGGCTGGATTCGCGCGTCAACGGCGTGCCGATGATCCGCTCGACCTCGTTTCGCAAGGGCGAGCTCTACGATTTCGAGATCGTGCTCAAGGCGCGCAAGCCCGGGCGGTATCATGTCCATACGGTCATCAACGTCCAGGACACCGGCCCGATCATCGGCCCCGGCACCTGGGTCGAGGTGACGGGCGACCCGGCGGCTTTCGAGAACACGGCCACGACCCTGCTGGGGCAGACCATCGATCTGGAAAACTACGGATTCGACAATGTGAAGTGGTGGTCCGCTCTGTGGTTCGCCGTGGGATTGGCTTGGTTCGTGTACTGGCTGACGAAATGCCCGATCGCCATTCCGCGCTTCAAGCGGGGTGCCGAGCTGGGGCCTGACGCCGACCAGATGATCACGCCTATGGATCGGCGCATGGGCGGGATCTTCCTGGCACTGACCCTGGCGCTGATCGCCGGCGGCTACGTGTATGCGCAGGAGAAGTGGCCGATCACCACCCCGCTGCAGACCGGCAAGATCGACGTGCCGCCGATCGAGCAGCCTGCCAGCCCCGTGAGCGTCCGTCTCGTCGAGGCGCGCTACCGCATTCCCGGGCGCAGCTTCCGGATGGAGCTGGACGTGAGCAATGAGGGTGACAGTCCGGTCACCGTCGGCGAGCTCGCGGCGGGAAATCTGCGCTTCATCAACTCACAGGTCCTGGACGTGCAGCCGCGGGATGAGCATGACCTCGTGGCGCCGGACGCCCTGCGCGTGGAAGGTGCGCCGGTCGCGCCGGGTGAAACGCGGCGGGTGGTTCTGTACGCCGACGATGCCATGTGGGAGACCGAGCGCATGACGACGATGATTGCGTCCCCCGACGCGGTCGTGGCCGGCCTGCTGTTCTTCTTCGACGAGCGTGGCAATCGGTATCTGGTGGAGTTCGGCGGTCCGATGATCCCCGACTTCGGCATGGTCAAGACATGATGGCAACGACGCGCGGGCGTCTTTGCGGGCTGATGATGGTGTTCTGGATGCTGGTCCATGCGGCCGCGGCACAGGCGCATGGCGGCGTGTCGGTGGAGGATGACCAGTGCATCATGAGGATCGGCCCCTTGCGCGCACACTTCACGGGGTATCAGCCGGAGAAGCGGGCCACGCAGGAATTCTGCGAGGACATCCCGGAGACCGGGCGCGCCATCATCGTGATCGACTACGTGAGTCCGGCTCTGAGGGAGCATACCGTCGAGTTCCGCGTGCTCGAGGACCGCAAGGATCTGCAGGCGCGCGGGCGCTATGAGGATCTGGGCGGCCCGCAGGAGATCGAAGCGGCCACGCTGGTCCACGTCCCCGCGCGGGTTTATCCGCGCGGCACGCTGAACTTCGAGTACCGTTTCGACGAACCCGGCTGGTACATCGGCATGATCGAGGCCACCGATCCGGCGACCGGCCAGGTGCTTCATTCGGTGTTCCCGTTTCGCGTAGGCATGCGCAGCCTGTGGCGCTACGCGCCCCTCTTCGTGATATTGCTGGGCGCAGCGGCGCTGGCTTACTGGCTGACAGGCCGAAAAAAGGCGGCTCCGGCTCCGGTGCGGGTGCGATGAGGCCTGCGCACGGGTGGCGGCGCGCACCGCTGCTCGCGGCGCTATGGCTAGCCGCACCGCAGGTGTTCGCCCACGCGGCGCTGGTCAGCTCGGAGCCGGGGCGGCGCGCGGTGCTGACGACGCCGCCTTCAGAGATACGCCTGTGCTTCAACGAGAACGTCGAGGCGAAGTTTTCGCAGGTGACGCTGTCGCGCACCGGCGAGGACGCCAACATCGCGCTTGGCGGTATCGCGCTCGACCCCGCGTCGGCCAGCTGTCTGCATGTACCGATCGAAGCTCCACTGGCGAATGGCAGCTACACGATCCGCTATCGAGTGCTCTCGGTCGATGGCCACGTCGTGGACTACGGTTACGGTTTCCGGCTGAACGCGCCCTAGCAGCGCAGGAGTGGTCGAGCTTCTGTCGGCGGTTTCGCGGCTGTTCGCGCTGGGCGGCGCGACCTGGATCGTGGGTTCCGCCGTGTTTCGCTACATCTGCGTTGCGCAGAGCCGGTGGCGGCAGCCGGCGCCCTGGCGCCTGTTGCTGGGCGCTGCACTGGCCGTGGCCTTGGGGCATGCCGGGCTGCTGGCGGCGCAGCTCTTGGCGCTGGCGGAACTGGGCGCCGGTAGCACCTACGACTTCCTTACCGGCACCCGCACCGGCACGGTCTGGTCGCTGCGCGCCGCACTGGGCGGCCTGCTGCTGGCCGCCGCCGCAGGACTTTCCGCTGCACGAAAGCCCGAGGGCGGGTATGTGGCCTGCGCGGCGCTGGCGGCAGGCTATCTCGCGCTCGCGCCCTGGGGTGGCCATGCGGCGGGGGCCGAAGCGCCCTGGCAGGTGCTCGCCCCCAACGTGGTCCACATCCTGGTGGTTGCGGCCTGGTTCGGCGCACTGCCTTCCTGGCTGCTGGCGGTCAGGGCTTATGTGCGCCAGCCTGACCGCGCGCTGCCGACCGCGGTGCTCGCAGGCACGCTGACCCGCTTCTCGCACCTGGCGATGGTGTTGATGCTGGTCATCGTGCTCAGCGGCGTCTGGCTCGCCACCCGCTATATCGAAAACGCGGGCGACCTGCTGGGAACGCGCTACGGATATCTGGTTCTCGGTAAGCTGGGTCTGCTCGCGCTTGCACTGGCCTTCGCCAACCGTCTGCGCAGCCGATTCCTGCCGGTGCTGCGCACAGAGGGCGAGATCGCCGACCAGCGCCGGCACGCGGCCGCGGCGGCGCGGCAGGTCACGCTCGAGCTGGCGGCGGCGTCGGGGGTGCTCGCCTGCGCGGCGTGGCTGGCGCAGACCACGCCGGCGCTGCACGAGCCTGATCCCTACTGGTGGCTGCCGTTCCGCTGGTCGCTGGAAGCGACCTGGGCCGAGCCCGGTTTGCGCCCATGGATCACCGGCGGTCTGCTGGTTATGGCCCTCGGCGCCGCAGCGGCGCTGCAGGGCCGCCGGCCGGGTTGGAGACGGCCGGGCGCAGCCGGCTTCGTCGCGGGCGCCGGGACACTGTGCTGGGCACTGGCCGTGCCGGCGTATCCCACCACCTACAAGCGCTCGCAGGTGCCTTATCTGACCGTCTCCGTGGCCAGCGGCCGCGCCTTGTACGGTGAACATTGCGCCGCCTGCCACGGGGCCGGCGGCCGCGGCGACGGCCCTGCCGGTGCCAACCTGCCGCGCCCGCCGGCCGATCTGAGCGAGCCCCATACGGCGCTGCATACGGCCGGCGACATGTACTGGTGGCTTACGCATGGAATCCCGGAAAGCGGCATGCCGCCACTGGGCGATCGGTTGTCCGACGACGAACGCTGGGACCTGATCAATTTCCTGCGCGCGTTTTCGGAAGGCTTTCAGAGCCGGGTGGTGGGCCCGCAGACCGTGCCCGGACAAGCCTGGCTGGGCGCCATCAATTTCTACCTGCACGGCGTGCCCGGAAAGGCCGAGCTCAAGGCCTATCGCGAAACCCACAACGTGCTGCTCGCCTTTCTCGGTGGCCCGCAGGCACAGGAACGGGCCCAGGTGCTGGCGGCGGGTTCCGCGGCGCTGCGCTCACGCCGCACCCAGGTGCTGGCCATTCCGCTGGGCGCAACGGAGCTGCCCGCCGATCTGCCCTTCCCCGTGCTCGGATCGGACGCAGCGGAGCTGTGGGCCGCCTACGAGCTGCTGACGCGCACCGTTTCCGACCGCGGCGCGCCGGACCGGCTGGGCATGGCCTGGAGCCACGCGGAGTTTCTCATCGACCGCTTCGGCTACGTCCGCGCCCGCTGGATCGCCGATGAGCGTCCGCAGGCGGGCTGGGCAGAGCTCGAACAGCTCTATCCCGAACTGGAGCGGCTCAATGCCGAGCCCCGGCTGCGACCGCCGCCGGACGATCACGTCCACTGACCACCCCACCGGAGTCCTGAATCATGAAATCCAAGGCCCTGCTGCTCCTGACAGCGCTGTCCGCCGGTCTTCCCCTGGTCCTGCACGCGGCAGAGGAGATGCACGACCATCATGCCCATCACGCTCAGCCGCCGGCAGGCGCTGCCGCGGCGGCGGACGCGGTGCCGCCGCTGCGCATCCTGTTGCCCGAGAACGGCGCCAAGGTCGGAACGCAGCTCGCCGTGGTCTTCGAGACGCCGGGGGACCTGGGCCGGCTCACGATGAGCGCGCCCGTCGTCGGCACGCACCTGCACATCGAAACCGAAGGCGTATCCCTGATGCCCACGGCCGATCAGCTGATCGCGCTGGGCGGCGGACGCTACCTGTTCGTCTTCGATCTGCCCGTTGCCCCCGGTGAGCGCACGCTGCGGGTCTATTGGTCGGACGGCATGCACCGCACCATCGATGCCAGCATGCAGACGGTCAAGCTGACCGTGGAAGCGGCGCACGTGCGGCCGGAGTGAGGCATCGAGCCTGCGCCGCCAAGATGAGCGGTGTGGGCAGGGGAGCAAGAAGCCCGACTGCGACACTGATATCGGCTTCGGCTTGTCGCGCGCCGATGCTTTGTATTACCGTGTGTAATACATCATGATCGGACAGCGGTGAGATTATGGGCACGCGGACCGTACGACTCGACGAGCAGACCGAACGGACACTGCAGCGATTGCGCAAGGCGACGGGTCTGTCGATTTCCGAGGTGCTGAAGCGTGGCGTGCAGGCATATTCGGAACAGACATCGGCCGCGGGCGTCCGTCCGTGGGCGGTTTACGAGCGTATCGATCTGGGCGCCGGCGGATGGGCGGCCGCTCCGGCACGCGAGGCGAAGCGCGCAGTGCGCGAGATGATCGCGCGCAAGCACGGCCGGTGATCCTGACGGACACCGGGCCTCTGGTCGCGCTGTTCGATCCGGCCGACGGCGATCACGCTCGCTGCAAGGGGCGCCTGCGCTCGATCGACGAAGCGCTGGTGACGACCGTGCCCGTTCTGACGGAAGCCTTCCATCTGTTGCGCCCCGACAGCCCCGGCGCGCGCGGCCTCATGACGTTTGTCGTCGACGGCGGCCTTGGCGTCTGGTTCCTCGATACCGACTCGGTCATCCGTTCGTTCGAGTTGATGGACAAATACGCCACTTCCCCCATGGACCTGGCAGACGCCTCTCTGGTGGCCGCAGCCGAACGCCTCGGCGTGCAAAAGATCTTTACCCTGGACCGCAAGGACTTCAGCACGTATCGCATCAGGCGGGGCCACCGTCATGCGGCGTTCGAGATCGTCCGGTAGTCGCGTCCGCGATACGTGGCCCGATCGCATCCCGGCGTTCAGGCTCCGAAGGCGGCGATACCGGTCTGCGCGCGCCCCAGAATCAGCGCGTGGATATCGTGCGTGCCTTCGTAGGTGTTCACGGCTTCCAGATTGAGCACGTGGCGGATGACGTGGTATTCGTCGGAGATGCCGTTGCCGCCGTGTAGGTCGCGGGCGAGGCGCGCGATGTCCAGCGCCTTGCCGCAGTTGTTACGCTTGATCAGCGACACCATTTCGGGGCTGGCGCATCTCGCTGCCGAAGGCGTGGATCGGGTACATGACCAGCGAGTGCGCATTCCGACGAAATCGGCCACCGAATCCGATTTAAATCGGCCGGGGATTCCGAGGTGAATCGGCCACCCCGTAAGGCTGTGCTCGCGGGGAGGATGGATTATGCGGTCGCCGGTGCGGACCG